>JAJCXZ010000077.1 GCA_029263175.1 Acidimicrobiales bacterium | reverse complement strand
GACGGGAGCAGAACAACTCGCCTCGCTGCACGCACTCATGGCCCGGACGCTTGGCTATCCCTCACGGTTGGTCGTGGGGTATGTCACGAGCGAAGCCGATGTTTCGGGGGCCAACCTGCACATCTGGACCGAGGTGGCGTTTCCCGGCCGAGGATGGGTGCAATTCGATCCGGTGCCCCGGACCGAGACCGCCGGCGAAAGCTCGCTCGATGCAACCACTACCACGACGCTGATCGATCAGACCGCAGTGGAAGCCCAGCTGCTTCCCCGTGAACTCGATCCGGGCGAAGACACCGAGGCCAACCGGGTTGACCAGAACGAGAGCTCATCGAGGCGCATCCTCGTGATCACGCTCCTTGCTCTCGCTGTCAGTCTGGTCATCGGCGTCCCGGTCGTTCGCTACGTCCGTCGACGACGCAGGCGACGAGCGAAACAGTCCGCCGAGGCTCGCGTTCTGGGAGCATGGGCGGAGCTCGTCGATCGACTGCGCGAAGCGGGCCTGCCGGTCACGGCGACGGTCACCATCGGCGACATCGTCGCGATGTCTCGCGAGATCGACGCTGATCTCGGGGCCGCATCGGCCAGGCTGGCAACGCTGACCTCGCGCGCCCTGTACGCGGCGACGCCATCAACGCGACAAGAAGGCGATGTCGCATGGGGCCACCTGGCGGACGGTGAGATCGCACTCTTCGGGGCTCGCGGCGTGAGGGCCAGAGTCGCCCGAACGATCGATCCGCGCGTCTTGCGCCATCGGGCGCCTGCGCCGCCGGCCTCGCGCTACGGCGGCCACCGATCCGCAGCGCTCACGGCGGAATCGTGACCGAAGCGCTGAACGGCGCACTCGTCTCCGCTCCGGATGTGACAACCAGCGTGACGGTGTAGGAACCCGCCGACGCATAGGTGTAGCTCGGATTCTGCAACGAGCTGACACCTGCCCCATCGCCGAAGTCCCAGGTCCACGTGTCGATCGAAGGTCCGGTGGAGGTATCGGTGAAGGTGACATCCAGCGTTGCGCCGACGACGAACGTGAAGCCGGCGATCAGCGGCGGCACAGGATCCTCGACTGTGACAACGGTGGAGATGCTCGTCGAGGCACCTGATGGACCGGTGGCTGTCACGGTGACCGTCCAAACCCCCGCGGTGTTGAACGTATGGCTGATCGACGGCCCCGCGTCGTTGTAGTCGATGTCCGGATCGTCGCCGTTGTCGAGATTCCAGTCCCATGTTGTGACCGTGGCACCGCTCAACTCGGTGGACGTGAAGCCGACCGTGTCGCCTGTTGTGTAAACGGCGAGATCTGGCGAAGCCGCCGGCACCGACGGCTGAGGGGGTGCGTGCGCATTGATGTCGACCGACCGCAGATCGGTCTGGCCGTAAGGACCGGTGACCCGAAGCCAGACAGTGTGGGTGCCGGCAGTGTTGAAGATGTGCTCGCCTGGTGACGTGCCGACCACGAAGGTGCCGTTGTCTTGATAGTCCCATTCCCATTGCACGACCGAACCGGTGGTTGTCGGAACGAACTGGACGGGGCTGCCGGTCGTGACGACCGATGGTGTCGCAACCAGGGAAGTGATCTCCGGCGGCGGCGGAGGTGTGATCGTGATCGACCGGGTGGCCGTCACCTCAACCACTGGGCCGACGGCGTGAAGAGTGAGCTGATAGGTGCCCGGGTCGAGGAAGTTGTGGTTGATTGTCTGCCCGCCCACGACCACCGTGCCCCCTGGTCCGGCGATCTCCCAACTCCACGTCGAGATGGGGCCAGAGATCGGTAGCTGCTCGCCGACGAGGGGCACAAAGCCCACCACCGCAGAGCTGGGCACCGACGCTGCTATCGCGATCGCCGGAGGCGGCGGATCAACCACGGAGATTATGGCCGAAACACCAAGGCTCCAATCGAACAGTGGGCCTTGAGCCCACATCTGGATCACGTAGGAGCCGGCCGCAGCGTAGGAGTGCTGGAAGGTGCCGAACGCTCCCACCCCATTCGGGGTGCCGTCACCGAAGTCGATCTGGTAGGTGGTGATCGGTCCCGACGCGGCGGCGACCACGGCCGAGATCGTGGTCGGCTCCAGCGTGGTGGCGGGCGACGTTATGCCAACGCCGGACAGCAGAGGTGCCGCGGGATCAACAACGATCAACAGCGGCAGGGTCGCAGCGACATCGCCGAGCGAACTCGTGACCGTGAGCACCACCGGGTACGAGCCGGCCGCCGCGTAGGCGTGCTGAGGGCTCTGAAGGATGGAGGTCGTTCCGTCACCGAAGTTCCACAGCCAACTCGCCGCATTCACGGAGAGATCGGTGAACGTCACGAGTTGGCCCGCTCTGGGGGTCAGGTTGGATACCGAGAACGCGGCGGTGGGTCTCGGCCGGGGTTGGATCGTTGCGGTGGCGGAATTGGACCCGTTGCGGTTGCTGACCGTCAGGGTGATCGTCTTCTGACCGCCTGAGAGGAACGTGTGGGTCGGGTTGGCTGTCGTCGAGGTGCCACCGTCGCCGAAGTCCCAGAGCCAGCTGGTCGCATCCAGCGACGATTGAGTGAACGTAACGGGATCGCCCACCCATGGTGACGCGTTGAAGAGGTCAATCACCGCGATCGGTGGCGGCAGGTGCGGTACGACGACAACCGAGGTCCTGAAGACAGAGGAGCCCACGCTGTTGGTGGCCGTGAGGGTGATGAGGAAGGTGCCCGGGCTGCTCCATGAATGCTGGACGACCGAACCCTCACCGGTCTGACCGTCACCGAACGACCAGCTCTCGGTGTCGGGACTGTTTGTGGTGAGACTCGAGAGCACAACCACATCACCCACCTCGATGAGGGCGGGCAGGTTCGCTATGCGCGCGACAGGAGCCAGCGTCGGCGGAACCACGATGATCTCGACGCTCGCTTCGGAGCTACCGGCATCGTTGCTGGCACGCACAGTGACCAGGTACGTGCCTTGCTGGAGGAAGATCTGCGTGGCTGTCGGCCCGACTGCACTTCGCCCATCGCCGAAATCCCACGTGAACTTGGCCGGATCAGTCGTGGACAACGCGCTGAAGGTGACCGGTTCGCCGGCTTCGACTTGCCGAGAAGATGCGTTGACGACGGCCACCGGTGCTCGTAGACCTTCGCGAACTTCTATTGAGATGGTGGCAGAGTCGGATCCTTCGGCATTCGCAACGGTGAGCGTCACGGTGTACCGGCCCGCTCGCCCCCAGGATTTCACCGCGTTGGGTTTGGTGGCGGATGTGCCATCCCCGAAGTCCCAGTGCCAGCGGTCGATCTCTCCGTGGCTCCGGTCCGTGAGCGAAATCGGTGCCCCCACCTCGACGATTGCGGCACTGACGGTGAAGTCGGCCGATGGTGGTAGTGCAGCGTCGGCCGGGACGACGGTGATCGATCGGGTCACCTCGGCGCTTTCCTCACCCCGGGAGATGAACAGCATGACCTCGTAGGTGCCCGGCTCGAGCCAGGTGTGGTTGACCTGAGGACCCTCGGCACCGGTGCCGTCTCCGAAGTCCCAAATCCACGACTGGGGCGAGCCGGTTGACTCGTCGACAAACCGAACCTCGGTACCAGCCGTGACCGTGGCCGCACTGACGGCGTAGCTGGCGATCAGTTCGTCGGGAGCTGTGTCAGCCGGGGCTTCCTGAGTCGACTCCGGATCCTCCACGTCGGTCGGCTCGGTATTGGACTCCTCAGCCCCGAGCACTACGGCGTCGATGACCAGAAGGTCGTCCGCGGCGCCCACACCCTCGGCGCCGTCGAGCCCGATGGCGACTGAGCCGCCCTCGCCGCCCACTACGGCCGACGAGCCATCTTCGCTGAGAATCACGCTGCGTGCCTGGTCATCGGCGGCGGTGTCGAACGACTTTGTGACGCCGTCCGCGTCGAGGACGGTCACCAGAGATGAGTTCGCCGAGTAGGCCACCACGATCTCGCCGCGGCTTCGAATGTGGAGGTCTTCAAGAACGAATGTGACACGGTGCGACTCGACCAATTGCGAGAGCGGATCGACGATGTGCACGACACCGGTGGCCGGTTCGGGTACGAACACCCTCCCCGCGGCGATGACTGGCCGCGCCACCTGCATGTCGGCCGCACCAAGCTGAACGGTGCGACAGATCTCGGGCTCGAGATCGGTCAGCCGGAGCTCTCCCCGGTCGATGGCCACCACCCAACCCGACGGTGCGCCCACCAACTGAGCATCGGGCCCAGGCATCTGCGTTTGGCACATCCGGTCGTTGCCACCGAACTCGCGAACTCCCTGCTCGTCGACTTCCAAGAGCTGGTCGCCCGCACGAACGAGGCGAACGTGCTCGCCGGTGGTGGCGATCGGGGCGACGGCCGACGTGACGTCGAAGTCGAAGGGGATCAGCTCGGTCGAAGTCGACGCGATACCCCCGTCGCCATACGCAGCCACCGACAAGACGTCGGTGCCGAAATCGAACGAGGCCGATTCTGTGACCTGAGAGTCGACGACCGCGACGTCTGTGCCGTTGCCCAGCACAATGGCATTCGACCCGATGTCGAACAGGTCGGAATCGGCGGCAAGTGTCTGCACTTCACGGATCACTTCATGCAGCGCCGGGTCGACGAGGGAAACAACACCTGTCGTGCGGTCGAGCACCACGACTCCACGCTCCGTCTCGCTCACCTCGAGCATCGCCCCCACCTCGGCCACGGGCACTCGCGCGGAGACGTCGCCGCTCAGGACGTCGACATAGATGATCTCACCGGTCGAGCTCGACGGGATCCACAGACCCCCGGTTGGAGTCGACACTCGCGTGACGACCGCGGGCTCGATCTGAAACGCGGTGACACCCAAGCCGACCACCGCGGCGACCACCAAAACAGCCAGAACTCGATGCCAACTTCTCCGCACGGACTACAGGGTACCGCAGCTCCCAGTCTCACCCATAGTGGTCGCCACCACGGGCCGTGACGAGGCCGCGACGGCGCGTCAGGGACCGGTGAAGTTGAAGCTGTGGTCTTCTGACCAGGCGTCGGTGAGGGCCGGGTCGGCGTAGGAGTCCTGCTCGAGCGGGACGTCGTAGCCGGAGTAGGAGCCGAGCTCGGCGCGGCCGACGACCATCCAGTGGACCTCGTCGGGGCCGTCCGCGAGACGGAGGGTGCGCTGGCTGTGGTACATCTGCGGCAGCGGCGTCCACTGGCTGACGCCGGTGGCGCCGTGCATCTGGATGGCCTGGTCGATGATCTGGCAGACACGCTCTGGCACGAGTGCCTTCACGCCCGAGATCCACACTCGAGCTTCGGCGTTGCCGAGCGTGTCCATGGCCTTGGCGGCCCGTAGCACCATCATCCGCATCGACTCGATCTCGATCCGAGCGCGGGCGATGATCTCCATGTTGCCGCCGAGTCGGGCGAGGGGACGGCCGAAGCCCTCACGGGTGAGGCCACGTTTGACCATGAGATCAAGCGCCTTCTCGGCGGCACCGATCGAGCGCATGCAGTGAGGAATACGGCCCGGGCCGAGGCGCAGCTGCGAGATTTCGAAACCGCGTCCTTCACCGAGCAGAAGGTTGCCCGCCGGCACACGCACATCGCTGAATCGGATGTGCATGTGGCCGTGCGGGGCGTCGTCGTTGCCGAAGACGTGCATCGGGCCGAGGATCTCGACACCCGGCGTGTCGATGGGCACGAGGATCTGCGACTGCTTGCGGTGCGGTGGTCCGTCGGGGCTGGTCTGCACCATCGTGATCAGGATCTTGCAGCGGGGATCGCCCGCTCCGGAGATGTAGTACTTCTCGCCGTTGATGACGTATTCGTCGCCATCCTTCACGGCCTTGGTGCGGATGTTCTTGGCGTCGGACGACGGCAAGCCCGGCTCGGTCATGGCATAGGCGGAGCGAATCTCGCCGTTCAGCAGCGGCTCGAGCCACTGCTTCTTCTGTTCTTCGGTGCCGACTCGCTCGAGCACCTCCATATTGCCGGTGTCAGGAGCCGAGCAGTTCAGCGACTCGGACCCCAGCGGGTACTTGCCGAGCTCGGTGGCGAGGTAGGCGTAGTCGAGGTTTGAAAGACCCTGTCCGCTCTCGGGCAGGAAGAAATTCCAGAGGCCCTGCTCCTTCGCCTTGTCCTTGGCGCCCTCGAGCAGTTCGAGCTGCTCGGGAAGGTACTGCCAACGATCGGGGCGGTTGGCGCCGATGCGGTGGAATTCCTGCTGCATCGGGTCGACGACCGTTTCCAGGAAGTTGACGACCTTGTCGTAAAAAGGACGAGCCTCCGCAGACATGCGCAGATCGAAATCGTCGGGCGAGCTCTTGAGACCGGTGGGCATGGATCAACCTCCGTCGGGGACGGCTGCCATCGTGCCACGTGAGCATGCCATTGGCCCAAATGAGTCAAGTCGCCTCAAATGAGTCAAACGCGTCCGGGTGGTACTGGTGATGCTGACCCGACCGGGTCAGTCCTCGTTCACCGTTCAACCACAACCACCGAAGAACACGCCGCGGCGCTCCGAGGCCTGGTAACCCAGCACGTCCAGTTCGACGTGAAGCTCGACGGGTTGCACGCCTTCCCAAAGCCCGGGTACTCCGGGGGTCAGAGACCGGGTCCGCGTGACGACGGGGTCGTACCATTCGCTCGTGACGGTCCACGTGACGGTGCCATCGAGCGTGTCAGCAGCGACTGAATCGACTGTGCAGAGACCGATACGAGGCTGCTCCTCTGGCGAGACCTTCTCCAACTTGGAAGCGGCCAGGACGGTTGCTGGGTAGTCGGAGTCGCCGGGATACATCGAGCTGCCATCAGCACCCACATACACGTAGTCGTACGGAGCCACCTGCGTGTTCAGTGCGGGCGTCAGCTCGTAGACCCGCCATATGTCACCAGTTTCGCAGCGGAGGGCGAAATCAAGCTCGATGTCGACGGAGGTCGACGCCAGGGTGTCGCCGTTTCGTGCGACCACGCTGACATCGGTCGGGCCGAGCGAGGCAAAGAGGTGGGTGCCGGCGTCGGCGATCGGGGTTTGGGTGCCGTCGCCCCAATCGACCAATGCATCGTCCGGGCCGGTGGCGCTGCACCCGACCGGAGCGCCGAAGTCGGCCGAAACGGCGTTGCAGGCGATGGTCGAAGCGACATCGTCGGACGAGCCGGCGGGTCGAGTGACGAGGACCGTCGCCACCACGACAATCGCCGCCGCGACCAAACCCATGAACCCCAAGGCGCGGGGAGGAATGGTTGTGCCGCGAATCGTCATCACCACAACAGTACGTCAACGGCACTTGGGGAGTTCCCGGAACTGTTGGGAAAGCGTCTGTACGTGAGACGTCGATCGTGGTTCAGTGGAAGCCGTGAACCTGCCGTCTGCTCGTGCATCGTTGGGACCGACGGTGATCGAATGCCGTGGCGTCACGAAGTGGTACGACGCGTTTCGGGCACTCGACGACATCACGCTCACCGTGCGCGCGGGCGAGGTTGTCGTGATCATCGGCCCATCAGGCGCCGGCAAGTCGACCCTCCTGCGCTGCATCAACGGACTCGAGACGCACACGTCCGGCGACATCCGAGTCCTCGAGACAGCAATTGACGGTGATCGATACCGGCTCGAACACGTCCGCAGGAACGTGGGGATGGTGTTTCAGGACTTCAACCTGTTCCCGCAGATGAGCGTGCTGTCCAATGTGGTCGCGGCGCAGCGCCTCGTTCATCGACGCTCGCCCGGAGAAGCCACGAGCCGCGCTCTCATGGCACTCGACGATGTCGGGATGGTGGCGCATCAACGCAAGCGTCCCTACCAACTCTCCGGAGGCGAGCAGCAGCGCGTCGCCATTGCCCGCACCCTGGTGAACGATCCGGCGATCGTGCTCCTCGACGAACCCACCGCGTCCGTCGACCCCGAGCTGACCAAGGGCATCGTGGAGTTGATGAACGGCATCGCTCGCCGCGGTGTCACTGTTCTCGCCGTGACCCATGAGATGGGGTTCGCTCGCGCCGTCGCTGACCGGATGATCTATCTGGACGGGGGTGAGCTCGTCGAAGAGGGGCATCCCGACGACATGCTGTCGCACGCCCGCGATGAGCGGACTCGACGTTTCCTCGGGGCCATCCGCCGGTTCGACCCCACCGGTGCGGAGGACGAGTCCCCCTGGGCGCCACCGGAGCCGGCCACGCTCGCAGAGCGCACCTGATCCATCGACGTTCTACGATCCGTCGATGGAACTCGCTCAGTCGGCCGGCCGGAAGCTCGCCGAACGTCACCGTGGCGCGCGGCGCGATCCTGATCCGACGGTCACGCTGGTCAACTACTCCGAGTCGCCCCGGCCCGGCGACTGGACCCTTCGGGCGTCGCTGGTGCGTATGGCACAGCCAGAGCCGGAGCTCGTCGCGTCGGTGCTGGAACTGGTCCGTCGCCTGGATGCGGTTCTGCACTTCGTCCGTAGCCCGCTCGCCAAACAGACCGTCGAGTGTGACCGAGCAATCACGCTCGAGACCGCTGCCACAGTCGGCGACCCGTACCCCGACACCCGGGTGGCTGACCTCGCTCGTCTCGCCGCGAATGCGGGACACAACGGTCATGCCGTCATCGAGGCGTACACAACCGAGGTCGAGCTGAGCCCGGAGGAGCAGGGAGCACTCGGCCTGTTCAGCGTGGCCCTCGAGTTCGACCGACTCGCCGATGAACTTGCCGAGTGGGCCCCGACCGCGCCCGCTCCTCCTCCCATCGATGCAGTGAAAGCGACCATCGACCGGGTCCGCACAATGCTCGACGAACGAGGCGTCCCAACCGAGGCCCGCCGCTAACGCACGCTGGGGACAGACCCCAGTGTGCGTTAGGACCTAGAGCCCTACCGCCGGCAGCGCTCCGGAGGCGATCGTCGAGGCATGACCGCTACGCCGTGGGACGACCCCGATCTGCTGGCCGGTGAGCCAGAGCTCGACACGGTGGAGACACACATCTCGCGGCTCTGGTTCACCCCAGACCGCGTCTACAAGGTGCTGAAACCGCTGGCGCTGGGATTCCTCGACCACAGCTCGCCGGAGGCTCGGATGCAGGCGATCGACGACGAGCTTCGCCTGAATCGCCGGCTCTCGCCCGACGTCTACCTGGGCACCGCCGACATCCTCGAAGGTGACACGACAGTCGACCGCATGCTTGTCATGCGGCGACTGCCCGTCGCCCGCAGGCTGCTCAATGTCTTGAACGGACCGGCCGCGGATGACGCGCTGCGCTCCGTCGCCAAAGAGATCGCCGCCTTCCACGCCGGTCTGCCCGGGATCACCGAACCCGTCGGCATCGGCACTCGGGACGGCCTGCGCGACCAGTGGGAATCGTCGCTGGCAGAGATCGAGCCCGCAGTTGGTTCGGTCATCGACCCCGGCGAGTTCGAGGCGGTCCGCCGTCTGGCGCTGAACTATCTCGAACATCGCGGTCCACTTTTCGAGCAGCGCATCGCCGACGGCTTCATACGCGACGGCCACGGTGATCTCACTGCCGCCGACATTTTCATCCTCGACGACGGCCCGAGGATCCTCGACTGCCTGGCGTTCGACGACGGGCTGCGCATCTGCGACGTGCTCGCCGACATCGCGTTCCTCATCATGGACCTGCATCGACTCGCCGGTCGTTCGACCGCTCGCCAGGTCATGGCCCTCTACGACGAATTCAGCGGCGAGGCCCACCCGAGTTCGCTCGCTCACCACTACGTGGCGTATCGGGCCCACGTACGGGCGAAGATCGAAGTGATCCGTCATCGCCAAGGCGTTGCCGGCGCGGCCCGCGCCGCTCGCTCCTACCACGCCCTCACGCTCCACCACCTGAAGCGGGCCCAGAACCGGCTCATCGTGATCGGCGGCGGTCCGGCGTCGGGCAAGACCTCGATCTCTCAACGGGCGGCCGATCTCACCGGATGGTTGGTGCTCAGCTCCGACGAACTGCGCAAGGACATGCTCGGCCTGGCCCATCACGATCACACCAGCCGCGCCGGGCCTGGCGAGGCGGCCTACGACTCGGCCACCACCGATCGTGTCTACACAGAGCTGCTCCGACGAGCCGAGGCGTTGATCGAGGCCGGCGAGTCGGTAATTCTCGACGCGTCCTGGACGTCCGCCCAGCACCGCAAAGCAGCCGGCGAACTCGCCGTTCGGTTGGGAGCCGAGTTCACGGCGATCGACTGTGTCGTGCCTCGTGACGAAGCGCTGCGCCGCCTTGCTCAGCGCGGTGACGCCACCGCATCCGATGCCACACCCGACGTGATCGATCATCTCGCCGCCTCGCGCGACCCCTGGCCCGACGCCATCGAACTCGACACCAAAACCGAACTCCGCGAGTCCGTCGATCTCACGATCAGCTATGTGTGCCGTACGTGACCTTGTTACCGTCGAACGCCACGAGCTCGAATAGCTCGTCGCCCAGAGTCATCTTCACGTAGGACCACGCCGCCTCTGGGATCCGCTCATCACCGACAACACCGCCCTTGAGAACAATGTCGAAGTACTCGGTGTCGCCCTTGAGCGGGCAATGCGTGGACTTGTCGACGCGCACAAGAGCGTCCATCTCCACGTCTTCACGGGGAAAGTAGACGACGGGGTCATACACCCCTCGGCCCACCTCCTTCACCACGACAGCATTCGTCGAATCGGCAATGACGTGGTCACCGACGCTTACCGTCTGTCGCCCGAGCGCAGGCACGATCTGCATGAAGTGGCGAGGTTCGCTCGGGTTGTGGATGGCGTTCTCCACAAGGGTGAGGGCGCTGTGATCAGTCAATTGGGGCCTCGATCTGTTGCTCGGATGTACTCCTCAACCCGCCAAGACCCCCGTTTCTGCCAGGAACGTTCTTGGAACCACCGGGGCTACGCTTGTGCCCTTACGGGGCTGTAGCTCAGTTGGCTAGAGCACCTGCTTTGCAAGCAGGATGTCGTGGGTTCGATTCCCATCAGCTCCACGGGAACTCTTCGAGTTCCTCAGAGTTCGGCTTCGCCGAACTCTCGGGTGCTGGGGAACTCTTCGAGTTCCACAGAGTTCGGCTTCGCCGAACTCTCGAGGATCGCGATCGAGACCCCGTTCCGGGTCGTGCGGGCCGACAACCTCTACCGCCTGATCGGCAGCCTCGAAGATCGCGCTTACATCATGGCGGTGACGTTGATCATCGAGACACGGTCCAAACGGTCTGCTCGGCCGGCGCGTAGCAACAGAACGTACCGGTGTTCACGGCATCGCTGAGATGTCGTCCCAGTGCAGGATCATGGGTAGCGATCTTCTTGAGTGTCGACCGGAGCCGCTGGGTGACCGCGGACCGTGCCCGCTCGGCCTCATTGCTGTGCTTGCGGGTGGCCCCGCCGAGGCCGAGCGCTGACGACAAGTGCTCGACGAGCGCGTCGAGTTCCGCCGCCGACTGCTCAGCCCGGGCCAGATCGCCGTTGCGCTCCGCTTCCTCCAGGTCCTCCTGTAGATCACGGATGCGGCTCTCGTACTGACGACGAGCCGTTGGGTCGATCACATCATCGCCGCCACTGGGCACGACCAGCGCACCGGCGAGATCGACGCAGGCGAACTCCCGACCGGGTGCCTCGAGGAGTGTCGCGAGATCCTCGACTCCCTTCGACACGCGCAGCGAGAACGTCCGCAACCCCCACGTGACACGCCACGCGTCGCCTTCCATCCGCAGGGAGGGCCCGTCCACTGCGGCTGCGATCGGCGCTGGGGAATCTCGACCGTCGATGAGCGCTTGAAGACCGACCCGACACGCAACATAGGCCTCACGGCTGGCCAGGACTCGACCGGTGCCCGCGGCGTGTTCGAAGAGGGTCGACTCGACGGGCACCGCTACCGACGTCACCGGGAGCGAGGCCGCGGTGACCGCCAGGTCAGCCCAACTCGCAGTTCCTGTGCGCTTGAACAGCTCAGCGGCAGGGTCGAGGACAATCCGCAGATCGTTCAAGCCACCCCGTTGAAGGAGCTCAAAGAGCAGTTCGAGCAGCGTCGTGGCGGCGTCATCAAGCAAACCCTGCCGAAGTTCGGCCACCGCCTTGGCTCGCAGGGAGAAGGACAGGCCGGCGGGATACCCGATGGTGCGAGCCGCGTCGATCGCCTGCTCGATGACGAGCAGCGAAGTACCGGGATCGCTTCGAAGGGCGAGCGCGCCACGTCCGGCTAGTGCCCACGCCGCGTTGATCCGTGAACCGGCAGCCTCGGCCTCCTGCAGCGCACGATCGACCGCTTCCTCACCCGCACGAGCATCCCCGAGCTCGGCGGCCACCAGCCCGAAATCGACCAAGAGTTCCCACGCCATTCCGTTCGATCCCGCGGCGGTCGCGGCATCGGCCCCGGCCGCGAACCAGTCGCGAGAGTCCTCGAAACGCCCCGCTGCTCGATGTGCCTGTGCGAGCACTCGTCGCAACGATGCTGGAGCAAACGGCGACACGTCGGCATGCGGGAGCGCTCGCTCCGCCAGTTCGATCGCACCCTCGACATCGCCTAGGAGGTTGCGGCAGGTCGCGGCGGTGGCGGCCGCATCGGGCCAACCGGCGTGCGTCGGATCCGGCCACCGGATCAGGGCCTGTTCCGCGAGCTGTGCGAGCTCGGCAGTGTGGGCCTGGTGGACAATGCCCCACGAGACGGCAACGAGAAGGAACGCCCGGTCCGCGGACTCGTCATTCGCCAACGCCCACCGGATCGAGGCGACGATGTGGTCGTAGAGGGCCAACAGATCGGTCAGGACGCTGCCGTCCCACCCCGACGCGGTGTTGGCAATGATGTTGATTGCCAACTCGACGACGTGGTCGACCAGGCGACTTTCGACCACTCCGACCTCGCCGGCTGCGCGCACGTTCTCGAGCGCCATCGCTCGTACTGGGTGAAGCATGCGATACCAGGTGACGTCACCGGTGGTGTCGGCCACGACCAGCGACGCTGCGATCAGCTCGTCGATTCGCCCAGGGGTCGCGGCACGATCCTCAGGATCGATCACCGCGGCGGCCATCGAGCCCGTGAATGGTCCGGAGAAGACTCCAAGGCGACGAAATGCCTTTTGCAAGTCTTCGTTGAGGAGGTCCGTCGACCAACCGACCATGTCGGCCACGCTGCGGTGGCTGGGCCTACCGCGGTAGCGTGGCCGAGCGAGCTCATGGGGGCGGGCATCGAGCTCGGCGAGCAGTTCGACGAGGGAACGGGTTCGCAGCCGAGCAGCCGCCAATTCGATCGCCAACGGCACACCGTCGAGCCGTCGGACGATCTCCGCGACGGTCGATCGGTCCTCTGGGACCAATACCGCGCCGTTGTCCGCGGCTCTGATCTCGAATAGGACGACCGCAGCGACATCAGCGCCCTCGTCGATTGGCACCTCGAGCGGGCCGATGTTCAGCACCGACTCGCCGGGAAGGTCGAGCGGTGAACGACTCGTGGCCAACACCGAAGGCATGGCGCACGCATCGAGCACCATCGCGATCACATCGGCGGCAGCGTCGAGCACGTGCTCGCAATTGTCGAACACGATCAACGCCGGCTGATCACTCGGCGAGTTGAGCAGCGACTCGAAGTCGGCAGCACCGAGCTGGTGAGCCACAGCCTCGGCAACGCCCGCGGAAGTGTCGATACGCGTCAGGTCGACGACGATCGCCCCGTACTCGAACTCCGGACCCACGAGTTCGACAGCAGCTCCGGACAGCGTTGTCTTCCCGATCCCGCCGGGACCGGTGACGGTGACAAGGCGTCGTTCCCGCACGCGCGAGACGAGATCCGCCAATTCGGACTCACGCCCGACCAGGTCAACCCTCGGCGCCGTCTCCGCGTTCGCTTGGTGGGAGACCAACGGTTTCTCGATCCAGATGTAGCCCGAACTCGCCACGCCGAAGGCGCGGATCGGCTCGTTCACTCCCCTGAGTTGCACCGACCCGAGATCGACGAGCTGCACGTCATCGACGCCATCGACAAGCGAAGCGGTAACCCCCGACACCACCACCTGGCCGCCATGCGCAGCACCCATCAACCGGGCAGCGCGGTTCACCGCCGTGCCGAAGTAGTCGCCATCACGCTCCTCCGCCTCACCGGTGTGCAACCCCATCCGCACCGACAGGGGAGCCGGATCCGGCCAAACCGTGGTGCACAACTCCCTCTGGGCCTCGATCGCTGCGACCACTGCATCCGATGCCCTACCGAACGCAGCGGCAAATCCGTCTCCACCCGTGGCGAACAGATGGCCGCCGCACCGATCGATAGCCCTGCGAATGATGCCGTCGTGGAGTGCCAACGCTTCGGCCATGGCCGACGGATACGCATCCCAGAGCGACGTGGAACCCACGATATCGGTGAACAGAAACGTCACCGTCCCCGACGGCCTCGCGATTGCCACATCAGTCACGTTCAGATAATCCCACGAAAGCCTCGTGCCGCCCAGGGAAACCGGCAGAGCCGATGCCGAGACAACCGCCACGCTTTCTCGACGGACTCACACCGTAAGACGTGATCTCACGCCCAATGGATGACACCACAACACCACAGCAACCCAAGGAGTCATCATGACAACTACCATCAAGCCATCGATCGACGCTGTTTCAGCACTGCATAACGGTCGCTACGTGACCGACGGCGGACTCGAGACCACGCTGGTCTTCCACGAGGGGATCGACCTTCCGGACTTCGCCGCCTTCCCGCTGCTCGCCACCGAGGAGGGCCGCGACGCGCTGCATCGCTACTACGCCCCCTATGTCGACGTTGCCGAGCGCGACCGGGTCGGCATCGTGCTCGACACACCCACGTGGCGGGCCAACGCCGATTGGGGCGCTCGCCAGAAGCTCGACCATGACGCCCTCGCCGCCGTCAACCGCGATGCGGTCGCATTCGTTCGGTCGATCGGGGACAACGCCGACGCGGACTCGATCGTCAACGGGGTCATCGGTCCTCGCGGCGACGGCTACGTCGTCGGCGAATCGATGACGCCTGCGGAAGCGGCGAGCTACCACGCGCTGCAGGCTCGAGCCTTCGCCGAGGCGGGCGCTGACCTCATCACGGCCGTCACCATGACCTACGTGGACGAAGCGGTCGGCATCGTGACGGCCGCCCGCACCGCCGGAGTTCCGGTCGCGATCTCGTTCACCGTGGAGACCGACGGACGCCTGCCATCAGGGCAGGCCCTCGGCGAGGCCATCGAGGCCGTCGACGCGGCGACGGACGCTGGTGCCGCCTACTTCATGGTCAACTGCGCTCACCCCTCACATTTCGAGGCGACGCTGGCCGGCGGCGCCGGATGGCGGGGCCGCATCTGGGCGGTGCGGGCCAACGCCTCGCGAATGAGCCACGAGGAACTGGACGACGCCGAGGAACTCGACCGGGGCGATCCGACCGAACTCGCCGCCCACTACCAGCGTCTCGCCGAGGTCTTGCCGAATCTTCGTCTCATCGGCGGATGTTGCGGCACCGACCACGAACACGTCGCCGAGATCAGCGCTGCGTTCTGTCGGCACTGACCGCTGATGACGGTGGCAGATAGCCAGACCGCTCTTCGAGGCCCGCACCGCCCCACCCAGCGCAGGAAGCGTTCGCATGCCGGATCCTCGTCGACTGCCTCGATCGAGATCATTCGCCCTGGCGGATGCATGAGAACGAGCCCGTTTGCCGCGACGTAGCCAGCGGCACCTGATCTCTCGCCCATCGGGCATCCGCACAAACTGAGTTGTCGACATGTGTCTGGGTCGCCGCCGGTCCGAGAGTCTCGTAGCCCGCCGACGACCGAACCACCCAAGTCACAGATACGCGCCGATCATGATCGGCGCGTATCTGTGACCACGATTCAATCCATGGCCAGCCGCTGGAGAGCCAGGTGGAGAGCCAACGCCGGCACGCAGACTTCGCCGAGGCGGAGCGATGCACCACACAGAGAGCCGAGACGGGCCGCTCGACATGGGCATATATCGCCAGCCTGCGAACCAGTCGGTGGCTAGCTGTATTGAGCATGGACCTTGTTGACAGTGGTCCGTGAATAGGTGAGCTCCCTCGGCGAGTGTGGATCTGTCAAAGGAAACACACTTCCAAGGGAGCTCGTAATGCACGGTAATGCCCGGTTGACGCCGATCGCGCGTCTGACGTTGGTGACTCGGATCGAGTCTGGCAGAGCTGCGGCGCATGTCGCACAGCTTTGATAGCTGGCTCTTCCTCAACCACAAGGATGGCTCCCAAGGCGTCGAGTTCGGCGACTGGAGCTCGGTCGCCGACGCTCAGCAGGGCGGGACCCTTCGAGCTCAATACGTAGCGGAATGGGCCGCTCACCTCGAAGCGAACGGCGGCTGAATCCGACCCGCCCAGAACGACACAGATCGCTCGATATCGCCGATCATTGGCAGGAACGCTCAGCACGGGCCCACACTTCCACCCGCCCCAGATCGGCACATATGGGCGGGTCCTGGGTATGAGGGATTAAGTGTGGTTCGAGGTATCAGTTGATACCAGAACAAAGGGTCGCCGGCTCGATGGCTACGCGGTACGCCGCATCGACGGACACGAGCTGCTGCTCGGTCCTGATCTCCTCAAGTTGCCGGTTGAGCTCACGATCACCGGTGGAGGCCTGTTCGGTCGAACTGATCTGATCCACCCCGAGCGAACTGGCGGTACATATCGTCGGTCACCGACGCTCTATGCCGCCAGTTGCGGCCACCCAACCGCCTATGGGCGGTCCGCGAGGTTCACGGTCATAGCGGTCAATGCCGCCTCATGGTCAACGAACCATCGGCGGAGCTGCGCCAGCTCGACTCGATCCCCGCGCTCGCTGAACGCCTGGTGGCGAGCCGAGCCGAGGGAAGCGTTCCGAACGATGTCGTCTATGCATCGATCAATCTTGGCCACCGCGACCAGCACGAACTCGCTTCGATCGACCGGACCGTATGCATCGAGTATTCGACTCCATCGACCCGCGACAACGTCGATATCCTCGCCTTCGATCGGTCCGGCGAACGACCAGCAGAGCTGCGCTGCATCCTCGATCCGCCGCCCAGGTCTCAGTTGTTCCCAGTCGATCAGACCAAGCATCCCACCGTCGACTACGACGTTGCGCGGTTGGAGATCGTCGTGCACGAGGCACTCGTGGTTCGGTGCTGGATTGGTCGTCAGGTCGTGGAGCTGGCGAACGACACGGGCCAGATCATCGAGGAGGTCCGGTCGAAACCGCCAATCATCCACGTTTCGGCCGGGCAGCCACGACAGAACTTCCTCGTGGCGGTCCTGGCGAACGAAGCGAGGCGCCCATGTCACGCCGGCATCGGCGAGACGATCGAGGGTCTCGCGAACAAGGCCCGTGTTTTCTCGAACCGGGCGCCGATGCGTCCCCTCGTGCTCTCCCATGCCCCTGATCGTACGGGACGCCCCTCCGCAGGACCGCCCTAGTTCCGACGAAGTCGCGCGCTGCCGATTGGCCTACCCAATTCGACAAGCGCGCTTCGCGACGGTCGACCGACCCGCTCGATAGCGGCACATTTCGGCGGTCCCACATCGGCTCTCAGAGAGCCAAGAGGAGAGCCAACCGCCGCGCGCTAGCAGCGATCGTGGCCGGACTCTCGATCGCAGCGTTCCGACTCAGGACGCTTCCACGCTGGTTCACGTACCTTGGTCTATCGGCGTTCGCCGTGTTCGTGCTCAACGGCGCGCTTTGGCAAACAGCCTCCCTGTCAATCCTCGGGCTCATCTGCCTCCCTCTCGCCAGTGTCACGCTCGCGATCAAGCACGCGTAACCGACGCGCGATTCCGAGGTGCCGGTCGGGGGACGCTTCCATATCGCAGCTCCCGTGGACGCTCCCACCAGTCTCTCTCAGAGAGCCAAGTGGAGAGCCAACAGGCGCGCTCACCGGTGCGCACCAGGCGCTACTGCTCGGCTGCTGGCGGCCGGAGGCGTTCGGCGATGGCCTGGGTCGTGCGATCGAGAATCATGGCGATCGCGACGATGGCGAAGGCGACCTCAGCGCCGTTGCCGAACTCGCTGCGCTTCACGGCGCTGACGGTGGCGAACCCGAGCGCGCCGCCGCCGACCAGACCTGAGATGATCACCATGGCGAGCACCATCATGATGACCTGGTTGATTCCGGCCATGATCGTCGGCGCGGCCAGCGGCACCCGCACGCCGAACATTGTCTGGCGGGGGGTCGCGCCGAATACCTGTGAAGCTTCGATGGATGCTTCGGGGACCTCACGGATCGCCAGGGCGGTGATCCGGATACCGGGAACGATCGCATAGAGCACCGAAGCGATGATGCCGGGAACGACGCCCACGGTGAAGAAGATCACCGCCGGGATGATGTAGACGAGTGACGGGATGGTCTGGAGGGCGTCGAGCACCGGCCCTAGCGCGGCTTCCACTCGAGGGTTTCGGCCCGCCCAGATTCCGACCGGGAGGGCAATCGCCACCGACAGCGCCACGGCCGCCACGACCTGTGTGAGAGTGTCGAGGGACGGGGACCACATGCCGATGGCACCCGTGGCCAGCATCATGGCCGTAGTGAAGACGGCCAGCTTTCGTCCGCCGATCATCCAGCTCATCCAACCGACGACGAATACGAGCACAGGCCAGGCGATCGTGTCGATGAGCAGATCGCGGACCGGGACGTAGAACTCCGCGACCACCAGGTCGTTGAACCACCGGGTCAGCCAGCGCAGGTTGTCGCGTGTCCAGTCGACACCGTTGTCGACCGGATCGAATGTCTTGACATCCCAGACGTCGGGGAACTCCGTGGTGCCGGTGACGAAGCCGACGATGACGAGGACCACCAGCGCACTGACGGCGATCAGTGTCGTTCGCGTGCTCGGCAGCTTCGAACGGTCGGTGACCACCACGGCGCGGCTGATTCGATCGAGCACGATGGCGACGGCGACAACTGCGAGCCCGACGGCGAAACCGCGGCCCGTTCGTCGCTGGCTGAGGGTGTCCATGATCTCTTGGCCGAGCCCGCCGGCGCCGAGCATCGTTGCCAGAACCACGATGCCGAGGGCCATCATGATGGTCTGGCTGACGCCGGTCATGATGGTGGGCAACGCCATCGGGAGCTGGACCTTGGTCATGGTCTGGCGAGGTGTGGCGCCAAACATCTCCGAGGCCTCCACCGCGTGGCTGGGCACCTCGCGGATGCCGAGCGTGGTGAGCCGCACTACCGGCGGCAAGGCATAGATCACCGTGGCAAAGGTCGCCGGGACGCGACCAATCCCGAAGAGCATCAGCATGGGGAGGAAGTAGACGGGAGCGGGGACGGTTTGCATGGCGTCGAGGGCAGGCCGCATGGTCTTCTCCGCCCGGGGTCGAAGGGCACCCCACACTCCGAGCGGCACCCCGACTGCCACCGAGATGAACACAGCGATAGTCATGAGGGCCAAGGTGTCGACGGTTTCCTCCCAGAGGCCGATGAGTCCGGGGTAGAGCATTGCCATGGCCGGGATCAGGGCCGGCCGCCATCCGTGAGATCGGGCCACCACCAGGAAGACGCTCGCCGGGAGGACGAACCACGGGACCCACAGCAGAGCCGATTCCACCGAGTCAAGCGCCCATCTGACGGCATCGCTGAGGGGCGTGAAGAAGTCGGTGAACACGACATGAGTGCGGCGATGGGCCTGCATCCAGTTCCCAGCCCGGTCGATTGGATCCTTGAAGGTGTCGTCGAACCAGGCGGGGAACTCGTCGGCGGAGGAGAAGACGGCCTGCAAGATGACGAAGCCGACGACGAGCAGTACCCATCGCCAGTATCGCCGTAGACCCGACAAAGCCAGGGGCAAACCCGCGGTAGGGGCGACCGTGGTCACGACCCGGGCTCGAGTAGTGAGATCACCGCACCACGGTCGATCACCCCGACGAGCGAACCGGATGGGTCGACAACGCCGATCTCATCGGTCGTTTCGAGCAGTACGGACAAGATCGCATCGATGGAGCGATCGGCGCCCACCGTCGGTCCGACGGTTTCGCCTTCGTGCGGTTTCATCACGTTGCCGGCTCGGAGCACCTTCGTGCGCGAGACGTCTTCGGTGAACTCGCGAACATACGGGGTGGCGGGGTTGGCGAGCAGTTCCAGAGCGGTGCCGACCTGGTCGAACGCCCCGTCTTTCATGATGGCGATCCGATCGCCGAGCTTGATCGCCTCGTCGAAGTCGTGGGTGATGAAGACGATGGTGCGTTGTGTCTCGGCCTGAAGCCGCAACAGCTCGTTCTGCATGTCCCTTCGGATCAGTGGATCGAGGGCGGAGAATGGCTCGTCGAAGAAGAGGACCTCGGGCTCGATGGCCAACGCCCGACCGAGCCCAACCCGTTGCTGCATGCCGCCCGAGAGTTGCTGCGGGTAATGGTCGCCCCACCCCCCCAGCCCCACGACGTCGAGGATCTCACGCGCCCGCTCGCGTCGGATGTCTCTCGCCAGGCCCTGAATCTCCAATCCGTACGCCACGTTGTCGATCACCGTTCGATGAGGGAACAGGCCGAAGTGCTGAAAGACCATCGACATGTTGCGGCGGCGGACGTCACGGAGCTCCTTCTCGCTCATTGCCATGAGGTCGTCGCCGTTGAGTGTGACCTGACCTCGAGTGACGTCGAGGAGCCGAGCGATGCATCGAACGAGCGTCGATTTCCCGGACCCGGACAGGCCCATGACGACGAAGGTTTCTCCCCGGGCCACCTCGAAGGAAACGTCGCACACGGCGACGGTGTTGCCAGTGGTCCGGAGGATCTCCTCCCGGCTGATGCCTTCCGCGGCCATTTCCATGGCGCGGTGGGGTTTGGGTCCGAAGACTTTGTAGACGCCTACGCCGGCCAGGACGGCCGGGAGCGCGTCGACGCCGATTGTTTGCGCTGTACTCATTGGCGACAAGCTAGTGGATCGTCGCATTCGTGCTCGATGTGACGCTGGTAACGTTCAGCCCTCGGACGGTCGACGTCCGCCAAGGAACTGTGAGGGAAATATGAAACGAATAGCCGCAATCCTGCTGGCGATTGCAATGGTCGCCGGCGCATGTGGGGACGACTCCGATACCGACGCCGGTTCGGGTGACTCGGGCGACAAGCCGACGATCACCTTTGTCGTCAACGCATGGACCGCCTCCGCGCTCAACGTGGCGGTGGCGTCCCAATTGATCGAGAGTGAGCTCGGCTATCCAGTCGAGGTCATCGCGATCGATGAAAACGAGGCGATGTTCACCGGCCTGGCCGACGGCACGCTCGATGCAGTACTGGAGATCTGGCCCTCGGGTATCACCGCTACCGAGCAGGCGTTCTTCGATGACGGCTCCGTCGTCGATATCGGCGGCCTCGGGGCGATCGGCAAGATCGGCTGGTTCGTCCCGCAGTACGTCCTTGACGAACACCCGGATATGGCCACATGGGAGGGGTTGGTGAGCGCCGAGGCAGGTGAGTACTTCTCCACCGCCGAAACCGGTGATCTCGGTCGCTTCCTCGGCACTGATCCTTCGTACTCTCAGTACGACGCGTTGCTCATCGAAAACCTGGGTCTCCCCTTCGAGGTGCAGTACAGCGGTTCCGAACCCGCCACCGTGGCCGAGCTCGAGGCCCGTTCTGCAGCCAACGAGCCGGTTCTCATGTACTGGTGGACCCCCACCGCAGCCGTCGGCAAATTCAACCTGGTCAACGTGGCGTTGCCCGAGTTCACGCCGGAGTGTGGCGCGAGCGGGGCCGCGGCCGATGGCGATGTTGCCTGTGACTATCCCGAGGACCCGATCTTCAAGGCGGTTTCGGGCGAGCTCGCTGACAAGGCCCCCGACGTGTTCGCGTTCCTCGAAGCATTCACCATCACCAACGCGGACCAGCTCGAGATGCTGCCCTCCGCGGAAATCGACGGCGAAGACCCCGCTGACGTTGCCGCCGCCTGGATTGAGGCGCACGGCGATACCTGGGCTGCCTGGCTCCCGTAGCTCAGACACGCTTGCTTGTGTGAGGCGGGTCCGCCGTTCGGCGGCCCGCCTCGCGAAGACATCGCCGCCACCTCAGGGACGCGCTCCGGGGAGAGCGGCGGTGACGACAACGGAGATCACCATTCCCACAGCCGCGATGGCGAGGACCACACGGGTCCCGCCTCCATCCGAGGCGACCAGGAACGAGACGGCGACGCTAGTAGTGATGCTGCCGGTGTAGCGACTCATCGAAAGCACACCGGCAGCGGTGCCCGTTCGGTGCAGGGGCACCGATTCGAGGGCTGATGTCATGAGGCTGGGAGTCACCGCCCCCAGACCGAGCCCGAAGCACGCAAGTCCCCCAACGAGCACGGCGACGCTGATCGACGGTCCGCCGATCAGGATCACCACAATGCATCCGGTCGCAACCGTGAGCCCGACCCGCGATGGCAACCGGCGCCCGAATCGATCGCCGAGCTGTCCCCCGACAGGGCTCATGACGATCATGCCAACGGTGAGGGCAGACAGCACGGCACCGATCGGCCCCGACTCCCAGCCTCGGGCGTTGAGGATGATGGGTGTCAGCAACAACAAGGAGTATTGGGCGAGCGTCGACAGCGACTGGAGGGAGAAGGCGGCAACGAATACCCGATTCGCGATTCGTCCACGTTCGGACTCATGGGGCGCGCCATCCGGCGCATCCTCGGCCGGCGTCGAGGTTGGCGTTGGAGTTCGAACTGCGATGAGTAACGCCGACAATGCGATCGGGATGTTGATCAGGAAGATCGCCTGCCAGCCGAACGCCTGTGTGAGAAGTCCACCGATGACCGGCCCCAACGCTGCCCCAACGCCGAGGACCGAGCCCATCACGCCGAACGCCCGGCCCTGCCGTTCGTGTGGCGTGATCGCTCGCAGGAGCGACTGGATACTCGGCACGAGCGCTGCCGCGAACGCGGCTTGAGCGACACGGGCCACCACCAACAGAGCAAACGAGGTCGCCGCTGCAGCAATCGCAGAGCACACGACGACACCAACCAACGCAATGTTCACCATGCGTCGGTTGCCGATCGAGTCACCCAGACGGCCGGCGAGGGGCTGCCCGATGAGCATCGCGAACAGGTAGACGATGATGAGGATGCCCGTCCTGCCGGTGGAGATCTCGAAGTCCTCGGCGATCTTCGGCAACGCCACCGCGATCATGGTGGAGTTCAGCGGCACCAACCCGGCAGCTGCCGAGATGCCCAGGATTGTGAGTGTCGAGACCCCGGCCGAGCGCGTCACGGAGGAAGGATCACGAAAGGATCGTGACTTCACCCTTCGTACCATCGACCCGGATGCGGTCACCGGTTCGAACCCGGGCCGTGGCGTCGACAGTGCCGACCACCGCCGGAATTCCCATCTCGCGCGACACGATGGCGGCGTGGCACGCATGACTCCCGTGGTCGGTCACCATGGCACCGACAAGATGAAGTACCGAGTTGAATCCTTCTCCGGTTGTCGCCGCAACCACTATGTCGCCCGGCTCGAGATCGAGTAGATCGTCCGTCTCACCGATCAGACGAGCGGTCCCTTCGTACGCACCTTGGCTCGCGCCAAGACCGACGATCGTCGACGCATCCCCCTCGGCCGCATCGAGCTGGCCGAGGATCGCCTCGATCATGAACCCGGTCGCGGACATGAGTCGAGCCAGCGGAGGGGGGAGCTCGTCGGACGGCGGCTCCGGTGGCGGTGGGCCGAGGCGGCGCATAGGACCGGCGGCGGTGAGTGCACGCCGGCGATCACCGCGGTGTCGGAGATCGTCCGTGAGTGAGGCATCGCCTCCTAGCACGGCCGAGGTTTCGGAAAGAGTGGCGTCGAGGATGTGTGCCGGGTCGTGAAGGTGTCCGCGACCATGCGCTCGACGGCCCAGCTCGAGCAGCGTGAGCCGCAGAATCCCCATCGCGGTGATCTCGCTGTAAATGCCGCGCTCGTCGCGCAGCCGATAGTTCGCTCTCGCATCGCCGAGCAACTCATCGAAGAATTCTCGATGCTCGGCCGGCACGGCGGCGCGCACATCGTCGGCGAACTCATCGGAACGGAGCCGGGTTTCGTCAGGCTTGGCCTCGAGGCCGGCAGCCAGTTTTCCGAGCACGACCTCAGGCTGTTCCCGAAGCGTCGGGTTGGTCAGATCGAATCCGTCGATCACTCGACATTCGATAGTGGCGACGTAGTCGTCGACGGCGGGTACGGACGCACGCAACTCCGCCAGCCGTCGGGCCGCGTCGCCCGCTCCTTCGACAAGCTGACGCGCCGCGTCGCTCGCCCGCACGGCAGCAACTGCAGCGCGCATCTCATCGGGGAGTGTTGTCGAGATCGGCGAATAGCCGTTGAACACGTTTAGCAACATGTGGGGCGGTCGACCCGTCCATCCGCTCGCATGGAGCACGAAATCCCCCACGGGGAAGATCGCCGCCATGTTGAATCGGTGGTGTTGGTACACCATCTCGGTGACATGGGCGGCGACGTCGTTCAGATGCTCGAGGAGCGCCGCGTCATCGAGGTCGCCGAGCGAGACGCCACCGAGTTCGCGATGTCGGGCGATCGCCTTCGGCTTCCAGTCGGTGTCCCAGTCGTTGAGGTCTTGACGCCACAGCTTCGTCTCGAGCATCTGCGCGGCAACACCGAGCCGTCGTCCGAACTCCGCGTGAATCTCATCGGGGGACATCGGGCCGTCGGGTCCGGGCATGTCGAACGGTTGTGGCTGGTGGTATGTGAATCCGTTGACCACGCCCATCGCGAGACGGTCGAGCAATACGCCGTAGCGGGCGAACGTCTCGGTGAATCCGCGATTGAAGCCTGCCGGGTAGACCTCCGCCATGATGGTGGTCTGCGACACGGGGGTGTGCGCCGAGTCCTGTTGCCACGGGCCCGGTCCCGGTGGAGTCCACTCAGTCATGCCTACCTACCTTCACGGTCGTCCAAGTGTCGCATCCTAGATCCGACCGACGCTCGCGCAAGTCTGAAGACTCTGAACCCGTCGGGGTCAGAATCCAGGGCTCCACGACTGCAGACGGTCGCCAACTCGAACGAGCGAGCGATCAGCGACGCGGATTCCGGCCGTTCCATGCGACGAGGCGTTCGATGCCGGGGGCGTCGTCGGGGACCGGGACGGCCTCGGCGAACGGGACGGCGACCTCGTCGAGGCCCATCGCGGTCGAGATCTCCTCGTAAAGGGCCAGACGGTTCTCGGCCGGGAGGATCTTGCGTGCCTCGAGTGCCGCGGCCACGACTGTTTCGTCCCAGTCGGGCCGCTGACCGGTCGCCGTCGCGAGATCCCAGGTGTGGACGGTCAGCTCGGAGAAGTAGGACGTCAGCACCTCCGCGCCGCTGCCTTCGATCCACGGCAGTGCCATGGGTCGTCCGAGCACGGCGTCGTCGCTCCAGGCACTCGCGGCTCGTCTCCCTGATTCCGTCCACGCATCGGCCCAGCGATCATCGGGGACGGGGGTCTCGGTGACTGCGAAAGGATCCTCGCCGTTTCCGAGCGCAGCAACGCGATCAAGCACGCCGACCAGGTGGCCAACGAGTACTCGCACGTTCATGTCCGTGCATGGCGTCGGATCCGTGAGCTGCTCTGGCCGGACGCCGGCAATGACGACCCCGCCGGTTGCGATGGCACGCTCGAGGATTGGCCGGGGATCCACGAGGTGGTCGGTGGTTGAACTGGTCGGTTTGATCATGGTGCCATCGTTGCCGGTAAACCGGTCACCAAGTGACCGGTTTGATGTGAAAGTGTGGGTGGGTGCGAGCTGACCGGCTGGTAGCCATCCTCCTGCTACTGCAACAACGCGAGCAGGTCACGGCCTCCGAGGTCGCCCTGGAGTTGGAGGTCTCCGAGCGCACCGCCCGCCGCGACCTCGACGCCTTGGCCATGGCCGGGGTGCCCGTGTACTCCACCCAGGGCCGCGGGGGCGGATGGCGCCTCTTGGGCGGCGCTCGCACCGACCTCTCCGGGCTGACCGCGACCGAGGCCCGCGCCCTCTTCCTGGTGGCCGGACCGGCCTCGACCGCAACCCCGGCTGTGAAGTCCGCTCTGCGCAAACTCGTGCGCGCGCTGCCCGAGACCTTCCGGGAGCAGGCCCAGGCAGCCGCAACATCAGTCGTCGTAGACCAACAACTCTGGGGATCCAGCCTGCTCGAGCCCCGACCACCCCGGTTTCTCGACGAACTCCAAGAGGCGGTGATCCGAGGCGTCCAGGTGCGCCTCGGCTACGCCGATCGCAAAGGCTCCGAAACCGAGCGGACCGTCCACCCACTGGGCATCGTCGCCAAGGGCCCAACGTGGTACCTGGTCTCCACCACCGAGGCCGGTCGACGGACCTTCCGGATCGACCGTGTCTCGTCGGTCGAGTTGACCGACGATCCCATCCAACGACCCGAGGGATTCGACCTGGCCGAGAGCTGGCGAGAAATCGCCGACGAGGTCGACCGAATGCGCACCCCAATCGAGGCCCAGGCCATGTGCGCTCCCGACGGACTCGGCCTGCTCCGGATGATGCTCGGGGGACGCCTCGAAGTCGGCGGTTCCGCGCCCGACGGCCGGATCGAGATCGTGATTCGCGGTCACAACGAGTACGCCCTCGCCGGCGAACTTGCCGGGCTCATCGAATGGCTCGAAATCACCGGCCCGCAGGGCGTGCGCGACCACCTCGCCTCAATCGGCAGTGCGCTCGAAAGGCTCTACCGCTGAGACTGGCGCCATTCGGACGCTGACGGAACGACCACCCTGGGATCAACCGGAGTGGCAGTTTCTCGGCGTCATGTCGGGCCGTAGACCTCGACCTCGTTGAAGATGACCCAGCTGTCCCATTGCAGCGTCTCGATTCTCGCATATCGGACTCCGCTCACCGCCTCATCGAGCTCGAGGACGAGCCGGTCTTCGTTGCGTGCAGTCGTTGAGATCTCGCCCACCAGACGGCCGGGTGCGGGTTCTTGGGCGTCGCGAACGTAGATCCTGTGGCGTTGGGCGGCTGGCTCGCTTGCACCGCCGAGCACGATCTCGAAACGTTGGACGGCGGTGGTTTCCTCGAGATCGATCTCGATCCATTGCGGGGGCCCTGCGGCCGCGCTCCACGACGTCCCGATGCTGCCATCCGTAGCCCACTTGGCGGCGAACTCCTCCGACTCTTCCGCCGACGCTGTGGCCGGTTTGTCGAGCGCGAGGTTCAGGTTCAGGAACGGCCCCACGGCGCATGGATCCGGTCGCAGATTGGGTGAAACCGCCCGGGCGATGGTGGCATCGTCAACATCGGCGGTATGAGATTCGTCGTCGACATCATCGCCCCAGAGCCAAAGCAGCCAACCTTGGAAGCCGACCTCGCACGATTGGACCTGCCATCTCGCCATGCCGGCCGCTCCGGCCATCGGGTCGGCGTATACGCCGAGAAAGGCACCGAACTCACCGAGGATGATGGGGACGGGCGGCTCCATGTCGAGACCGAACAGCGCGGCAACGTCCTCCCATTTGTGCCCGCCGCCCGGATAGGCGTGAAGGTCGACGAAGTCGAGCGACGACTCGTAGATCGCCGGTCGTGGCATCGACCAGAGCTCGTTCGGACCGATGCGCCCCGACTGAGGGTCGTCGGCGGGGAAAAACCCCATCGTCACATATCCGCCCGGGTCGGCCTGACGAACTGCCTCGGCAACGTTGTTGATCCAGAGCACGAGGTTGCCGGCGTACATTTGCTCGACGGCGTTGTTGTCGCTCATGTCGTATGTGCCGCCGTCGACGGTGGACACCAAGCCCTCGGTGAGGCTCAGCGGTGCGACGCTGCGTGACATGTAGTGCTCGTTGACGAGCTCCCATGCAAGGACGGCGTGAAGTGGTGCGCCACGTTCGGTCACGCCTTCGATGACCTGGGTGAAGAACTCCTGGGAAATCTCGTGACCCTCCTGGGTGAGGTAGAGCGAGTTCCTGCCACCGCCGAACGTGTCACAGCACGGCACGTTCGCCATGAAACCCGGATCGGGAATATCGATCGGCGCCGGCAAAGCAACCATTCCACGATCCGCGATCTTGTGGAGCACGTCGGTGAGTTGATCGAGGAATTGTGGCGTGAGGCCGTCGTCGTTCGACGGGCATCGTTTGCAGAGATCAAAGAAAAACCGGACCGTGTTGAACCCCATGGACACGATCTCGTCGAGCTGATCGTCAACCCAGTCCGGGTCGTAGCTGGCGAACATCGGCTGCCGTTTACGGATGAGATTGATGCCCCGCGGCACGAACGTCTCGCCTGTACGACGATCGGTGAACCCATCACTATCGATTGCAATCCAGTTCGGCTCTCGGACCGGCCCGGCTGGTTCTGCGGTGGCGATCGACGTTTCGGAAGTCGTTCCGGTCGAATCAGCGGTTCCGGAGCACGCCGCCGCCACGAGGGCAAGCGACAACAGCAGTCGACTGCGCATCCGGATCCTCCCGATCCACAGACTATGCACCTGGCGCGGTGCCTTCGTCGCGGGTGGATGCGACCGGCTTGCGACGCGGTCTACGCGGCAGGTGCTTGCTGTTCCTGGCGGAGAAGGAAAAGGCCGGCCGCGACGGCCGCCGCGGCGAAATAGAGCGTCACTTCGTAGAACTCGCCCGACTGGCTGAAGTCATTGGCCAACCCGTTGATCAGATCGAAAGCAGTCATGATCACGAGCGCCGCGCCGGCGGCGTTGAGCGACCCGGGGTAGAGACTGTTCCAGGCGGATTCGCCACCGCTGCGCTTGGCGTAGATCGCCAGCAAGATGAAGATGGAGAGAAGCGCATCGATCGTCGCGATCGTCGCGAAGTACTCGTATTGGATCCGGTTCCCGAATAGAAAGCAGACGACGAGAAGCCATGCGGCTCCACCGCCGATCGTCCACTCGGCCACCGACATCTGCTTCATGAGGTCCCCTGAGGGCGCTTCGCTCATCTTGATCTCCCCTCGCTTGTACTACGGATGTTCGATAGTAGAAGATTTCGGGGATGCCTCGCCTGGCTCATGGCACTGAGAGCGCCTTACGGTCGGCGACCAACCAAGTCGAGGAAGCGGGTCTGCTGCGGCGCGTCGTCGCCGACGTCTCCTGACGCGCTGTCGCCGAAGATTCCCAGCGCGCCCAGTCCGCCCGCCATTGGCTGGATGTCGTCCCACATGCGGCTGACCAGGTCGGCATCCAGAGTCTCGTCCGCGCCGATGGCACGGGCGAGATCCCACGCATGCGTGGCGTTGTCCAGAATGCGGAACCCGATGAACATCGTGCGCGGGATTTCGCCCATTGGGTGGTCGACAGTGCCTTCCAACCCACCAGCTGTGGCGAAACCGTTCTGCATGTCGGTGGCGAGGGCGAGAAAGTCGGCAACGGGGTCTTGACTGTCGGTCATCAAGTCATCGCCAAGCTGGGCGACCACGTCCGCTCGTGTGTCACCGGCCAGGAGCTGGACACTCATCCGAGTCCCCAACAGGATGTGGTTGACCAGAGCACGTACGTTCCACTCGGTGCAGGGTGTTGGCCGATCCCACTGATCCTCGGTCACCTGACGAAGGCGGGTTTCGAACTCACGAGTTGACTGGCTGAGGGCTTCGAGGGGGTCCATCAGGCGCACCGTAGTCGGCCACGCCGGCCACCCATGTGCGTTCGGTGTCGCGCGACCACTCAAGCCGGTCGAAGATGAGACTTATGGTGTGAGGATGACGGACGTACAACGCACGCATCCAGGTGGTGAAGGTACGCCGACGATGCGAGCCCTCTCCCACCAGCGATACGGCCAGCCCGACGTGCTCGAAATCCTCACGATCGACCAGCCGTCACCCGGTGCCGACCAGTTGTTGATTCGGGTGGCAGCGGCATCGCTGAACCCGCTCGACTGGCATTTCATGACGGGCAAGCCCTACTTGCTCCGGCTCGTCGCCGGCTTGCGGCGGCCCGGCCAGACGATCCGCGGGGCCGACGTCGCCGGTACGGTCGTTGCGGTCGGCGCCGACGGCGGCGGTTTTGCCCGGGGCGACCGCGTCATGGGTCGTGCAGAAGGCAGCTTTGCTGACTGGACGCTGGCGAAGCCCGGAGGGCTGGCTCTGCTCCCACCCGACGTCTCCTTCACCGACGCGGCGGCCATGCCCGTCGCCGGAGTGACCGCTCTCCAGGCACTCCGCGACCAGGCACAGGTCCAGCCGGGCCAGCGGGTCCTCATCAACGGCGCCGCCGGCGGGGTCGGCACATTCGCGGTCCAACTCGCGGCGGCGATGGGTGCCGAGGTCACCGGAGTGTGCAGCACCCACAACGTCGAGATGGTGAGCGGTCTCGGCGCTGATCGTGTTGTCGACTACTCGAACGAGGACTGGGTCGACGGCGGTCAGTACGACGCAATTCTCGACAACGTCGGCAATCGCTCGCTCGGTGACTGTGTTCGTTCGCTTGTCAAAGGCGGCCGCTACGTGATGATCAGCGGGCCGAAGGACAATCCCTGGCTCGACCCGTTCCGCCGGCTTGTCGCCGGCAAGATCCGCTTCATCCGGAGCGGACGCACCCTCCATGACTTCACCGCTCGCGTGCCGGCGGAAGATCTCCAGGAACTGTTACGCCTCGTCGAGGCCGGCCAGCTTCGTTCGGTCATCGACCGCACAGTGTCGCTCGAAGACGTCCCCGACGCATTGCGCTATCTCGGCACCGGCCACGCCCGCGCCAAGGTAGTCGTCGACGTGGCGCGGGGAGCCTGAGCTAGGTGTCGGCGGAAAGGATCGACTCGACGATCCGCTGCACGGAGAGGGCGTCCGCAAATGTGGCAATCGTGTTGGGTCGGCCGTGGATGAGATTCTCGAGGTCGCCGAAGAACCGGGTGTTGTTCTCTTGTCGCGGGTCGGGTCCGTGGATCTCCTGCACTTCCCAGTCCCCGCCGGAGGCGACGGAGACCTCGGCCCAGTTGTCCAGCTTGATGGACCGTTCGGAGCCCCAGATGATGAACTCGACAACGTCGGGGCCAACCCCCACCGAGTTGCCGCTCATCGAGATTGGGATGCCCGCACATTCGAGGCTGGCCGAGAAGTGGGTCTCGCAGGCGTCAATATCTTGCGGATAGGCGACCGACGACTCGACCAGCGCGGCAGGACCGAACAGCCTTTCGATCAGGAAGACGAAGTGTGATCCGACTTCGCGGACGTATCCGCCCTCGGTTCGCTGGCGGAGCCATGTGGCTTCCTGCTGCCACCCTCGGGGCCAGGGCACGAAGTGAAGCCGGAGATCGACTCCGACGATGTCTCCGAGTGCTCCGGCGGCGAGCTCGCGTTCGATGAAGTCGATGGAAGGCGCGGCCGCGAAGGGGAAGTTGACCGCATTGATGACCTCCCGGTCCGAGACCATCTGGACGAGTTGCTCGCTCTCGGCAATATCCACTCCCAGGGGCTTCTCGCAGTAGACCGCCTTGCCGGCGTCGGCCGCCATGAGGGCGTATTCGACATGGGCACCCGGTGGGCAGGCGATGTAGACGACGTCGACCCCGGCGGTGCCGATCGCCGACGCCGCGTCCATCACAATCTCCAACCCTGGATAGTCGGCGGCCGCCGCGTCGCGAGCGTCGTCGCTCGGGTCCCACGCAGCCACAAGACGGAACTTGTCGCTGAGCGTGAGGCTCCCCATCATTCGGGTGCCCATGATCCCGAGGCCGATGATCGCCACACCTGGTCGCACGTGATTCCCCGGTCTCGGCATCATTGTCATGGCGTCACGGTAGGTGAGGCGTCCGCCTCTGCCGACGTTCCTCCCTGCATCGCCGTAGGCCGGTAGCCCCGCCGGCGTCACCGGCTACGTCAGCCGTGCCTCGACGCGAGCCTTGAGATGGCGAAGGTTTCGTTTCCAGATCAGTCTCAGCACGGGTCGAGCGAAGACGCCGGCGACAGGACCCCCGAAGTACCACGGGAATGTCAGATCCTCTGCCCATGAGAATCGGGTCCGGCCCGGAGAGATCTCTTCGAGGGTGAACTCGCCGATCCCTTCGACCAGACCGACGTGTCGAACCCCCATCAACTGACCCTCGTCCCACGACGTGATTTCCATGATGTCGGTCAGGCGAATCGGGCCGACTTTCGTGTCGCACTCGAACCGGGTCCCGATTCCTTCTCGCTCATCGCTGAGAAACCGGATGGCCACGGCATCGTGCATCCAGTCGACATGGGATCCGACATCGCGAACATCGGCCCAAACCTCGCTCGGGCTGCGGTCGATCACGATCTCCACGACCAGGGCGCGGGGACTGGGGGTGCCCTCAGGCTGCGAGTACGCCATCGACGATCCCGACCGTGCGGTCACAGAAGTGAGTGATTCGATCGTCATGGGTGACGACGATGGCTGAGGTTCCGCGGGACTTCATCTCTGTCCTGATCAGTTCCATGACCTGGGAGCCGAGCTCGGTATCGAGCGAGGACGTCGGTTCATCGAACATCACCAGGCTGGGCTGGTTCATCAACGCCCGGCCGATCGCGACCCGTTGCCGTTGACCGCCCGAGAGCTGCCCGGGAAGGTTCGCCGCCCGATCGGACAAGCCGAGTTCCTCGAGCAGGCGATCGGCACGGAGCTTGGCTTCGCGACGCTCTCGCCGGCCGAACTCGTCCACGATCAGCAGGTTCTCCCGCGCGTTGAGGAACGGAACCAGATTCACACTTTGGAACACGAACCCGACGCGTTCCCGGCGGAAACGAGTGAGGCGACGCCGGTCATATCCCGTTATGTCCTCACCGCCGACCGTCACCGTCCCCTCCGACGGACTCAGGATCCCGCCGGCGATCGAACAAAGTGTCGTCTTGCCCGATCCGGAGGGCCCGACGAGGGCGACGATCTCGTCCTGAGCGACGGTCAACGAGGCGTCGGCCAGTGCCACAACCTCTGTCTCTGCCACCGAGTACACCTTCCGAACCTCGTTCATCTCGAGTGCGGGTGACGATGTGATCATGAGGAACCTCCGAGAGCGGTAGCCGGGTCGACACGCAGGACCCGACGGAGTGAAAAGCCGCAGCCGGCGGCGGCCGCGATGAACAACAGGACAGCGCTCAGCAGGATGCGCCGCGGCGAGATGAACAACGGGATCGATCCCGGGGGGATCACCGCGTCGATCACGACCACGGCCACAGCGGCAATCGCCGTCGCGATCATGGTCACGGCAATCGCCTGCGTGATCAGCCCGCCGAAGATCGTTCGGGAGCCGGCGCCGAGCGCTTTGAACACGGCGTAGAGCGACGCTCGTTCAACAGTCAGGAGAGCGAAAAACAAGGCCACGACGACAAGGGCGATGAGGACTGTGACCCCGAGGATCTGGTTGAACGTCTGTTGCTGTTCGGTGACTCCCGGGATTGCATCGCGCGCTTCTGCCACCGTGAGCACCAACAGACCCGAGTCAACGACTCGGACGATTGCATCCGCCGCGGTTTCACCGGCTGTGGTCGAAGGCACCGTCACCGCCAGTGCCTGGAAGACACCTTCCGCCAACGCCGCGTCAGGACGGTTCGCGTTGAGAACGGTGCGCCAGGTTTCGACGTCGACCCATAGGGACGCCTGCCCGTTGTACGCAGTGTTGTCGACCCATCCCGCGATCGTCACGGGAGTACGACTCGGTCCCAGCAGGATCTCATCGCCGATTTCGACGCCATCGGCTTGCAGTCGCTCGTCGCCCCAGCCCATCCCCGCACCTGGAGGTGAAGGAACTCCGTCGATCGGCGTCTCGTAACCCCACACGGCGATGTTCGCCAAGTCGCGTGGGCCATTCCCGGGGATCCGACCGCCCAGGAGGGTGACGCCGAGACCGCCCACAACGGCGTCGAGATCTTGCTCGATTTCCTTGCGTATGTCGGGCTCGACCCGGCTTCGGAGGAAGGATCCCTGCGAGGAATCGGAGAACACGATCACATCCGCGGTGATCGCGTTGACCGCCCCGGTCGAGTTCCGGATCAACCCGTCCAGTAGCCCGCCGAGAAACATCAGCAGGACTGCGATCAGCGTCAGGATGGCTGTCGGGGCCACGAATCGAGACGGCTCGCGGCGCAGTTCCTTGAGCGCGGGCCTCATCGACCCGAACCTCCAGAAGCGGCACTGGCCGGCTCGATCGCGAGTACCCGGCGAGCGGCTACAAGGGAGCTCCCGAGTCCGAGCACGAGTAACACGACCCCCCACACGATCACTGCTTCGGTCTCGAACCTGAGAGGTATTCCTCCCAGCCGTTGTGAAGAAACCGGGGTATAGAGCGCGACCCCGATTGCGAAGCCGAAGGTCACAACCGCTAGAGCCTGGACGAGAAGTGACCCGACAAGCCGGCTTGACGAAGCACCGATCGCATGGAGAAGCGTCAGCGCCCGACTCTTCTGGAAGGTGATGATCAAGAAGAACAGGCCGGTGACACAAGGGATGACAAGCCCATACAGCAGAAAGATCACCTGGAATGACTGTCGTACCTGAGCAACACCGGGCGTTTCATCGGCGGCAACATTCCGGGGCAAAGCGTCAATGTCCAGTGAGATCTCGTTCAGCGTGGCCGCCAGCTGCTCGTCGCTCGTACCGAGCACCGGCGACACACCGAGCACGTTGGGAAGCGGATCGCCCGCATCAGGGTTCACCGAGCGAACGGCCTCGACGTATGAGTCGTAGGGCGTGAAGAGTGTCGGTCCGGCATTCAGCTGAACATCGCGAGCCAGGCCCACAACGGTGAGCGTGTACCCGCCCGGTTCCACCGTGACGACCTCGCCCAGGTCGAATCCCGAGGCGGCGCTGGCCTCACTCGCCACCACCTCGCCGAGTTCCGGAAGCCTTCCCCTGAGCAAGGACGTCGGCGCCCCAAGTGCGGGCGACTCGAATCCGATGATCGAGGTATCGAATCTTTCGCCATCAGCACGAACCGTGAAAGTTCCCTGCCCAATCCGTCCCGCAGCTGCAACGGCCGGGTCGGCGCGCACCGCAGCCTCGAGGTCAGGGGTGACGACGCTCCCCTGGATCACACGCTGACCATCGACGGTGTACACCAGCACCGGCGCTGATTGATTCCGAATTGCCCCGACAAAGGATGTGAGCAGGCCCGCTTGGAGCGACTGCTGAAAGAGAATCAAGAAAATGAGCATCGCGATCGCGGAGATCACCAGACCGAACCTGGCCTTGGCGCGGAGCATCTCCGCGAGTGCAAGAAAGATCATCGGTAGAGAAACGATACGAGGTGGTCGTTTGGATGCAGCCCAACCGAGTTCATCGTTGGATAACCACCCGGACCGAAACGATCGCCGCCCGGGTGGGTGGGTTCGAGAAGCCGACATTCATGGCGAGCTCGAGGTCGGCGAGTGAACCGAGTGATCGGTCATCTCGCCATGCCTCAGAACTCAATCCCCATCTGGATGCACGCCGCACTCCGTGAGGGACCAACTCGGTGGCAGTCCTCAACCATCGCTGTCGCCGGCCGTCGCTGCCACCTACCGCCCCGACGGCACCGAAATCACCTGACTCACCGGGGCCGGTGGCCTGCCTGCGCTGAGGAGACAGCGCCACAATTGGTCAGCCGGCGACCGGCGTTCGAGTCAGCGGTTTGGCGAATCTCAGATAGAGGTCCGGCACCACAAAGAGGTTGAGAATCGTCGAGGTGACGAGCCCACCGAGAATCACGATGGCCATCGGATGCTCGATCTCATGACCCGCGATGTCACCCGCGATGATCAGTGGCACCAACGCGAGTCCGGTGGTGAGGGCGGTCATCAGGATCGGCGCAAGCCTTTCCTGGGCGCCACGGATCACCAGCTCAGGGCCGAGCGGCATCCCCTCCTCACGTTCCAGATGCTGGAAGTGGCTGATCATCATCAGGCCATTGCGGGCCGCGATGCCCAGCACGGTGAGAAAGCCGACCAGCGAGCCGAGCGAGACAATGCCGCCGGTCAGCCATGCCGCTATCACGCCACCGACGCCCTCCGCGGTCGCCTCTTCCTGAACGTACGCTGAATCCTTCCTGTCGTCCAGTGGAACTGAGCCGGCCGGGGCCCTCTCGCTGGTCGCTAGGGTCACGCCATGGGCAGGCCGGTAATCATCGACACCGATCCGGGCGTCGACGATGCCATGGCGATTCTGATGGCGCTCGCCTCGCCCGAACTCGAGGTCTTGGCGCTGACCACCATCTTCGGCAATGCCGCCACCGACCGCACCACCAGGAACGCTCTGACAATCCTCGAAACCGCGGGCCGAACCGATATCCCCGTTTCGGCCGGCGCAGTCGACCCGATCGCGGTGCCGTTCAAAGGACCAGTGCCCTTTGTGCACGGCGAGAACGGGCTCGGCGGTACCCGCACCATTTCGCCGACCACCGAGGTCACCCAAGCGTTGGCTGCCGAGACGATCTACACCCTGGCCTCCGACCGGCCCGGCGAGGTCACCCTGCTGGCCCTCGGCCCGCTCACGAATCTGGCCGTGGCGCTCGATGCCCATCCCGACCTGATCGATCTCGTCGATGAAGTGGTGGTGATGGGCGGCAACGCGCTTGTCCCCGGCAACGCAACACCGGTTGCCGAGGCCAACATCAACAACGATCCCGAAGCTGCGGACGCCGTCTTCGGCGCCGGCTGGCCGATCACGATGGTCGGGCTCGATGTGACCCACCAGGTCAACCTCCCCGGAGCAGTCATCGACACCATCACCGCGGCCTCGAACCCCGGTGCTCGACTGCTCGCCGAAGCCATCCCGCTTTATCGGGCCTTCTTCGAGGCCACCAACAACATCGACGGCATCTACGTACACGACCCGTCGACTGTGGCCTACCTCCTCGAACCCGACATCTTCACCACCGATCACTGGCCGGTACGGGTCGAAACCGAAAGCTTCAGCCGCGGCAAGACCTGGCCCAACATGGGCGACACCGACGACGCCGCGCCGCCGGCCTGGCGAGGCCGTCCGGTCGTGAACGTGTGCACTGGCGTCAATGGTGACCGGGTTGTCGAGTTGCTGGCCGATCGGCTCACCAAGGGTGGCTAGGCGCTGAGGATCCTCGACCGCCGATCATCTACGCACGATGTCGACGGCCGCGCTGAACGTCCAGCCCCAGCCGACCACAGCAGCGCCGAGGAGTACGAGGCGGATCGTCGTAGCGAACGTGGATCCGTCCGCCACCAGGCGACCTTTGGGAACGAAGGCCTTCACGAGCACCACTGGTGCAAGCACGACAAGTCCCGGCCCGAGCGCGCCCAGCATGAGAATCGGCAGAAGCCCGGCAACTCCCTTTGGTGACACTTCAGGGGTCGGCCAACGCGGCGTCCACGAGTCGATGAGGGTCGCTGTCACTGTTCCCAACATCACGATGAGCGCCAGGGCGAACAGTGCCGCGAACCAGACCGGGCCGAGAATCTCGAAGTCGATGCTCTCCGGGTCGAGAAACTCCGTCGGCCGCACCAGCACACCCGCACCGAGACCAGCCACCGCGAGACCGCCGGCGATCGACCTCGCCGGGAGCCATCGACGCAGGAGGTAGAACGCGAACCCGCCGAGAATGCCGAAGCTGCTCGAGAACATGATGAGGAACACTGAGCCACCGAACGTGACTTCGCCGATGACCTCATCGGCCTCCGTGAGTCGCCCCTGGACAGTCTCACTCGACGTGGCGGCGACAAGCCGCATGAAGAGTCGGCCGCCGAATCCCGCGACCAAGAGTCCACCCACGAAACCGGCGGCGAGCGTGGCCGCCAACGTGCGGACCGCCTCAGCCAACCGCTCAGAGGCCGACTCGGCCGGCGGGCGCGATGACGTGGGCGATGCCGCGGCATCGCGGTAGCGGTACAAGAGGTAGGCGGCCGCGCCGAGCGCAACGACACCCAAACCCGTAACGACGATCTCGCCCATGTTTCCCCCGGTGGCGAGTGTCGCGCCATTCCCCATCGAGCACCAGGGTTGGGTTTCACCAATCCTCGCAGGCCTGCTCGGCGGTCGCTAGATCACCGCCGCGAGTGCCCGCACGTGTTCGGGGCCGATGCCGCAGCAACCGCCCACCATCGTGGCCCCGGCCGCGCGCCATGCCGGCGCGTACGCGGCGTAGGCGGCCGGCGTGATCGCGCCGTCATGAACGATCTCGCCGTCGACAACGTGACCGGCGTGGGCGTACGCCCCGAGCGGGCCATCCCATTGTGTGCGAATCGCGGCGACGCCACGCTCGGTGATTCGCACGTCGGAATGCATGAGGCAGAACGCGTCAACTCGGACGTAGCGCTTGGCAATCTCAACCGCCTCGAGGAGTGAGCCGCCCTCGCGAAGGTGGATCACCTCATCGAGCTGATCGACGTCGTGGCCTTCTTCAGGGCCGATGGTCAGACCCACCCAGATGGGCAGGTCAACCGTCGACACTGCCTCCAACGTGGCGATCATCCGAGGGAAGTCGACCATCATTTCGAGGCTGATCAGCTCGGCGCCGGCATCACGCATGATCGTGACCTGCTCGACCGTGTTGTCATGCAACGCATCGAGCGAGGGCCGATCGCCAGAGAAGCTCCAGTTGCTGACGCCGCCGGCGACGACGACGTGGTCAGCACCAGGACCAGCGGCAGCGCGAGCCTCGATCGCCAGCTCGACGGCGCGGCGGTTGTAGGCCTCGAAGTCGACGGCCACACCCGCGTCCTCAAGCACGTTCCTCCCCGTCGCAAACGTGTTCGACGCCACGAGATCAGCTCCGAGGGCGATGTAGTCGGCGTGGATTTCGCGGACGATGTCGGGGTCGCTCAGGGCTGCGCCTCCGCTCCAACCGTTCGTGAGTGCGGGTGCCCCTCGACGGATGCACTCCGAGCCGGTTCCCCCGTCAATCAGGATCCGTTCGCCTGCACGGGCTCGCTCGATGAGCCCGCTGTACCTGCTCACTTCGCTCCGCGGCATGGGCCCATTCGGACTTTCTAGCCGACCGAGTGAGTCGTCGGCACTCAGGTAACAGCTGCCGGGCCCGGTCTGGCAAACTCTTCCGGTGACTCAGCTCGACAGCGACGTCAGCGCGGCACCGACGCGGGGCCCGCTCCGCGAACCCAACTTTCGGCGCCTCTGGTCCAACTCCGTGGCCTACTTCATCGTCGCCAACGCGCAACGTTTCGTGTTCGGCTGGTTGGTTCTCGATGGCCTCAATCGCTCCGAGAGCGACCAGGGTCTGGTGGTCTTCGCCCTTGGTATCCCGGCCATCTTCTTGACACTTCATGCTGGAGCGTGGGCTGACCGCTACGACCGCCGTAGGTTGCTGATCGTCACCCAGGTGACCTCGGTCGGGGTGATGATCGGCACCGCCCTCCTCATCAGCTCGGGCCGCGCCACGATGGGCTGGGTTCTGGGCGCCGCGTTCCTCGCGGGAGCAACCTCCACCATCGGTCAGCCCGTTCGGGCGGCGTTGATCCCTGTCCTCGTCAGACGCGACCAACTCTTCAGCGCCATCGCCGTGAATGCCCTGGCGATGACGCTTTCCATGATCCTCGGGCCGGTCATCGCCAAGCTCGTCGGCGACCAGTTCGGCTTCGACGGCGCCTTCTGGTTCCAGGCCATCCTCCTGGGTATCGGGCTTCTGTTCCTGCTTCGCATCGAGATCCCTGCCCATGGCGAGATGCCCGGCAAGCGACCGATCGTGCATGAGACGATCGATGCCTTCCGCCACCTTCGCGACGACCGTCACCTTCGCACCCTCTTCATGTTGCTGACGCTGGCAGGGCTCACGGTGAACCCGGCGGTGATGGTGACGATGCAGGCGTTCGTCAAGGAAGAGCTCGGCCGCGAATCGGGCGACGTCGCTCCCCTGCTCGCCATGATGGGCATCGGCATCGCCATCAGCTCCGTGATCGTCATGCGCAAAGGCGACATGGCCAACAAGGGCGCCCTGTTTCAGCGGGCGATGATGGTCGGTGCCACGATGACGTTCTTCATCGGCCGCAGCACCGAGTACTGGCAGTTGTTCCCGCTGGCACTGGGAATGGGCCTCGGCGGTGGCTTCTACATCAACATGAACCAGGGCCTCATCCAAGCCAACACGCCCCAACACATGATGGGTCGGGTGATGGGGCTCTACACCCTGGTGCAGATGGGGCTGCTCCCGATCGGGGCACTGATGTTGGGCCTGATCGCCAGCCAAGCCGGCACCGGCAACACGATCAGCGGCGCCGCGGTCGTCGGCCTCACCGCGGTGGTCACCACCTACGTCCGCAACACCGAACTCAGACGTTTGGGGTAGCCCTAACGCACACTGGGGACAGACCCCAGTGTGCGTTAGGACCGGCCGAGCCGCACGATGACTTCAGCGGCTTCTTGCCACCGGGGGTCGAGCATGAGGTCGTGGCCGGCGCCTTCGATCACGAGCGCATCCGTGCCATAGGCCCTCGCTAGATCCTGCTGTCCGTCGACGTCGAACAGCCTGTCGAGCTCGGCAGCAACCACCGTGACGGGCGTGTCGACCTGGTTGGGCCGCGGCAACCGAAACAGCAGCGAGAGGTAGGAACGGAACGATTCGTTCTGGAGCTGTGCACGCGTGTTGGCCACAATCTCATCAGGAGTGTCGGCCGTGAAGAACGCACCGCGGACATGCTCGTCATCGGTGACGAACCCGCTCATGTCCATGAGAAGGCTGGCTTGGAAGAAGACCTTGGGGTCGTTTCGGAGCATGCCGAGCGCGGCCTTCCAGACGCCGTGCCGGGGCACGCTTGCCACCAGGACCGCATGCGCCGCATCGCGCTTCTCCAGCACCCGCTGGACGATGTAGCCACCCATCGAATGACCGACGACGATCGTCTCCGGCCCCAGTTGATCAAGCGCAGCTCCTACGTGCGCAACCTGCTGCGGAATCGTCGGCCAGATACGGCCCAGGTCGCCAGGGCGATCGTGATCGATGAGGTCAATGGCCTCGCACTCAAACCCGTTCGCCTCGAGGAACTGAACCCAGTGCTCACGCCAACACCACCCGCCATGCCAGGCCCCATGGACGAGCAGGACGTTTCGACGCGCTTCTTCCGTCACTTGACCTGGAGGCCACGTTGCCAGACGTGGGATACGCGGGCGGGGTCGCCCCAAACGCTGCGGTCGTCAAGCGGATTGGTGTCGAGGGCGATGACGTCGGCATCCATCCCGGCGCGGAGCTGACCGGTGTTGGGGGCCTGCGGCCCGAGCGACTCGGGCCCGTTCGCGGTGGCCGCCTCGATGGCTTCGAGGTCGGTCATGCCCGCGTTGATGAGGTGCAGGATCTCTTTGCTGCTGCCGCCGTACATCTGACCGGACACGAAGATGTCACAGCCCGCAGCGATCTTCACCCCTTTCGAGATGGCGATCTTCATGGCCATCTCATGGGCGCCGGCGACCATCATGCCCTTCTCGTAGGCATAGCGAGGAAGCAGGTCGGCCTGGCCGAGCAACTCGTCGACCACGAAACGGGTGGGCACGAACATGGCACCCTTCTCCAACATGAGGTCGGCGCCTTCTTCATCGAGGAAGCTGCCGTGCTCGATCGAGTAGCAACCGGCGCGTAGCGCTGCCATGATCCCGGCCTTGCCGTGGCAATGGGCGGCCACGATCCGCTCGGCCCGCGCCGCCTCCCCGACAATCGCCCGCAGTTCCTCATCGCTGAACTGCTGGTGCATCGGATGATCGATCTCCGACATCACCCCTCCGGAGGCACAGACCTTGATCAGCCTGGCGTTGACCCGCAGATTCAGACGCACCGCCTTCAACACCTCGGGCACCCCATCGCACAGGACGCTGAAACCGGAGTCGCACGTGAGCTGGTGCACAAAATCGAGAGGCAGGCTGTGGATGTCGCCATGGCCACCGGTGGTCGACAGGATCCGTCCGGCACCGTAGATCCATGGCCCCTTCATTCTTCCCTCGGCCACAACCTGCGCGAGCCGAACGCCCATGCCGCCGACGTCGCGGACGCTGGTCACGCCGCCGTCGAGCATGGCAGCAGCATCGTCGACCGCTCGCGCCGCGGCGGCCACGATGTCCGCGCTGGCGATCAGTTCGAGGTTGGGCTGGGGCATACCCACAAAGTGCGTGTGGCAGTCCCACAGTCCCGGAAGCACCACCGGCACCTCGACCAGGGACTCGCCCTCGCCGGTCGATGGCGCCTCAGCGGTAGCGCCGGCGAACGTGATCTCGCCGGGCTCCATCAGGACGGTGCCGCCATCGATCGGTTCACCTCGTCCCGGAATCAACACATCCGCCACAATGCGAGTCGTCATCAGATCCTCCGTCTGCCGTGCGGGCCCCGCGATCATCGCTCAAGTCAAGCGCGGGAAGCGAACTGCCTACTTGGGCTTGGTGACCGTCCAGCCTCGCCGGCGCACCTCGAGGACGAGCCACTTCGTCGGCGCCGTACGGATCGCCTTCTCGTGATCGGTCAGTTCGCTCACCGGCTTCGCCGGCGCTGTCTCGGCTTCAGGCTCGGGCCCGTTCCGGGCCGGGGCTGCGGGTCCCTGCTCAGCCTCGTGCTCAGCCGCTTGGAGCTGATCGATCAATTCGGATGCTTCATCGGCCGTGAAGCGGCCACCCGCCTGCCGCTGATTGAACCCCATTGGTCCGCGGGCATCACGGAAATCAGCATGGCCGAGGTTGTTCAGCAGTTCGAGAAGCTCTTTCACCTGACGACCTGTCGCCGCCGGTCCCGCGCTCTGCCCGAATGCCATGACGCAGTATGGCTGCGGGTGGCTAGTCGGCCGCGGCGATGCTGGCGTTCCGCGTGGCGACGACCTCACTGATTCGCGCCGCGATGTCGGGAACATCAGTGGTCATCTGTTCGAAGTCCCACGGCATCATCCAGGCAATGTCGACTCGCGTTTTGGCCGTGACGCGGGCGTTTCGACGTTTGCCCGAAATCAGGCCCATCTCGCCGAAGAACTCACCGGGTCCAAGATCGGCCACGTGCTCGAAGTCGCGGAAGACCTCGACCTGGCCCTCGAGCACGACGAAGAATCGGTACGCAAAATCGTCCTGCTTGGCGAGGCTGGATCCAGCCAGCATCTCGGCGGTCTGGAATTTCGCGGCCCAATCCGCGAGATCGCCTTCCGCGATTCCCTGGAACAACGGCAACGACTGCAAGCGCTTGACGTCCATCTGACCCGCCCCCTCTTCGATTGTCGGATCGGTGACGGACCCTAGTCGGCCGGGTTCACCCGGTCACGGGGTGCGACGGTAAGGGTTGAACCGGTCGACGGTCGGAGGCCTTCATGTAGAACGCCAGTGCCAGGCCGAGGACGGCGAGAGGGAGCTGCCAGACCAGCGCGAGCCGGATGTCGTTCAACGCCTCGGCGAGAGCGCCGACCGCCGGCTGGGCCAACGCGGTCATCACACCGGACACACCGAACACGACTCCGGTCGCCGCTCCCGTGCGCTCGGCCGAGGCCAGTTGGCTGGCTTGGGCGAGCGCCACCGGGAACAAACTGAACTCGAAGAACGCGATGCCACCGACAGCAAACAGCGAGAGCGCTCCCGAGCTCACCGCGAACACGCCCATCAGCACGATCGTCGCCACCGCGGCGATCTGGAGCACGCGGACGCCGCCAATTCGATCGTATGCCCAGCCCCCGAGCGGCTGGGATACCGCGCCACCCACGAGGATCACCGTGAGCAGGACACCGGCGCTCGTGTTGCTCCATCCCTCGTCGACGAGCATCTTCACGAAGAACACGAGGAAGCTGCGACCAACCGTTCCGACGACGCCAAACGCCAAGGCGGCGATGATCAAGGGTCGGGTCAGCGACCCGCGCAGAGTCACGGCCGGGGACGGCTGGGTTTCGGCCAACCGAAAGCGGACGACCAGTGCTGCCAGCAGCATGGGCAACGCAACCGCCGCCATCGCCCACCGCCATCCGAACCAGGCCACCATCAACACGACTGCAGCGGGAGCGGCAAAGTGACCGATCGAACCGCCCCAACCGTGGATGCCGAGCGCTCGGCCACGTCGCTCGGGGTAGGCGTTGACGATGAGTGCTGTCGCCTGCGGGTGATACATGGCCTGCCCGAGCCCACAGAGCAGACTCACCGCCACGATGAACCAGAACGTCGGTGCCACGGCCATGGCGAGAAACCCTCCGGCGCCAACGGTGAACCCGACCACGAGCATGAACCGTCGCCGCCCGGCGCGGTCGGCGTAGTTGCCTGCTGCCGGCTGCAGAAGTCCGGTCAGCAGGACAAAGGCGAACGACAACAACCCCAGGTCGGCGTAGTCGAGGTTGAACTCCTCAGCGACAGCAGGGAGAAACGCTGGCAACACGGTCGAGCCGAAATCATTGACCACATGCGCTCCCAGCAGCACGGTCAAGACGGTTCTCGGGCGGGGCGACATCTGGCGAATACTGCCAGAGCCGCAGCGTCGAATACGTTTTCTGGCAACCGCTCCCAAGGAGACATCAATGATCGTCGAGTCGCTGCTCCCGCTGGGCAAGCTTGACCCGGGCCTTCGGGAACCCGAGACACCACTCGACATCCGACGTTTCGCCGCTCTTGCTAAGACCGCCGAGGATGTCGGACTCGATGCTGTGCTGGTCGAAGAAACCAAGGACGACCCGTTCCAGCTTCTCGCTCTCGGCGCTACCACGACGTCCACCATCCAACTCGGAACCTCGGTCGCCATGGCGTTCCCCCGCAGCCCAACCGCCACGGCCATGTCGGCGTGGTCGCTGTCGAAGCTCTCGAACGGTCGGTTCATTCTCGGCCTCGGCTCCCAGGTCCGCGCCCACATCGAGCGCCGCTATGGACTCCCTTGGCATGCGCCGGCCCCGTGGATGCGCGACTACATCAACGCCATGCGCGCCGTGTGGGACTGCTGGCAGAACGGTACGACGCTCGACTTCAGCAGCGAGCACTACAACCTCAACGTGATGGTGCCGCTCTTCAACCCCGGCCCGATCGAGTATCCCGACATCCCCATCCACGTCGCCGCCATCGGTCCGAACATGGTGGCCATGGCCGGCGAGGTCGCGGACGGCGTGCGGCTGCATCCCGTCTGTACTCCCAGGTTCATCGACGAAGAAGTACTGCCGAATCTTGTTCGTGGGGCCGGCCGGGCGAACCGCGACGTCGATGCGGTCGAGGTCTGCATGAAGCCGCTCATCGGCACAGCACCCAACCAGGAGCGACTCGCCAAGGTCATCGAATCGGTTCGCGCCCGGGTCGCCTTCTACCTGTCGACCCCCTCCTACCGACGAACGTTTCGCCTTCACGGCTGGGAGGAGATCGCGGAGCAGGCCTCGGTGCTGTCCCGCAATCAGCAATGGGAGGACCTCCCGGGGTTGGTCAGCGACGAGATGCTGCATACTGTCGCCACGATCGGCACCTTTGACGAGATCGCCGACAAGCTCAACGACCGCTATGCCCGCCGCGTCGATCGAATCGAGTTCTCGATTCCGGTCGAGAATCCGCAGGACGCCGATCAGTTGCGCGAAATCCTTGCGAGAATGCGCTGAGATGTCCGACCTCACCCCTCGCCGACCCGAACCCGCGGACCCGGTCAAAGCCCCGGGATCTGAGCGACAGGTGCTCACCGAATTCCTCGACTACTACCGCGACGTGCTCGCCCGCAAGGCCGAGGGCCTCGGCTCCGCCGACCTCGCGCGGACTACGTCGAGCTCGAACCTGACCCTCGGCGGGTTGATGAAACACATGGCGCTCGTCGAGGACCACTGGTTCGACCATCGCTTCATGGGCTCACCCGAACGAGAACCGTGGGCGAGCGCTCCGTGGGAGGACGATCCCGATTGGGAACTGACCACCGCCGCGCACGACTCGCCGGCATGGTTGCTGGCCACGTTCGACGAGACGTGCGAGCGGAGTCGCAGGATCATCGATGCTGCGCCATCGATGGACACGATGTCGGTCGGCGACCCGGGCGGACGAGGACCCTGGAACCTTCGCTGGATCATGGTCCACATGATCGAGGAGTACGCCCGCCACGTCGGGCACGCCGACCTGCTGCGCGAAGCGATCGACGACGAGGTCGGGGACTGAGACCCCTACGGAGCCAGCGAGTACTCGATGCCGGCCTTGGTTCTTCCCTGCTCGACGAAGAGGCCGAGCGGACGTAGGCAGTACGCCATCTGCTGGGCAACATCGCGACCGATGCCCGCCCGACCGGCAAGGTCAGCGGTGGTGAACACTGGCGGGAGATCATCCGGCACCAGTGTGAGCAGATCGGCACCGTGCTCGAAGCGGTGCCGGCCGAGGATCTCCCGCAGCTGTCGGTCTTCGGTGCGGAAGCCACCTCTCCCCCGCCGGACCTTGGCGTCCGCCACCTGCATCTTGTCGACTGACACCAGCACCACCTCGAGACTCAGGTTCGGATGGTCGAGCAGGGTCGGAATGCTGACGAGCTCCCCGAACAGGTCGAACACCGAGCCCCGCTTCGGCGACTTCCGCGGCTTGGCATCGGGCTTGTGTAGATAGCTCTCGACCGCGATCGGATAGACGAGAAGGATCCGGTGCTCGGGCAGGAGACGGTCGAGCTTCCGTCCCATCGCGCCGAACGACCCTGTCTGGATCTCGATCAGCGAGTCGCCGCGATGGATATCGATGACGAACCCGTCGAGCGGCACCTCGAACCGGTCACCCGGCTGGGCGTAGTCGGCCTTCAACGCCGCGTGAAGCGAGCCCTCGTTCAGTGTGCCGATATGGGGGTCTCGGTCGATCTGGCGAGACTAGCCAGATGTCGATCAGCCGGCGGTCGTCACCAGGCTGCCACCGTCGAGCACGATGCATTGGCCGGTCATCCATTGGGCATCAGCGGCGAGGAACAGAGCGGCCCGGCCAATGTCAGCGGGCTCACCGAGACGCTTGAGCGGCATGCGGTTCGCGACCTGTTCGCCGGCTTCGCCCTCCCACAACAGCCGCGCGAAGTCGGTCTTCACGACCGATGGTGCCAGTGCATTGACCCGCACTCCTGGCCCCAGCTCTGACGCCAGCTGTTCCGTCATCTGGACGAGCGCTCGCTTGAGGATCGAGTACAGCCCCAGCGCCGCTGATGTCTTGTACGCCCCGACTGACGCAATGTTGATCACAGAGCCGCCGTTGTCCTTCATCCACGCTCGCCATGCTGATTGCGTCCACAGCAGCGGCCCCCGCAGGTTGACCTCGTACGTCTTGTCGAAGGCGCCGGCCTCGGCATCGATGATCGGACCCGCATGAGGGTTGGTGGCAGCGTTGTTGACCAGGATGTCGATCGAGCCGAACCGTTCAAGAGTGGCGGCCATCACCTCGGCGCCGCCGTCGACGCCGCCGGTGTGGTGGGAACGCCAGTCGACCTGGCCACCGCCAAGCGTCGCCAGCTGTTCGGCTGCGGCTTCGCACTTGTCGGCCTTGCGCGAGACGATCATCACGTTCGCGCCCGCCTTCACGAACTCTTCCGCGATCGCGAGTCCGATTCCGGCAGAGCCGCCCGTCACGATCGAGGTCTTTCCATCCAAACGAAGTTCCATAGCTCGAACGTAGTCCGCCCGCTGAGGCCGGCCCAGCCGGCAGACAGCCGATCGCTCGTTCAGACGCGGGCAGGCTCGCGGTCTACCTCGTGACAGTTCTGCGCCGCTTCCCAGGCCTCTTCCGCGATGCCTTCGGATCCCACAGTGATGCCCTCGCTGTCCCGCAGATGGGCAACGAGCGCATCGACGACCACCGGGTCGAAGTGTGTGCCACTTCCCGCCACGATGTGGGCCAGAGCCGCCTCAGGGTCCATGGGATCGCGATAGGCACGCCGAGACGTGAGCGCATCCCAGACGTCGGCCACGGTGACCACGCGAGCCTCGAGCGGGACATCGAACCCGGACAACCCCGCGGGGTAGCCGCCACCATCGAAACGTTCGTGATGGTGGAGAATGATCGGAAGGGCTTCTCGAAGCGAACGTGCTGCCGATGCGATCTCGTACCCGAGCTGGGGATGGGTCTCGATGACCGCACGTTCCTCTGGGGTGAGCCGCCCGGGTTTGTTGAGGATTCCGTCCGGGATACCGATCTTGCCGAGGTCGTGGAGATACGCACCGCGAGCGATGATCCGCAGCCGGTCAGGCGGGAGCTGCATCCGCTGGCCGAGTTCGACGGCCATCCGGGCTGTGCGGGCACTGTGCCCATGGGTGTAGGCATCTTTGATCTCGACGGCGCGAACCATGGATTTCATCGCCTCGGGATACCCGGATGCGAGCGCGGCGAACGGGTCATCGTCGAACGTTTCGGCGAGCACCCCGGTCACGGCCTGAGCTCGGCTGCCGCGCGCGAGTACGGCGAACGCCGTCATGCCGAACCCGGCCAGGAGGTAGGCGTGATAGTCCCACCAGGAGAGTTGGGCGAACACACCGTGCTCGAATGAGGTCATGGCCGCGATCGACATCGAGGCAGCAAAGACCAAAGCGAGCTGCACGACATCGTGGCCGAGATGCCAGCGGCGCCAATGGACACCGATGACCGGAAGCAACAGGGCACCGGCGGTGACCGCCAGCACGTCGAAGGCAACCTCCTCATGGGCGAGCGGTGCCGTTCCCCAGAGAAGGTCGCTGTCGAGAATCACCGTGGCGACGAGCGCGACAGCGGGCAGAACCGGAACCGAGATTGCCGCTAGTGGCCGCCGGGCGATCAACTGATTGATCCGGCGGGACGGCGCCGTGCTTGCACCCGCGAGCCCGAAGCTCAGTCCCACCATGGCGAGGTACGGAAGCCGGCCGACCCAGACATTGGGACCGCGGCCCCATACCCCCGGGGTTGCGAGCCCGTGGCCCACCATGGCGACACCGACGATCAGGCAGCCGATTCCGAGCCACACCACCGACGCCTTTCGGGTCCGCACCGCAGTCGCCGAGGCGATCCCCGCGACGACGAGCGCACATACGGCGATCGCAGACACCACAACGAGATGGATGTAGGCGGAGAAGAACATGATGTCCGCGTCCGGAAGGGCGCGCAGAAGAATCAGGAGCGCAAGTGGGATCACCAGCATGCAGGTCAACGGAAGTGACCGACGAACGAGGGAAGTCATGACGTTGGTTCCGTCGGCAGTAGTTCGAGCGGATCAATGGATTCGTCGTTCGGAGTACCCTGGGTCGGCATTCGACCAGGCGAGGATGGAGCACTTGGCTGGCGGTCTCGTTGGTTTGCTCGATGACGTAGCGGCGTTGGCGAAACTCGCCGCGGCCTCTGTCGATGACGTGGGCGCAGCGGCCAGCCGCGCCAGCATGAAGGCCGCGGGCGTCGTGATCGACGACACCGCGGTGACCCCGACCTATGTGCACGGGCTGGCAGCCAAACGGGAGCTGCCGATCATCAAGCGGATCGCCATCGGGTCCATCCGCAACAAGCTGCTGTTCATCCTTCCGGCCGCTCTGGTGCTGAGTGAGTTCGCGCCGACGATCGTCGAGATCATTCTGATCTTCGGCGGCTCATTCCTTTGCTACGAGGGCGCCCACAAGATCGTCCACGCCCTCAAACACGACGATCACGATCACGACGTGCCCGCCGTCGTGAAGGGACATGAGGCCGAAGAGGCCACCATCGCCGGCGCGATCCGTACCGACTTCATCCTCTCTGCGGAGATCATGGTGATCTCCCTCAAGGAAGTCATCGACGAAGGATTCGTCGTTCGCGGGATCATCATGGTCGTAGTCGCCGTCTTCATCACGGTCGTGGTCTACGGCATGGTGGCGCTCATCGTGAAGATGGACGACATCGGCCTTTCGATGGCCGAACGCACCTCCCCCTCATCGCAGAAGATCGGACGGATGCTCGTCACCGGCATGCCGAAGGTGCTGGTCTGGCTCACGATCATCGGCACCGCCGCAATGCTGTGGGTCGGTGGCCACATCCTGCTCGTCGGCTCCGAAGAGCTCGGATGGCACTGGCCCTACTCGGTCGTGCACGACGCCGAGCACCTGGTCGACGACGTCGCGAACATCGGCGGTGTGCTCGCGTGGCTGGTCAACACCGCCATTTCCGCCGTCGTCGGGCTGGCCTGGGGCATCATCGTGATGGGTGTCGTCTACGTAGGTCACTCCTCGTCCCAGAACTGAACTGCGAATGCGGCGGCGTCGTCAGGCTCCACATGATGTCGTTGGCCGGGCACGATCACGTGACGGGCCCCGGACTCGAGCACAAAGCGGTCACCGGTTGCCTCATCCACGAACTCAAGCGACCCGGCCTCGACCTCGACCACCGCCCACGCCGCGGTGAGGTGCGCCTTGGTGAGTGCCAACGGGACAGTGTCGACCGTGAAGGTCGGTGTCCGCCGTCCTTTCACCAGGCCTTCGGGGAGTTCAGTCATGCCCCAGTATCCCCGGCACTCCCCCAGCCGCCGCCACCGGGCGTCTCGATCTCGATGCAATCGCCCGGTTCGACCGTGGTGCGATCGGTGCCGCCGAGCACCGTTACCGCTCCATCAGCGCGGATCACACGGTTGATCCCAACCATGCCGGGCTCACCCCCGGCCATGCCGTAGGGCTGCACCCGACGATGACCCGACAAGATGTTGACCTCCATCGACTCGTCGAAGCGGACCCGCCGCACGACGCCGTCGCCACCCCGATGCCGACCCGTGCCGCCTGAGCCGTGGCGTACGTGGAAAGTCTCGAGCCGGACCGGATAGCGCCACTCGAGCACCTCGGGATCGGTCAACCGTGCGTTCGTCATGTGCGTGTGCACAGCGCTGCAGCCGTCGGCGTTGGGGGTCGCGCCCGAGCCGCCGCAGATGGTCTCGTAGTTCTGGTGGACGTCGTTGCCCCAGATGAAGTTGTTCATCGAGCCCTGAGCGGCGGCCATCACCCCCAACGCACCGAACAACGTGTCGACCACCAGCTGGCTCGTCTCCACGTTGCCGGCGATCACCGCGGCCGGGTAGCTCGGGTTGATGATCGACTCCTCAGGCAGAACGAGCTCGAGCGGCACCATGCACCCGGCGTTGAGCGGGATGTCGTCGTCGACCATGCAGCGGAACACATAGAGCACAGCGGCATGGGCGATCGCCGATGGCGCGTTGAAGTTCCCGGGGTGGGTGTCGCTCGAACCCGTGAAGTCGATTCGTGCCGAGCGGTCCTCATGGTCGACCGAGATCGTGACGCTGACCTGATGGCCATCGTCCATGGCGTAGGTGAACGACGAGTCCGAGAGCGCGCCGATCACCCGCCGCACCGACTCCTCGGCATTGTCCTTCACATGGCCCATGTAGGCATGCACGACGTCGAGTCCGTAGTGGGCGATCACCCGCCGCAGCTCGGACGTGCCCTTCTCACACGCCGCAACCTGCGCCTGGAGATCGGCGATATTCTGCTTCGGGTTGCGGGCCGGATAGCGACCGCCGCGGAGGAGCGCGTCGATCTCGTCGTGAAGGAATCGATCGTCACGCACCAGCACCACGTTGTCGAGGAGCACTCCCTCCTCGTCGACCGTCGTGGAGTTCGCCGGGGCCGAACCCGGAACAGAGCCGCCGACGTCGGCGTGGTGACCGCGGGAGGCCACATAGAAGATGACCGACTCGCCCCGACTGTTCTCATCACTACGGCCGAACACGGGCTTGATCACGGTGATGTCAGGGAGATGGGTGCCGCCGTTGTAGGGCGCGTTCATGACATAGACGGTGCCCGGCTCCATGACGGGGTTCTGACGGATGATCGAGCGAATCGACTCGCTCATCGATCCCAGGTGCACCGGCATGTGGGGCGCGTTTGCGATGAGCTCGCCCTCGGGGTCGAAGACTGCACACGAGAAGTCGAGGCGCTCCTTGATGTTGACCGATGCCGCCGTGTTCTCGAGCACCACACCCATCTGCTCGGCCACGTTCATGAACAGGTTGTTGAAGATCTCCAGTTGCACCGGGTCGACCGACGTGCCGACCGCGGTGACAGACGGCAGAGCGTCCACCCGTTCGAGAACGAGATCGCCATTGGCCGTCGCCGTGGCCGCCCACCCCGGTTCGACCACCGTCGTGGCCGTCGACTCGACGAGCACCGCCGGCCCGCGGACGACCTCGTCGACGGCCAATGTCGCCCGCTCGATGAACGGCGTCGAGCGCTCCTCGCCCGCCATCGTGGTCGAGTGCACGGCACGAACCTCGGTGGCGCCTGTAGGCGGAGCCGCAGCGTCTACCACCGCATCCGAGACCCCGATCACCTCGACCTGCATGGCTTCGATGATCAGCACCTTGTCGGGCGAGATGAACCCGAAACGCGAGCGGTGCACACCTTCGAAGCCGGAGACCACGTCGGCGAATTCTCCCGCGTGCACCATCAACGCCGTGTCCGATCCGGCATAACGCAAGGCCAACCGGCGCACGACCGAAATGCTGCTGTCGGCCACGCCCTGATCGGCAACCACCGCTCGTCCGTCGACCTCCAGCGACGCCCATCGAGACGCCAGCTGCTCGAGCGACTCGACTCCGAGCTCGGCCTCGACCGCGCTCTCGTTCACATGGCGCACGTCGGCGAGGCCGATGCCGAGCGCCGACAAGACACCGGCGTGGGGATGGATGTGCACCCGCTCGATACCGAGTCGATCAGCAACCAGGCAGGCGTGCTGGCCACCGGCACCACCAAAGCAGACCAGGGTGTAGCTGGTGACGTCGTAGCCGCGCTGCACGGAGATCTTCTTGATCGCATTGGCCATGTTGTCGACGGCGATGGCGAGAAACCCCTCGGCCACCTCACCGACGCCGGCCTCCTGGCCAGTGGCCTTCGCGATCTCGGCGACCATGGCGTCGAACCGTTCGCCGACGATCGCCGCGTCGAGCGGTCGGTCGCCGTTCGGGCCGAACACACTCGGGAAGTACTCAGGTCGCAGCTTGCCGAGAACGACATTGCAGTCCGTGATCGTCAGCGGACCGTTGTTGCCGTATGCGGCCGGGCCCGGATCGGCGCCGGCGGAATCGGGACCGACCCGCATTCGGCTGCCATCGAAGTGCAGAATCGATCCACCGCCGGCGGCAACGGTGTGGATGTGGATCATCGGGGCTCGCACCCGCACTCCTGCCACCTCGGACTCGTAGGTGCGCTCGAGCTCACCGGCGTAGTGGGAGACATCGGTGGATGTGCCGCCCATGTCGAACCCGATCAACTGATCGAACCCGGCTGCCTCTGCAGTGCGGACCATCCCGACCACACCACCGGCCGGGCCCGACAGGAGCGCATCCTTGCCCTGGAAGCGGCGGGCGTCCGTCAGACCGCCGTTGGACTGCATGAACATCAGACGCGGTCCCACACCATCGGGCCGCAGTCGCTCGTCCACCTGGTCGACGTAGCGCCGCAGGATCGGCGAAAGGTAGGCGTCGACCACAGTGGTGTCGCCGCGGCTCACCATCTTCATGAGAGGGCTGACCTCATGGCTCACCGAGACCTGGCTGAACCCGAGGGAGCGGGCTATCTCGCCGAGTCGGCGCTCGTGCTCGGTGTAGCGATAGCCATGGAGCAAGCAGATCGCCACCGCGTCGAAGCCTCGCTCGCGGGCGGCGACCAACGCGGCACGGGCATCGTCCTCATCGAGCGACAGGAGCACGTCGCCGTTGGCATCCATGCGCTCGTCGGCCTCGATCACGTGGCGGTAGAGCATCTCCGGCAGCACGATGTCGATGGCGAAGATGTCGGGGCGAGCCTGGTAGCCGATGCGAAGCGCATCCGCGAAACCCTTGGTGGTGACGAGCACCGTGGGCTCACCCTCACGTTCGAGCAGGGCGTTGGTGGCGACGGTGGTTCCCATCTTCACCGACTCGATCTCCGCCGTCGGCAGCGGATCACCGTCGGCCACATCGAGCAGATCGCGCATGCCCTGGATCGCCGCATCGGGATAGCGGCGGGGGTTCTCCGACAGGAGCTTGTGGGTGACGGTGACTCCGTCAGGCCGCCGCGCCACCACATCGGTGAACGTGCCGCCCCGGTCGATCCAGAACTGCCAACCGGCAGTGGTCGATTCAGTGCTCACGCGTCAGCCTTCCCATCCCCGCAATGGCATCGTCGATACCGGCAAGCCGCAGACAGTGCCACAGCATCGCCTGATTGCTCGCGACGCAGGGCTTGCCGGTTGCCGCTTCGATCTCGTCGATCACTTCGATTGTGCGCAGCGCCCCACAGCTCACGAAGATCGCATCCGCATCCGGTCGATCGAGGCTGATTGCAAAGTCACGGATGTAGGACGGCGAGACGCGCACCATGTCGGAGTCGTTGGTGATGTTGAGGCCCTGGATGTCGAGGACGTCGTAGCCTCGTTCGACCATGTAGTCGGCCTCGATCCTGTTGACCTCGTCGAGATACGGCGTGGCGACCACCACGCGCGTCGCTCCGACTGCCTCCAGCCCGGCAAAAACGCCCGACACGAGCGTGGTGGCGTGCACGGCGTTGGAGCCACGGTGCAACTCCGCTCGAACAACGTCCTCCCCCATCACCACGCTGCCCGATGTGCATGCGTAACAGATCACGTCGAGGTCGGCGTTGGGGGCGAGGACGGCGGCCGCGGGAGCGAGCCCATCGACCATGGCGGCGAGGTTTTCCGCCGTGATCTGATCGGGAATGGCGGCACGGGTGAAATGCACACCCACCCCTTCGGGGGCCCACCGCACCATCTCCGCTTCGATCGTCTGCTCGGTCGCGAGCAACACGAACCCGAGCTTGGCCCGCGAATGTTTGCCGGTGTCGAACACGATCCCGTCGCGCATGGTCACCGAACAACAAGCTCGAGTGAGGAACGACTGAGACGTTCAACGCCGGTCTCGGTGACCAGGACCGAATGGCCGAGCGTCATCGCCACCTGGTCATCGAAGTTCAACAGGATCATGTGGAGGAAGTACACCTGGTTCGGCGCAAACGTCAGCGGGTTGCCGTGATACAGCATCGGCCAGTCGACCCAGATCGGCGCATAAACAGCGCCCATGCCGTAGCCGCATGCGTTGAGCCGGTGCTTGCCGAACCCCGCATCATCGAGCACCTCGGCGTGGGCATCGAAGACGGTGCCCATCGCCGCGCCCGGCGCGATGGCGTCCTCACCGGCCGTCAACGCCTCCTCGCACGCCGCGTGCATCGCCACCTGCCCTGGCTGCGGATCACCAACGAGGATCGTGCGCATCATCGCTGCGTGGTAGCGACGCTGCACACCACAGAACTCGAGCGTGAGCTGATCGTTGGGGTCGAGCGAGCGGCGGCCCGCCGTGGAGCGCACCATGAGCGCACCGTTGCCCGAACCGATGATGATCTCGTTGCCGGCATAGTCGCCCCCACCGCGGAACACTGCCCCTTGCATTTCGGCCAGGATGTCACCTTCGAACGCGCCGGCTCGCGTTTCCGCGACCGCAGCGTCCCACGCATCATCGGCGAGCTCTGCCGCCCGCCGGTGGTACTCGATCTCCCGGGGGCTCTTGGTGCGCCGCAGCTCCTGCACCAGCTCTGAACGATCCTCCCAGCCCACAAACCCATCGAGCTGTGCCTCCAGCGCCCGCCAATTCGATGCCTTCAACCCATAGCTGTCGAGCTCGATCCCTACCCGTCCGCCACCGAGGCCGAGGTCGGCGAGCAGCGCACGGAGGTCGGAGGCGGGGTTCATCCCCTCGACATCGGTCCACACGCGGAGGTCGTCGACATTCGACGTGTAGAGCGCCGTGCCCCGGTCGGGGGCACGGGTCAAGAGGACGACACGACCGTCGGCCGTGGCCACCATGCACTGGAACGCCGCGAAGCCGAACGTGTCGTAGCCCGTCAACCAGTACATCGACTCCTGTTTGAAGACCAGAAGCGCATCGAGCTCCGCAGAACCGATCGCCGAGGCGGCACGTTCACGACGCTCCGCCATCTCCTCGATCGAGAAATGAATCGGCATCCCGGGATCATGCCACACCCACTGTCATCGGATTTCCGGTGATACTGCGGGGGTGTTCGAACTCGTTGCCAGCTCCGAGGCGGCCGACATCGTGCGCCGCGCCGAAGAGCACGGTCCGTCCGGGGGCTACCTGGCCAGCCCACCCGAGATGGACGACGACACGACACTTGCCACCCAGATGATCGACGCGGCGCGAGCGCAGGGACTCGACGGACCCACCGCACTCACCGACTTCGCCATCGACGTCTTCGACTGCGAGGCGCTGCTCGACCGGGTCCCCCGGCCGATGAGCCGGGGCGAACGCCAACTCTGCGGCCTGCTCATCACCCTGACCCGGCCGTTCGATGCGCTCTACCTCATCGACCCCACAGCCGGACTGGACGCGCGTCGTCGTCGGGCGGTCGTCGATCTCCTCCGAGATATCGCCGATGACCGCCCGGTGGCATGTGCCAGCGACGACGAGCTGTTCCAGGTTTCCTGACGCCTACGTTTGGGCTTCGATGAGGCCCCGTTCGACGAGGACTCGGGCCAAGTGGGCGCGGTAGGCCTCGTCGCCGTTGAGGTCCACCGGAGGCTCGGTGCCGGCGGCGGCGACAGCCGCTGCGTCAGCGGCCGAGGAACCACTGGCGATGGCCGCCTCCACGCCACCGGCGCGCATCGGGGCGGGCCCCATGTTGACGAGCGCCACGCCCGGGTTCGCCCCCAACTGGACGGCGGCGCCGACGATGGCCCAGTCCTGGGCCCGACGGTTGAACTTCTGGTAACTCCAACCCGCACCGCCGGCCTTCGGGATCCGGATCTCGGTGAGGAGTTCGTCCTCGCCAAGCGCCGTCTCGAGGAAGCCGGTGAAGAAGTCGTCAGCCGTGATCACTCGCTCGCCTCCGGGGCCCTTGGCCACAACCGAGCCACCCATGGCAAGCAATGCCGCCGGGAGATCAGACGCAGGATCCCCATGAGCGAGCGAGCCGCCGAGCGTGCCGCGATGGCGCACCTGCGGATCGCCGACCTGGGACGCGACGTGACGAAGCAGCGGCGCCTCGGCGGCGAGCATGTCGCTCGTCTCCAGGGCCCGATGACGCGTGAGGGCACCGATGGCGATGTGGTCACCGCCGTCGTTGATGTAGCTCAGGTCATCGAGGCGGCCGATGTCGACAAGCACACCCGGAGTGGCCAGCCGGAACCGCATCAGCGGGATCAAGCTGTGGCCGCCGGCCAGCAGCTTCGCTTCATCGCCATGCTCGGTGAGCGCGGCGATCGCGGCATCGGCGGAGGCAGCCTCCACGTACTCAAACGATGCGGGGATCATGACGCACCTCCCTTGCCGTCCTGGATCGCTCGCCAAACTCGTTGTGGGGTCGCCGGCATCTCGATGTCGGTCACCCCGTACGGACTGAGACCGTCACACACGGCGTTGATCACCGCGGCGGCCGAACCGATCGTGCCGGCTTCGCCGACACCCTTCACGCCGAGCGGATTGCTCGTACTGGGGGTCACCGTGAAGTCGAGGGTGAAGTTGGGCATCTCGGTCGGCGAAGGGACGAGATAGTCCATGAACGACGGGTTGGTGCAGTTGCCGTCCTCGTCGTAGTTGGCACCCTCCCAGAGAGCCTGACCAACGCCCTGGGCAATACCGCCGTGGACCTGGCCCGCAACGATCATCGGGTTGACCTGCACACCGCAATCGTCAACTGCGATGTAGTTCTGCAGCTCCACGTTGCCGGTGTCCTCGTCGATCTCGACGACCGCCACATGGGTGCCGAACGGGAACGCGAAGTTCGGCGGATCCCATGTGGTCTGTTCCTGCAGGTTGGGCTCCATGCCGTCGGGCAGGTCGTGCGCGGTGAACGCACCGAACGCGATCTCCTGAATGGCCATCGCCTTGTCGGGCGACCCGGCGACAGAGAACATGCCACCGTCGAACTCCATGTCGTCGGCGCTGGCCTCCATCGAGTGGGCCGCAATGAGCTTGGCCTTCTCGACCACCTTGTCGCACGCATTCGCGATGGCGACACCGCCGACGGCGAGCGAACGCGAACCGTAGGTGTCGAGTCCGAGCGGACTGATCGCGGTGTCGGAATGCAACACCTCGACGTCAGCAGGATCGACGCCCAGCTTGTCGGCCACGATCTGGGACCACGAGGTTTCATGACCCTGACCATGCGGTGTCGAACCGGAGACGACCTCGACCTTTCCGGTTGGCAACATGCGGACGGTGGCGTGTTCCCATCCGCCGGCCCCATAGCCCAACCCACCGAGCGCGCGGCTCGGGGCCAGGCCACAGATCTCCACATAGGTACACATCCCGATGCCGAGCTGCTTGGTGGAGCCGCCGTCGCGCCGGGCCTGCTGCTCGGCGCGGAGATCGCCGTAGCCGGCCAGCTCCAACGCTCGATCGAGTGAGGGTCCGTAGTGACCGGAATCGAAGGTGAGCGTCGACGGCACATCGAGGTTCTCGAAGTGCTCGCCACCCGCGAGGTAGTTGCGGCGGCGGATCTCGTCGGGACCGATACCCACCTTCGAGGCGAGGATGTCCATCGCCCGTTCGATGGCGTAGCTCGCCTCCGGCCGGCCGGCGCCGCGGTAGGCGTCAGTGGGCGTGAGGTTCGTGAACCAGCCATCGCACGTGAACCCGAACGCCGGCACTGCATACACGCCGGTGTAGAGGAAGCTGCCGAGCAGCGGAACGCCCGGCGTGATCAACATCATGTAGGCGCCCATATCGGCGTCGAGATGCACCCGAACGCCGAGGAGCTTGCCGTCGCCGTCGGCGGCCAGCTCGATGCGCTGGTTCTGACCACGGCCCTGATGGGTGGAGAACGCCGCTTCGGAGCGGGTCTCGGTCCATCGCACGGGACGGCCGAGCTTGTTGGCCAGAGTGACGGCGAGAAGCTCGTCGGGGTTGACGTTGAGCTTGGCTCCGAAGCCGCCGCCGACCGCCGGCGCGATCACCCGGATCTTGCTCTCGGGAATGCCAGTGGTGGCTGCGACCATCACCTTCAGAATGTGGGGCACCTGGGTTGCGGAGTAGAGCGTGATGTCTCCGCCATGCGGGCTCGGTACGGCGAGCACGCCGCGGGGCTCCATCGCCGACGGGATCATGCGCTGCTGGACGAAGCTCGCGTCGACATGGTGCGTTGCATTCGCGAACGCCGCCTCGAGGGCGTCGGGATCGGGAATCAACGGCCAGTGGTAGGCCTTGTTGGACTCGAGGCTCGAGTGCACCATCGAAGCGTCGGCAACTGCGTCAGCAACCGAAGCCACCACCGGCAACGGCTCGTAGTCGACGACCACGAGCTCGGCCGCGTCGGCGGCTCGGTAGCGATCGTCGGCCAACACCACGGCCACGATCTCGCCGACGTGATGAACCTCGCCATCAGCGACCGGGAAGTGCGGCGGGTTGACCATGTCGGGCGTGACCGGCCACGCGCATGGGAGCGGACCGATCCACAGACCCATCCCGAGAAGATCAGTGGCAGTGTAGACGGCGTGTACTCCGGGAGCTTCCGCCGCAGCCGAAGCGTCAACGCTGTTGATCGTGGCGTGGGCGTAGGGGCTACGCACCATCCCCATCCACAGCTGACCTGCGACCTGGATGTCGTCGACGTACTTCCCTTCACCGGTGAGCAGCTTCGGGTCTTCCTTGCGAAGCATCGGTGTTCCGACAGAACTCATGACTCACCTCCCGCGGCGGCAAGCACAGACTTCACGATGTTGTGATAGCCGGTACAGCGACAGAGATTGCCCTCGAGACCCTCTCGTACTTCGGTCTCGGTCGGGCTCGGGTTCTCGCTCAAGAGCGATGTCGCGGCCATCACCATGCCTGGCGTGCAGTAGCCACACTGGAGACCGTGGCACTCCATGAACGCCTGCTGCATGGGGTGCAGCGTGCCGTCGTCGGCGGCCAGGCCTTCGATCGTGGTGATGTCGGCGCCGCGAGCTTGAGCGGCGAACATCGTGCACGACTTCACCGACTCGCCGTCGATGTGCACCGTGCACGCGCCGCACGACGACGTGTCGCAGCCGATGTTGGTGCCCGTTAACCCGAGCTGCTCTCGAATGAAGTGGACCAGCAAAGTCCTCGGTTCACAGTCCGCTGAATGGGACTGCCCGTTGACGGTGACCTGAACTTCCACGCGTACTCCTTGGCCGATGAGGGGTGGGCCAATGAGGATTCCACAGATCCGCAGATGTGACCAGCGGCACAGTCGATGGTGTCACGTTGTGTGGTGCGCAGGGCGCTTACCGCTTCAAGTGAGCAGGACGATCAGGACGACGATCAAGATGATGCCGGCGACGACAGGAACCAGACGCTTTGCCATTGCGCCGCCTGCCACCTCCAGAAGATCGAGCGTGTTGTCGGTCTCCTCTTCGCTCTCGCCTCCCGCGTCAGTCCGCGCCGAGTCCTCGGGCCCTTCACGCTCCGACGATGATTCCTCGGCAGGAGTGTCGAGCTTGCTGCCGATGCAGTCGGCGAACTGACCGATCAGCTTCTTCGACACGTCCGCCATCACGCCGCGGCCGAACTGGGCCACCTTGCCGGCGATCTTGAGGTCGGTGTCGATCGAGATCTTGGTGCCGTCACCGTCAGGCGTCATCACCGCGGTGATCTCCGCCGACGCATTGCCCGAGCCGCGCGAATCGCGTCCAGTCGCCGAGAGGAGCACTCGATGGCTCTCCTCGTCGAGCTCGGTGATCGTGGCGGTTCCCTTGTACTCCGCGGTCACCGGGCCGACCTTGATCTTCATCCTGCCTTCGAACGTGTCACCGTCCTGGCCGGTCAACTCCGCCCCCGGCAGACACGGCGCAATGGCCGGAATGTCGGTGAGCAGAGCCCACGCCTTTTCAATCGGGGCGGATACACGGAAGTCGTTCTCGATCTTCATGGCGGCGATCTTAATGGCGCCGCTCGACCCCACGAGTGGCGAGCACGGAGGACAGCCCGAAGAAGCCGGCCGAAATCGCGAGCACGATCGGAATCGAGGTGAGTTCAGCAATGATGCCGAGCATCAGGCCACCCACGAGTTCGGCAATCGACGTTGCCTGTCCCATCAGAGAGTGGACCGTGGCCCGAACGTTGGACGGGGCGTCACGATTGGCCCAGCCCTCGAGGACAGGCCACAACGCCTCGCGGGTGGAGTCCTGCATCATGTAACCGAGAGCGATCACCACGACGATGTTGGTGACCGACGCCAGCGCGCCGCCGACCGCGGCCACCAGGAGTAGCACCACCGCAAGTCGTGCCACACCGAAGCCTGACTCCAGCACTCGACCGGCCACCGCATTGGCGGCAAGCCCCGCGAAGGCGAGGGCTATGAACAAGACGCCGAGCACGAGAAGCGAACCGTCGTCGATCGCTCCGCTATCGAGGAAGTGCTTGTAGCCGAGCCGGTCAAATCCCTCCGACCCCATGTCGAGCGCCACGATGACGAGCACGAGCGTGCGCAGGCGCGGCGCACTCCGCACCGCCATCACGCCGTCCTTCAGCGTCTCGATGAATCCACGCTCCTGCTCGCGACCCGGCACGAAGTGGTCCTCGCGCAGCGCGAAGTGGAAGTAGACGCCCATCGCGATCTGGATGAGGCCGAGGCACAGACCGGCCCAGCGGACCGAACTGAGTTCGCCAACAAGAATGGTGAGCGGCAGCGTGATGAGGGCAACGGCGATGCCGAAGCGGTGCTTGCGAATCAGCAGCCGATCGAGGTCGTCATCGCTGTGCTCGCCCATGCCTTTCAGCTCGTCGGTGACCCACGCGGTGTCTGCTCCGCTTCGGAAGGTCCAGCCGATCCCGAAGACCGCCTGCGCCGGCAAGATGACCCAGTAATTGGTGCTAGCGACGGCCCAGATGAAACCAAGTCCCATGACGACCTGGGCGATGATCAGCGACCGCTTCCGAGACACCAGGTCGGCGACAACGCCAGTCGGTGTCTCCGCGAGCAGCACCGACGTCTCGAGCACGGTGCCGAGCAGCACGAGCTCAAACGGGCCAAGACCGAGCTCGACAACCCACCACACGGTGAGCACCAGCCAGAATGCCCACTCGACACCCTCGGTGAGGCCAGCCGCGCGAACGAAGACACGCGCTGGGTCGTAGGGCTTCTCAGACATCCGTCGACGCTACTTCCTGTCCACGAACGGGCGCTGCCGGTTTCTCTCGTCCTACCCTGGGTCCTCATGCCTCACTCGACCGCACTGGTGGAATCCGTCGACGCAGTCCTCGCAGCACTCGCCGATCACGCCTATCTGTGCGACCGCGGTCTCGCCACGTCGATCCATCTCGCCGCATCGCTGAAGCGACCCCTACTCCTGGAGGGCGAGGCCGGCGTCGGCAAGACCGAAGTCGCCAAGGTCCTCGCCGCGGTCACCGGCGGTGAGCTGATCCGCCTGCAGTGCTACGACGGCATCGACTCCGCGCAAGCCCTCTACGAGTGGAACTACACCCGCCAGCTCCTGCACCTCCGAGCCGCCGAGGCTGCCGGCACCGCCCAAGCCGAGAACACCGATGCCCTCGAGGACGAGCTGTTCACCGAACGCTTCCTGATCCGTCGGCCCCTGCTCGCCGCCATCGACCACGGGTCCGACGTTCCACCCATTCTCCTGATCGACGAGGTCGACCGCGCCGACGACGAGTTCGAAGCGTTCCTTCTCGAAGCCCTCTCCGACTACTCGGTCACGATCCCCGAGCTCGGCACGTTCCACGCCGACAACCCGCCGATCGTCGTGATCACCTCGAACCGCACCCGCGACGTCCACGATGCCCTCAAACGGCGAGCCCTCTACCACTGGGTCGATCACCCCGACTTCGAGCGCGAGGTTGCGATCATCGCCGCCAAGGCGCCCAGCGTTCCCGACCCCCTGGCTCGTCAGGTGGCCGCGGCAGCCGGGGAATTCCGCGACATGGGCCTGTACAAGCCGCCGGGAGTGGCCGAGACGCTCGACTGGGCCAATGCCTTGCACCTGCTCGGGGCGAGCGAGCTCACCGAGTCAAACGTCGACGACACGCTCGGGGCCTTGCTGAAGTACCGCGAGGATCAGGATCGCGCTCGACGCAATGGCCTCGACGCCGTCATCAAGGTGGCACTCGGCGCGTGACCATCACTGACGCACCGGCCCCCGATCTCGATCGGGTCGTCGCCGGGTTCGTCCACTGCCTGCGCCGCGGCGGACTACCGGTGCCGATCGGGCAGTCAGTTCGCTTTCGCGAGGCACTCGATGTGCTCGGCGTCGGCTCCGGCATCGACGTCTACTGGGCGGGGCGGGCCACCCTCGTCTCGCGGCCTGAAGAGATCGCGATGTACGACGCGATGTTTCTCACCTTCTTCCACCACAACACGAGCGGTCTGACCATCCGATTCGACGACATCGTCGAGACCGAGGTCATGGCCGCTGACGAAGACGACGGCGACGACAGCGGCGACAGCGACGACAGCGACGACGACCAACCCGTTCTCCGCTGGAGCGCCGCTGACGTTCTACGAGACAAGGACTTCGCCGACTTCACGCCGGCCGAGCTCGAAGAAGCCCACCGGGTCATGGCGAAGATGCGACTCCACCCCGCTCGGCAACGGTCCCGGCGGCGAGAGGTCTCCCGCACGGGCGACCGACTCGATCTCCGGCGCACCGTCCGGGCTGCGATGCGATCTGGCGGCGAACCCATCGCCGTCGCCCGCACCCGCCGCGGTGAGCGCACCCGCCGCGTCGTCCTGCTCCTTGACGTCAGCGGATCGATGGAGGCCTATGCCCGCGTGCTCATCCGCTTCGCCCACGCGGCTGTCGTCGGCCGCGGTCGCGTCGAGGCCTTCGCCTTGGGTACGCGACTTACACGCATGACACGGCAGCTCGGATCCCACGACGTCGACGAGGCCGTGGCCGAGGCCGCCCAGGAAGTTGTCGACTGGTCGGGGGGAACGCGTCTCGGCGAGGCACTCGGTCACTTCAACAACGAGTGGGGAGTGCGCGGGATGTCGCGCGGCTCGATCGTCGTCATCCTTTCCGACGGCTGGGACCGCGGCGACCCCGAGGAGATGGCCGAAGAGATGGCTCGCCTCAAACGCACCGCTCACCGTGTCGTGTGGGTGAACCCGCTCAAGGCCGGGCCCGGTTACGAGCCGACCGCCAGGGGTATGGCCGCCGCCCTTCCCCACGTCGACGAGTTCATCGAAGGCCACTCATTGCGCAGCCTCGAGACTCTCGCAGAGACGATCAGCTGATCCTGCCATGATGCGGTATGGAGATTCCGCCCACGATGGCCGCTGTTCTGCTCACCGGACCCGGCGATTTTGACAAGCTCGAGTACCGGACGGATGTGCCGGTGCCAGAACCGGCCGAGAACCAGGTCCTGATCCGTGTTCGTGCCGCTGGTGTCAACAACACCGATGTCAATACCCGAATCGGCTGGTACTCCAAGTCGGTCACCGGCAACACCGCCGATGCCGCCGCCCTCGAAGGCGACGGTCCTGAAGACGGCGGTTGGGGCGGAGCCCTCGCGTTCCCCCGCATCCAAGGCGCCGACGCGTGTGGAGAGATCGTGGCGGTCGGTGAAGGCGTCGACCCCGGCCGTGTCGGTGAGCGGGTGATCGTGAGCACGATGCAGCGCCACCCCCTCGGTGATGAGCCGTGGATCACCGCAGTCTTCGGTTCCGAGTTCGACGGTGGGTTCGCTCAGTACGCGGTGGCTGACCATCGAGAGGCCCATGCCGTCGACTGTGACTGGACCGATGTCGAGCTCGCGTCGATCCCCTGTGCCTACTCGACCGCGGAGAACATGCTGCACCGCATCGAACTCGGTGCAGAACGAGTGCTCATCACCGGCGCCTCCGGTGGGGTCGGCTCCGCCGCCATTCAGCTCGCCGCGCGCCGCGGCGCAACCATCACAGCCATCTGCAGCGCAGGCAAAGCCGACGGTGTGCGTGCCCTCGGTGCGGACCGCGTGATCGACCGCAACGCCGACCTGGTCGCCGAACTCGGCGAGAACTCGATCGATGTCGTTGTGGACCTCGTGGCCGGGCCGAGCTGGGGTCAACTCATCCGGGTACTCCGAATCGGTGGCCGCTACATCACCGCCGGTGCGATCGGCGGGCCCCTCGTCGAGCTCGACATTCGGGATCTCTACCTCAAGGATCTCACCCTCAAGGGCAGCACCTACCAGCAGGCCGGAGTCTTCGAGAATCTGGTCGGCTACATCGAGCGCGGGGAGATCAAACCCATCATCGCCGGCACCTACCCGCTCTCGGAGATCGTTCAGGCCCAGACCGACTTCCTCGCCAAGCGTTTCATCGGCAAACTCGTGCTCGTTCCACCCGCGGACTGACACATGTCCCCTCTTGGTGCCGTCACGCTCGACGACCTCGAAGACGACCCGCATCAGGTCTGGCATCAGCTGCGCGCCGCCGGACCGGTCGTCTGGGTCGAAGCGGTCAACGGCTGGGTCATCGTCGAGCGAGAAGCTGCCGTGAAGGCGATGCGCGATCCCGTCACCTTCACCGTCGACGACCCGCGCTTCAGTACCGGACAGGTGGTCGGGCCATCCATGTTGTCGACAGACGGCGCCACGCACGATCGTCACCGCGCTCCCTTCGTCAACGCATTCACGGCCAACGCTCTCGCCGACACCATCGCCTGGTGCAGCACCGAGGCGAATCGACTGGTCGCCTCCATCGCCGATCAGGGCCGGGCCGAACTCCGCTCGAGCATCGCGGCCCCGCTCGCCGTGTCGACGATCGTGCGCACGCTCGGCCTGTCGGGCGTGGACGACGATGAGGTGCTCGGCTGGTACCGCACCATCGTCGCCGAGGTCGAGGCGATCATCTACGGCGGGCTTGACAAGGACAAGAGTCTCGCGGCGAACGACGCGCTTGCCGCCGCCGTACGCAGGACGGTCACCGACAACCCGGCCGGCTTCCTCGCTGGGGCGGCCGAAGATCTCACAACTACGGAAGTCGCCTCGAATGTCGCCGTCATCATGTTCGGCGCCATCGAAACATCCGAGGGAGCGACGGCGAACGCCCTATTCCATCTCCTCACCCATCCCGACCAGCTGGCAACCGTCCTCGACGACCCCGCGCTGGTCCCGGCTGCGGTGGAAGAATCGCTGCGGCTCGAACCTGCTGCCTCCGCCGTCGACCGGTATGCGACGTGCGACACGGAGCTCGGCGGCGCCTCGATCCGCAAGGGCGACTTCGTCCAGGTTTCACTCGCCGCGGCCAACCGCGACCCGGCGGTGTTCGCTGATCCCGACGACTTCCGCATCGACCGACCGAACAATCGGCTCTCGACGACCTTCGCGTACGGCCCGCATGCCTGCCTCGGAATCCATCTGGCGCGCGCAGAGACGATCGCGGCGGTCACCGCTGTCCTCCGAGTCCTCCGGGGCCTCCGACTTGATCACGATCACAGCCGGGGCCCGCGTGGACTCGTCTTTCGAAAGGCGGCTGGCGTGTCGGCCACCTGGCACAGCGGGAGCTGACCCATGTCACTGCAGTCCCATTTCGAGCTCGAGACTCAGATATCACCGACTAGCGAAGGGATCTGGTCGACCCAACTGTCTTCGGCCTGGAACATCGGCGAGAACCCCAACGGGGGCTATTTGCTTCTTCCGATGTTGCGCGCCATGGCGTCGCTGGTCGAGCAACCTGACCCGGTCACCGTCACCACGCACTATCTCCGGCCCGGACTCGCTGATTCGGAGGCCGAGATTCGTGCCCGGTTGCTGAAACCGGGACGGCTCGCAAGCTCGCTTCGCGGTTCGATGCACCAGGCCGGCAAAACCCGATTCGAAACGATGGCGGCATTCGCCGATCTCGACACCAATATGGGGCCATCGGTGGACGTCACGATCCCCGCCCCCGAGATTCCTCCGCCCGAAGAATGTGTCATGCGGTCGGGTAGCGACCAGGGCGTGGCGCTCCCCCTGCTGTCCCGGGCCGAGATCCGCCTGCATCCCGACTTCGCCAACGCTGGGACGCTCGACGAGCCCGTCATCGACGGATGGGTCCGCTTCGCGGACGGAACCGAACCGACCACACTGTCCCTACCGTTCTTCGCCGACTGTTCTCCTCCCTCGATCTTCGCCACCCACGGGCTCGTGGGATGGGTGCCGACCCTGGAGCTGACGGTGCATGTCCGCCGTCGTCCCGCCGCCGGATGGTTGCAGGTGCGCAACCGCACCGAGGACTCCCAGGGTGGCCGGATCATCGAAACGGGGTGCATCTGGGACTCGACGGGAACCCTGGTCGCCCAGATGCGCCAGATCGGGCTTCTGCTCGGCCGACAGCGGTAACGTCGGCCTGATGAGCAGCGCCGACATCGTCGTCATCCGAGGGGGCCGGGTCATCTCCACCAGTGGAGTCACCGCGGCCGACGTCATCGTCGAAGGCGAGCTCATCGCGGCCGTGGTCGCGCCCGGTTCGGCGGCCGCCATGGCCGCGGAAGCCGGAGGTGCCCGCGTGGTCGATGCCGACGGCTGTTACGTCGTGCCCGGCGGGGTCGACGTCCATGTGCACCTTCAGTTGCCAATGAGCCCCGAAGCGACGTCGAGCGACACCTTCGCCACTGGCACCGCAGCAGCGGCGTGGGGTGGCACCACCACGGTGATCGACTTCGCCGGCCAGATGAAAGGCATGCACGTCCGCGATGCCGTCGAGGAGCGCCTTGGCGAAGCCGACGGAGACTGCGCCATCGACTATGGGTTTCACCTCTCGATGGGCGATGTCGACGACATCGCGCTGAAGGAGATGGGCACCCTCGTCGACGAAGGGCTCACCAGCTTCAAGTTCTTCATGGCCTATCCCGGCGTCTACTACTCAGACGACGGCCAGATCCTGCGAGCCATGCAACGCTGCGCCGAGCTCGGGACGATGGCGATGATGCATGCCGAGAACGGGATCGCCATCGACGTCCTGCGGGATCAGGCGGCAGCGCGCGGTGACACCGGTTCGGTTTGGCACGGCCGGACACGACCGAGCCGGCTCGAGAGTGAAGCCGTACATCGCGCCGCGGCTCTCGCCGAAGTGGCAGGTGCCCCGCTCTACATCGTCCACCTCTCCTCCCGCGACGCACTCGAGCAGGTCACGTGGGCGCGCCAACGCGGGCTCAACGTGTTTGCGGAGACGTGTCCCCAATACCTCTTCCTCTCGATCGAGGGGCACCTCGACCAGCCCGGCATCGACGGGCTGCGCCACATCTGCTCTCCTCCGCTGCGCCATCGTGACAACCACGACACCCTGTGGCAGGGGCTCAGGCGCGACGAACTCGCGGTCGTCTCCACCGATCACTGCCCGTTCTGCGACACCGAAAAGCTGCTCGGCTCCGAGGACTTCCGGGTCACGCCCAACGGTCTCGGCTCGATCGAGCACCGAATGGACTTGATCCACGCGGGCGTCACCGCCGGCGAGATCAGCCTCGCCAGATGGGTCGAGACCTGCTCGACAACACCCGCGCGACTCTTCGGCCTTTACCCCCAGAAGGGTGTGATCGCGCCAGGAAGCGATGCCGACATCGTCATCTACGACCCCCGCGTCAACCAAACTCTCGGCGCCGACACCCACCACATGAACCTCGACCACTCGGTCTGGGAAGGGGTCGAGATTCCGGGCCAGGTGCGCACCGTTCTCAGTCGGGGCTCGTTCGTGATCGACCATCGGTCCTACGTCGGCCGTGCCGGCCACGGGCGCTACCTGCGCCGGGACGTGAGTGACCTACTCGTCTAGGTCCTCCGGCGACTCGCCCGGCGAGAACGGCGCCACGACGACCATCGGAACCTCCGGGCCGAGCAGCGACTCGAGTTCGGCCAGATAGTCCGCATGCGCCACGGTGGTCTGATTGATCAGCACCGCGAAGCGAGCGCCGTCCGGCAGACCCTTGCGGGACCCCTCATCGCTCACCAGCACGGCGGCGAGCCGGCGCGGCGTCAGGATGTCCGCCATCGCACACCCGGCAATGGCCGCCACTCGTTCGGGACGCTGGCACTGGGTTTCGATCGGGGCGCCGAGCGCAGCCGCACCGACACAGGCAACGAGAAGAGTGGTGGCCGCCGGCACGACCGGCTCGTAGTCGAGCGGAGCCTTGAACGGCTTTCGCCGAGAGCCATCGGCCTCCACCACCACATGGTCAGCGAGATCCAGCCAATGATCGGCGGTCTCGGGAGTCACCCCGACCGCCTTGTGAACGGCGTCCTCGTGCCAAGCCAGCACGCACGAGTCCGTGGCAAGCGCCGACCGTAGCTCTTCGTCGGTCGGGGCGAACAGTGTGCGGCGCCCGCCGTCGCGGTCGCGACCCATCTTGGTCGTCGTGGTGAGAATCACCGATCCACCCAGTTGCCGTCCGAGCGCGAACAGCGCGGTCGTCTTCCCGCCACCGCCGACGAGGGCCACCAATTCTCGCGGCCCCAGGTCCAGTGCATCAGCAAGTTGACCCACTCGAATGGAACGCATCGCCCGACGGTACCGCCGTGCGATGATGTCCTCGTGTCGAATCCTCTGACTGCACTGAACAATGTCCGCGCCGTCCTCCGAGCCCGATGGTCGTTTCGCCGCGCCCAACTGGGCCCCAGGGTTCGCTGCTTCGGCAAGCCCGTCCTGCACCTCCACGGGGAACTCATCCTCCACGATCGAGTCCGCATCATCTCCGACCTCGCCACCACCGAACTCGGAGTCGGCGATGACGGCCGGCTCGAGATCGGTGCTCAGACGTTCGTGAACTACGGAAGCTCGATCGCGGCGCAAGAGTCGATCACGATCGGCGCCAACTGTCTGATCGGCACCCATGTCCTGATCGCCGACAACGATTTCCATCGCCTTGAACCAGACCGGCGCAACGAAACACCTGACGCCTCGCCGGTCGTTCTCGCCGACAACGTCTGGATCGGGCAGCGATCAATGGTCTTGAAGGGTGTCACCATCGGCGAGAACAGCGTCGTTGCAGCCGGAAGCGTGGTCACGAAGGACGTCGCGGCCAACACCATCGTCGGCGGCGTACCCGCCCGGTTCCTGCGAGACCTGTAAACCTCGGGTTTCCGAGTTGACTTGGTGTTCTGATCGCCTAGTTTTCGCTCCACACACATTCCTGTTGTGAAAAACAGACCTTGGAGAGGGACCCCATCATGAAGCGACGTCTGTTGCTCCTGTTGTCAATGCTGCTTGCGTTCACGCTTGTCGCCGCCGCCTGCGGCGACGATGCCGAGACCGACGCCGGCTCAGACGATTCGTCGGACTCGGATGATTCGGCGGATTCGTCCGGCGCGTCCGCCGTCACGGCTGCATTCATCTACATCGGTGAACCCGGCGACGCCGGCTGGACCTGGGCCCACGACCAGGGCCGCCAGGCCGCCGAGGCGGCCACCGGTGCCACCACGATCACCTTCGAGAACATCCCCGAGGGAAGCCCGGAGTTCGATCAGGCCGTCCGTGACGCAATCGCCGACGGCGCCGACGTGATCTTCGCCACCTCGTTCGGTTACATCGATGCCATGGAAGCCCTGTCCGGCGAGTTCCCCGACGTCGCGTTCGACCACGCCACTGGCTACAAGTCCAACGACACCAACTTCGGGAACTACTTCGGCCGCATCTACCAGGCCCGCTACCTCACCGGTCTCGCTGCCGGTGGCGCCAGCGCATCAGGAAACGTCGGCTATGTCGCCGCCTTCCCGATCCCCGAGGTCATCCGCGGCATCAACGCGTTCACCCTCGGTGTTCGCGCCGCCAACCCCGACGCAACCGTCACCGTCAACTGGACCTCGACCTGGTTCGACCCGGCCGTTGAGGGCGACTCCGCCCAGGCCCTGCTCGACGCCGGTGCCGATGTGATCGCCATGCACCAGGACTCCACCGCAGCCGGCGAGGCCGCCGAGGCCGCCGGAGCCCGCTGGGTGTCCTACAACTCCGACATGAGCGCCTTCGCCCCCACCGCCTACGTCGCTTCGGCGATCTGGGACTGGGGCCCCTACTACACCTCCACCATCGAGAAGGTTGCCGCCGGCAACTACAGCGGTGGCGCCTACTGGGGCGGCATGGACGACGGCATCGTGCAGATCGGCAGCCTCGCCGCCGACGTTTCCGACGAGACTCGCGCCGTCATCGACGCTCGGACCGACGAGATGATCGCCGGCACCTGGGACCCGTTCACCGGTCCGATCAACGATCAGGACGGTAACGAGGTCATCGCTGATGGCGTGGTCCCCAACGATGGTGATCTGCTCGGCATGTTCTACTTCGTAGAGGGTGTCATCGGCGAAATCCCTGAGGGATGAGCCCAGCTGCTGTCGAACTCGACGGCATTTGGAAACGCTTTCCTGGCGTGATCGCGAACGCCGGGGCGAGCCTCACGGTTCGTCCCGGCACCGTTCACGCCGTTCTTGGCGAAAACGGGGCGGGTAAGACCACCCTGATGAATTGCCTCGCCGGGGTCTACCTCCCCGACGACGGCGCGATCCGCATCGACGGGCAGGAGGTTCGATTCTCCTCGCCCGCTGATGCGCTCGCCGCCGGCATCGGCATGGTGCACCAGGAGTTTCGACTCGTCCCCACCTTCACGGTGGCGGAGAACGTCGTGCTCGGCGCCGCGCCGAGCATTCTCGACATGGCGGCCATCAACCGCGAGGTCGCGGCGCTCGCCGAACGCTTCGGCTTCGACGCCGATCCCGAACGGCCTGTCTGGCAGCTCAGCATGGGCGAGCGTCAGCGCGTCGAAATTCTCAAGGCCCTGTGGCGAGATGCCCGGGTACTGATTCTCGATGAGCCCACTGCGGTGCTCACCCCTCAAGAAGCAGTCGAACTCGGCGCCGTGCTGCGGCGCATGGTCGAGGAGGACCGAGCCGTCATCTTCATCAGCCACAAGCTCGATGAAGTCACCTCGTTCTGTGACGAGGCCACCGTGCTCAGAGGCGGTTCTACCGTCGCGGCATCGATCGCCATCGCCGACGTCGACGCCGGCCAGCTCGCCGAGCTGATGGTGGGATCCTCTTCAGCAGTGAAATCCCTAGCTCCACGCGTCGGTGTTGCCGGCGATGTGATGCTCGATGTCCGCAAACTCACCGTCACCGACAGTCGGGGGCTGACCGCGGTCGACGCACTGTCCCTCGAGGTTCGCTCCGGCGAGATCGTCGGCATCGCCGGCGTGGCCGGCAACGGCCAACGCGCACTCACCGACGCCATCGCCGGGCTCGAGACCGCGACATCCGGCTCGGTCACGATCAACGGCAGCGACGTCACCAAAGCCGGGACACGCGAGCGGGTGGACTCCGGGCTCGCGTACATCCCAGAGGATCGGCTCGGTGTCGGCCTCGCGCCGAAACTGCCGGTCACCCACAATGCCGTCATGCGCAGCTATCGCACCATGCGCCAAGGTCCGCTGCTCTCTTGGGATCGAGCCAAGGCCTTCTGCAGCGACCTCATCAGTCGGTTCGAGGTGAAGGTCGGTCGATTCGATGATCCGATGGCCTCACTCTCCGGCGGCAACCTGCAACGCCTCCTGCTCGGCCGCGAACTCAGCGGCAACCCGGTTGTGGTCGTGGCCTCCCAGCCGACGCGTGGCCTCGACGTCGCCGGCGTCGGCGCCATTCAACACCTCCTCGTGAAGCAGCGCGATGAAGGCACCGGAGTGCTCATGATCTCTGAAGACCTCGATGAGCTTCTCGCTCTGGCCGACCGCATCCTGGTGATGTCTGAAGGTCGCATCGTGGGCGAGTTCGACCCCCGCCAGGCCAGCCGAGCGGAGATCGGCGAAGCGATGATCGGCGCCCACGCATGAGACGCCTGGTCCTCACTCGTCGCGAAAGCCCAACCCGCGGTGGCCAACCCATCGCCTTCCTCTTCGGACTCGCGTTCGCGCTCATCGGCGGAGCGATCCTGCTCACGATCTCCGGCGACCCCGTGTTCGACGTCTACGAACGCATGTGGGAGCGGAGCTTCGGATCTCTCGACACCATCAGCGCCACCTTCAACCGGGCCGTGCCGCTCGCCCTCGCCGGTCTCGCGGTCAGTATCGCGGCCACGATGGGCCTCTGGAACATCGGCGCCGAAGGCCAGATCCTGTTCGGGGCAACAGCCGCCACGTTCGTCGGACGCATCTTCCCCGACCTGCCGGGACCCATCCTGATAATCGCCATGCTGCTCGCCGCAGCACTCGGCGGGGCGTTGTGGGCACTTGGCCCGGGCCTGGCCCGTGCCGAAATCGGTGTGAGTGAGATCATCACGACCCTCATGCTCAACGAGGTCGCCATACGGCTGATCGTCTATCTGCAGACCACGAAGTGGAAAGATCCGGACGGGTTCGGCTTTCCCCAGATCACCGCTCGTCCTGAACAAGCGAGGCTCGGCATCATCTGGGAACGCGCTCATCTCGGTGTGCTCATCGCACTCGCGTTGATCGCGGCGTTCGGCTGGTTCATGAATCGCAGCGTGTGGGGTTACGAACTCAAGATCGCGGGATCCTCGCCCAAGACCGCGACCTACGCGGGTATCTCGATGCGTCGCAAGGTCGTCGGTGTGATGGCGCTGTCCGGGGCGGTCGCCGGTTTCGCCGGCGGGATCGAGCTCGGTGGATCAGCGGTCCGGCTCAGCGAAAACATCTCCAATGGCTTCGGCTTTGCCGGAATCATCGTGGCTGCCCTCGCGCTCATGCGGCCCAGCGGAGTCGCCGTGGTAGCACTCGCGTTCAGCGCCCTTCAGGTCGGGGGGCTCAGCATCCAAACGCTGGGGGTCTCGTCGGCCGTGTCCACAATCCTGCAAGCGCTGATCCTCTTCGGCGCGATCGGCGCCGCGGTGTTGTCGACGTATCAAATCCGCCTGGTGGATCGGAAGGTGACGACATGATCCTCGCCGAGCTGACCATCACCGAGACCGCGGTCATCGGTCTCTTCGTCGCCACCATCCAATTCGCCACCCTTCTCTTCCTCGCCGGCCTCGGCGAAACCATCAGTGAGCGAGCCGGCGTTCTCAACCTCGGTGTCGAGGGGATGATGGCAATCGGCGCCGTCTTCGGTTTCATCGGCGGCGTCGAAAGCGGTTCGCCCTGGGTCGGCCTGCTTGTCGGCACGATCGCCGGTGGCGCCATCGCTTTGCTGCACGCCACCGCCGCCGTTGCGCTCGGCGCCGACCAGGTGGTCAGCGGCTTGGCGCTCACCATGCTGGGGTTGGGGCTCGCCGACTTCATCGGCGACGACTACACGAGCGACCCCCGCCGGGCGCTGTTCGCCGAAGTCGACATCCCCGGGCTCAGCGACATCCGAATCGTCGGCGACGTCTTGTTCTCCGCATCACCGGTCACCTACATGGCGATTGTGCTCGGAGTCATTGCCTGGTTCGTCCTCAACCGCACATCGATCGGACTCGGCCTCCGTGCGGTCGGCCAGAGCGCATCGACTGCTGACGCCGCCGGCCACAGTGTTGTCGGTATGCGCATGGGCGCAGTCGTGGTGGGCGGAGCGCTCGCCGGCATGTCCGGGGCCTACCTGTCCACCTTCGTCGTAGGCGCCTGGAGCGTCGGTGTCACCGCGGGCCGCGGCTGGATCGCAGTCGCCCTCGTCATCTTCGGGGCGTGGCGCCCCGGCCGTGTGGCCGCCGGCGCCCTCCTCTTCGGTTTCACTCTCGCCCTGCAGAGTCGGCTCCAGCCGTTCGGCGTCAACTTCTCGCCGATCCTTGTGTCGATGCTGCCCTACCTCCTCACCGTCGGTGTGCTGGTCGTCATCTCGATCCGGGCCCGCAACCAGCCCAGCCCGAGTCCTGCCGGCCTGGGCATCCCCTACCGCCGCGAAGAGAGATAGCGGGCGTACCCGCAGCGAGGCGTTAGCCTCACTTCCTCGTGAACCTCGGTTGTCGCTTCCTCACCATTTCTGCGGTGCTCCTCGCCGCCACCCTCGTCGCATCTGCCTGTGGCGACTCGGGCGGTGACGACGTCGTCGCCTCGATCGATGACCAGGTGCTCACCCGATCCGAACTCGAGGGCATCCTCGAGTTCGGTGATGCCACCGTTGCTCAGGTCCGCGCCGACGAAGTCAGCACATGGCTCCAGCGAATCGCCATGACGAAAGAAGCCGATCGGATTGGCCTCGAACCAACCGACGAGGATCGCGATTCCGCCGATCTGACGGCGGACGCACTGCGTGCCCGCCAACCCAATCTCGACCACGACACGCTCGTCGAGGAGATCCTCATAAGCATCATTCTCGGCCGATGGGCGGAGGCGGAGGCCGTCACCCGCGATCCGCTCGATCCGCCTGATCTGCTCTGCAGCAGTCACATCCTTCTCGAAGCGGAAGCTGACGCCATCGTCGCCCTCGACCGCCACGCCGCCGGCGAAGACTTCGCGGAGCTGGCGATGGAACTCTCAGTCGGCCCCAGCGGCCCCGATGGCGGCGACCTCGGCTGCCAGCTCACGGGCACGTTCGTGCCGGAGTTCGAGACGGCTGCGTACGAGGGCGAAGCGGGCGAAGTGGTGGGGCCCGTCCAGACCCAGTTCGGCTGGCATCTGATCGAAATCCTGAGTGTTGGTCCGGCCACCGCCGAGAATCACCCGACCGCTGACCCGCTTGTCATCGAGCAGGCTGCCGGTCTCGTTTCGAGGGCGTTGGTGGAGAGCGTGATCCTCGACTTCCAAGAGCAGGCACGAGCTCGCTATGCGGACACGGTGACCGTGGCCGAGGCCATCGGCACCATCGATCTCTCGACCTACGCCATCACTGCTCCGTAGCCGCCACTGGCTCCCCCGGCCGATGGCTCGGCGGTAACGTCGCGCTGATGCGTATCTCCCAGATCTGGCGCTACCCGATCAAGTCGATCGGCGGCGAGTCGCTCTCCACCGCAGAGGTCGGCGTCACGGGTCTCGGCGGGGATCGAGGCTGGGGTCTCGCCGATCCCGCAACCGGCAACGTGCTCACCGCCCGCCGTGAACCACGACTCCTCCTCGCCACCTGCCGCCTCCTGGACGGCCACCCGGTCACTACGACCGAGGAGGGCGCCGAGCTGCACACGAGCGTCGACTACAGCGAATGGCTTGGTCGACCCGTCGAACTCGCGGCGGCGGACGAGGCCGGAGGCGTCTTCGAGAATCCCATGGATCCGTTCGGCGAAACCGACTGGATTAGCTGGACCGGGCCCGGCGGGGCCTGGCACGACAGCGGCCGCACCCGAGTCTCCATGGTGTCGACGACGACACTGCGCGACTGGGATCAACGCCGCTTTCGGGCCAATGTCATCCTCGACGGTGACGGCGAAGACGCCCTTGTCGAGCGGTCGATTCGGCTGGGATCGTGCACGCTCGAGATCACCAAACAGATCGATCGCTGTGTGATGGTCACCCGTCCTCAGCCAGGTCTCGATCGCAACCTCGAGGTGCTGAAGACACTCATCCGCGAACGCGACAACCACCTGGCCGTCGGGGGGCTCGTGACCGAACCCGGCCGCATCCAAGTCGGCGACGAACTCACCATGGCCGGAGAGGGCGCCTCACCCTCCCCATGACCGTCGTGGACCTTTCGCTCGCTGTGCCCCCTGAATCCAGCTATCGGCTCGATCAGATGCTCGAGTTGCTGAACGACGACGAGCGCTCCCGTTCCGCTCGATTTCGTCACGATCAAGACCGCCGCACGTTCATCACTGCCCACGCGTTGACTCGACTCGGCCTCAGCCGCCACCATCCCGACATCTCCCCGACCGAGTGGACCTTCGAGGAGGGTCCATGGGGGCGTCCCGAACCGACCAACCCGGGTATCGGTGACCTGCAGGCCAACCTCTCGCATACGCGAGACATGGCCGCGGTTGTTGTCGCTGATGGAATCGAGATCGGGGTGGACGTTGAATACGTGACCCCCGAAGACTGGATCTACGAGACGATCGACACCGTGTTCTCGACCGACGAATGCACTTCGTTGCTCCGGCTCGACGAGGAGGCCCGTCGCGAACGGTTCTTCCTCTACTGGACACTGAAGGAGAGCTACATCAAGGCGCGCGGGATGGGCGTTTCGCTACCGCTCACCCAGATCTCGTTTGCGGCGAGCAACAGCCACGGGGTGGTGCTCGAACTCGAGCCCGAGGTCGGCGACGACCCGACGGGCTGGCAGTTCGCCCTTTTCCACGCATCCGCCAACGTGCGGGGGGCCGTGGCCGCGCGCACTCCCGAGCTTGATCTTCAATCATCGTGGCCGACGCTGCGATGAAGCTGCGTCCACTCCTGCTCGCCACGGCCCTCGTGGTGGCCGCGTGCGGCAGTGACGACGGAGTCGTTGATCGTGACCCCACCGAAGCCGAGGCACTCGCCATCGCCGCCCTCGTCGGCGCGGATCTTCCGATCGATGAGCAACGGTGCGTCCTGCAAGGCATCGTCGATCTCGAGATCGATCCCCAACAGATCGTGGACGGCACCCTCTCCGCCGACGCCGACGGCGCAATGCTCGCCACCGCCGCCGAATGTGTCGAGGATCTGGCGGCGCTCGACCCCTTCGTCCAGTCGTTCATCGACGGCGCGGCCGAGAGCGGCACCGTGTTGTCGGTGCAAGAAGCTCGATGCTCGATCCGTGCCCTCGACGCCGAGGATCAGGAAGCCGCCATCCTCGAGTGCCTCGGTGACCGGGTCGGTGACGGCGGCGACTACGGCGATGATCCCGTTCTCGATCTGCTCTGGGACCAGTGCGCGGCCGCGAACCCACAAGCGTGTGACGAGCTCTATCGCGACGCCCCTATCGGAAGCCGCTACGAGACCTACGGTCGAACGTGTGGCGACCGACTCGTCGACTCAGCAGGACTCGAGTGTTTCGAAAAGTTGGGCTGAGCTACTCGGCCGGTGGCCGGTAGAAGAGCACCAGCTGACCCGCCCCGGCCCCGACCCCGCCGATGGCCGCGATGATGAGCCCGCTCAGGCCGTCGAAACTCTCGATCAGATCCAACTGATAGTCGACAGAGTACTTGCCCGGCCCGGTCGTGGCGATGGCCACCGCGATGACCGCGAGGATGAAGTTGTACTCATAGCCGTCCTTCACGATGAAGAACCCGTTCTTGAGATGGACGGTGTAGGCGGCAACCGTCATCAGCGCGACAAAGGCGAGCGCGGCCAGTGGAGTGAACAGACCAAGTGCCAGCAGCAGCCCGGAACCGATCTCGGTCGACGCGGCCAGGTTGGCGTGAACCTTTCCCGGCCGCATCCCCATTGAATCGAACCACCTGGCAGTCCCCGCGATACGACCGCCGGAGAAGTACTTCGCGTAGCCATGGGCGGCCATTGTGAGTCCGACCACAACTCGCAGGATCAGGATTCCGAGGTTGGCCTCATCAGGGCCGAGGAAAAAGTCGGTGGCAAGCACCTCACCCGACATCACGCTGTTGAATACCTGGCCCATGTTCATTGATCTCCCGTCTCGGGCGGCAGTGTAGGAGACTCTCGCCGTGCCGTTCCTCTTGAGCGCAACCCGATCGCCCTTCGTACCCGCCGGCGATGCCTTTGGCCGGTGGCATCCCGTCGATCTAGCTGTCCACATCGCCAACGCGACGCTGATCAACGCCGAACTCGACTCTGCCGCCATCGACGAGATCTGGGTCGGATGTGAAGAACCAGTCGGCGCGCAAGGCGCCGACATTGCTCGCGCCATCGTTGTGAGCGCCGCGTGGCCCGACCACATCGGCGGCACGGTGCTCGATCGCGGCGAGACCAGTGGCACCGCCGCTCTGCATGCGGCCGCCGCGGCTATTGCGTCAGGACAGATCGAGGCCGCGATCGTCCTCGGCGTGCACTCTGCCTCTGCAGTGACGCCCGGCGCTTCTGCGCTGGGCCGCATCTACGGCCGCCCGTGGGGCGACGGCCCCGCGGCGCGATTCGCCGACGAGGGCGGTCTCCTACCGGCGCCTCGGCAGGCCGAAGCAACCGCAATCGACACCGATATCGATCGGGCTGCGCAGGACGCATGGGCCAGGCGGAGCCACGAGCGTCGGGCCGCAGCATCGCCGACCGGGGTCGTCCCCACCGATGCGCGGCCTGCAGAAGGAACCGCGGTGCAGCGCGGCACCGCGATCACACGGGACTCCATACGTGCGCTGCCAAGCGACTTGGCCGACCTCCCACCGATGTTCGACGAGTCCGGAACAATCACCAGCGCTTCGATCGCGCCACCGGCCGATGGGTTGAGCGCCATCATCTTGTCGGGCATCGAACGGAGCGGCGGGGCTCGTCTGGTCGGCACCGCACGTGCCGCCGGGAATCCGCGAAACCCCATCGGCGGGCTGGACATCGCCGTTGCCGCGGCGCTACGTGACGCTGACCTCACCACCGATGCGATCACCCATTGGCACCTGGCGGAGCGCACCGCAGCCGGCGCACTGCTTGCCTGCCGAAGCCTGATCGACCTCGGTGTCGACCCCGAACGCATCAACCCGCACGGAGGTTCCCTCGCGGTCGGGGACGCCGGAGCGGCCGATGATCTGCGCCTCAGCAGCGACGGGATCAGCGCCGCCGAACGCGGCGACACCATCGCGGCGCTCTCCTACGGCATGACGGGTGCGGCCGTCAGTGTCTGGACCCGGCAATAGGCTGCTGTCGTGAACGTGTTCAACGTGCTCGTCGCCATCGGGGCGGCCTACCTCATGATCCGAATCGGTCTCTCGATGCTGCGCGGTCTCGCCACACCGATTCCCGAGCCACCCCCGCCCGGCGAGCTCCGCAAGGTCAAGATCGGGTTTCGTTGCTCGATCTGTGGAACCGAGGTCCGCATGACCATCGCGCCTGACCAAGAGCCGGCTCCTCCGCGGCACTGCCTCGAAGACATGGACCTCGTCGCCCCCATCGAGTAATCCACAGCCTGTGGACAGAACGGGGGATAATCACACGCGTGTGATTCCTGTCCGACCGAATTCGGCCTATCCTCACCGCCATGTCGCAAAAGCCCGCAAAGCGTCGCGTCTCCGGCGGACGGACCACCCCCAAGGGAACTCGCCCCGACGGCTACCACGCCGAAACCGTGAGTCATACCGGCCACGAGGACATGGCGCCGAGCCCTGCCTGGGTGCCCGTGGTCATGTTCGGCCTCCTTCTCGGAGGCGTTGTGGTGATCCTGCTCAACTATGTCGGCTCGATCTGGGACACGAGCAACGGCATCTTGCTACTTGGTCTCGGCATGATCCTCGGCGGGATCGTGACGGCTACTCAATATCGCTGACCGTCGGGGCGGCCGGACCGCCAGCTGCTAGTCGAAGTTCTCCCAGTAACGGCTGGGCATCGGGCCCTGCTGGTTCTTGTACTTCGACTTCAACGACTCTGCGCCGTAGGGAACATCGGCGGCCGTCGTCATGTGCTGGAATGAGATCTGCCCGATCTTCATGCCCGGATAGAGCGTGATCGGCAGGTTCGCCACATTGCTCAGCTCCAACGTGAGCTGACCATCGAACCCCGCATCAACGAAGCCCGCGGTCGAGTGGATCAGCAGGCCGAGACGACCAAGGCTCGACTTGCCTTCGAGGCGAGCCACAAGATCGTTGGGCACTGCCACCCGCTCGAGTGTCGAGCCGAGCACGAACTCGCCGGGGTGAAGCATGAAGGGGTTGTCATCGACGGCTTCGACCAGCTCGGTCAGCTCCTCGAGATTCGTCTTCACATCGATGTGCCCCATCGTGTGGTTCTTGAACACTCGGAACCATCGGTCGAGCCGCAGGTCGACCGAGGACGGTTGGAGCCCTTTGGGGTCAAGTGGGTCGATGATGATGCGACCGGCATCAAGCTGTTCGCGAATGGTGCGATCGGACAAGATCACGAGTTGGCTCCGGAGGTGTTGGCAGTTGCATGCAGGGGTTGTGGAACCCGATCGGGATCAACCTCGATCGGTCCGCTCCGATCGGGGTGGTCGCCCAGTCGGGCGACATCATCGTCAAGCAGTTCGAGTTGGGCGCCGCGAGCAGCGCCGGCGCCTTCCATCCAGTGAGCCCGACACAGCAGGTCATAGGTGACCTCGCCGGCGGTCGGGCCGCCGGTGTCGCCGACGACGACCATCTTTCCGGACACGACCTGTTTGCCGTCGACAAAGCGAGCGTTGTGGGTGGCGCGTTCACCGCACCAACATCGGGCTTCGACTTGAATCTCGGTGCGCCGATCGGCGAGCTCCATGAGCCGCGCGGAACCAGGGAACATCACGCCCTGGAACGTGGTCAGGAGGCCGAATGCGTACACATCGACGCCGAGATCGTCGACCACGCGGGCCAGCTGTTCGCACTGTGTGGGGTGGTAGAACTGCGCTTCGTCGCAGATCACCGCATCAACACGACCCAGGGTGTTCACCCGCTGACGAACAAGTTCGAAGAGGTCAGAACCGGCCTCCACGACCTCGGCATCAGCGGAGACCCCGAGGCGACTCGACACGCGACCGTCCGCCCGATCGAGTTGCGTCGTCAGGATCGTGGTGAGTCCGCGGGCACGCAGATTGTGATGGATCTGCAGAGCCTGGGTCGACTTCCCCGAACCCATGGTGCCGAAGGTGAATCCGAGCGTGGCCATCACGGCGACCCTACACGGATGAGCCCCATCACGAGACGGCGAAACACCGGCCAGTTCAGCCACCCTCGAGCGATGGGGACCTACGGCCCTAATCCTCAGCGGTGCCCGCGTCGTACGTTGCCTTTGTGAGCACCAAGTCCACCACCGCGGCGAGCGAAATCGAACCCCTCGATGAGGCCGAATGCCGACGCTTGCTCGGTCAGTCGGGTATCGGCCGACTCGTCGTGGTGGTGGGTCACCAACCAGACATCTTCCCGGTGAACTACTACCTCGAGCACATCGATGGTGACACCGAGGATGATCCCGGTGTCGATGAGATCGTCATTCGAACTGCTGAAGGAACCAAGCTCGCGGCGGCCTTGATGGGCGGCAATGTCGCCTTCGAAATCGACGAATTCGACCCCGCCCGCCACAGCGGGTGGAGCGTTGTCGTCCACGGCACGGCCCACGAGAGCCGTACACTCCCCGCGGTGATGCACGACGAGGACCTTCCGGTGGAGCCCTGGGCAGCCGGCGCCAAGCTGCGCCACATCCGGGTCACCGTCGACACGATCACCGGCCGCCGCATCCCGCCGCTGCCTGAGGCCGTCGAAGAGGTGCAGCCATGAGTGCGTCGGGACCAGAACGACGAGGCGCCATCGTCGGAATCGATGGCTCCGCCGGTTCATTGGCCGCGCTCGATTGGGCGGTCGGCCACGCCGATGCGCTTGGTCCGATCCGACCAGTCACTGCCTGGGACTACCCGGTCATTGCATGGCTCCCCGCACCTCTCTCTGCCGCGGCCGTTCCTCCCGAGTCGGAGATGCAGGCAGCCGCAGAAGATGCCGCCACCGCCTACGACCTGATGCTCGCCGAAGTTCAGAGCGAAGCCCCTGTGGTTCGTCGCGGTGTTGCCTCGGAAGTCCTTCTCGAATCCAGTAGCGACGCTCGAACGCTCGTGATCGGCACCCGTGGCCACGGCCCGATCCTCGACAGCCTTCTGGGTTCGGCGGGCCGGCGTCTGGCGGACCGCACCACCGTCCCGCTGGTGATCGTGCCTGACGGCAACGACGCCACAACCGACCCCCCGACACCGGAGCGTCCCTCGGCAACACCCCTCGCCGAACGCATCCTCGTCGGGATCGATGGCTCACCGGCGGCGACCGACGCGCTCGCCTGGGCCATCGAATTCGCAAAGCCCGAGGACGAGATCATCGCCCTCACCTCGTGGACCACACCCGTCACCATCGGCATGGACGTTCCTCGATTCGACGTGAACGCACTCCGGGCCGAGGCCACCAACACCGTCAAGGAAACAGTGACCAAGGTGTGCGCCGACCTTGGAGTTCCCGAGGAACGAATCACCTGCCAGATCGCCGAAGGCGACCCACGCTGGGTCCTCAAGGAGATGGAGGATGATGTCGACCTCCTCGTCATCGGCACTCGCGGCCACACCGGGATCTCGCACTTGATTCTCGGCTCCACGACGACGTCGCTGATCCACTCGCCCCGCTGCCCAATAGTCGTCGTTCCCTGAGCAGGTTGTCTGAGAGCCGCCACGACGTGGCAGGCTCTAGGGGTGACAGAGACTGAATCGGTTCCGACTCGAGTGTTTCTCCTCGATGACCACGCGGTGGTTCGCGCCGGCCTTGCCGCCGTACTCGACGCAGAGGTCGACCTGGAAGTCGTGGGCCAGGCCGGCACCGCGGCAGAGGCTCTCTCACTCATTCCCGAGACACTTCCCGACATCGCTGTGCTCGACGTTCGACTGGGCGAGGGCAGCGGGATCGACGTCTGCCGCGAGATCCGCTCGGCGCACCCCGAGGTGTCCTGCATCATGCTCACGTCGTTTGCCGATGATCGGGCCATCGTCGACGCCGGAATGGCCGGCGCCGCCGCCTTCGTGCTGAAGCAGGTCCGAGGCGACGAGTTGGCCGAGACGATCCGCAACGTGCGCGACGGACGCCAGCTCCTCGACCCCGCCACCGTGCGTCACGCCACCGAGCGGCTCCGTTCCTCTGGCGAGTTGCTCGTGGAGGAGCTCAGCCCCCAAGAAAAGAAACTCTTCGTCCTCATTGGCGATGGCTACTCGAACCGCCAGATCGCCGACGAGCTGTATCTCGCGGAGAAGACGGTGAAGAACTATGTCTCGGGCATGCTCGCGAAGCTCGGGATGACTCGGCGCACCGAAGTCGCGGCCCTGGCCGCCCGGCTCGAAGAACGGCAATCGGCCCGCGACAACTGACGCCCGAGATCGCCTGAGCTTCCCCGGGCGGGACCTCCGACCCTGGTTCGTACTTCTCGCGATCACGCATCGTGACCGTGTGTTCGTCCACGACTTCGTCACGATCGAGATGCCCTTGGCGCAAGCGTTGAGCACCGTCGCCCAAGTCTTGCTTCGTGACTGCACGACCTTTGCCGTCGAGGCCTGGAGCGCTGACATCGACATCTGGGCAGAAGCCGGCCTGGCCCGCGCCGACCTCGACCCGACGGGGCTCGAGGTGCACCTCGGACCACCCCGTGTTCGCGCCAGCGCTGCCGTCATGCACCTGGACTGGACATCGCGCGGGGGTCGCCTCGTGCCCACGTTGGATGCGGACCTGGAACTCGCCGCCCATGGCCCCGAACGCTGTGACCTCCAGATACTCGGGCGCTACCAATTCGGCAGCGAACCGCCCCGCAGCGCGGTCGAAGCCAGCCTCGCCCACCGCGCCATCGTCTCAGCAGTCCGCGGGCTGCTGGTGGCTGTCGCCCAGGAATCGCTCCGCAGCCGCTTCGGGGTTGAGGGGAGTGTTCGTCGTAGAGTCGGCTCGTGAGCGACCTTCCCATCAAGGATCTTGCCCCGATCGACATCTGGGATGCCTCTCCCGACGGGTTGCTCCTCGTCGACGTGGCCGGTGTGATTCGGGCTGCCAACGACCAGGCTCACGCCCTCTTCGGAATCACTGATCCCGACCTCGTCGGCATGTCCGTCGAGGCTCTCGTACCGACCGACATCGCCGCCACTCACGCCGCGCTTCGGGCCGGATTCACCGACGCCCCCCGTCGTCGCCCGATGGGCGCCGGGCGCGGACTCAGCGCTCGCCGCGGCGACCTCACCTTCCCGGTGAGCATTGCTCTCTCTCCGCTCGGACACGGCGATCTCACACTCGCCGCCATCCGCGACATGTCCGAACACGACGCCGTTGAGCAGCGCCTGGTCGAAGCGACCCGGCGCCGGCTTCTCGCCGAAGACCACGAACGCATTGCCCGAGACCTGCACGACACTGTGATCCAAGAACTGTTCGCACTCGGAATGAGTCTTCAGGCCACGCTCCCTTTCGTGACCGACGACGAAGTGGCGCGCCGGATCGACGGCAGCGTAAGCACTCTCGATGAAGTCATCCGATCGATCCGCACCCTCATTTTCGACATGGCATCGGGCCCATCGCGAGACAACACCGGCCTTCGGGCCCGCTTGGTCCAGATCGCGGCGACGTTCACACCATCGCTCGGCTTCGAACCCTCGGTCACCTTCCGCGGGCCGATCGACACCGGTGTCCCCGCACGACTCCACGATCACTGTTGCGCGGTGGTTCGTGAAGGTCTGGCCAACGTCGCCCGTCATGCCGAGGCGTTCGCCGCCACCTGTTCGGTGACCATCTCCGACGACGTCGTCACCATCCGCGTCAGCGACGACGGCCGGGGACTCCCCGAGACCGCCGGACGCCGAAGTGGCCTCGCAAACCTCGTCGACCGGGCCATCGAAGTCGACGGCACCTGCGAAGTCACCGGCGACCCCGACGGCGGCACCATGCTGCGCTGGGCCGCGCCCGTCGACTGATTCACTTCGCACGCTCACCGCCGAGCGGCGCTACGATCAGCCGTCACCGCGGGTGTAGTTCAATGGTAGAACATCAGCTTCCCAAGCTGAATACGCGAGTTCGATTCTCGTCACCCGCTCTCTCTCACCACAGCAGAGCGTTAGCCCTGGTCAGGGATACGGACACGCATCGAGATCGGCGGGACGCTAGGTTCCGGCGTGATGTCGACCGGTCATAAGATTGCCTTCATCGGCTCGCACTCGGTGCGGAAGACGAATGCCGTGCACTCATTCGCGGGGGCGGTCGGACGAAGTGGTCGCAGCGTAGAGGTCGGGCGCGAGATGGTGCGTTTCAGTCCGTTGGGGCTGAATGAGGGGGCGTCGCCCGAGGCGCAACTCTGGGTGATCATGGCCCAGATCCGAGAAGAGCTGGAGCTTCGGAACCGGGCCGATGTGCTGGTGCTCGATCGGGCCGTGGTCGACAACTTCGCCTACTTTCTGAGGGCCACGGGTGGCGAGGATCCGTTCGATGTCAAACCGCTCGTGGCTCGTTGGTCCAAGACCTACGACATGTTCGTGCGGCTTCGCCCCGACATCCCACTCCGGGCCGACGGCGTCCGTAGCACCAACGAGCGATTCCGAAACGACATCGAGAAGATCCTCGACCTCATCATCCCTCAGTACGTCGACCCCGGTCGTCTCGTCGAACTGAAGGCCTCCGAGATCAGTGACGCCTTCGATTGGCCCGGCTTGCTGGAGTCATTGTGCGGCCCGGTGCCTCATGGCCGACCCGCGCCGAAACCCGTGACCTACACACCGACATTGTGGGACTGAGACAGCAGGGGTTCGATTCTCGTGACCCGCTCTCTGAGGAGCTTCCGTCAGGCGACGGAGCAGGTCATGTCGGCGCCGCAACACAGCGGCGACTTGATCTTGCCGTGACCGTTGGGACACACGGAGATCCCGACCGAAGAACCGTCGTCCTTCACCAAGGTGTCGTTGACCAGCGGCGCGTCGCAGTGACCACAGGTGGCGTTGACAGACATTCCGCATGAGGGACATTCGTAGGTAGCCATCGGGACACCATAGGGGTTCGGGCCTCTGGTCCAACACCGGCTCCAGTCAGAGCTGCATCAGTACAGGTGGTCGGCGTAGCCCTGCTCAAGAAGGTCTTCCATCGCCACCACTGATTCGGCAGTCGGCTCGCCGCCAAGAGCAGCGAGGCTTCGGGCACCCAGAGACTCCGCTGCCTCACCGGACCCCGCCGACTGCCACAGCTTCGACCGAATGAGCGCCTTCCCACAGTGGTAAAAGCACTCCTCGATCTGCACCCGCGTGTAGAGCAGCGCCGACTTGCCGCTGACCTGCATGCGGTCGAGCACCTCGGCATCGTGATGCAGGGTGGCGATCCCCTTGACCCGAAGGGTCTCACGTTGTTGCGGTACGAGGAAGATCAGTCCGATCTGCTGGTTGCGCAGGATGTTGCGGAACCCGAAGGCGAGCTTGTTTCCGGGCCGCTCCGGGATCAGCAGATCGCCGTTGTCCTCGACCTCGACGAAGCCCGGCGGGTCGCCCTTCGGTGATACGTCCACACGGCCGTCCTCATCGATGGTTGACGCGAAGACAAGCGGCGAGCGGGCAACGAACTCCCGCATGACGTCATCAAGCGCATCGATGACCTTCGTTCGCACGAACTCGCTCGGGGCACCGATGATCCGTTCGAGATCATCCTCGGTTCGAATGGCTGTTTGATCACTCATCCCCGACAGTCTCGCCTCCGTTAGGGTCCGAGCATGGCGATCCTCCACCAGGCCACTCTCCGCCCGAGCAAGCTCGAGCTCTTGCAGGCGTACATCCCGACCCTTGCGGAGCTCGACCTGTCGCCCGACACCGAATTGGCACTACTCGGGGCCTACCGCTTCGACGACCCGGCTGGGGATGTCGGCATCGAGACCCACATCATCACCGCGAGTGATGGCCGCACGCTGCAGATCCCACTCACCTACCGCGCCGCTCCTCTCGAAGGAGCCGACGACTGGTTCGTGGCCACGCTGGAGCACTCGGCACTCGGGACCCGATGGGTCTACAACGGCTTCGGCGACCCGGTCTATCGGGCCGAACTGATCCGCACCATCATCGAGGGCGATTCCCAGGTCAAGCTCGAGATCCTCACACCTGACGGCACCATCGAGCGCAAAAACACCGTCCACGTGAAAGGCAGCGGCGGCGCATCCGACGCCACCGACGTCGAACTCCACTACGTGCTCGAACCCGGCCCCCAGCCCGCCTCGCCACACTTGGCGGGCACCTGGCCCGGCGTCGCCGAGCCGGTGACGATGGCAACGATCAGGTTCTAGCGACCTGACCCAACGCCTACCCGGCCGGCCACCAGTCCTCGGTCTGGTGACGCTCACCTCCGCCCTGCCTTCGGTCGATCCAGAGTGCCAACCGCCGCAGCGGTGACGCCGCCAGTCTCTGCCAGGCACGATTGCGACGCCGCGTGTAGTCCCTCGTATACGGGCAGACCCGCACACACACCGAGCAGTCGCTGTTGATCTTCGACCAATAGTTGAAGCACTTCTCGCCGTCGATCGACCACTTCTTCACACCGACCAGATTCGACTTGTTGTGGCGATCGGTCGACGGCGCCGCGTCAGGGATGGCCTTGGACGGGCACCCCTTCGAGCAGGCGTTGCAGATCTCGCACATCTCCTTCACGCCAAAGCGAATCGGATGGTCATGGACGAGTGGCAGATCGGTGAAGATCTTGCCGAAGCGCACGCTCGTGCCGAACTCCGGGGTGATCACGAGCCCGTGTTTGCCGTACTCACCGAGACCTGCCTTGATGGCGTAGGGAATGGCGAGAGCGGTGTCGTTCATACTCGGGATCGCCTGGTAGCCGAGGTTGCGGATGTACTGCGCCAAGGTCAGGAGCACGACCGCATCGTGGCTGTAACCCATGCCGGTCGCGGCCCCGGACAAGGCCGACGGGGCCGTGTCGATCAGCGTCGAGTCCATGGCCTGGCCGATCACGATCACGTTGTCGAGATCTTCAGGCAGATCGTTGGGCTTGGCGCCACCGGTCTGAACCGAGAACCGTTCGGTGTAGGTCCATCGATGGTCGTAGGCCGTGACCCCGACGAGGTCAGCGCCCGCGGCGGCGGCCGCGTGCTTCAAGAGTTGGGCGGCACGCTCAGGCGTCCCCATCTCGTGGCGCTCAGTGGCGCCCTCGCGCAACATCGACAGGGGGTCGAGGAAACCATCTCGACGATCATCGTCCTCATACATCTCGGCAAACACATCGGCCACGTGCCAGGTGGCGTTGCGGAAGGCGTAGTCGTTCTGCTGGAACCCCTTGGCTGCCCGCCAATCGGCGAGTGGGCGGCGATAGGTCGAGTAGAAGCGGTCGGCTTTGTCGCTGTGAATCTCGGGATCGAAGCGTGATCGGCTGAACACATCGTCGACCTGGCTGAACCGCTCGAAGTCATCACCGACGCAGAACCCGCATCCCGCGTCGGACGAATCAGCTGACACCGGGATCAGTGCTCGTGTCCTCGCTCGTTTCGCGGCGTCGCCTCGACCGGTGTGCATCAGCTACTCGGCTGCCGTCCAGCGACCACGCATGGCGTAGTCATCCATGTCGAGACGGGGGCCGGCAATGGCCGCCGGGGCTTCGCCGCCCGGGGCCGGCCAACCGAGGGTGACGAACATCGACGCCTCGAATCCCTTTGGCACACCGAGAATTGCGGCGACATCATCAGCGCGATGAATGGTGACGGGGCAGGTGGCGAGGCCCTCGCCATGGGCTGCAACCATCAGGTTCTGGAGATGGCGCCCAACGTCGAACTGCAACCGCACGCTTCCGCCGCTCTCGTGACACGCCACGATCACGATCGGCGCCCCATGAATCCATTGGGCGAAATCGCCCGTGGCGCTCAGCGCAACCTTGTCGTCGTGATCGGTGACCACCACGAGCCGTACGGGTTGCTTGTTCTTCGCCGAACCAGCCATCCGCGCCGCATCGAGCACCCGACCGAGCACCTCGTCATCAACCGGCGCGTCGGTGTACGCACGGGTGTCTCGCTTGGTTCGCAGAGCAGTGAGAATGTTCATGGGCGCAGTCTGGCACTACCCACTTCCCACTACCCACTGGCCTCGGCCGAATGTCGCTTCCGATGGCACAGGCAACACCCACGACACTCTCCAAACACGACTACCTGGTTTGGACCGCCCAAGTGTTCTCTCACTGGGGTGGGAGGCAAAGCGGCCTGGTCGAGCTCCGCTCGACTGAGTGTACGAAGGGGGTCTGACAGTCGAGATCTCAGCCGTGCCTGCCACGCGTCCGCGGACGCGTCGAACCGCTACACGCAGCGGTTCGTCATTGACCCCAGGCCGGTGATGGTGGTGACGATCTCGTCACCGGGCGCCAGGTACTTGCCCTGCATCGCGCCAACGCCTTCTGGCGTGCCGGTGAAGATCACATCGCCAGGTTCGAGGGTGAGGATCGCGGAGATATACGCGATGAGTGCGGGTACGTCGAAGATCAGCTGGGAGGTGTTGCCGTTCTGACGTTCCTCGCCGTTGATCGAACACGTGACGGTGAGGTCCGTCGTGTCGTCGATCAGATCCGTGGACACCAGCGCTGGTCCGATCGGCCCGTAGGTGTCGCGCGACTTGCCGAGATCGAAGTGCGGCGGTTTGGCCGCGAATTGCAGGCGACGATCGGAGATGTCCTGACCGATGGTCAAACCAACGACGTGGTCCCAAGCCGATTCCGCCCGGATGTCGCGACCTCCGTCGCCGATGACGACGACGAGTTCGGCCTCGTAGTCGCCCGTCTCCGTGCGGAGCTCGACGTCGGCAGTGGGACCAACGATGCAGCTCGGGAACTTCGTGAAGACGAGCGGGTTTTTCGGAAGCTCCATGTCCGCTTCATCGGCGTGGGCCTGGTAGTTCAGGCCGATGCCGAAGGAGTTCTTCGGCCGAGGCACGGGCGGCCCGAACGAGGCATCGGCAACCGAACCGGCGGGCTGACGGCCGCCCAACTCTGCCGCGAACTCATGGAGCTCGACGTGCCGACGAATGGCTTCCATCGGGTCACCGCTCAGTTGGCCACGTGAAGCGGCGGCCAGATCGTGCCAGTGATCGCCGTCGATCAGCACAGCTCGATCGTCGATGGTTGCGAGCCGAAATCCCATCAGGGTCTCCTAGTGATTCAAGGGCTTCAAGAACATGGCGACCACCGAGGCCGCGTGTCGATCGACCAGGTCGCGCCCTGCCGGCCCTATGCCGAGCAACACCGCCTCGGGTGCGTTGGCATACAGGAGGGACGCAGCACCGACGAGTGAGTGATAGACGACATCGCGATCAACGGCCGCGGCATCGTCGGAGGCGGTGAGCGCATCCCAGGCCGACATGAGGTCGGCGTGACGGCCACGCATGTGGTTGTCGACCAGCCAGCGGAGCCGATCTCCCGGTGCCGCGCCCTCGTGCATCATGATCCGGTTGAGCTCGGGGCGGCGGGCGGCGAACTGGACCAACCCTTGAACGGAGGCCGAGAAGCGCGCTCGGGCATCGGACTCGTCGACCGCGGCGAGATTGCTGGCCAACGCAGAGTCGAGCTCGGCCAGGAGCCGTTCGAGGCTCGCCTTCCACAGGTCGTTCTTCGATGAGAAGTGGTAGTTGATCTGGGACTGGTGGGCGCCGGCCTCGGCGGCGATGCGGCGACCCGATGAGCCTTCGAAGCCATGGGCGGCAAACTCAGCAATAGCCGACTCGATCAGGCGCTCGCGTACCTGTTCGGATCCGCGATTCACCCGAGAGCGCCCGGCGGATGGGGTGGCCATGAGGTCTGTCACAAACAAGTTCTAGTATCAATTGATCAAACTTACAACACCTGATAGAACTTCTGCATGAGCGAACAGACCGTGATCCGGCCCACCAAGCTCGCCCACATCGTGCTGCGCACCGCCCGCTACGAAGAGGTCGTGGCGTGGTGGTCCACCGTGCTCGGCGCCGAGCCCCGCCACGAGAACTCGTTTCTCACGTTCCTCACCTACGACGACGAGCACCACCGCCTTGCCATCCTGAAGAACCCGAACGTCGGCGAGAACGAGCGCAACACCTCGGGCCTCGAACACGTGGCCTTCACCTACGCCACGCTCGACGACCTGCTCGCCACCTACGAACGACTCAAGGCATTGGGGATCAGGCCGATCGCACCGATCAATCACGGCATGACCTTGTCGATGTACTTCGCCGATCCCGACGGCACACAGTGCGAGCTCCAGGTGGACACGATGGGAGTCGACGAGGCCGCGGTGTTCATGGCGAGCGACGTGTTCGCCGCGAACCCGATCGGTGTGTCGTTCGACCCCGATGATCTCGTGACTCGTCGAGCCGCGGGTGAGTCGATCGAATCGTTGACGAACTACGTGCCGGCGTGAGCGCCCACGATGCCGACGTGATCGTGGTCGGCTGTGGACCGGTCGGCGTGATGGCGAGCCTGCGCGCCGCCCAGAGAGGCCTGTCAGTCGTCGCTGTCGACCGTGATCTCGAGATCTATCCGCTGCCCCGCGCCATCGGGATGGACGACGAGATCCAGCGGCTGTTCCAGAACGCGGGGCAGAGCGACCAGCTCAGTGACTGCTCGACCCCGATGGGTGGCGCCGAGTTCCTCGATGCCGATGGCAACCGAGTCATCGGCATGGAGCTCCCACCCGACCACCGCGGACCGTCGGGTCACTACCCGATCGTGTCGTTTGATCAGCCGTCGGTCGAACGTTTCCTGCGTGCCGCAGCAGTCGAGACCGGGGTCGAGATGCGGCTCGGGGCGGAGGTAACGGCTGTCACCGGCGACCAGCCGGACACCGACGCCACGGTCACGCTCCGCGACGGCACAACCCTGCGTGCTCGCTGGATCATCGGGGCCGACGGAGCGTCCAGCACGGTTCGTCGCCTGATCGGTGTCGTGCTCGACGATCAGGGCTTCGACGAACCGTGGCTGGTGGTCGATACGACGAAGCTGGACGCCGAACTCGACCTGGGCACACTCGCCCAACAGCACTGCAACCCCGAGCGGGTCGTCACCGTCGTTCCCGGCCATGGCACCCGTCGGCGCTGGGAGTTTCAACTCGGCGAACACGAGACGCGAGACGAGATGCTCCACCCAGACCGCATCGCCGAACTCCTCGCTCCGTGGGGGAGCCCCGCCCAGCTACTGGTTGATCGAGCCGCCGTCTATCGGTTCCACGCAACGGTGGCCGAGTCGTTTCGGCGGGGCAGCGTGTTCCTGGTCGGAGATTCGGCCCATCAGATGCCACCGTTCAACGGTCAAGGCATGTGCAGTGGGTTGCGCGACGCGGAGAACCTGACGTGGAAGCTCGCCCAGGTGGCACACGGGCTCGCCGGCGAGGCCCTGCTCGACACCTACGACCTCGAGCGCCGACCCCACGCAGCCGGGCAGGTCGAACACGCCGCCGATGCCGGACGACTCATCAACGCGATCGCCGAGGGCGGCGCCGAGTCGTACGAGGCCGGCTACGGCGGAGGGCGATCATTCCCCCATCTCGAGGCCGGGGTCGTGGACGGATCACACCCGCGCGTGGGCCACCCACTTCCCCAGCCGAGCGTTGACGGCGTGCTGTTCGACGAACATCTCGGCGACGGCTGGGCGGTCGTGGGGGCGACAGCTCCCGACCTCGGACCATGGGCGGACCTGGGCGCGAAGGCGGTAACCGCCGACCCTGCTCTCTTCCCGGGAATGCTGGACGACGGCGCCGTAGTGGTGGTGCGGCCCGATCGTTACGTCTCCGCCGTCACCACCGACCTCCCGGCGACCACCCGGCGGATCCTCGCTCACTTTCAATGATCTTTTAGCCTTCGGCTAATCACCTTGCTATCGTGGCCTGATGACAGGTCTCGTCTTCGGCCCCAGGGTGCGGAAATCGCCGTTCTTCGATGCCACCGTCACCGCTGGGGCCACGTCATTCACCATCTACAACCACATGTTCATGCCGACGTCCTACGGCGACCCGATCGGTGAGTACGAGCGGGTCAAGACCGGGGTATCGCTGTGGGACGTCGCTGCCGAACGCCAGGTGGAGATCGTCGGACCCGACGCCACCGCGGTGGCCCAGCTGGTGTCTGCTCGACGCCTGACCGATCTCAGAGTCGGGCGGGCCCGCTACGCACCGATGTGCGACTACGACGGTTGCCTGATCAATGATCCGATCGCCTTGCGCCTCGAAGAGAACCGCTGGTGGTTTTCGATTGCCGACAGCGACATGGTCCACTGGGTCAAGGGGATCGCCGGGGCCGGAGGATTTGACGCTCACGGGTTCGAACCCGACGTGTCACCGCTCGCCATCCAGGGTCCGAAGGCTGACGAGGTCATACGCGCGCTCTTCGGCAATGAGCTCGTCGAATCCCTCGGCTTCTTCCATCACCGACCGGTCGATCTCGACGGAATCCCGATGGTGATCTGCCGTTCGGGATGGAGCCGCCAGGGCGGCGTCGAGCTCTTCCTCACCGACAGCACCAAAGGGCAAACGCTCTGGGATCGCGTCATGGAAGCGGGTGCGCCCTTCGGGATTGCCGCCGGCGCGCCCCATCAGATGGAACGAATCGAGAGCGGCCTGCTGTCCTACGCCAGCGACACCGACCCCGACACTGACCCGATCGAGGCCGGTCTGGGCGCCTACGTCAACCTCGACGACGACTTCGACTTCGTCGGCAAGCAGGCGCTGATCGCTCGGCACGCAGACCCGTCGACACGACGGCGCCTGGTCAACGTCACCCTCGATGGCGAGATGCCGAGGCCTGAACATCCGTGGGAGGCGCACTCCGGTGGCGTCTTCGTCGGTCAGGTCCGCACCGCCACCCATTCGCCCAAGCTCGGCAGAAATGTCGGTTTGGCGCTGGTACCCGTCGCCTGTGCCGAGGCGGGTACCACTTTCGCCGTGGATGCCGATGGCGCCACGCTCACCGCCACCGTGATGGACACACGCTTCGGCACCAGCCTGTGACAAGCCCTAGATTTCGCTCATGGCAGATTACGGAGAGGGACCGCTGAAACGGGTCTCCACCATGGGGTACGGCGACCGGTCCGACGGGGTGTACAACCAGTGGGCCAAGGACTACGAGGCTGATCTCACGGAGTACGGCTACCTCTCGCCCGGGCTCGTCGCCGATGCGCTGGTCGACCACGTCGGGGCGACTGCCACCGTGATCGACTACGCGTGTGGCACCGGTCTGGCCGCCGTCGAACTCGCCCGGCGGGGTTTCACCACGATCGACGGTGCCGACTTCTCCCAGGGAATGCTCGAGCTCGCCGCTGCCAAGTCGGTCGATGGCCGGCCCGTCTACCGGGAGTTACTCACCATCGATCTCACTGCTGACATTCCGATCGAGGACGGCACCTATGACGCACTCATGTGCGTGGGAGCCATGGGGGGCGGCCACCTCGCACCCGAACATCTCCCCGAGTTGATGCGCACGATCGTGTCGGGCGGCGTGGCCGCGTTCTACATGAATGGCATGGCGTACGAAGGCGACGGGTTTGCCGACCGGTTCGCCGCCCTGGAGACCGCCGGTCACTGGCGGATCATTTCCCAGACTCGCTCGAACTACATGGCCGAGCTCGACCGTCCCGGCATGTTGGTGCTGGCCGCCAAGCCATAGTCGAACATGATCGACGCCTGGCTGGCCGAAGCCCGCACGCATCTCACCCGCATTCAGCCCGCTGATCTCGAGGCAACGATGGAGAGGGGCGCACTCGTCGTCGATACGCGCGACACCATCGACCGGTTGGCCGAGGGCGAGCTCCCGGGAGCAATCGTGATTCCGCGCAACTTGCTCGAGTGGAGGGTGGCCCCTTCGGCGGAGCTGAAAGACCCCCGGGTCGACACGGAAGAGGTGATCGTCGTCGTGTGCAACGACGGCTTCTCCAGCAGCATCGCCGCCGTCACGCTGCAACTGCTCGGAGTTCCTCGAGCCACTGACCTCGCGGGCGGATTTCGCGCGTGGGCTGCGACGCGACCCGATGATTGACGACCACGTCAGCCGGGAGCCGGGCGCTCCCGCACGCCGGTCCACATTCCGTCGTCGGCATCGTCCCAGTGGGCAATCATTTCTTTCACCGGGTAGACCAGAGGTGTGCTGATCGTCGTTTCACCCGCCAAATCGCTCGACTACGAGTCGAAGCTGCCCACCAGGAAGCACTCCGAGCCCCGCATGCTCGATCGCTCCGAAGAGCTCGTCTCGGTCATGGCCGAGAAGTCGCCGAGCGACATTTCGAAGCTCATGCATGTGTCGGCTGCGCTGGGCGAACTCAACCATGAGCGCTTCCAGGACTGGGAGCGACCGTTCACCACCAAGAACGCCCGGCCCGCGCTTCTCGCCTTTACCGGCGACGTCTACATGGGTATGGATCCAGCGGGCACCTTTGGTGAACGCGACTACACGCATGCGCAGAAGACGTTGCGGATCCTGTCGGGTCTCTACGGCGTTCTTCGACCCCTCGATCTGATGCAGCCATATCGGCTGGAGATGGGTACGTCACTCGAGACGCCGAAGGGCAGGGATCTCTACGGCTTCTGGGGCAACGAGATCACCGACGTGCTCAACGAGGACCTGGCCGCCAGCCCGGGCGCAAACGCCCTCATCAACCTCGCGTCGAACGAGTACTTCGGTTCCGTGAAGGCCCGCGACATCGATGCTCGGGTGGTGGCGCCGGTCTTCCTCGATTCGAAAGACGGCGGTGACCACAGGATCGTGTCCTTCTTCGCCAAACGAGCCCGCGGCGCGATGGCCGGATGGATCATCCGCGAACGGGTCAGCTCCGTCCGCGCCCTCAGAGAGTTCACCGGTATGGGCTACCGCTACGACGCCGAACGCTCGAAGAGTGATCAGCCGGTCTTCATTCGTGAAGACGGTGGCATGGTCTAGGCGGCAGGGTTTAGGCGGCGGAATCTGATCCAGTGTCGATTCGCCTGATCGCGACCGATCTCGACGGCACGCTCTTCGGACCCGACCACAGGCCGGCACCTCGCACTGCGGCTGCAGTGAACGCTGCTCGAGAGGCAGGCATCATCGTCGCCGCGGCAACCGGTCGCAGCCACTTCGGTGGCGCGGCGATGGCGACGTGCACGGGCGCTACGTTCGACTGGTTCATCGGGTCGAACGGCGGCCACAGACTCAACATGCACACCGGCGTGCTCGAAGAACGGTTGGTGTTCGACGCCGACCCTGTGCACGACCTTCGTTCGAGAGTGCTCTCACAATTCGAAGACGCCGGTTTCGGCTGGGAGCTCGAGGACCGCCTGGTCTTCGATGAGAACTTTCTCAAGCTCAGTCGCTTCACGATGGACGGCAAGGCCCGCACCGCGCAGGTCGGCGACCACACCAGCCTCGACGGCATCGGCAAGATATTCGTGATCCATCCCGAGATTGCGTCGACCGACCTGATCGCTCACGTCGCCGATCACGCCCACCCGGAGCACAACGTCGCGTCGTCGGGAACCGACTTCGTCGAGATCACGCCGCCCGGCGCGGACAAGGGGGCCTCCCTCGCCCGGCTGTGCGCCGAGATCGGCATCGCCGCCCATGAGGTGATTGCGTTCGGCGACAACAACAACGATCTCACCATGCTCGAATGGGCCGGACGCTCCGTCGCCATGGCGAACGCAGTCGATCAGGCCAAGGACGTGGCGGACGAGCTCACATCGACCAATGCTGAGTTCGGTGTTGCCCAGGTGATTGAGTCACTATTGGCGGCGTGACCACCCCCACCACGACACCCGTCGAGAGCACGAAGCGATTTGCGGGCTGGTGGGTCGTCGCCTCGGTCTTCGTGCTCTTTGTCGCCAGCGCCGGACTCTCATTCTATGGCCTCGCCGTTTACCTCGATGCGCTGACCGATGAACAGGGTTTCTCGACCACCAGTGTCTCTCTGGCGACGTCGATGTTCTTTGTGGTTTCCGGCATCACCGGTCGACTGATCGCCCCGCTCATCGAGACGCGGGACATCCGTTGGGTCATCGGAGCGGGGGGTCTGATCAGTTCGGGATCGCTGCTCGCTCTCGGCTCGATCGACACCATTCCCAAGCTCTATGGCGTGTACGCCGTGTTCGCGATCGGCTTCGCTCTCTGCGGGCTCGTACCCGGCACCACGCTGATCACCCGTTGGTTCCACACCCGTCGATCAGTGGCGCTTTCGGTCGCTTCGACGGGTCTTTCCGTCGGCGGGCTCACGCTGACGAAGATCGCCTCATCGCTCATCGATACCCGGGGTCTCGCCGACGCGGCACCGATTCTGGCCATCATCTTCCTTGCACTTGTGGCCATCACCCTGCCGACGATGTGGCCGAATCCCGAGAGTCGCGGCACCGTGCCCGATGGCGTCATCCACGCACCTGACTCGGAGACCGCTACCGAGGTCACCGCCAGCGTCGCCTATGACACGGCGATCCGCACGCGGTTCTTTGTGGTCATCGTGATCGGTTTCGTGCTCTCGATGGGATCGCAGGTCGGTGGCTTGTCACAGATCGCGAAGCTCGGAACGGAACGGATCGACCGCCCCACCGGTGCCCTGGCGCTGTCCGCGCTGGCGGGCACGAGCGTGGTCGCTCGGCTCATCGGTGGTGTGGTGGTCGAGAAGATGCCGATCATGAAGTTCACCACCGCGCTGGCACTGCTCCAGGGAGTGGCGCTGGTGTTGCTCGCCTTCGCCGACTCGGCGCTCATGCTCGTCTTGAGCGCCGTGCTCTTCGGCGCCACCATCGGCAACCTGCTCATGCTGCAACCGTTGATCGTGGCCGCCGCGTTCGGAGTCACCAGCTATCCCCGGATCTTTGCATTCATGCAGCTGATCGTCACGAGCGGCATCGCCGGCGGGCCATTTCTCCTCGGCTACCTCCGAGATGCAGCCAGCTACCAGACCAGTTACATCGTCGGCGCCTGCATCAGCGCTTGCGGCGGCATCGCCTTCGCCCTGAGCGGCACCTGGCGTCCCACCCCCGCAACCGTCAGCCCGGTGCGTTAGCGATAGGCGAAAAGGGCGGGGGTTCCGCCGGTGTGGACAAACACGACGTTGTCGTCAGCGACGTAGCGGCCGGCGCGGATGTGACCGATCAAGCCCGCCATGGCCTTGCCGCTGTAGACCGGGTCGAGGAGCAGGCCTTCGAGGCGAGCACACATGGTGACGGCCTCGTGCATCTCCGCGGTGGGAATGCCGTACTCCTCGCCGACATAGTCGTCGTCGACCACAACAGTGTCGACGCCGATCTCGCGGTCGATGCCGATGCGGGCGATGACCCCCTCGGCGAGCTCACGGACAACCGGCGCGAGATAGCTCGTCGGCGCGCCGGCCGAGATACCGAGGACGGGGACGTCGGAACGACGGATCGCCAATCCGGCAATGAGACCGGCCTGGGTACCGCCGCTGGCCGTTGCGTGGACGACCTCGCGGAGCTCGACGCCCATGTCGTCGGCTTGGCGCAGGAGCTCCACGGCCGCGGTGCGATACCCCATAGCGCCGATCACCGAGGATCCGCCGAGCGGGATGACGTAGGGCGTGCGGCCCTCGGCGCGGAGTTCAGCGGCGCGACCCTCCATGGCTTGCGTGCGGCCGGCCCCGAGCTCGAGATCGATCACGGTGGCGCCCAACAGACGATCCAGCTGGAGGTTGCCGCCTTCGTTGTAGGCCTCGGGCCAGTCGGGGAAACGATGCTCGACCAGCAGTTCACACTCGACACCGAGTCGCGCGGCCGCGGCGGCCGTCTGGCGACAGTGATTGCTCTGTGTGGCGCCGGTGGTGATGACCACGTCAGCACCCTGAGCGGCCGCGTCAGCCATCAGGTATTCGAGCTTGCGGACCTTGTTGCCACCCATCGCCAGCCCGGTGGCGTCGTCGCGCTTCACCCAGATCCGGGGACCGCCCAGCGCGGCGGAGAGACGTTTGAGCGGTTCGAGCGGTGTCGGCAAGTGGGCCAACGAGGTGTGGGGAATCGCGCCCGGTGCGGCCATGGTCAGCTGCCGTCGGGGAGGTTGGGGGTCGACTTCATCGTGAGGTGGAGCTCCGAGCCGGTCCACGGGTTGGCCCGGGCGACCGCCTCGTCGAGGTCACTGCCCAACCCGGGCTCGGTTGACGGGATCACGTAGCCGTTGTCCCACTCGATCGGCCGAGTGAGCAGCTCGGCGTGGAACCCGCCAAAGGTCTGGATCGATTCCAGGATCAAGAAGTTGGGGATGCAGGTTGAGAGCTGGATGTTGGCGAGCGCCTCGATCGGTCCGCAGTAGAGGTGAGGCGCAATCTGGGCGTAGTAGACCTCGGCGATGGCGGCGATCTTCTTGGTCTCGAGGATTCCGCCGCTACGGCCGAGCGCGGGCTGGAGAATGGCGGCCGCTCCGGCTTCGAGCACTCGGTGGAACTCGTACTTCGTGGTCAGCCGTTCGCCGGTGGCCACCGGGATCGACGTGCCGCGGGCGACTCGTGCCATCTCGTCGACATTGTCGGGAGGTGTCGGCTCCTCGAACCAGAGGGGGTCGTAGGGCTCGAGCCGTTTGGCGAGGCGAAGCGCGCCCGCGGCCGTGAACTGCCCGTGGGTTCCAAAGAGGAGGTCCGCTCGGTCGCCGACTGCGTCACGAATGTGCTTGCAGAACTCTTCTGAACGACGGAGCGCCTCGAGCGGCGGCATGTGCCCGTCGTAGACCGTGTACGCACCGGCCGGATCGAACTTCACGGCGGTGAAGCCACGCTCGACCTCTCGAGCAGCCACCTCGGCCGACGCGACCGGATCCTCGTAGAACGGGGTGGCGTGGACGTCGTCGCCGACGGGCGGGTAGAGGTAGGTGTAGCTGCGGAGCTTGTCGTGCACCCGACCGCCGAGTAGTTCGTAGACGGGCTTGCCGACGGCCTTGCCGCAGATGTCCCAGCACGCCATCTCGATACCCGACAGCACCGAGCCGAGCGACACATCGGGACGAAGCGTGTAGCCCGAGCCGTAGGTGTTGCGCCACATGCGCTCGATGTGGAACGGGTCGGAGCCCACGAACCAACGCTGGATCACATCCTCGGCCATGTGGGCGACAACGTCGGGTGAAAACGTTGCCGTGTAGATCTCGCCGTAGCCGACGATCCCGTCGTCGGTCACCAGCTTGACGAAGATGAAGTAGCGGCCGCCGAAGTGGGGTGGCGGATTGCCGACGACAAAGGTCTCGAACTCAGCGATCTTCATGGCAGCTCCTACGGGAAGGTGATCACGTTGCGGCGGGCTGAACCCGCCTTGGTCGATGCGATCGCATCGTTGATCTCGTCGAGTGAGTACGTCTCGCTCACGAGCTCGTCGAGCTTCAGGCGGCCCTGGGTATACAGGTCGACCAGGTTGGGGATGTCGATGGCGAGGCGCCCTGATCCCATCTTGGAACCGAGGATGCGCTGCGACGAGTCGGCGATCATGGTGGTGTCGATCTCGGGCTTCACGCCGGTGGCGGTCATACCGACGATCACCACGGCGCCGCCGGGGGCCAAGAACCACTGGGCGGACTCGATGGCCGGCTTCGCCCCCACGGTGACAAACACATAGTCGAGGCCGCGGCCGTCCGTCAGCGCCTTCACAAGGTCCACGGCGTCGGGAGCGGTGGGGTCGACCGCATGGGTCGCGCCGAACTCAAACGCTCCGTCGCGTTTGTCAGCGTCCAGGTCGATGGCGATCACCGTGTGGGCGCCGGCGAGCGCCGCGGCCTGCAGCGAGTTGATACCGACACCGCCACAACCGATCACGGCAACATGGCTTCCGGCCTCGATCTTGGCCGTGTTCACGACCGCCCCGAATCCGGTGATGACACCACAGCCGAGTAGGGAGGCGCTCGCCCACGAAATATCGTCAGGCAGGGCGACCACCTGGGATGCATCGACAACGGCGAGTTCAGCGAAGGTGCCGGTGCCGAGTCCATGAACGATTGCCTCTCCGTCGGATCCCGAGAGGGGGGCTGATGAATCGATGCCGAACTCGCCGCTGCAACTGGTGTGAATGCCGGCCACGCAAGCGTGGCAATGACCGCACGATCGAATGAGCGAGATCACAACTCGGTCACCGACGGCGACGCTGTCGACCCCCGCGCCGACTGATTCGACTTCCCCGGCCGCCTCGTGTCCGTAGACGGCGGGCAGCGTGCCGCCCCAAGAACCTTCGGCCAACATGATGTCGGAATGGCAGATGGCGCAGGCTTTCACCGCCACGCGGACCTCGCTGAAGCCCGGCGGGGCCACCTCCACGTCCTCCACCACGAGCGGGGCACCGAACTCTCGACAGACTGCAGCCTTCACCATCGGCCGCAGAGTAGTCCTCGCGGTTCGATACGCGGCGCTCAGATCGTCGCTGAGCGCGCCGATATGAAGGCATGACTGTAAAGGGCATGCCCAGCTGCCCGCATTGCCAGGCGTTGTTGCAGGGATCGATCTGCAATATCTGCGGCAAGAGCGAGCGCGATCCCGTCGAGGTGGTCGCACTTCCGCCGGCCCCGTCGCGCTGGGCCACGGATCTCGATCGCAGCCAGTTCGGCATCCTGGTGACCGTTGTGCTCGTCGTCATCGTCGGCGCCCTCGGGGCATGGCTGTACATGAACCGCCAGCCGGTACAACCGGCACCGGCCGCGCTCCCTGCGCCGACCGACACCATCATTCGAGCCGAGTCCGATGCGCCCATCACCGAACGACCCGAAGACATCCCGCTGTCCACGGTTGCCCCTGTGGAGGTCACCGGGGCGGAGGAGGGCGCAGCACGCGATGTCGGCTCGATCTCATCGCCATGGGACGAGGCGCCACCGATCAGCATTCTGACCGGCGACCTGCTCGACCTGGTCGAGTACGACGTGGGAATCGAGCGAGTTGCCGCGCTCCTGGCCTCGGTGAACCTGCCCTTCGAACTCGGCGCCCCGACGACTGCAACATTCGGGACAATCGAACTGGCGGCCGCGGAGACCAACCAACCCTTCGCCGCCCGCTCCGTCGGTGACACCGGAATCGCGTTCGCCGATGTGTGGATCATGGCAGGAGGCGATGACGCGAGCGATGCGTACCTTCTCGCGGCCAAGGCCAAGTGGTCAGACGACGAACCCCTCGACAGCTACAGCCCGGGACCAGGAATCCACCTCTCCCTGATCGCCGATGACGGGACCGACGCACTCTGGGTACGCCACGCCACCGATCATCTCGTGCTCTTGTGGGTGACGTCCGGTAGCGATCCGGTCCCGCTCGCAACATTCGTGGGTCGGTTGCACTGAGATCGCGCCGGAAGCTTTTAGCCAGTGCTAACCTTGCTTTATGGCTATCTCTCTCCCCCCGCTTCCCTACGCTGACAACGCACTCGACCCGCACATCTCGGATCGTACGATCAGCTTCCACTACGGCAAGCACCACGCCGCCTACGTCAACAATCTCAACGGGCTGATCGAGGGCACCGACCTCGCCGACGCATCACTCGAGGAGATCATCGCCGCGGCCGAGCCCGGCGGTGCCTCCAACCCTGCCCTATTCAACAATGCTGCTCAGGTCTGGAACCACACGTTCTATTGGAACTCGATGCGCCCCAGCGGCGGTGGCGACCCCTCCGGGCCCCTCGCCGCGGCCATCGATGCCAGCTTCGGTTCCGTGGATGCTTTCAAGCAGCAGTTCGCGGCTGATTCTGTCGGCAACTTCGGTTCGGGTTGGACCTGGCTCGTGCGCGAGGACGACGGCCTGGCCATCGTCAAGACCGACGACGCCGATACGCCGATCAAGCACGGCCAAACACCGCTGCTGACGATCGACGTGTGGGAGCACGCCTACTACCTCGACTACCAGAACGCTCGTCCCGCGTATGTCGAGACGTTCATCGAGAAGCTCATGAACTGGGAGTTCGCCGCAGCCAACTTCGCCCGTTAGCGCTGGGGCGGACGGCCGGTGTGAACGAAGTCGATCGCTTCGCCGACGTTGCGGGTCACGAACCGTTCGAGACGAGGGGCGGCAAGGAAGCGGCCAGTCGCCAGTAGCGGCAGATCGGACCCGATGGCCTCGGCCTCTTCGATCGACGCCTTGGCCATCTTGATCAGATGAGCCACGACGATGAATGCGCCTGAACCGTCGCCCAGCGCGGCGTCGATCAACGCCGCCCCCGCGTCGACAGGGCCGGCCGCTCGAATGGCGGCCAGGGTGCCATCCACATCGCCCAGGCGAATCAATCGAACGATGTCGCCGGCTTCGGCTTCGATCGTCGGCTCGGCGGCCACGCTCGTTCGCCGCTCGGCGCGACCCGTGTCATATGCGAGCCAAACCGCCCACAGTGCCTGTCGCACGGTGTCGGGGCCGGGGTTGGCGAGATATGCCCAACGGGCAGCTCGCGATGTCGTCAGGCCGTGGGTGATGTCGAGCCAGCCGAAGTTGTCTTCGAGGTCGAGTTCGATGTCGAGGTCGTAGCGCAGCAACCTCCGGCTCACCGACAAAGTGACCGCGTCGAGCAGACGCTCCACACCGGCACCGACCTCGAGCACGGCAATGGCCCTCGCGATCGGTGGATCTGTGGCTTCGAGCAAGTCATCGACGAGATCCACGTCGCTCCAGGCCGGGTCGACGGGCACCGCGGCAAGCGCGGCGAGATCGGCATCGCGGACCGTCGCCACGGCATCTCGCATGTACGGGAGCGTGTCTTCTCGGGTGCCCCAAGTGGTGGCAAGGGCGAGCTGGGCCAGGACGACGTCGGCATGCTCCCACCCCGTCCGCTCGAGAAGCTCAAACGCTTTCTGGGTGTAGATGATCCCGTGCCCGTAGCTCAGGTGATGCATCGACGCAGCCTCGATGAACAACCGCCTGGTTTCGTCGATCGTGCTGGTTGCCGCGAGGTGGCGCGCCGCCGCCATCGCCGCATCTGCGTCCTCGGCTTCGATCAACGTGAGCAGATCACCGGCCGCCGGGTCAGGTGTCGGTCGGGGCTGCCGTCCGCGAGTCGGTTCGGACAGCGCGGCGAGGCCTTGCACGAGGGGCAGGGTCCGGTCATCGCCGGCACGGTCGTCGGCCCAGGCAATGCAGTCGACGGCGGTCGCCATGGCGTGACCGGGACCCCACTCCTCGCGGGGGAAGGAATGTTGGAGGCCAACCCAGGCAATGTCGTGGGGGTCGGCGTCGTTGGCCAGCAGGCGGGCAGTGTCGCGGGCGACCTGCCCCATGTAGTTCGATTCGATGCCGCTGAGCAGGCTCGGCCAGAGGCGCTCACGCTCCTCCTCCGGGGTCGGTTCGGTGACAGTGACCTCAACGCGACCGTCACAGATTTCAACCTGGTGACAGGCAACGTTCTCCTCGCCCATGACGCACTCGCCGGTGTCGGCGCGGAACTTCCAGTTATGCCATTGGCAGGTGACGAGTTCTCCGTCGAGGGCGCCGGTCACGAGTCCGAAGCCCTGGTGGGGGCAGGCGTTGTCGAGGGCATGCACCCCACTGGCGGTGCGGATCACCACGACCCGACGCTGCCCGACCCTGGCCATCTTCATGTCGCCGACGGCGAGGTCATCGAGATCGGCCACATGGGCCGTGCTTGTACGGGTGCTCGTTTCACTGGCCACTGGATGATCCTGAACTGTCATGTATCAGATGGTAGAAGTTAAAGTGTGCTTGAAGTCAAGGGGATTCTGAGATGATGACCGTAGGACAAGTGGCGGAACGGTGCGGGATCGCCGCCTCGGCGGTCCGCTACTACGACGACCGCGGGCTGATTCGCTCGACTCGAACCGACGGCGGCCAGCGCCGATTCGAGCGCGACACCATTCGGCGGATCGCGTTCATCACTGCAGCTCAGGCCGTCGGCCGCAGCCTGGCCGAGATCACCGAGGCCCTCGAGACCCTCCCGGCCCGGCGCACACCAACACATGATGACTGGAACCGCGTGGCAACCACATGGCGGCCCCGGCTCGACCAACAGATTGCCCGCCTCGAGGCGCTGCGCGATCAACTCGACGCGTGCATCGGGTGCGGCTGTCTCTCCCTCGACCGCTGCGCGATGTACAACCCGAGCGATGTCGCCGCCCAGTTGGGGAACGGTCCTCGCTACCTGCTCGGAGATACGGCGAGCGACGTCATCGACGCTGAGTAGCCGAGTCGGCCATGATGTCGCCATGGCCATGACCGCAAAGTCCCCTGAGTGGACCGATCGCGCACCGGTCAAGATCAGCGCCTCACGTGAGATCGTCGCCTCGCCAGACGAGATCTTCACCGCGCTCGCCGATCACGAGTCCTGGCCGACATGGTTCCCCAGAATGACCAACGTCGAGCGTTACGGAGAACTCGACGACGGCCTCGGATCGACTCGCCGCGTCAGCCTCGGGCGGGTCGTGGTCGATGAGAAGTTCATCGTCTGGGAGCCAGGCAAGGAATGGAGCTTCACCGCACTCGACATCCGAGGTGCGCCACCACTTCTCGAATCGCTGAACGAACGCGTATCAATCCAGCAGCTCAGCCCTGATCGCTGCCGCGTCACCTATCTCATGGCCCTCGGACCCCGGCGCGGTTCGACCTGGATGTTCGACAAGGCGCTGCGAAAGAGCGTAACCAAGACGCTACGGAACACCCTCTCCGGACTCGACCGTCACCTGGAGGAGCTCAGCTCGCCCAGGCCTTGACCTTTTCGATGTCGCTGAGCGGGTTCTCGCCCATCGGTGTGATCTGGAGATGGGTGACACCAGAAGCGCGGTAGGTCTCGACTCGTTCGCGTACCCAGCCTTCGTCCCCGACGAGCGCAGTGGCATCGAGATACTCCTGCGGGATCAACGCCATCGCCTCGTCCTTCTTGCCGGAGAGGTACAGATCCTGGATCTGCTCGGCTTCATCTTCGTAGCCGTACTTGCGGAAGATGTTGTTGTAGAAGTTCTTGCCCTTCGCCCCCATGCCCCCGACGTAGAGCGCAGTCATGAACCGGCCCATATCGCGGATCTTGCCGGCTTGTTCCTTGTCGTCGGTGATGGCGAGCATGCCCCCGGCCGAGACCTGGAGTTCGCCGAGCTCGGGGTCACGGTTGGCCGCGCCCCGAGCGATGTCGTCGCCCCACACATCGGCGGCCTTCTCCGGGTAGTAGAAGACGGGAAGCCAGCCGTTGGCCACCTCGGCAGTCAACTCGACGTTCTTCGGGCCGAGGGAGGCGAGATAGATCGGGATGTTGCTGCGCACCGGGTGGTTGATGAGCTTGAGGGGTTTGCCCAGACCCGTACCCTCCTCCTCAGGAAGAGGGAGCTTGTAGATCGGACCGTCATTGGTGACCACCTCACGACGCCAGACCTTGCGACAGATGTCCATGATCTCGCGCTGACGCGCCAGCGGCTTGTCGTAGGGGAGGCCATGCCAGCCTTCGATCACCTGGGGCCCCGAGGCTCCCAGCCCCAGAATGAACCTCCCACCCGACACCGCATCGAGGCCGGCCGCGGTCGAGGCGATCGTGGTCGGCGTGCGTGAGTAGGTGTTGAAGATGCCGGAACCGAGCTCCATCGTCTCGGTCATCGCCGCGAGATAGCCGAGGATCGAAACCGAGTCGAAGCTGTAGAGCTCGGCCACCCAACCCAGATCAATACCGGCCAACTCGAGGTCACGGGCCTCGGCGGCGGCGAGGCGTGGGTCGCCGGAGTAGTTGAGCATCATCGAAAGCTTCATGACCCGACGATACGTCGCTCCCCATTTGGCCACCACATCAGCGAAGAAACCGACGGCAGCAGATTGCCATCAGCGACTTCACGCGGCAATCTCGGGGCATGACGACCCACCTCGGACCCGACCTCGCCACTGCCGCCGCCGCCATTGACAACCACACCATCGAACTGCGCCGCGCCATCCATCAAGACCCCGAGCTGGGCCTCGACCTGCCGCGTACCCAGAAACGGATCACCGACGCGTTGACCGGGCTCGGCCTCGACATCACCCTCGGCACGTCGACCACATCGGTCGTGGCCGACCTCGACTCCGGAAAGCCGGGGCCGACCGTGCTGCTGCGCGGCGACATGGACGCGCTTCCCCTCCAAGAAGACTTCCCGCTTGACTTCAAGTCCCAGAACGACGGCAAGATGCACGCGTGCGGCCATGACACGCACGTCGCCATGCTGGCCAGCGCTGCCCGACTGCTGGCGGACAACAAGGACAGCTTCACCGGCAAGGTGCGCTTCATGTTCCAGCCCGGCGAAGAAGGGTTTCATGGCGCGAAGTACATGATCGATGAAGGTGTGCTCGACGGTGTCGATCGAGCCTTTGCCATCCACGTCACAGCCAATAGCCCGGCCGGCAAGATCGCCACGCGGGCCGGTGCCCTGCTGGCATCCGCTGACAAGTTCGAGATCACGATCCACGGTGCCGGCGGCCACGCATCAGCGCCGCACAACTGCACCGATCCCATCCCCGCACTGGCCGCCACCGTCACCGGCCTGCACACGATGGTCGGACGATCGCTCGATGCCGCCAAGTCCGGACTCGTCACCGTCGCCCATGTCCGGGCCGGGACCACGAACAACATCATCCCGCCGGTGGCGTGGATGGAGGGCACGATTCGATCGCACGACGAAGCCACCCGCGACACACTGAAACGCAATGTCGTACGGGTGGCCGAAGGCACGGCAGCCGCACACGGGTGCTCGTGCAAAGCCCACATCGAGTCCGGCTATCCGGTGACTGTCAACAACGACGACCAGGCAGAGTTGGTCGGCAACGTCACCCACGCAGTGCTCGGCGAGGAGTCCTTCGCGCTGATGGCGGATCCGATCATGGGCGCCGAGGACTTCAGCTACGTGCTCCAGCATGTGCCCGGAGCGATGGCCTTCCTCGGCGTGTGTCCCGAAGACGAACACCACACGACGGCGGCGCCGAACCACTCGAACCTGATGCGCGCCAACGAGGACGCACTCAAGAACGGTGTCGCCATCTACGCCGCGATGGCAATGGCGGCGGGCTGAGCGTCAGCGCTACATCGTGAAACGGAGGCTGCGAGCGGCTCTGTCGCCCCAGTCATCGGCTCCGGCCCAGGTGATGCGACCGGCGTCGATGCGCTCCTGAGGATCCACGCGCCCGCAAGCGAGCATGACAAACGTCTCGACGTCGGCGGTGAGCTCCACTGTCGGGTTGTCGACTGAATCGACCAGCGCGGCACGCCCGGCGACCGCGACGTGGATGTCACGCTCGACCCCTCCGGTGACGTGCACGGTTGCGCTCATCCCGTCCTCGAGCCCGACCAACTTGCCCATGATGTAGCCCATCGAGCGGTGGACCTCGTCGAGGGCCATCGTGGCGGTGGGGCCACCATCAGGGAGCTGGACCCCGAGCGGCAGACCGATGTCGCGGGCGTGCACCCACATGTCGAAGACACGGATGCGAAGGAAGTCGCCGTAGGTCTGCGGACCGACCGGCGTGATGCAGGGGGCAGCAACCACACCGTCAGCCAAGGCCGCCAGCTCGACCACGCGGGCCGCCATGATGTCAGCGATCGCCGTGTTGAAGTCGACCCCGCTCATTCCGGCGGCCTGCTCCATCCACGGACTCATGATTTCGAACGGAGGCGGGGTTTCGAGCGAGGGAGCCCATCCCGCGAGCACGGTTTCCACGCCGATGACATGGGCGGCACACTCACGGACCGTCCATGCTGGGCACAGCGACTGCACCCGCCACTGTTCGTCGCTGAGGTGGGCGGTGAGGCCGGTGATCTCGTTGAATGCGATCTCGTAGGCGGCCCGGTAATCGGCGAGTGAAGTGCTCATGGCAGGAAACGCTAAACCGCGCGACATGCGCGTGACGAATAGAAGGCGTACCCTTACCACCGCAGCGGGCCGGAGACTGCATGATCCTTCGACGACTTCTCACGGCCCTCGCCTCGTTCGCCCTCCTTTCCGGCGGACTCGCATTGGTGCCGGGGGCCGCCTCCGCTCACACCGAAGCCGACTTTCAACTCCTGCCTGCCCCGTTCGAATGCGATACCGAATGGGTCGGTGGCACTCGCTCGGGACACGGGCAGAACGACTGGAATCTCGACATCAACCGCACGTCGCTGGTGTGGCCGGACCGGCAGCACGACTTGGGCCAGCCGTTACTCGCCCAGGGCGATGGCGTCGTCGCCTATGTCGGTCTCCACGTCAGCGCGGGCACCTATCTGGACATCGACTACGGCGACTACACCGTCCGCTACGTGCATCTCGTCCACGACTCGATTCCCGCGGGCGTCGATCAGCGCGGCGACGTCGTGGAACAAGGCGACCTGATCGGGTTGATCGGCGATACCGGTAACGCCACTGGCCATGCCCATCTTCACCTCGAGTACTGGGACAGCCGCGAGATGGAGGTCGCCGAGGGGTGGCGGCTGCGGAACGCCGGCTACCCGCAGACCGAGATCACGTTCGATGGCAACGTCATCGATCCCCAGGAGGTCTTCGTGTCGACCAACTGTGTGGACCGCCCGGCTGAGACTGATCCTGTCGCCCACGTGCAGGCGCTCAGTGCCCCCGCGACAGCGCTCGGCCATCTGACCGCCACGCTTGCCCAAACGACCGAGGCGCTCGACGGCACCAGTGCTGCGGCGTCCTACCTCGACGTGACTGCCGACGGCACCAACGTGTTTGCTCGGATCCCGGGCACTGACCTCGCGGCGGAAACCGTGATGGTGTCGACGTCGTACACGTCAACCGCGAACTGCGGCACAGAGGAGGCGCCGATCCCCTGCCCCGGCGCCACCGCACACGCAGCAAGCACGGCTCTGGTCTTGGAGATCGCCACCGAGCTCGCCAACGCTGAGGTCGCGCCGAGACGCACCATTCTCTTCGCCTTTTGGGACGACCACGACGCCGAAGGCGGTGCTGTCCGGGACTGGTTGACCGCATACCAGGACGCGGCACGCACGGACGTCGTCGCCGCACTCGACTACGGCGTGGCGGGCGCCAACGCAACGCTCGGACTCCGGCCCGACACGACGGTCTCGCTGACGGCGCACTCATCATGGCCGACGCTCGGCGACCCACTCACCAGCCGGGCCCTGGTGCTGCACCAGCTCAGCGGCAGCGCATTGGCCCGTCCCACGGCGACCGTGCTCAGCACCGGCCCGTTCCCCTCAGTCGCCTTCTCCGACATCGTCGGGCCGTGCATCGCCACACTCGGCGACACACCGGCGGTCGTGGACGAGGCCAAGCTCCGTACCCAGCTCGATGAGGCCGTCGCCGTGGTGAGCGACCTCGTATCGACTGACACCCTGCCCACCATCGCCATTGCCGACCCCGACAGCGGTCTTCTCGCCGATACCGCCACGCTGCTGATGCTTGCCGGCGCCGCTGGTCACGACCCGGCCGCCTACGCCACTCTCCAGACGTTGATCGACGAACCGCCGGGAACCATCGATGCCGTCCACCACGACCAGTTCGCCGCGGCGGTCGACTACTTCAGCGCGACCGTGGTCAACGAACCCTGCGACGCCCACTTGGCCCCAGCGCCGTTCCAGGACATGCGACTCGGCTCCTACGCCACCGCCGATGTCAGCCTGCTGTTCGACCTCGGCATCACGACCGGCACCTCGCCGACGACCTACTCACCAAGCGATGTCGTCACCCGAGAACAGATGGCGGCCTTCCTCGCTCGCGTATGGCGCCTCGTCCACCCCGAGGCGGAACCCACCGGGGATCACCCATTCATCGATGTCGACCCGGAGAGTTTCGCCGCCGCAGACATCAACCTGATCTGGGAGCTCGGCATCACCACCGGCACGGCGCCGGATACCTACGACCCGGACGGATTGGTGACTCGCCGCCAGATGGCAGCATTCCTGTGCAGACTCTGGCTGCTCCTGCACCCCGACACCGAACCCGGCGGTGAGCATCCGTTCACCGACATCGAGCTCGGGGACTACGCCGAACCTCACGTCGCCCTGATCTACACGTTGGGGATCACGACGGGCACCTCGACCACCACCTACTCCCCTGACGATCTCGTCACGCGAGAACAGATGGCGGCCTTCCTCGGGCGAGTCATCCGCGCCCTTGCGCCACCCCCGGTCTGAGTTTGGACACCAAACTTCTGTCAGGCAGACTGACACTATGAGTGACGCTGATCTTCAGAAGGTCGAGGCTGCCCTCGACACCCTCCTCGCGGACCACGATCCCACCTCAGAGAGCTACGCGGAGTTCCGCGGCCACCAGTTCGATGCCGGACTCGCCTGGGTCATGTACCCCGCGGGTCACGGCGGGCTCGGGGTCGCACCCCAGCTGCAGAAGGTCGCCAATCAGCGGCTGAGCGATGCCGGTGCCCCGCCGATGAACCCCGCCACATTCTTCATCGCCCTGGCCGGTCCCACCATCGTGACCCACGGCTCCGAAGCAGTGAAGAAGCGCTTCCTCCGACCAATGTTCACCGGCGAGGAGGTGTGGTGCCAGCTCTTCTCCGAGCCCGGCGCCGGCTCTGACTTCGCCGGTCTCGGAACCAAGGCCGTGCGTGACGGCGATGAGTGGACCATCAACGGTCAGAAGGTGTGGAACACGCTGGCTCACGTGGCCGACTTCGGCATGCTCGTCACCCGCACCGATCCCAACGTTCCGAAGCACCGAGGCATGACCTACTTCGCCCTCGACATGAGGGCCCCCGGCGTTGAGGTGCGGCCTCTGCGCCAGATTACCGGCGAGGCCGAATTCAACGAGGTCTACATGACCGAGGTGCGCGTGTCCGACGACTATCGCATCGGCGCCGAGGGCGAGGGCTGGCGCGCGGCACTGACCACGCTCATGAACGAGCGCAACGCCATCGGCGGCGGCGGTGGCGGCGGTCCCCGGAAGGGCGGCGGCTCGATCGGTCAGCTCGTGAAGCTGTGGAACGACGCCGCAGCACACCAGAAGACGGCCGCCAGCCGCGACGATGTCGCCCAGCTGTGGATCCGTGCCGAGGTCCTACGCCTCACCAACATGCGCGCTGGCCACCTGGCCAAGTCGGGCAATCCGGGCCCTGAGGGTTCGGTGGGCAAGTCGATGATGGCAATCCTCAACCAGGACATCTACGAAAAGGCGATCGACCTTCAAGGCATGGCCGGTCAGATCGATTTCGACTACACGTTCCGTCGCCCCGGGGCCGTGGATCTCCAGGGCACCGCCGGCGGTGAGGGCTACGCATTCCTGCGAGCCCGCGCCAACACCATCGAGGGCGGTACCACCGAGGTCATGAAGAACATCCTCGGTGAGCAGGTCCTCGGCCTGCCCGGCGAACCCCGCGTCGACAAAGAGATTCCCTGGATCGACGTCCCCCGCGGCTAGCGAGCGGTCCCCCAGTTTCTGGCATCATGCTGCGATGGGTATTCCGTTCCAGGACATCGACGCGATCAATGCGGAGGTAACCGGCGAGTGGGGGAACTTCGGCACCGAGGTCGAAGTCTCCCAAGAGATGATCAATGGGTTCGCCGATCTCACAGGTGACCACCAATGGATCCATGTCGACATCGAGCGGTGCGAGAAGGAGAGTCCGTTCGGGGGCCCGATCGCCCACGGCTTTCTCACCCTGAGTCTCATACCGCAGCTCATCGAAATGCCGGTCGAGCTCAGCGGGGCCAGAAACATCGTGAACTTTGGGTCGGGCGGACTTCAGTTCCGCCGGCCGGTGCCCGCCGGCGCGACGATCCACGCGAAGTCGCGCCTGGTCGGGGCCGAGAAGATCCTCGCGGGCACACTCGTGACGTTCGAATCGTCGATCCATGTGAAGGACAACCGCAAGACGTCGCTCACCTACACCTCCAAGATCCTCTTCCAGGCCTGACCATGAAACCCACCGTCGGCAACTTTGTTCATGAGCTCCACGAGGCTGCGGCACCACGCAACGACGCTCCGTTCCTGTTGCAGCCGGGTGGTGAGATTCTCAGCTACGGCGACCTCTACGTCCGCGCTGCCAGAATGGCTCGAGTGCTCGCGGAGGCCGGCGTGCACCCCGGCGACCGAGTGATCATGCAGGTCGACAAGTCGATCGACTCCGTAGCCCTCTACGTCGCCACGCTGCACGCCGGTGGCGTACACGTGCCGCTGAACACGGCGTTCACCGACGACGAACTCGCCTACTTCATCGGTGACGCCGATCCTTCGGCGATCATTGTCGAGCCATCCCGACTCGACCACTTCGATGCGTCGGGTGCAGCCGTGCTGACCCTCGGGGGCGACGACGGCGGCACCGTCCTCGGCCTGGCCGGCGGCGCCAATCCACTGCCGGTCGTCGCTCGCGACGAGATGGATCTCGGATCCATTCTGTACACGTCGGGCACAACCGGTCGGCCAAAGGGCGCCGCCCTCTCGCACCGGAATTTGCGGCTCAACGCCCACGCTCTGCACGACGCGTGGGCGTTCCAAGCCAACGATCATCTGATACACAGTCTGCCGCTCTTCCATGTTCACGGCCTGTTCGTGGCCCTGCATTGCGCCATGCTCGCGGCCATCCCGGTGACCTTCCTGCCGAGGTTCGACGCCGATCTCGTGGTGTCAGCGCTTCCGCATGCGACCGTGTTCATGGGCGTTCCCACCCACTACGCGCGCATGCTCGCAAGCCCCGCCCTCAACCGCGCGGCGTGCGCCAACATGCGGCTGTTCACCGCAGGGTCAGCACCACTGACCGAAGCCCACTTCGATGAGTTCGCCGACCGAACCGGCCATCTGATCTGCGAGCGCTACGGCATGAGCGAGACCATGATCACCACAACGAATCCCTACACGGGCGAGCGGCGCGCCGGCACGGTCGGTTTCCCTGTCGAGGGGGTCGAGCTCAGAGTCGCCACCGCCGATGGCCGCACCCTCGAGCCCGGTGAGGTCGGTGTCGTTGAGGTTCGCGGCGATCAGATCCTTCGCGAATACTGGCGCCGTCCCGATGCCACCGCCGAGGCCCGTCGCGCCGACGGCTGGTTCATCACCGGCGACATCGGCTCGCTCGACGGCGAGGGGCGCCTCAGCCTCGAAGGCCGAGCCAGCGACATGATCATCTCCGGCGGCGAGAACGTCTATCCGAAGGAGATCGAACTCGTGCTCGACGCCGTCGAGGGTGTGGTCGAGTCAGCCGTGGTCGGTGTGCCCCATGCGGACTTCGGCGAAGCGGTGACTGCAGTGATCGTCGACGCCGATACACCGGCCACCGATGACGCCCTCGCACGAGCCCTGCGCTCCAGCCTCGCCCGGTTCAAACATCCGAAACGGATCATCCGTGTCGATGCCCTCCCCCGCAACAGCATGGGCAAGGTGCAAAAGAAGGAGCTGCGGGAGCTCTACTCGGCCGGCGAAGGCTGAAAGCGCCGTCGGATCAGTTGTGCGAGCCAGACCAGGCCCGCCAGCAACGCCAACGGAATGACCAAGCGGATCGTGCCGCGACCAACGGCTCCCTCGTACGTCTCGATCAGCTCTTCGGCGCGGTGGGCGGCCTCTTCGGCTTCACCGGCCTCCCACGCCTCGATGATCAGGTCGAGTTCATGGCCGACATTGATGTCGGCCATACCCAGGCGGGCAAACGCACCCCGTTCGGTGGTGACGAGGTGGAACGCCTCGCCGACCGGTTCGATCGCCGCCTCCTCGGCAGCCAGCTGGGCCCAGGCACCATCAAGAGTTGAGTCCGACGCTTCGAACAAGTCGCGGACGTAGGGGCCAACGGCAAGGTCTTCATCGTTGGCCTGAATGACGAACTCGTTGTGGGCCTCGATGAGCTCGGCAACCAGCACCCGCTGCTGCTCAAAGGTGACAAAGTCCCATTCCGCCATCGGCACCCGAAGCATCGGGGGCATCGCCCAGCCATCGCCCAACGTCTCCAGGGCGGTGTATTCACGACGGGCGGCATCCCGAGCGTCGATGGCGCTGGTGTCGTCAGGAGATGCCACAGCTCGGAACTGAGCCGAAACGTCGATTTCTGTCATGTTCTCGATCGCATCCAACAACGCTCGCCAGTCGACCGCAATGTCAGCGACGGCTTCCGTCGGACCGGCGTACGTATTCGTGCCGGCGATCACTGCATCGACGACCGCTGCTGTCGCCTTCGCTCCGGCTTGCCGGAACGCGCTGGAGAGCGGGCCGGTCCAGCCCGCCGAACGATCAATTGCGGCTCCCCCACCGAACTCGCGGGTCTCGAGCCAGGCAAACGTGATTGCGTCGGCCATCTCAGCTGCCAGCGACTCGTCGGCCCATGGGAACTCGGCGGACAACACGTGTGCCATCACGCGGGCGATCGATGCTTCCGAGGGGTTGATCCCGACCACGGCAACCGTTGCGGCGCCATCGCCGACCCAACGCACGTCGTCATCACCAGTCCAACCGATTCGGATCTCGACTGGGAGGGTCGGTGTGACCGGTAGCCATTCACCGAGTCCGGATGCGACTTCGGCGACGAATCCACTCAGGTCGGATTCCGGGCCGAACAGCGTGGCGAGGCTGACGGGATAGGCGAGCCCGGCCACCTCCTGTCGCTGCAACGCGTCCGGGTTGGACGCCACCAACGGCGCCGGCTCATAGGGAACGGGCGAGGTTCGTACGAAGGTCGTGCTCTCATCGCCGGGCACGACGTCCCACCCCTCGATCACGTCGAGACTGAAGCCGCGAGGGATCTCCACATGAAGCGAGACCGCACCCGTTGGACTCCCGACCGCGAACGGATCGATCGCAACGAGCGACGGAGACACGTGGTCGAGATCAGCGGGCATCCCGACGACACCTTCCTGCAACAAGACGAGGTGGACCTCCGCCGACTCGCCCGGAGCCAAAGGTTCGGGAAACGAGACGAAGAGCTGCGTCACATTCCCGCCACGCAGACCAAGGCCGGTTTCGAGGGTGACCCGACCCGTCTGAGCGGTCACCACCGTGGCATCGCCGGGGATCGTTTCGGTGAACCCGGCGAAATCCCGGTCCTCGGACTCATTGGTGAAGACATAGTCGTGAGTCGTCGTCATCGCGAATTCAACCGGATCGACGACCACGACCGAGGCCACGGTGGTAGCCAGCTCGGTCGACTGGTCCGGCAGCGAGACCTGAGCCGCCACAGGTCCGCAAAGCAATGCCCCAAGCAGGGCCGCGACCACTGCCAATCTGGCGAGTACGGAGCGGGTGACGAGGGCGGGCACGACGGTGAACGCTACCTGGCCTTCGGCTCCCCGAAGCTGCGTGTTCTAGGTTGCAGGGATGTCGATGCCTGAAACCGGACGCTCTCACGACGAGATCGTCTCCTCACTCCACGACCGGCGGCGCCACGATGCTCGCTGGCAAGACGGACGCACCTTCGGCCTCGTCTACGACGGCGGCGCCGAGGTTCACGCCATCGCTGAAGAAGCGGCGCGTATGTACCTCCACGAGAATGCACTCAACACGATCGCCATGCCCTCGCTGGCCCAGATCCAGCGCGAGGTCGTCGGCAGTATGGCCGAGCTACTCCATGGCGAGGACGCAGCCGGCTTCATGACGTCCGGTGGCACCGAATCGATCCTGATGGCGGTCAAGGCCGCCCGCGAACGAGGCCGGGCCGAGCGCGATATCGAGCACGGCGAGATCGTCGTGCCCACGTCCGCCCATGCCGCGTTCCACAAAGCCGGCCACTACTTCGGGCTCGACGTGATCAAGGTCGACGTCGGGCCGGACTTTCGTGCCGATGTCGACGCCATGGCCGATGCCATCACCGACCGCACGGTGCTCGTCGTGGGTTCGGCTCCGCAGTATCCCCACGGCGTCATCGACCCGATAGCCGAGCTTGCGCCGCTGGCGGCCGCAGCCGATGCCAACTTCCATGTCGACGCATGCATGGGCGGCTTCGTGCTGCCATTCATGGAGCGGCTCGGTGAACCGGTCCCGCTCTGGGACTTCCGCATCCCGGGCGTCACCACGATCAGCCTCGATGTTCACAAGCTCGGCTACGCACCCAAGGGTGCCTCCATCATTCTGCACCGCACCAAACAGCTTCGTCGGTACCAGACCTATTTCTTCGACGACTGGCTCGGCGGGTTCTACGCCTCGCCTAACATGCAGGGCACACGCTCGGGAGCGCCGATGGCCGCCGCTTGGGCTGTGATGCAGCGTCTCGGTGTCGAGGGCTACGAACGGCTCACCCGCCTCACCATCGACACTGCCCGCAAACTCGTTGCCGGTGTACGCGCCATCGAGGGACTCGACGTGGTCGGAGACCCCGAAGCGCAGCTGCTCGCCATCACCGTCGACGACGACTGGACCGAGCGACTCGACATCTTCGCCGTCGGCGATGCCCTCGCCTCTCGAGGCTGGTACCTCGACCGCCAGCACCGTCCCGATTCGCTGCACGCCACGGTGAGCGCCGGAAACGCCCCCGTCGCCGATGACTTTCTCACCGACCTCGCCGCGTCCGTCACCGATACCCACGGCCAACGCACCGACGATCGTTCCACCCAGTACAGCACCCTCGAGTAGGTCTCCCAAGATGGAACTCAAGACCACGCACTGGGACGTCGTCGACGGGGTCGGCACCATCACGCTTTCGCGCCCGCGTCGACACAACTCGTGGACCGGGCGTATGCACACCGAACTTCGCCATCTCCTGCAAGCGGCCGAGGATGACGCCGCGATCCGCGTCGTCGTCATCACCGGAGATCCCGAGGGTGAGACCTTCTGCCCCGGGGCCGACAGCCAAGCCCTCGAAACCCATGGGGAACGCGGCGGCTACGACCCCGGAACACCCGAAGACATCGCCAACCCCGGCTACGGGGTCGACCCCACATTCGACGCCGACTTCGCCTACTTCCTTGGCTTTGAAACCATCACCATCGCCGCGGTCAACGGCGCCGCCGCCGGCGTGGGGCTTGTCATCGCCTGCTGGTGCGATATCCGAATCATCGCTGATGATGCCAAGCTCACCACCGCCCACGGCAAGCTCAACTTCCCCGCCGAATACGGCCTCACGTGGCTCCTCCCCCGCCTCATCGGACTCAGCCGCGCCACCGACCTGCTGCTCACCAGTCGCCCGATCCTCGGCAGTGAAGCCGCCGACATCGGGCTCGCGAACCGCAGCGTCCCGCGCGCCGACGTACTCGCCACGGCTCACCACTACGCCCACACCCTCGTCGACACCATCAGCCCCCACTCGCTGCGAGCCACCAAACGCCAACTCTCGCTCGACATGACACACAACGATGCCAGCCGTTCGATCCGCGACGCCCAGGCTCGGATCGACCAGATGTCAACCGAGGCCGACTACCGCGAAGGCACCGCCGCACTCGTCGACAAGCGTGCCCCGCGCTGGACCGGCCACTGACCGGGCCGCAGGGACCTATTTCTCGGTTCGGTCCCGCCGAACGACCTGAATCGGGCCCTTTGGTAAAGGTCGTACGGCCGTGGTCGATACAACATTCAGCCGGCGGATTCGCCCCCGCCGGTCAAGAGAGCAAGGGTGGGGGTTGAACACTCCCTCCAACGCATCGCCACCAGCGCTTTTTCCAGGGTGCTGGCGCACTCGTTCGACTCCTACCCACTCTCACTCTCTCGCTCAAGCCGGGGCCCCACACGCCGATAGATGTAGTGGCCGGCGGATTCGCCCCCACCGGCCACAAAGGGCGGCGGGAGTCGAACACTCCTTCCAACGCATCGCCACCAGCGCTTTTCCAGGGTGCTGGCGCACTCGTTCGACTCTCGTCCGCTCTTTACCCAGCTCAGCCCGACAGCAGGCTCGCCAGGGCCCACACGCTTGCGATCGAGCCCACGACGATGAAAACGATGCTGCGGCCCTTGGGCGCTGCCGTCAGGTCATCGTCGTGACGCTGCTGTTCCGGCGGACGCACCAACGCCAACGCATTGCCGAACGCCATCGCCGCGCCGATCGCGAGCACGAGCCATGCAAGAAGATCTTCACCGAGAAACACGGCCTCCATCATCGCCGCGGACCATCTGCCCGGCCCAACCGGGCCGTATGACCCGTTTGCACGACCATTGATCCAGGACTCTCCATCACCGCCGATGGCTCCCCCGTGAGCGGTTTCGCCGCCGCTCACTCCGAGAGGACGGCGGGAGGAGAACACTCCCTCCAACGCATCGCCACCAGCGCTTTCCAGGGTGCTGGCGCACTGGTTCTGCTCCCGCCCCTCTCAACCTCGTCGCTTCAGCCGAAGTCGGCGTCGGTCACCTCGGTGCGAATCGAGATGACCACCTCTACGTCAGTCGCTGTCTGTCGACGAACCGTCGCTCGTCGTAGGGCCCCCGACTCGGCATCGAAGCAGAACTCGGCCCACCGCCCCCATGGAGACGCAAGCCGTGACACCCGGATCTCGAGCTGGTAGCACCCCTTGTCGTCGAGCCGCACGTCGTACAACCGCGTCTCGGCCGTGACATACTCCCGGACCAATTCCATCTCCGCCACGACTCGTTCGTCGTAGGACAGGCCGGACCCTGCAACACACGCCGGCGCGATCACATCGTCGTTGGACGAATCGCACGTCGCTCTCTGATCGTCGATCTGCTCGATCGTCGTCCCCAAGCGGAGGACCAAGCGACGAGGTGGTTGCTGCGCCGTGTAGAGCGAACCGGACAGCGGGACCTCCACGTCGTCCAATGTGCGGGTCCATGTACCTTCCGACACAAACGTCGCGGTTCGCCACCGCTCCCAATCAGCGATCAGCGCCGTAGCTGCGCTGGTCTCGTGGGCAATCGCCGGAAAGTTGGTGGTGGGTGCCTCGGGGATCGAGCCGTCGTCGAGGCGCCATGCATAGAACCCAAGCACGGCCACCACACCGACCACCAGGCCCAAAGCAACATACAATCCCCGCTCCATCCCGCCCGACGCTATACCTCCGTCACCAATACATGGGCCGCATGGCCCATACGCGCCAGTCTTCGCTCAGACCGCCGTGATCACGCTCCGAACTCTCCTTCATGCGAATGATGCGGCGAGATCTCGAAGAGACCACCACCAGCGAACTCCACGACGCGTTCAGGACAAGCTGGGATCAACTCGAGATCCACGCCCACGACATTCACTCCACAACCGACGGCACCATCTTTGCGACCGAGGCACTGATGCGCTGGCGGCGGTCCCCCGGAGAGGTCTGGGCCGCCGCAATGGCGCTCCCCATCGCCGAAGAGACCGGCACCATCCATGAGTGCACCACCCGGGCAACCGAACTCTCGCTCCACGCCTGGGCAACATCGGGGCGTCGATCCCGCGGCGGGCGCCTCTCACTCAACCTGTACCCCACCCAGCTCGAACACGCCAGCCTCGTCACCGACATCGAGTTGATCATGTTGGGCCTGCAGATCCATCCGAGCGAACTGATCTTCGAGATCCCCGACCGAATCGGACCGGATGGCTGCCGCGCCGCGGTCGACACACTCGGACCGCTCCTCGACAGCGGCAGCCAGGTTGCACTCGATGACCACCGCGGACCGGCATCGAAGAATCGAACTCTCACCGACTGGTTGCCCACCGGATCATTCGTCAAGCTCGACAGTGCCCTGACATCGGTGTGCGACGACCCTGTCGGCCGCGACCTGCTCGAGCTCAGTGCCGACGACCTCCACGCTGACGGCTACCAGGTGGTGGCCGAGACCATCGAACGACCAGCCCAGCTGGCGGCCGTGATCTCCTGCAACATCGCTTGGGCGCAGGGCCAGCTCTTCGCTCGCCCTGAGCCGCTGGTATAGCCAGACAGTGCCTGCCTAGACAGTGCCTGCCTAGACAGTGCTTGCCTAGACAGTGCTTGCCTAGACAGTGTCGCGACGGGTGAGGTTCTTGAACGCCGTGAATCGGGGCACGAACCCGAGCTGGACGGTGCCCGTCGGGCCGTTTCGATGCTTGGCGACGATGACCTCGGCCATACCTTCGCTATCGCTGCCCGGGTTGTACACCTCGTCGCGATAGAGAAACATCACGACGTCGGCATCCTGCTCGATCGAGCCGGACTCACGAAGGTCGGCCAGCATGGGCCGCTTGTCCTGCCGCATCTCGAGGTTTCGGGAGAGCTGCGACAACCCGACCACGGGGCATTCGAGCTCACGAGCGAGAATCTTGAGACCACGAGAAATCTCGGCGACCTCGACCTGGCGATTCTCGGCCGACGCCCGACCCGTCATCAGCTGGAGATAGTCGACCACGATGAGCCCGAGGCTGCCATTGCGGCTTTTGAGCCGGCGGGCCTTGGCCCGAATCTCCATGATCGTGAGGTTCGGGTTGTCGTCGATCCACATCGGCGCCTCGGCAAGACGACCGATGCCGTTGGAGATGCGGGTCCAGTCGTCCTCGGTGAGCTTGCCGTCTCGCATGTTCTTTGCATCCACACTGGCTTCTGAACACAGCATTCGCTGAGTGAGCTCGAGATGGCCCATCTCCAACGAGAAGATCAACGTTGGTTTCTTGTCGCGCACGGCCGCATGCGCGGCAATGTTCAGAGCGAAGGCGGTCTTGCCCATTGCCGGACGAGCACCGACCACGATGAACGCGTTCGGCTGGAGGCCGGACAACAGGTCGTCGAGATCGATGAATCCGGTGGCAGTACCGGTTATCGCGTCGCCGAGTTCGTAGAGATGTTCGAGCCGATCGAGGGTCGAGTCGAGGAGATCGCGAATCTCTCCCATCGTGTCGGCCACCCGCCCTTGCGCGACCTGGAACATCATGTTCTCGGCCTCGTCAACCGCCCTGGTCACGTCGTCGGGCATGGAGAACCCGATCTCGGCGATCTCACCCGAGACCTCGATCAGTCGGCGCAGCGTGTATCGCTCCGAGATGATCTGGGCGTACTTGGCGGCATTGGAGGTGGCGGGAGTGTTGACCTGCAGATTAAGCAGCCCGTCGAGGCCGCCGATCGTTGTGAGCACACCGGCACGATCAAGCTCTTCGGCAACGGTGACGGGGTCGGCCGGGTCGCCCGCGGCATAGAGCGTGGAGATCGCATCGAACACGTGGGCGTGCGCCGGACGATAGAAGTGTCGGGTCTGCGTGAGCTCAACCGCGTCAGCGATCGCATCGCGTGACAACAACATCGCGCCGAGGAGAGACTCCTCGGCTTCGAGGTTGTGCGGGGGCACGCGAGGGTGCCGGGTCGTCTCGATGTCGCTCATCACCATGTCTGACTGACCCTCCCGGCGCTCACAGCATCCTGCCGGGGCCAGCCTGTGCGGTGCCAGTGGACGAGTTGGGGATCCCGCCTCATTTGCGGGGATATCTCTGTGGAAAAGTCGTTACTTGTCCCCAGGCGCGCGGAAGCGCGTGAAGAAGGCGTAACGCTTGGATGTCGTTGTGGTGTCGGCTCCAGCGGAGCCGACACCCAACTCACGCTTCGCTGACCTCGACGGTGATCGGGAACTCGACCGCGCTGTGCAGCTTGCACATGACGATGGCCTCTCCGACCTCCTTCAAGGGGTGCTCGAGATCGAGGGTGCGACGATCGAGGACCACACCCGCTTGCGCCTCAACTGCTTCGACGATGTCGACAACGCCGACCGAACCGAACAGACGGCCACCATCGCCGGCCTTGGCCGAGATGGTGATGCGCATCGGAACGAGCTTCGTGGCGACTTCCTCGGCATCAGCCTTGGAAGCCGCGTCACGCAGCGCCGCCGTGCGGCGCATGGCCTGCGCCTGGCCGGCAGCCCCGGCAGTGGCCTTGAGAGCCAGCCCCTTGGGGTTGAGGTAGTTGCGGAAATATCCATCGGCAACGTCGAGCATTTCGCCCTTGCGACCGAGGCCGCTCACGTCGCTTCGCAAGATGACCTTCATCGTCAGTCCTCCGAACTTTCAACGTTGAACTCGACACCCTCGACCTCGGAAACGGCTTCAGCATTATCTTGGAAGTTCGGGTCCTGGGAGTTCGGGTCCTGGACGGCGGTATCAACAGTCTCTTCACCCTCTTCGCCCGCCGGCGGCGGACCGCTCGGACGCGGGGCGGGACCGGCGGCACGACCACGGTCACGATCGCCGCGGTTGCTGCGCTGGCTCGTGACGCGGGTGGCGTAGGGAACCAGCGCCATTTCACGAGCGACCTTGACGGCGTCGGCACACAACTTCTGCTGTTGCTGGCTGTTGCCCGACACACGACGGGAACGGATCTTGGAACGTTCGGAAACGAACCGACGAAGAAGGTTCGCGTCCTTCCAGTCGACGTAGTCGAGCTTCTCCGTGGTCAGAATACTGACCTTCTTCTTTCCGCCCTTGCGGTTGTCATTCTTGCTGCTCTTGCCGCGCTGCGGCTTTGCCTTCGGCATTGTGTTCTCTCGTTCTCTCGTTCTTTGGCCCTAGAAGGGCTCTTCGTCCATGTCGTATGCGGGAGGGGCCGGGTTGGCAGCCGGGCGAGTGCCACCGCCGCCACCCTGGCCACCACTGTTCTGGCCGCCGCGCGGTGCGCCGCCACCATCTCCCTTGAATTCGTTGCGGGTGATCTCCGCCGATGCCCAACGCAGGCTGGGAGCGACTTCGTCGGCCACGATCTCGACCTTCGAACGACGCTCGCCTTCCTGGTTTTCCCAGCTGCGCTGCGAGAGAGTGCCTTGCACTACAACCCGCGCTCCTTTGGGAATGGACTCCGCGACGTTCTCAGCGAGCGAGCGGAAACAGGTGACGTCGAAGAATGAAACTTCGTCCTCGCCGTCCTGCTTGCGCTTGTTCCACGCCAGCCCGAAGCTGGCAACGGCCATGCCGCCTTGTGTGAAACGCAGCTCGGGGTCGCGGGTGACGTTTCCCGTGACGCTGACGTTGTTGTCGATACCCATGATGGTTTCTCCGATCAGCCGGCGACTGCCGGCTCAACGTCGCCCAGAAGACCACGTCGGGTGGCTTCCTTCTCGGGCAGACGGAACAGCTTGTGGCGGACAATGTCGTCCGCAAGACGCAGCTGGCGCTCGGTGTTGGGAAGACCGGGGTTCTCGGTCACGATCTCCCACACGACATAGGTGCCTTCGTTCTTGTGATCGATCTCATAGGCGAACTTGCGACGACCCCAGTTGTCGGTCGAAGAAATCGCACCACCTTCGGTGGTGATAAGACCCTCAGTACGAGTGATCACCGCAGCGACATCGACCTCGGCCACGTCACTGTCAATGATGATCATCAATTCATAGGCTCGCATCACGAGCACTCACCTCCTATGGACCCGATCGCTCGGGGCCCCTTCCCGGGGCAGGGGTTCTGGATTGTCAGTCGTCCCGTGAGGGACCGAACAAGACTACCGGGCCAGCAGATCATGACCACCAGCATGCTCAGGGGGTGTGACAGCCACACGCCGACACTCGTCCCCTAATCGGTTCGTACCTGGAGCTCCCCGACCTCGGTGCCCGCCCAGTTCGTCAGTGGGTCCGGCTGAATGCCGATGTCGAGGCCCAGCTCATCGACCAGCCAAAGCAACGCTGCCTCGCTGGCGCGCCGGGCTCCGTCGCGGGCCTTGATCGCCCACGCCATGCCTTCCGCCGGAGCAACCCCCGCGAACACGCCCTCGGCCCCGGTCTTGACCGTCACTCGGCCGCCACCTGACTCCATCACCCGAGTGCAAACTCGGCCGGTGCCTGCGACATACCACGGGTGGGCGGCCATGGCCGCAAGGATCCGTTGGCCGGCATCGCGCTGAGTCAGGCCGAGCCATCCCATTGCGAGCCCCGACAACGGAATCGACCAAACCGGAATCCCGCAGCCGTCGATCGACGGCGTTTGATCGGCGGTCGACAAGCCACAGAGTTCCTCGACCATCGGTGTGACCACGTCGTGTTGCAGCCGATGATCGGGATGGATGTAGCCCCGGTGATCGAATCCGAGATGGCGACACACCGTGAGAAAACCGCAGTGTTTGCCGGAGCAGTTGTTGTGACGAGCGTCAGGTGTATCGGTCTCGGTTCCACATTCGAGCGCATCGCCGGTGAGTCCGAGCTGCTGAAGCCACGCTTCGACCGCCGCAACATGGCCCTGTTCGCCGTTGTGGCTCGCCGACGACAACGCGATCTGTGTCTCGGTCAGCCCGAACGCTTCGGCTGCCCCCGATTCGATCAGCGGCACCGCCTGGATCGGCTTGAGCGAGGACCGAGCAAGCACACCGCGGTTCGGATCACCCCAGGACTGACGGACCCCGGTCGAATCGACGACGACCACATCCACTTCGTGGCGGCTCTCCACTTCGGTTCCTCGGGTGACATCAACGATCAACGGCATGTGCGCAGTCTGGCATGAGGCGCGCAGTAGGCTCCGCCCTCGTGCGAATCGCAGCCATTGTCGAATCCCGAGAAGGTGAACACCGGGTCGCGCTGACCCCTGACGCCGCCAGGAAGCTGGTCGACGACGGCCACACCGTCACCATCGAAACCGGAGCCGGCGACTCCATCGGCGCGTCCGATGACGACTACCGCGACGCCGGAGCGTTCATTGCCGACAATCGAGCGGGAGCAATTGCTGCCGCCGATCTTGTCGCATCGATCAATCACCAACACGTCGATGATCTTCCTGGACTGAGCGACCGCCACACCGTGGTCGCCCTGCTCGATCCGCTCTGGCGACCCGAGCCGATGACGGAACTCGCCGCCACCGGCGCAACCGCCCTGTCTCTCGAACTCGTGCCCCGCATCACCCGGGCCCAATCAATGGACGTGTTGTCGTCAATGGCGACAGTTGCCGGCTACCAAGCCGTTCTCACTGCGGCGCAGCGGCTACCCCGGATGTTCCCGCTGTTGATGACTGCCGCCGGCACGGTTCCAGCGGCGCGAGTTGTCGTGCTCGGCGCCGGTGTCGCCGGACTGCAGGCCATCGCCACGGCTCGCCGGCTGGGCGCGATTGTGGAGGCCTACGACGTGCGCCCGGCCGCCGCCGAACAAATTCAGTCGCTCGGCGCGAAGTCGATCGACCTCCGACTCGGCACCGAAGACTCCGAAGACTCCGGCGGTTATGCCAAAGCGCAAGGCGGCGATGCCCAGGCGCGACAGCAAGCTGCTCTCACACCGTTCATCGCGGCCGCTGACGTGGTCATCACAACGGCCGCGATCCCCGGTGCTCGCAGCCCGCTGCTGGTGACCGAGGCGATGGTCGACTCGATGCGGGCAGGCTCGTTCATCGTCGATCTGGCAGCCGAGCGAGGCGGCAACTGTGCTCTCACGGTCGCCGACGAGGCCGTCGACCATGCCGGTGTCACCATCCTCGGTCCGACCCAGCTCGAGTCGGGATCGGCGCGGTCGGCCAGCCAGATGTTCGCCAACAACCTCGTGACGCTCATCCGTCACCTCACCGACACCGAGCTCAACCTCACGATCGATCCCGACGACGAAATCACCTCGGCCATGCTCGTGACCCGCGGCGGCGAAGTCGTCCATCCTCGAGTGAAAGAAGCGCTTTCATGACAGGAGTCCTCTCGTGACACTCATCCTGGCCTTCACCCTCTTCGTGCTCGCCGTGTTTCTCGGCGTCGAGCTCATCAGCAAGGTGCCACCCACCCTGCACACACCGCTGATGTCAGGCAGTAACGCCATCTCCGGAATCACCCTGATCGGCGCGCTCGTCTCCGCAGGGTCGGATCACTCGACGCTCACGACGCTGCTTGCGTTCGGCGCCGTCACCCTCGCCACGATCAATGTGGTGGGCGGATTCCTGGTCACGAACCGCATGCTGTCGATGTTCGCCACCCGCCGCCCCGTCGAGAAGACGGGTGATGAAACATGAGCCGCGGTGACTTGATCGATGTCGGCTACCTCGTAGCGGCCGTCTTCTTCATCGTCGGGCTGAAAGGCCTCGGCAAACCTCGCACCGCGCGGCGCGGCAACCTTCTCGGCGCCAGCGGCATGCTCCTTGCCGTGCTGGTCACCCTGCTCGACCAGGCCATCGTCTCCTACTGGGTCTTGCTGGCCGGCCTCGCCGCCGGGGCCGCGATCGGTGGTGTGCTCGCCGTTCGCGTGCAGATGACATCGATGCCCGAACTGGTCGCCTTGTTCAACGGCTTCGGTGGTGCCGCCTCGGTGTTGGTCGCCACGGCATCGTTCATTGAAGTCACCGACCTCGGTGTCGTCGACGATCAGGTCTCCGTCGCCGCGTCCGCAACCGGTGTCATCGGTGCGGTCACGCTCACCGGTTCGGTCATCGCCTTCTTCAAGCTGAAGGAGTCGTTGAAATGGTCCGGGTTCAACGGGATCCGCACCGTCAACGCCGCCCTCGCCATCTCCGCAATCGTCTTCTCGATCCTGGTTGTCACCGACCCCATGAACACCACCTGGTTGTGGGCCCTTGTTGCGGTGGGCGCGCTTCTCGGCGTCCTGGTCGTGGTGCCGATCGGCGGCGCCGACATGCCGGTCGTGATCGCCCTGCTCAACTCACTGTCCGGGCTCGCCGCATCGGCCACGGGCTTCGTGCTCGACAACACGCTGCTGATCATCGCCGGCTCGTTGGTGGGAGCCAGCGGTCTGATCCTCACCCAGATCATGTGTGTCGCCATGAACCGCCGCGCCGTCGACGTGATCTTCTCCGCCTCCCCTGCCGCTTCGGCCGGCTCGATCGATGCCGACGACGTCTACGCCGGCAAGGTCACCAGCACCTCGGCCGATGAGGTGGCGATGATTCTCGACACCGCCGGGAGAGTCGTCATCGTGCCCGGCTACGGCCTGGCGGTGGCTCAGGCCCAACATGCGGTGCGTGAGCTCACAAAGGTGCTGGAGGCGAACGGCACCGAAGTCGTCTTCGCCATTCACCCGGTGGCCGGCCGTATGCCGGGCCACATGAACGTGCTGCTCGCCGAGGCGGAGATCGACTACGAACAGCTCATCGAGATGGACGAGGTGAACCCCACGTTCGCCCAGACCGACGTCGCCATCGTGCTCGGTGCCAACGACGTCGTGAACCCGCTCGCCAAGACCGACCCGGACTCCCCCATCGCCGGTATGCCGATCCTGGATGTGGATCAGGCCCAGACCGTGGTGGTCATCAAGCGATCGCTCAGCCCCGGCTTCGCGGGAATCCCCAACCCGCTCTTCGCCGCCGACAACGCCGTGATGCTGTTCGGTGACGGCAAGAAGGCGATCACCGACATCACCAAAGCTCTCGGCGACTAGGTCACACTGGGGACAGACCCCGCGTGACTGAGTACTGTCAGTTCATGCACTGGCAGGCAGAGATCGTCGAGCTCCACGACTTCTTCGAGGAGTACTTCCTCGGCCGAATCGCATCGCTGGCCCGAGCCGAGGCCGCGTTCGGACCGAAGTTCACGTTTGTCGGCCCCAACGCCGAAACCCGCAACCGGGCCTCCGTCATCCAGATGCTGGCCGATGGGCACGCACACGCCGAGCAGCTGAAGATCACCACGACCGACCACCAGTTGCTGCTCGAGTCACCCGACGCAATCGTGGCGACCTATGTGGAGCACCACGAACTGGCCGACACCTCAAACCATCGGCTCACCACCGTGGTCTTCGTGCCCGACCCCGACGCACCAAACGGCCTGCTCTGGCATCGCGCCCAGGAAACCTGGATGACCGAGTAGCCAGTCCAATCGGCAGCCTGAGCAAGTCACACGGGGTCTGTCCCGAGTGTGACTTAGTCCGAGCCGTAGAGGCCGAGCAGCTCGTCAGCCTCGGCGTCCACCATGTGATACGCCTCGTCGTGGGACGGGAATGCTCCCGAGCGCACGTCGGCGGCGTAGGCCCTCACCGCGTCGGTTGATGCAGTCTTGAGGTCGGCGTAGCGACGGACGAACTTCGGCGTGAACCGGTCCTCGATGCCGAGGAGGTCGTGGTACACGAGCACCTGGCCATCACAATGCATGCCGGCACCGATGCCGATGGTGGGGATCTCGACCGCTTCGGTGACCGCTTCGGCCACCCGCACGGGCACACCCTCGAGCACGATCGCGTAGCAGCCGGCGTGAGCCAACGACTTGGCCGCTTGGATGAGCTTGCGGGCCTGCTCGGCCTGCTTGCCCTGCACCTTGAAGCCACCCATGGCGTGCACGGACTGAGGAGTGAGGCCGATATGACCCATCACCGGGATCTCGGCGGCGATGATGCGCTCGACCATGGGGAGGCGCTTGCGGCCACCCTCGAGCTTGACAGAGTGGGCCCCGGCGCGCATCAGCCGCGCCGCGTTCCGCACGGTCTCCTCGGCAGACACGTGATAGCTCATCCAGGGCAGGTCACCGACGATGTGACAGTCGGGCTCGGCACGAGCGACGGCAGCGGTGTGGTGCACCATGTCGTCGACCGTGACCTGAAGCGTGTCGTCGTAACCGAGCACAACCATGGCGACGGAATCGCCGACCAGGATGAGATCGGCGCCGGCGTCACTCGCAACGCGCGCACCGGGCGCGTCATAAGCCGTGACCATCACCAGAGGGTCGTGGCCGTTGCGCACCTTGCGGGCACCGATAGCCGGGGCTGACAGACCCATGACTGACTCCTTCCCCGTCCAGCGCACTGGGGCTGCCGGCGGTGACCACCATGGTAATTGACCCGATGAGACAGGACAACACCGGGATTTCACAAGTGATTCCGTGTGCTACAGATGGTCCCGAAATGGACCCCGCCACGCCTGATCAACCCCACCACGAGACCCTCCGCGAAGCGGCGCTCAAGGCTGAGTACGAAACCGGCAAACGTGAAGCCACCGAGCAAGCCGCGAAGACCCACGTCGCCATCCGCGTTGCCCGTATGACCGTGGGTTCACTTCTGACCCTGGCCGGGCTCGCCATGATGCCCCTCCCCGGCCCCGGTCTTCCGATCGTGGCGTTTGGTCTTGCCATTCTCGCCCGAGATGTCGCGTGGGCCGACCGCCTACTCCACTATGTCCGCGCCAAGATTCCGACGAACGACAACGGCGGCATGAGCCGCGGTGCGCTCATCACAATGATCGTGAGCGGGGGCGCAGGGCTCGCCTTCAGTATCTGGCTCCTGACCTAGTCAGCCGCCGATGGAGCGTGACCGGGTGAGGTGATTCCACCGGCACTCTTTGCACACCTCGACCACATAGCCCTGGCTGGCGGACTTGCGGGCGGCAAGGCGAACCATCTCCTTGTCGCTGGTGACGCACCGACCGTGCTTCGGTAGCCAGGGGCCGAATACATACGTGACCTCGACCAGGTCGGCTTCTTCACAGACCGGGCAGAGGCGGCTGGTCTCGGAACCGCAGAACTCGGCGTTGCGCTGCAGTTCGCGCTGTGCATCACAGATCTGTTCACGGCTCAGCTCACCGGCACGCCACGCTTGCAGCGTCGCTTCGCGTGCAAGTCGATAGTCGACCCCCGCTGATGAGCCGATCACTGCGGCATTGAGTCCGAGTTTCACAGGCGCCAACCGTAGCCCTCCCCACCCTGTTGAGTCCTCGCGGCCAGACTGGCCCGCATGTCGACGTACGACCCGCGCACACCAACACAGCGCCCCCTCAGCCACGTCGAGTTCGGACCCGGTCTGGGTGATGAGCTCGATCGACGGCTGATCGGCGACGTTCGGGGTAAACGAGTGCTTGATCTCGGCTGCGGCGGCGGACACACCGGCGTCGGCCTCGCCATGCGCGGGGCGCGAGTGGTTGCCACCGATCCCGATCCCGGACAACTCTTTGCCGCGCGGGCGCTCGCCACCAACAACGACATCCGAGTCGAGTTCCACGAGGCCAACCCGGCCGAACTCGCGTTCATCCGCGCCGATCAGATCGACCTCGTCGTGAGCGTCTGGTCCCTCTCGCTGAGCGACGATCTCGACAGAGTGCTGCGCCAGGTACACCGAGTCCTGCGCGCCGGAGGTCACCTCGTGCTTTCACTCCCGCACCCGGCCACCCTCTGCGCCGATCCCGTCGACCCATCGCGCACTGTCACGAGCTGGCGCACCAGTGACCCCATAGGAGAGCGCTACGTCCACACCGCTGAAGACGTTGTCACTGCCCTGAGCCGCACGAACTTCGCGGTCGACATGTTGCTCGAACGTCACGCCGGCGGCCCGATGCCCGCCTCACTGGTGGTTCGGGCCCGCAAGCTCGGGATCTAGACCGACCACTCACGCCAGGAGTGCGCGCGCCTCTTCCGCGGTCAGCGGACCATTTGCGAACCGGTGCTCGGCAATGGTGCGCATCGCCGCTCCGATAGCCGGCCCGGGTTGGAGACCGAGCAGCTCAGCCACGTCGTCGCCGCGCAGCGGCGGTACCGGATCATCGAGATCCGGCTCTGCATCTCGAAGACCCGACACTCGCACCAGCGCGTCCTGGGCGACGGCGGGTGACCGATCCTCGACGACTGCCACGGCAGCCGCGAACCGGAGCAGTTCCTCGACCCGATGATCGCCGGGCGTACCCGCCGCAGCACGGCGGAGGTCTTCGTCCGACCAGGGATCTCGGCGGCGAATCACAGCAGCGTCGGCCAACCAACCAACATCATTGGCCAGCGCCCCCGAGGGCCTGAGCCTTCCGATTGCGCCGTCGACGTCATCGACATCCAGCAAGAGTGCAGCCCAGCGATGAGCGGCGATCGCTTCGACTGACTCGACCCGCGCACCGGCGAGCTGAATCAGCGGTGGACCGAGTTGTGCGAGCGCCGGGACAACATGCGCCAACAGGCGGGTCTCGGTGAGGAGACGAAAACCCGCCGCCGCACTTGTCAGGAGCAGGAGCTTCTGCAGCTCGTCCCGAATCCGTTCGGCGGACACGATCTCCATGCGGTCCCCCATCGACTCGATGGCCGCCAGCATCGCCGGATCGGGGGTCAGGTCGTAGCCGGCGTGAAAGCGGGCCGCTCGCAGCATTCGCAAGGGGTCATCGGAGAACGACACATCGGGAGCCATCGGCGTACGCAACACATGGGCGGTCAAGTCGTCACGCCCCCCGAACGGATCGACGAGCACCTGGTCGTGCAGATCAACCGCCATCGCGTTCACGGTGAAATCACGACGTTCGAGGTCGGCGCGAATGTCGGTACCGAACTCGACGGTCGGCTTGCGGGACGAATCCGCGTAGACGTCGGCTCGGTGAGTGGTGATCTCGTAGGGCTTGCCGTTGATCTGCGCGCCGATCGTTCCGAATCGCTCACCCTGTGCCCACACCGCGTCAGCGAGATCCGAGACGAGCGCCTTGATCTCCGCCGGGCGGGCGTCGGTAGTGGCATCGAGGTCGCTGTCATGTCGCTCGACGCCGAGCAGATGATCTCGAACGGCACCACCGACCAGATACAACCGGTGCCCGCCTGCCGCGAACCGCTCCGTCAACGGCGCCATGTCCTCGATGATGCGCAGCAACGGCGCTGTGAGCTCTGTATTCATGGAGGATCGGTATTCATGGAGACCCGTGAATCTGGGCGGCCGCATCGACGATGTCCATTCCCGGTCCACCGCTGGTTGCGGACTCGGGGCGCCAGGTCTCGCCGACGAGCTGGGCGGTGACTGCGGCAGATGAGTGCCGGATCGCGTCGAGGTCATAACCACCCTCGAGCACGGCGACCACCCTGCCGCGGCCGACCAACGAGGCGATTGCACCAACCAGATCGGCGATGTCAGCGGACGAGTAGCCGAGATCGGTGATCGGATCATCCCGATGGCCGTCGTAGCCGGCGGAGATCAGGACCCACGTGGCGTCGAAGCGCTCGATCGCCGGACCGATCACCCGATCGACGGCCGCGCGGGCCACATCCCCCGTGGCCCCGGGAGGCACAGGAACATTGATGGTGGTGCCGACGCCCGGTCCCGCGCCCACCTCATGGAGCGCGCCGGTGCCGGGATACAGCGGCGACTGATGGATCGACGTGAACAACACCCGCGGATCGGAGAAGAAGATGTCCTGGGTGCCGTTGCCATGATGAGCATCGATGTCCACGATGGCGACGCGCTCGCCCGCTTCGGCCAAGGCGGCCGCCGCCACCGCCACGGAGTTGAAGAGGCAGAAACCCATCGACTGCGACGGTGTGGCGTGATGGCCCGGTGGCCGCACGACGCAATACGCGGCCGCAAAGGATCCCGGGTCCTCGATGAGCCGGTCGACGGCGGTGACCACACTTCCCGCGGCAAGGCGAGCAGCCTCCAACGACGCCGCATTCATGACGGTGTCGGCGTCGATGCGACCGCCTCCCGCCTCACCCACCGTCACGATGTGATCGACCATCGTCGCCTCGTGGACTCGCAGCAACTCGGCGTCGGTGACCAGCCGCGGGATCGCATGAACCAGCGCGTCAGACACCCCCGCTTCGGCCAATCCGGCGGTGGCCGCCACGAGGCGATCCGGGCGTTCGGGATGGTTTGTCCCCGCCTCATGTCCAATACAACGTTCGTCAGTCACCACAAGGAGCACAAGCCGGAGCGTACCCCTCCACGTAGAGGGCGTATCGTGACTTCTTGATGGCTCTGATTCCACTCTCCGTCGGTCGCGCCCGCGTGCGGGCCGGAAGTTGGCGGGGCCGCGACGACCTGGCGTACCTCGTGCCGCTCACCGGAGCCCCAACATTGACCACCGCCACGCTTGCGGATATCCGTGATCAGCTTCAGCGCCATGGGTTCAGCGAGGTCGTCACCGCTGCAGTCGGGCCCAGTGAGCGTGACATGTTCACCGCCGACGGGTTCACCGACCGCGAACAACTTCATCTGCTTCGCCACGACCTGAGAAACAACATGCCGGCGTCGTCCTCCGAGGCCTCGCGAATCCGGCGGGGCACCCGCCGCGACCACGCGGCAATCCTCGCGGTTGACCACGCGACATTCGACGAATTCTGGCAGCTCGATCATGACGGCCTGCGTGAAGCGATCGACGCCACCCCGATCAGCCGCCTGCGGGTCATCCGCGACGACAACTCCGCGATCATCGGCTACTCCGTATCCGGTCGTGCCGGTGAACACGGCTACCTGCAGAGGCTGGCAGTCTCGCCACCAGCACAAGGGGCGGGGCTCGGTGCCGCGCTCGTGACCGACACGCTCCACTGGCTTCGCCGCCGCGGTGCCGGCGTGGCGTGGGTGAACACCCAGGAAGCCAACGCGGCAGCGCTGCGGTTGTACGAGCGTCTCGGCTTCGAACCAGCCGCCCATCAGCTGACCGTCTTGCACCGGTACCTGTGATGAAGCGCGCAATCGCAAACCTGACGCTCACCGCTCTGCTGATCGCCCCGCTGGCAGCGGTTGCGATCAGCCCGGCCGCGGCGCAGGTCGATGGTCAGATCGAACTCATCGCCCAAACACGCTGGATCGGCGCCGAGCCGGCCGTCATCGACCTTCGGGTGCGAAGCGCAGCCGCCGATCGTCGGATCGAAGTCCGGATCCACGCCCCGGTCATCACCCCGGCCGCGCTACGACAGGCGTTCGCCAATCCGCCCACCGAGGGCATCATCAGCCAATTCTCGATCACCAACCTCGAAGAGCTCACGATCGGTGCGGGCTCGATCGTCTCGATCCCCCTGCCCGACGAGGAGATCGGCGAAGTGATCCGTCGCGCGCCAGGCGCGCTCCCTGTCGTGATCGAGCTCACCGAGGACGGCGAGGTCGTCGACACAATCGTCACCGCCTTGCTCGTCGCAGATCCCACCGCGCGACGACAGTCCATCGACATCGCGTTCATCGCCGATCTGCAGTTCCCCCTCGCCCATCTCGATGACGAGTCGATCTCGATCGACCCGGACAAGATCGCCGGCACCATCGAGGATGCTCTGGCCGACGTCCCTCACAGCACGACGTTGACGTTCACCCCCGAGACCCTCGACGCGATGGCCAATCCTCAGATCGCCGGCGAGGAAGCCATCCAACGGATCGTGGCGGCTCTCGAACCACACGACCTGTTCGCGGCGCCCTGGGTCGACCTCGACGAGGAGGCCTGGCGCGCCGCCAACGAAAGCCGACTGGTTCTCGACTACTACGCCCTCGGGCAACGCCAACTCGAAACCCACCTCGGCCGACAGGCCACCACGATCGCCCGGCTCGACCCCAACGCCGACGCCCGCACTCTCAGCCTGTTGCGTACCGCCGGGGTGGCCGGTGCGGTAACCGGCATCGAGCGTCTCGCCCGAGAAGATGTCACGCTGGCCGCCAGCCAACCGATCCAGATCCTCGATGACAACGGCGTGCCGATGCCGATCGTCGCCCCGGCCGAGTGGCTGCACCAACGCCTCGAGTCCGACGACCTCGTTCTCTCCACCACCCAGCTGATGGCCGAGTTCGCACTCGAGAGCACGATCATCGACCAGCCTCGCGCTTACGTCCTCGACCTCGACACGGTCAACCTCTCGGCTCTGGACGCGCTCCTCGGGGAGATGGCGCTCGACACCACCTACGGATTCACCACGATCACCGAGCTGCTGTCGCGACCGACAGCCCGCATGTCTGGCGGAACCATCATCCAGAGCGAGTTGGTGGCAGAGCCGAGCATCGCCATCACGGGCGCCAGTGATCTCCGTCTCACCGAGGCGGTGGTCGACTCCTACGCAACGATGGTGGCGCCCGCCGAAGCGCCGGTCACCCCGCTGCGTGCACTGCTGCTCGCCGCGGCGGCCAGCGAGCTCGATGCCGAGGGCCGAGCCCGCTACACATCGCGGGTGTTCGACACCATTGCGGAAGGGATCTCCGGGTTCGAGGTGCTGGACACGAGTCGGATCACGCTCGCATCGCGCCGTGCCGACGTACCCATCTCGATCCGAAACACTCAGCCACTTCCCATCACCGTCAACGTCCGGGTCAGCAGCGACAAGCTGCGATTCCCAGGCGGTGAACAGCAACAGATCGTGCTCGAACCAGGACTACGAGAGCTGATCATTCCGGTGGAGACGGCATCGTCGGGCGACGCTCGCATCACGGTCACGCTGACCTCGCCCGACGGACGGCTCGACCTCACGAAAGGCGCCGTCGACATACGCTCCACCTCAGTGTCCGGCCTCGGCCTCGTCATCTCGATCATCGCGTTCGTGATCCTTGGTATGTGGTGGGCCCGAACGATCTTGCGTGTTCGGCGCCAGCGTCGCGCTGCTAGCGTCGCTGAGTCCGAAGACGAGTCCGAATCCGGGGGACAACCGTGACCGTTCGAATTGTGACTGACAGCGCCTGTGATCTGCGCGGCGACGAGGTCGATGAGCTCAACATCGAGGTGGTGCCATTGTCGATCCGCTTCGGCGACGACGAGTACACCGACCGCGAGGAGCTCGGCGTGACCGAGTTCTACCGACTGCTCGCTGATTCCGACACTCTCCCAGAGACCGCGGCGCCCTCGCCCGGGCGCTTCGCGGAGGCGTTCCAGCGGCACCTCGACGCCGGCGCAACCGCTATCGTCTGCATCAATCTGAGCGCCGCAATCTCTGCCACGATGCAGTCAGCGATAACCGCGGCAGGCGAGATCGACGCCGATATCCGCGTCGTCGATTCCAAGTCCATCACCGCAGGACAAGGGTCGATCGTTCTCGGTGCCGCCCGACTTGCGGCCGCGGGTGCATCGGCCGACGATGTGGTGACCGCCGCTGAGTCGATGAGCGAACGCACTCATGTGTTCGGCGCCCTCGACACCCTCGAGAACCTTCAAAAAGGCGGACGGATCGGCAATGCCCAGGCTCTCCTGGGCTCAATGCTCTCCATCAAGCCGATCATCGACATCTCGTCCGGTTCGGTCGAAGAGGCCGGCAAACAGCGCACCCGCAAGAAGTCGCTCGGCTGGCTACGCAACAAGCTCAGTGAGTTCGGTCCCATCGAGAACCTGGCGATCATGCACGGTGAAGCTCCCGACATTGATCAGTTCGTGGCGCTGCTCGGTGAGGTCACCGACGTCTCGAACGCTCGCATCGAGAAGATCGGGCCCGTTGTCGGCACCCACGGCGGACCCCGAGTGGTGGGCTACGCCTTCCAAGTCCCCGAGTAACGTCTAGCCATCGCGCCAGATCCCGAAGATCAGCGGCTCATCACCGCGGCACAAAATGGCGACGCTCGCGCCCTCGATTCACTGCTGAAGAAGCACCAGGCGCGGATCTACGCAATCTGTCGGCGGTTGGCCGGCAACGATGCCGATGCCCTTGACGCGACCCAGGAGGCCATGCTCGCCATCGTGCGCGGACTTGAACGCTTCGATGGCAGAGCTGCCTTCACGACCTGGTCATACCGTGTTGCAACCAACGCCTGCCTTGACGAGCTGCGCCGTCGCGGTCGCCGCCCGGACCCGGGCCTGCCCGAGTATGAGCACGCCGACGACGCCTATGTCGGTGGCAGCACCCCCCGTGATCCCGCCGAAACCGTGTCCGCCCAGATCGTGGTCGATGCCGGTCTCGCTGCACTGCCCGACGAATTCCGTGCGCCTGTGGTTCTTCGCGACATCGCCGGCCTCGACTACGCCGACATCGCCGAGCTTCTCGATCTGGCCCCCGGCACGGTCCGGTCCCGCATCGCTCGCGGCCGTGGCCGCCTCGCCGACGCATTGGCCGGGAACCAAACCGACCCCGACGAACGTCAAAGCCCTTAGATGACCGACGAAACTCCTTCCGACGACGAGCTCGTCTCGTCCTACCTCGATCACGAGGCGACCCCTGCAGAGGTCGCACGGGTCGAGGGCGATCCTCGCCTGATGGCCAGGGTCGAGGAGATGCGCGCCGCGATTTCGTTGGTGGCCACTCCCCCGCCGCTTCCGCAAGCCGATCTCGACCGCATCCGAGCGACCGCGGTTGCCGCGTTCAGTCCGACTGTGACAGCACCGGTCGTCGATATGGCCGCCGCTCGGGCCAACCGCCTCGAGCGGCGCAACCGAATCCTTGCTGTCGCGGCGGCAGTCGTGCTGTTCGGCGGACTCATCGGCGGGATCAGCACGCTCGGCGGAGGCAGTGATGACGACACCGCTGGCGATTCCGCTGACACCACCGCCGATGATGCCTCGTCCGACGACAGCGGCGCGGCCGACTCCGGCCTCGACGCGATGAGCACTTCGACCAACGACGACACCGAGGTGGAGATGGCCGAGGTGGCCGAAGCCGACATGGGGGCGACAGCCGACATGGCCGACGAGTCCACCGCGGCCGACGGCAGTGACTCCGACGACAGTGACTCCGACGACAGTGCCGCCGACGACAGTGTTCCCGAAGATGCCGCTCCTGTGACCCGTCTCCAGATGAGCCTGTCGTTCGACCCTCTTCCCGACGACGTCGGTGACCACGCCTCGGTGGAGGAGCTCGCCGCGGCGGTCGAATCGTTGGTGATCGAGATGATCGTCGACGAGGAATCGGACTTTGCCCCCGAGGAATTCCTGCCGTTCAGCACCTGCGAGGAAACCCTCGCCGTCGCCCTGGCGGGCGACGAAGCACTCGACGTCGACACCGCCGAAGCCATGATCGACGCCACGCTCTACACCATCGTGGTGGGCCGCCACCTCGACACCGGTGCACTCGTGGGACGATTGGCGCCGAGCGCAACCTGCAGCCCCGCCGCAGAGCTGTTCGTCGCCCCCTAGAGTCCGGGCGCACAGGTCCGATAGGCTCCGTCGCCATGGCGACGAGCAAGAGTGCAGAGGTCGACAACTCAGCCGACGAGACCCCTGACTGGTCTGACGAGAAGGCCGGTCAACTGGTCGACCTGATCGATACGGTCAAGAGCCGCACCACCGACAATGTGGTCATCATCGCTCGTGCACTCGTGTACGGGCTGGTGATCTCAGTCCTCGCCTTGGCCTCGGTGATCATCCTGGTCACCGTGCTGATCCGGATGGCCGACGCCTATCTCCCGATCGGATCCGGCGTCGGCGACGCCGTGTGGGCGGCCCACGCGTTCGTCGGCGGACTGCTCACCGTGCTGGGCCTTGGCGCGTGGATGTCGCGTCGCGGCGAGGGAGCTCCCAAGCCACTCATCGTGGCCGCAGTCGTCGACGGCCTGGCAATTGTCGCCATCGTCGTTTATGGAATCATCCAAGCGTTCAACTAGTTCTTGTAGCTAGTACATCCCTGTAGCAATCGAGGTTTCTCGTGTCCGACGTACGCGACGTCATCATCATCGGCTCCGGCCCTGCCGGCCTCACCGCCGCGGTCTACACCGCCCGTGCCAATCTCTCCCCACTGGTGCTCGAGGGCGAGCCCAGCAGCACCAGCGACCAGCCTGGCGGGCAGCTGATGCTCACCACCGACGTCGAGAACTTCCCCGGCTTCCCCGAGGGGATCATGGGCCCCGAGCTCATGATGAACTTCCGCACCCAGGCGGCCCGTTTCGGCGCCGAGATCCAGACGGTGAAGGCGTCGAAGGTCGACCTGTCGGCCAAGCCCTACAGCGTGTGGGTCGGCGATCCCGACGCAGCTGAACCCACCCACCAGGCCCACGCCATCATCATTGCCACCGGCGCGCAGTCGCTGATGCTCGGCCTCGACCGCGAAAACGATCTCGTCGGCCACGGCCTTTCGACCTGTGCCACCTGCGACGGCTTTTTCTTCCGCGACCACGAAATCGCCGTGGTCGGCGGCGGCGACTCAGCTCTCGAAGAGGCGCACTTCCTGTCTCGTTTCGCCAGCAAGGTCACGATCATCCACCGCCGCGACGAACTGCGCGCATCGAAGATCATGCAGGACCGGGCCAGGAACAACCCGAAGATCGAATTCCTCTGGGATTCGACGGTCGTCGAGTACCTGGGTGAGCACAGGTTGGCGGGGGTGAAGGTCCAGAACCTCAAGACCGACGAGATAGCCGAACTCCCCGTGACCGGCCTCTTCATTGCCATCGGTCATCAGCCCAACACCGACATCTTCAAGGGTCAGGTGGCGATGAAGGAAAACGGGTACCTCGTCACCGAGCCGGGCTCGACCCACACCGATGTCGACGGCGTGTTCGCCGTCGGCGACGTGCAGGACGACCTCTATCGACAGGCCGTCACGGCCGCTGGTTCCGGGTGTCAGGGAGCCCTCGATGCAGAGCGCTGGCTCGAGGCTCAACACGACTAGAGTCGGCCGAGGTTGCTCCCGGACCGGGAATAGACCTGCAATCGAACGGGTTCAACCGTTCGTCACCGCGCCCGAATCGGCTCGGTGCACACATGAAAGGACGCCCCATGGCTGGAGCTGTCAACACGCTGTCCGACGCCACCTTCGACGAGGAGATCGCGGGCTCGAGCGCCCCCGTCCTCGTCGACTTCTGGGCTGAGTGGTGTGGTCCCTGCAAGATGATCGCCCCCATGCTCGAAGAGATCGCCGAAGAACAGGGTGACGCGCTGAAGATCGCCAAGCTCAATGTCGACGAGGCCAGCGCTGTGGCCCGCCGCTTCGAGGTCATGAGCATCCCCACGCTGATTCTGTTCAAGGACGGCGAACCGGTGAAACGCATCGTGGGCGCCAAGCCCAAGCAGGCACTTCTCGACGACCTCGCCGAATTCATCTAGTTCAGTGTTCTTCTGAGTCCCCCCTCCCCCAAGGGAACAAGCGGCCGGCCCCCGTGGCCGGCCGCTTTGCTTTTGGCGGGGACACCCGGCGGGCCGTCATGACCCGGGGCGACTGCCCCGATACGCTCGCCTGGATGACCACACCGGGACTGCCACTGCGCCGTGGCGATGAAGGGTCGGCAATCCGAGACCTGCATCGTCGCCTCGTAGCGGCCGGATTCGTGGACGTCGGCGAGGTCGAGATCTTCGACCACGAAACCGAACAGGCCATCAAGGGATTCCAAGCCTCGCGCCGCCTCGTCGAGGACGGCGTCTGCGCCCGCCAGACCTGGGCCGCACTGATCGAGGCGGACCATCGCCTCGGCGACCGGATGCTGTACCTCCGCTCCCCCATGACCCGCGGCGATGACGTCACCGACCTCCAGCAGCGTCTCGGCAGCCTGGGGTTCGACGCCGGGTTTGTCGACGGCATCTTCGGCCCCGACACAGAGTCGGCGCTGCGCAGTTTCCAACACAACCAGGGGGTCACAGCCGATGGTGTGGTCGGCCCCGACACGGTGCTGGCTCTGGGCCGCCTGGCAGGCCGTCGATCCGGCGTGAAGACCGTTGCGGAGGTGCGAGAGACCGAACGGCTTCGCACTGCCTCTCCGGGCGTGGCCGGACGCCGCCTGGTCATCGGTGAGGCCGGTGGGCTCCCCGCGATCGTGGAGACGCTCGCCAGGCGGCTGCGGCTCGACGGTGCCGAGGTGCTCACATTGCACCACCCCGACCTTTCCGCACAGGCTCGAACCGCCAACGAATGGAACGGGTCGCTCTATGTCGGGCTGACCCTCGCCACCGAGGACTGTTCGGTCGCATACTTCTCCACTGAAGGCTTTGTGTCAGCGGGGGGCCAAAGCCTTGCCTCACGATGTGAGCTCGAACTCTCATCGTTACTCGGGATCTCGGTGCCCGCGACCGGAATGCGGATTCCGATCCTGCGGGAGACTCGAATGCCGGCAGTGTGGTGTCGAATCGGGCCGCCGCCGCGGGTTGTCGAAACAGCACCCCGCGTGGCGGAGGCGCTCCAGCACGCGGTGACGCTCTGGTGTGGACAACCCTTCGACGAAGCCGACGGCTGAGAGCTACCCACAGCTTCTCCACAGCCCAACGGGGAAGACTTCACAACGGCAGGCCATTTACGCTACCAGATGTCGCATCAGTCGAAATGATCCCTGTTTCCCTTGCAACGACAGGCCTAGTTCAGCGTGCCCGGCGGTGTGATCACATGATAGATCCGCTCGAGATCATCAAGATCAGCGAATTCCACGACAAGTTTCCCCGGACCTTTCCCCAGCCGCACACTCACTCGGGTGTCAAGGCGAGCGGCCAAGAGTTCCTCCAACTCGAGGACCCCTGGCTCGGCGACCACCCTGCTGCGGGACCCCGCTCCCCGACCACTCTCCGTCGTCTCGAGCTCGATGTCGTCGGCCGCTGCATCCTCGGCTGACTCTGCGTCATCGCCACGCATCAACGCTTCGACATCGCGAACCGTCAACTGCTCGTCAACGATCTGTTGGGCGATTGCCTCCTGGGCAGCTCGATCAGGCGAGCTGAGCAGAGCACGGGCATGACCGGCGCTGATCTGTCCCTCGACAACCATCCGTTGCACAACCGGAGGCAGCTGAAGCAGACGGATCGTGTTGGCGACCGCCGAGCGGGAGCGTCCGACACGCTTGGCGACCTCCTCCTGGGTCAGCTCGAAGTCTTCGATCAGTTGCTGATACGCGCCCGCCTCCTCCAACGCATTGAGATCCTGGCGATGCAGATTCTCGACAACTGCGGTCTCGAGACTCCCACGATCGTCGTGCTCACGAACCAACGCAGGAATCGAGGGCAGACCAGCTCGCTTGGCAGCACGCCAACGCCTCTCCCCCGCGATGAGTTCATAGCCGCCGTCATCCAAGGCACGCACAACAATCGGTTGAATGACTCCAACCTCGGCGATCGACGCGCTCAGCGCTGCCAGCGTCTCTTCCTCGAAGTGGCTTCGCGGTTGGTACCGGTTCGGGGTGACATCGTTGATGCCGATCTCTCGATAGGTGGCACCACCGCTATCAACGTCGGCCGGGATGAGCGAGCTCAGCCCCTTGCCCAGACCGCTGCGTCTATTCGACACCGAGGATCTCCTTTGCCAGGTTCGTGTATGCGACTGCTCCACGTGAAACAGGATCGAACGCGGTGATGGGCTGGCCAAAGCTCGGCGCCTCGCTCAGCCGCACGGTACGCGGGATCACCTGTCGACAGACCTTGTCGCCGAAGTGTTCCCTCACCTCGTCGGCCACCTGACCTGAGAGTTTGGTCCGGGCATCGAACATCACCAAAACGATCGTGCTGAGCTCCAACGTCGGGTTCAGGTTGCGGGTCACGAGATCGACGTTGCGGATCAACTGACCGAGACCCTCGAGCGCGTAGTATTCGGTTTGGATCGGGACCAGCACCTCGGTCGCTGCCGTCAGTCCGTTGATCGTGAGCAGACCCAGCGACGGCGGGCAGTCGATCAGGACCATGTCATAATCATCGATGACGGAGGCGATCGCCTCCTTCAGCTTCCGCTCCCGACTGAACGCCGGCACCAGCTCGATCTCCGCGCCGGCAAGATCGAGACTTGCCGGAGCGACGAAGAGATTCTTCACCGACGCGGGTTCGATGACGTCCTCCATCGGCACGTCGTGAAGAAGGACGTCGTAGAGCGAGTGCTCCAGCTGGCGGGGGTTGAGGCCCAACCCGGTGCTGGCATTGGCTTGAGGATCGAGGTCGACAATCAGCACACGTTGGCCCAGCTCGGCAAAACATGCACCGAGATTGACTGTGGTGGTCGTCTTGCCGACGCCGCCCTTCTGATTGGCGACGGCAAAGATCCGGGTATCAGAGGTGCGTGTCGCATCCTCGTCGGGCGCTACCACGGGGTGCTCTCCATTCGTTTGAGCGGACCACATACTCGCTGAGTGAGATACCCGGGTCAAGCACCCCTGGGATCAGTTTCACGTGGAACGCGTCGCAGTCCGGCCAGAAGCCGGCTGTGGCGGAGAGCTAGGCCGACAGCAGCGGCTGCCGTGTACGAGCCTTGGCCCGCCGGGGGAGCCGCTCGTCGAGACCGTGTCCAACGGTCAACGCCGCGTAGGTATTGCCTTCGTGGTGGGAGAAGTTGACGGCGTCGACACCCGCCACAGTCACGGCGAGCGCCCAGAGGGCCCGGTCGCGTTCCGCTATCGAGACGACCAGTAAGCCGCCGGGCCTGCAATACGGGGCGCAGAGCTCCAGAGTCTCCGATGGACTTCCGAGGAGCCGAGCGGTCACCACATCCATTGTTCCCCATGGAACAGCCGGTGGCCGCTCGTCGGCGCGGCCGTGCATGACCGCGACGCGGGCCCGCAGGTCCACCGCCAGCACCGCGTCAGCCGCAAGCTCGCATCGCCGCCACGAAGCATCGAGCAGGGTCCATGAGCTTTCGGGCAGTTCCCAGGCAATCAGCAAACCCGGGATTCCCGCGCCTGAGCCGACATCCAGCGCCTGAAGCGGGGTGTTCTGGTGGAAAACGGAACACACGGCCGACACGAACCCGGCCGTGTGTTCTCGAATCTCGTCGATGGACGCCGAACCTACGACGCCTGCCGCTCGAGCCGGGCGCCAGGCCCGCTCAAGCGCAGCGTTGGGAAAATCAGGCCGCATCTCCGGCCGGAACAATAACCACACGACGATTGGGGTCTTCACCTTCAGAAATGGTGTCGACGCCATCCTCCTCGGCGATCGTGTCGTGGACGACCTTGCGATCGGCGCCACCCATGGGCTCGAGTGAACGGGCGACACCGGATTCACGAACACCCGCCGCCTGTTGGCGACAGAAGTTCGCCAGTGCCTCGGCGCGACGGGTGCGTACACCGCCGACATCGACCCGAACACGGCCATCGCGGCTGCTGCCGGCCTGGCGCTGGAGCACGGTGCGCACAAGATCGTCGATCGCCATGGCTGTAGAGCCTCGGCGTCCGATCATACGACCCATGTCATCGCCGGTCACCGTGATACGAATCTCATCATCGGCCACGTCTTCGCGAGACATTTCGACGGCAACGCCGAAACGCTCCGCCAAACCGGACACAAATTCCTCGGCGATGTCAGCTTGCTGGGGGAGTGGCATCATCGGCTCGTCACTCATTGGCTTCTCCTTGGCTTTCTTCTCATTCGACTGTCTTGCGGGACGACCCGCATCATCTTGACGCTTCTGGGTGTTCTCGTCACGTCCGTTCTTCTTCTCTGCGGACTGGGACCCGCCGCGGGACCGGCCACCCTGACCCTGCGGCCTTCCGCCCCGGGACTGGCCACGTTGCCCACTTTGCCCGCCTTGCCCACTTTGCCCGCCCTGGCTCTTGCCAGACCGCTTACGATCGTTGCCCTTGCCGTTTCGGCCCCGACGCCGACGCTCGTCCTTGGCCCGAGGGGTACTCGGACGCACGCGGGCGCGAACCCGAGCATCTTCCTTCACTCGACCGAACAAGCCGGTCTTTGCTTCGGACAATACCTCGAACTCGGCGTCGTCTCCGTGAACTCCCAGACGATCGAGCGCGACTTCTTTTGCGTCCTCGATCGTCTTACCTGTCGTAACTACCCATTCCATGAAGGGCTCCTCACTTGGCACACACGTCACCGTGGTGCCGTCTCGGGCGCAGATTCGCCAGCAGATCGCTAGCGCTTGCGCTTCTTGTGTTGGGGGCTACCCGGCTCGGTGGTGCGTCCACTCGAACCATGGTGTCGGCTGGGCGCCTTTCCAGTGCGCCCGGCCCCAGACCCCGATGAACGATTCTTGTTGCTCGGCTTGGAGCTCTTGGAGCTCTTCGCACCCTTGGCACCCTTGGCCGCCGCCGCGCCACGCTTGGGAGTCGGGTCACCCTTCTTGGGGGTGACACGACCACCCTTGGCACCAGCGCCCTTACCGCTCGCGCCCTTCCCACTGCCACCCTTGGTCCCGCCGCTGGCGGCTTCGCGTGACTGTCGGGCCTGGGCGCCGAGGCTGTCCTCGCCGTGGTAGAGCGAGCGAGTGATGTAACCCTGCTGGCCTATGCGGTACAAGTTCGAGATCACGAAGTAGATCACGAGAGCTGTCGGCATGGTGAAGCTGAAGACCGGCAACATGAACGGCAAGATCTTCATGATCATCTCTTGCTGCGGGTTCACCGGCGCGCCCGTGTTGCGGCCGCGAATCTGACGCTGCTGATACAGCGACGAGATCAGCACGATCACGATCAGCCCCAGGTAGGGGAGCGCATTGATGATGCCGTCACCGAGTTCGCTCTGGGCCGAACGGGAGAGATCAAGACCAAGTGAGAGCATTTCGGTCGGGCGATCGGCGAATGCCAATCCCTCGCCGACCAGATCCATGTACATCTCGCTATCGGTCGGCAGGTTCTGCGGATCGAACGGACGTTCGTTCGAAGCAAGCGGACTGAGTTCGCTCAGTCCGCCGGCACCGATCCGGCCGACAGACCAGCCGGCCTGGTCACCAAAGACAGTGACCCGCTGGGTAATACCCTGAACGACGCGGAATAGCACCAAGAAGACAGGAAGCTGCACCAGGATCGGCAAACAGCCGCCAAGCGGGTTGATGCCGTTCTCTTGATAGAACGCCATCAGGTGCTCGTTCATCTTCTGGCGATCGTCTTTGTATTCCGTCTGGATCGCCTTGAGCTCAGGCTGGAGGCGCTGCATCTGCAGCATCGACCGCGTGCTCTTGAGTGTCAGCGGAGTCACAACCACCATCACGGTGATCGTGAGCATTCCCACCGCGAACCCGTACGACGGGACGACGGAGTAGAACCATGCCAGAACGGAGGCGATCAGATCGAACATGGGCGCTTCACCTTGTTTCCAGAAGTACGGGTATCAGAAGTACGGGTATCAGAGGTACGGGTATCAGAGGTACGGGGTTCCGGGACAGGGTCAAGGCCGTGGGACCCCCACGGGTGACAGCGACACAAGCGCTTTGTGGCCAGCCAGCCGCCTCGAACGGCACCATGGGCCTCTACTGCCTCGAGGGCATAGTTGGAACAGGACGGAAGGTACCGACACGGCGAAGGCCGGCCGGACGCGAGCTTCTGGTACAGCCTGACGAACCAAGCGAGGGCGCGCGCCGCCGGAGTCATTCAGCCTCCTCCGAGGCAGTCACATCATCCTCTTGCGAGGCGGTGATCGGGGCGAGCAACTCAGCCATGACAGAACGCAACGTGTCGTGTGACCAGTGATCGATCGATGCCGTTACTCGGATCAGGTGATCGCCACCCTCCAGCTTGGGAGGGTTCGATGCCGCCAGATCGGCGAGAATGGCACGGATTCGCCGGCGGATTCGGTTTCGCTCCACCGCGTTCCCCACAGAGCGTGGGATTGCGAACGCGAATCGTGGTGGAGAGGCCGGATCCGACCGTTTCACCAACCGAACGGGCCCTCGACCACTCCGTGCCCCGTCAGCATGGAGCTGAGCGAACGCACGGCGGCTCGAGAGCCGCTCGATCACGCCGACAAGCGGGCGCGGCCCTTGTGACGGCGAGAACGAAGAACGGCGCGGCCGCCGCGGGTGCTCATCCGAGAGCGGAAGCCGTGCTTCTTGGCACGCTTGCGAACGTTGGGCTGATATGGACGCTTCATTGTGTTCCTCCCAGAGGCTGCGTCGCGGAGTCGGGCGGCGCAGGAATAGCGGCTTCGGAGAAGGGAAGCCGCGTGACGTCAGCGCACAACGGTACGGTCGAGGAGACCGCGCGACAACCAGTCGTGGATATCGCGCGACGCCGGCAAATCCGACCGATTCACCGCCAGGCCCACAAGGAGTAGGAATGGCACTCATGTCATTTGATCTTCCAACCGTGTAATTCATTCTTGGAAAACACGGTATGACCAGGGGATATACCTTCTTCCGCAAGTCCAACTTGCGGCTGTGGAGGATGTTGGTAGGTTCGCCGACCTACCGGACGGGCTGCGGGCCGGAAGTGGGTCTTTTCGCGACCTTCCCCAGATTGTCCAATAATTCTTGAACGTAACCCGTCGTCCACACCTGTGGACGCACCTGTGGAGAGACAACTCAATTGGACAACTCTGGTTTGGACAGTCACGACTCTGGTTTCACCAACGATGATGAGGCTGGAGACGCTGACGGCCTATGGACCACATGCGCCGCCAGCATCCGCGCCCAGGTCAGTGATGCCGTCTGGCGAACAACCTTCAGCGGGGCAAAAGCGGTGGCGTTTGACGAGGGTGAACTCGTCATAGTTGTCCCCAATGGCTTGCAGAAAGAACGGATAGAAGGCCGTTACCTCGGCCTCGTCCAGGACGCGATCGAGGAAACCACCGACGATGTCTCGGTCCGCGTCGAAATCGACACCGATTGGGAGGAGGTGGCGTTCGACGTTCCTGCCGCTGACCTGGGTGGCAATGGAGCCCCCGAGGTCATCACCCCGACACCGATCGCCGGCCTGAGCCTCACCGGCTTCGACGAGAAGTTCACCTTCGAACACTTCGTCATCGGTCCATCCAACCGTTTTGCTCATGCCGCGGCGCTCTCGGTCGCCGAAGCGCCGGCGTCGAGCTACAACCCCTTGTTCATCCATGGTGACTCCGGGCTGGGCAAGACCCACCTTCTGCGTGGCATTGCCCACTATGTCGCTCACCACTATCCGACCTACCGGGTTCGCTACGTCTCCACCGAGACCTTCCTCAACGAGTTCGTCGAAGCCATCCGCACCAACGCGCTGCCTGAGTTCAAGCGCCGATACCGCAACAACGACGTGCTGCTCATCGATGACATTCAGTTCATGGAAGGCAAGGACGGCCTTCAGGAGGAGTTCTTCCACACTTTCAACGAGCTCCACCAGAACGACAAGCAGATCGTTCTCACCTCTGATCGCACGCCTGACGCCATGCCGACCCTCGAGGACCGGCTTCGCAGTCGGTTCAAGTGGGGCCTCATCACCGACATTCAGCGCCCCGACCTCGAGACCCGGCTGGCGATCCTTCGCAAGAAGGCCGAATCGAAGACAATGTCGCTACCCGACGATGTATTCGCTTTCATCGCCGAGAACATCAGCGAGTCGATCCGTGAGCTCGAAGGTGCACTCATCAAGGTCACCGCCTACGCCAACCTCACCCAGCAGGCCCTCGATGTGGAGCTGGCAAGGTTCGTGCTCAGCGATCTCATCGCCAAGTCAGAGAAACCCCCGGTCACCGCCGAACGCATCATCATGCTCACCTCAGAACTCTTCGGTTTCGACATCGAGGCTCTCACGGGCGGGAGCCGCCGCCGGCCTCTCGTCGATGCACGACAGGTCGCGATGTATGTGACCCGCAACATGACCGAGCTCTCATTCCCCGATATCGGCAAGGCCTTCGGCAACCGCGACCACACCACCGTGATGCACGCGTGTCGCAAGGTCGAGGGCCGAATGGGTGAGCGTCAGCAGATCTTCGACAAGGTCACCGAGCTCACCAACCGCCTCAACAAGCCCGCCTGACGGTGGACAGGCCTGGGGATCACATGCTGGCAACTGGTGGACGGCACAGGGACAACTACCCCGTCATCCACCGACTCCGACGCGTGACCCACCGTGCCTGTGCGCGCGGCGCGACATCATGTGTACACGCGATCCGCGTCATTTCACGGCAGACTCACCGCCATCCACAATCCACAGCCCCTATGGACTTCTATTATCTGGATTCCATACAACCGGGAGAAGTAACAGCATCATGGGCATGAAGTTCCGATGCGAACGAGACATTCTCGTTGAAGCACTCACCGCCGCCGGCCGCGCCGTCACCACCCGAGGTGGCGCGCTGCCTGTCCTCGCTGGTGTTCGTCTCGAGCTCGCCGGCGATCAACTCACCGTGACCGGTAGCGATCTCGATCTGACGATCACCGTCCGCATCGAAGTGGCGGGAGGGGAGGACGGCGTCGCTGTCATTCCCTCGAAGCTCGTCTCTGATGTCGTTCGTTCACTGCGTCCTGGTGCGGTCGACTTGGCGATCGAGGAAGACGACGCGCGTATCGTGGCAGCGCCCTCGGAGTTCTCGATTCGGGTGATTCCGGCCGACGAATTCCCGGAGCTGTCAAAGGCTGATGGGGAAGCCGTGACGCTCGATGCCGTGGAGTTCCGCGCAGCCATCGACCAGGTCGAGAAGGCCGCGTCGAGCGATGACGCTCGACCCATCCTGACCGGTGTGCTCATGGCTGCTGAAGGTGATGGGCTCCGGCTCGTCTCGACCGACTCCTACCGCCTGTCGGTGCGAGACCTTTCCGGCACCTCGATTCTCGGTGAAGACCAGAAGGTCCTGGTGCCGTCTCGAGCGCTCAAGGAGCTTTCACGGATGATCGGCGATGCCGAAGAACTGACGCTCCGGCTCGGTGAACGCGACGCCGGCTTTGAAGTCGGTCGGGTCTCGATCACCACCCGCCTGATCGAGGGTGAGTTCCCGAACTACCGCGGTCTCATTCCCCAGAACCACCCGAATCGGCTCACCGTCGATCGGGAGACACTGCTCGACGCAGTGCGTCGCGTGCGCCTCCTCGCGCAGGAATCCACGCCAGTTCGCATGGCGATGAGCGACGAAGGGCTCGAGCTCGTCGCGGTCACCCAAGACGTCGGCCAGGCTCACGAGTCGGTCAGTGCGGAATATGTCGGCACGGATCTTACGGTTGCGTTCAACCCGGAGTACCTGATC
>JAJCXZ010000076.1 GCA_029263175.1 Acidimicrobiales bacterium | reverse complement strand
TGAGTGGTGTGCTTCCGTGCGAAGATCTCCTCGTTGAGCAGAGCTACAGCATCCGGCTTGACCAGATCCTTCACGATTGCGCAGCCGACCGAACGGAGGCCTTCTCGGGCGGCCTCGACGGCAGCGAGGTACCCCGCTGATCCGGTCTCGTGGAGCGGGTAGCGGTCGAGGTCGACCAGTTCGCCGAGAGTGGGAGCAGTCATTTGTCGCCAGTATGGGGATCATGGCCGCCGGCGAAAATCCCCCGTTCAACTCATCATGGCATTATCTGAGATAATGGTCTCCTAATGACTGGACAACCATCCGATCGCCTCTTGCGAATCGTCACCGTCGCCGCCGAATCCGGAAGCTTCAGCGCCGCAGCACAACGGCTGGGAATCGGACAGCCCGCCGTGAGTCATGCTGTCGCCGGCGTGGAAGCGTGGCTCGGCCGCAAAGTGTTCGACCGGAGTCACCTGGGTATCCGCACCACCTCAGATGGAGAGGAGCTCATCGCTCGCCTCACTGCATCGTTTCGGGAGCTCGATCGGGCAGTGGCGGAAGCCCGCACGGCCGGGGAAACACGGCCGGTCACGCTCTCGGTCTCCACATCGCTTGCCACCTACTGGTTGGCGCCCCGGCTTCCCGAGTTCAAGCTCGCCCACCCTGACATACAACTACGGGTGATCACCACCGACTCCGATGCCGCGGTTGGGCGCGACGACGCCGACCTCTGGATTCCGCTCGGACCCATCGAAGACCGCCGACTCGACTCGGTCGACTTCTGCGCCGAGGAACTGATTCCCGTTGCGGCGCCGACGCTGGCATCGACGATCGACGGTTCAGCCGGGCCGGCGGCCCTCCTCGACCAACCACTCCTTCATCTCGAGGAGCGGTATGTGCCTCGCTACGACTGGACTCGCTGGTTCGCCAACTTCGGGATCGAGACGGCACCGACGTTGTCCGGGGTTCGATCGAACGACTACTCGCTGATCCTTCATGCCGCCCTGTCCGGCAACGGCCTTGCTCTCGGCTGGCGCCACATCGTCGACGCCTTGCTCGTCGATGGGAGCCTTGCCGCCGTCGGGCCGGCGGTGGAGACCGGGAGTTCGTTCCCTCTCCTCAACCGGGCGGACCGGCCACTGGCTCCGGGTGCCGCAGCACTACATGCGTGGCTTCTCGCCGAAAACGGAAGAGAGGCAGGGTCCGAAGACCCTGCCTCTCTCAGAATGTCCTGACCCGAGGGCCAGAGCTATTCGGTTGAATCAGCCAGCGGCAAGGGCGGTGGCGATCCACTCATCAGCGACGTCGCGGTTGTCCACGAGCCACTTGGCAGCAATCTCTTCAACAGCGGCCTGCGAGCCATCCGAAGCGTCGAGGTCGACACCGGCGATTGCCATGTCGATCAGCGGCGGATGGAAGGCAAGGAACAGGGCTGCAGCAGCCGGGTTGTCGGCAAGCCATGCCTTGTTGGCGGTGACTTCGATGTCGGCTGCTTCCCAGCCGGTCTGACAACCGTCGGGACCCTGGGTGCAAACGTCGTCACTGAGGGAGCTGTATCCCTCACCCTGATCGTACTCCTCGCCGCCTTCCTTACCCAGCGGGTTGGAATCGTCGAGGACCTGGTCGTTCGCAACCGAGAGCCACAGCGTGGTCTCACCCGGGATGGCCTGGGCGAGGTACGAGGTGGGTGTCCAGGTGTAGATGATGGCGGGCTCGCCGGCCTGGGCCTTGGTCAGGAACTCGGCGAACATGGCGTCGTAACCAGCCTGCGTCTGTTCCAGGTTGTCCCAGCCATTGAATGCGATCTGCGAAGCGAAGATGTCGTCACAGGTCCAGTCCTCGGGGCAGCCGTAGATCTCGCCCTTGCCGTTGCCGTCAGAGTCGAGCTGGCTCCAGAGAGCCTCGTCGTCGTTGAGCTGGCCGATCGAGGTAACGCCGTTCTCTTCGGCCCATGACTTGGTCACGAGCATGCCCTGGAGACCGCCGCCAGGCATGACGGAGCCTTCGATGCGCACGAGGTTGTCACCGATCTTGGTGCCGTCGGGAAGGTCACCCTCCCACCATGAGAGGTGGCCGGGATACCAAGAGTTGGCCCAGAAGTCCATGTCGCCTGAGGCCATGGTCTGGTAACCGAGGTCGGGGGCGAACTCGAGGGCGTCGGGGCTCGACACGTCGTAGCCCAACTCTTCCATGAGATCGTGCAGGATCTGAGCGTGGACGTAGCCCGAAGCCCAGTTGGCGCGACCCATTGTGGTGGTCTTGCCTTCACCGGGCAGCGCGGCAGCAGCGTCGCCGCCGTCGTCAGCAGCACCATCGTCGGCAGCGCCGGCGTCGGTTGCAGGTTCATCATCGGAACCACACGAAGCTGCAAACAATGCCAGCACCGTGATCATCACGAGCAAAAAGCTCTTTGATAGTTTCATTATGGTTTGTCCCCTCCTTGGGATATGCATACCGCCGAACAGGCTATCGCAACCGCTGGGCTTATCGGGTTGCGGGGTATGTGGTAACGCGTGCCCAGACTGTTTCAGGCGTCCGACATCTCGGAATCGGTGCCGATGTTCTCTGTCTCGGCAGGCAGGGCTCCAGCCGCCGTCCCAGTGCCGACTTCTGCGTAGATCTTGCGGCGACGGAACTCGTCGACCACGCCCCGTCCGCTGGCAAAGAGCAAGAACCCAGCGACCAGCGTGACAAATGCCCCGACGCCGGAGAGGGCGCCAGGCTCAGCCACCCGAACCAGGCCGAGAATGAAGCTCATCGGGATGGCCATGACGGCGAGGCCGATTCCAGCCAGTACGACCGAAGCCTTCCAACGAGTCACCTCATCGCCACCGGTCAAACCGCTGGCGGGGATTGCCGCGAGGAGACCAGCGACCCCCAGCAACATGGAGATCCAACCGAGGCCGGGTCCCCCGGACTCGACGCCGTTGAAGACGATTCGGTTGTAGCCGCTGCTGTCATCAACCGCGAGCACGTCGATTTCTTCGACGTTGTCGCCGGTAAATCCTCCCAGGAGAGCCGCGGTGGCCTCTTCCTCGGAGAGTTCGTCGAGAGCGACGGTGCCCTCGCTGACGAGGTCGGCTTGGAACTCTTCGGTGAGGTCGAAGTACCAGCCGAACTCGGTCTTCGTGTCGTCGTTGCCGGTGAGCATGGCGCCACCGACAACCAACAGCAGCGCCGCGGCGGCTCCGGCGATTCGGCCGTAGCTGACCGTGAGCGGAAGCGGTCGGCGCGAGGCATATGGAGCTCGCAGGGTGGCCATGAGTGCGCCGGCGACGGCGATGATGCCGCCGATGATGGCGACGTAGACACCGATGCCGTCGGAATAGTCGCCGGCTCCGGGAGCAGTACGCAGGAACAAGTAGCCGAGCGCCGCTCCGGTCGCGCCGAGCGCAGCGATCAGGGCGCCGTCGGCGCCGAGCCGCGGCGTGCCCGTGGCGTAGAGCTCGAGGAGAATCGCCACGACGGCGACGCCGAACAACGCCAATCCGAGGTCGGGGAACGGGCCGAAGCCGACATCGGCCATGTTGAGGACCCAGATGATCGCAATGGCGCCGATGATGCCGGCGAGGGCGATGCCCTGGATGCGGACCATCACGTTCGCCGCGGAGGCCGGGATCGAGATCATCGGCCGAACCGCGGCGAGGAGTGCGAGCAGCGAGAGTACGCCGACGAAGATGCCGAAGAACGTGCCGCCTGATGCGGTGATCCCGTTGAAGCTCTCGCCGGGGAGGCCAAGATCGCGGGATCGGCCCCAGCCGGACACGAGACCGGCATCGCTTCCCCAGGTGAGAAAGATCGAGAGAAAGGCGATTGCGCTGCCGATGGCGGCGATCATCAGGCCCGTCCGCTCGCCGGATTCGACAGGCATGAGGCGCTCAGCGGGCTCCTGGGCTTCCTCCGCCGGTGAGTCGTCGTTGTTGGCCGCGCGGGCCTCGAGCAGACCTTCGGGGTCGGCGCGAAAGACCCACGCCTGGTTGAGCTTGGTGAAGAAGCCGATTCCGTCGTCGGCCTCGGACTGGGTGATGCGGTCGAAGGTGACAGCCACCAGGAAGAAGGCAAGTCCGCCGCCGGCGGCGAGGCGCAGGTCGAAGTTGTTGATGGCACGGAACAGCAGCTTGCCGAGGCCGCCGGCGCCCATCAACGCGGCGATGCCGAGCATGGCGATCGACAAGAGCAGGGTCTGGTTCAAGCCTGTGAGGATGGCGGGTCGAGCCAGCGGGAGCTGTACATCGGTGAGCACGCGAAGCTCAGTGGCGCCATAGGCGCGCGCTGCTTCGACAACGTCCTCGGGCACCTGTCTGATACCGAGGTTGGTGAGCCGCACGATGGGAGGCACCGCGAACACCATGGTCACCATGGTGGCCGACACCTCGCCGATGCCGAAGAAGAAGATGAACGGCAGCATGTACACGAACGAGTGGACGACCTGCATGGCATCGAGCGTTGGCCTGACGACCGTCCACACCGCGTCGATGCGGCCGGACAGGATTCCGACGGGGACGCCGACGATTGCACACAACAACACGGCAACGAGGATCATGCCGATCGTTCGCGATGTCTGGTACCAGAAGTCGCCAGAGATCGTGCCGGTACCCAGAAAGCCGCAGGTGCCGAGCATCACTGCAGCGCTGAGGCCGACTCGGGTGTTGCGGGCGACGGAGCCGATGATGAACACGCCGATGATGACCCACAGCCAGGGAACGGTGGTGATCGAGTCGCGCCCGACCCGATCGCTCAGGATCAGTTTGAACAGCGACGAGAACGGCCATTCGATGATGTCGCCGATCTTGGAGGTGACCGGGTTGTACTGCGCCCATTCCACGAGCTGCACGAACCACTCGCCGAACGGCAGCGTGAAGCTGCCCGGCCATTCGTTGTCGAACAGTCCGAGGCCGCGTGCCTGTTCAGCGGTTGTTTCCGCTTCCTGAAAGAAGGTCATTACATGAACACCTCGCGCTCGAACCCGTCGATGAGTCGTTCGACACGACCCATCTCCTTCATGATGTCGCGGAGGTGAATCGCGCCGATCAGCTTTCCGTCGTCGTCGACGACTGCGAGACTCCGGCCCTTGCCGGCCTCGGCATAGACATCGTTGAAGGTTGCCTTGGCGCCTGTTGAGTCGAAGTCCTTGACGAGCACCGAAGACACATCGGTTGACCCTGACGCCAGCGCTTTGACCGCATCTTCACGGGGTACCAGCCCGGTCGGGCGGCCGTCCTTGTCGACGACGAAGGCGCCGAAGCGTTCACCGATGGCGTCGAGGGCCTGACCGAGCGTTGCGTCGGCATCGGTGGTGATGGCATCGACCATGATGGTCTTGACGTCGATCACTCGGCCCTGGTCGACGTCCTGGACGAACTCCGCCACATAGCCGGTGGCCGGCTGGGTGAGGATCTCCTCAGGGGTACCGATCTGGACAACCGCGCCGTCCTTCATGATGCAAACACGATCGCCGATGCGAAGGGCCTCGTTGAGGTCGTGCGTGATGAACAGGATCGTCTTGTGCAGCGCCTCCTGAATATCGAGCATCTCGTCCTGCATCTGACGCCGGATCAGAGGGTCGAGCGCAGAGAACGCTTCGTCCATGAGCAAGATGTCGGGGTCGGCGGCCAGCGCTCGGGCCAGGCCGACTCGTTGCTGCATGCCGCCGGACAATTCCCGAGGACTGTTGTGAGCGAAAGATTCCAGACCGACGAGACGCAATGCGTTCATCGAGGCTTCGTTGCGGGCGGACTTCTCAACTCCCTGAACCTTGAGGCCGTAGCCGGTGTTGTCGATGACCGATCGGTGCGGGAACAGGGCGAAGTGCTGGAAGACCATGCCCATCTTCTCGCGGCGGAACTCCTGGAGGGCCGTGCCCGTCAGTGCCTGCACGTCGACCCCATCGACAAGGACCTTGCCGTCGGTGATGTCGTGGAGCTTGTTGACGGTGCGGATCGCGGTGGATTTACCCGAGCCCGACAGACCCATGATCACAAAGGTCTCGCCCCGCTTCACCGAGAACGACACATCGGTCATGCCGACGACATGGTCGGTGGCAGCCTGGACGTCGTTCTTCTTCATGCCGCTCTTGGCGAGCGTCAGCGCACGACCACGGGGCTGCGGTCCGAAGATCTTGTAGACGCTCTCCAGCTTGATGATCTCATCTTCAGACATTCGCAGGACCTCTCCTCGTGGTGGTTCGTTGTGGTCGGGCCGCGTGGAGCGACGGTTGGAGACTTGTGGTTGACATCAGGCACCCGTCAATTCTGTATGGGCGGCGGCTTCGACGATCTCGTCGAGCTCGGCGCTATCGGCGTGAATGCCGTGGTCGGCGTAGAGCTTGCGGCGGCGGAACTCTCCGACCAGCTTGCGACCGCTGGCGAAGAACACGACGCCACCGACAAAGGCGAACGCCGCTCCCACGCCGGCGATGGCGTTGGGCTCCGCCGTTCGAACCGTGCTGATGATCAGAGCTCCGGGTATCGCCATGAGGGCGAGCCCCAAACCGCTCAGGATCGTGCCGGATTGCCACTTGATCTTCTCGCCGTCGCCGATCAATCCGGCGGCCGCGAGCGAGGTGACCGTTGCCACGACGGCGATGCCGGTGACCAGCCAGCCAAGACCGGGGCCGTCGCTCTGCACGCCGGTGTACACGATGCGTTGGCCGTTGATCAGCGCGTTGTACATGTTCGAGATCGTCTGTGCGGCGGCGAGCTGCTTGCTGATGTCATCGCCGGCCTCGACTTCGAGGCGCTCGATCTCCGCGAGGAACTCGGGTGTCTCGAGCGAGGTGAGGCGAGCATCGTAGATCCAGCCGAACTCGGACTGCTGTTCCGCGTCGCCCTCCATGAACGAGCCACCGAGAATGAGCAACAGGGCAAAGGTCGCACCGACGAGTCCGCCGATCGACACGCCGACCGGAAGCGGTCGATGCGGCGTGTAGGGAGCGCTGCGCATGGCGAGCAACCCACCCGCGACTGCCGCGGCGCTGCCGAGCAATGCGAGGTAGATGCCGATGCCGTGCTCGTAGCCGGTGATGCCAGGAGCGCCGTTCAGAGTGACGTAGCCCAGCGCCGAACCGAACATGGCGATTGACGCGATGAGTGCACCATCGGCGCCGAGTCGGTGGGTGCCTTCCAAGAAGAGTTCGACGATGATCGAGGCCGCAATGATGACGAACAAGATCAGGCCGATCGTGGGAAGCGGGCCGAAGCCGATGCCCACGGTGGTCATGAGCCAGATCACCACGAAGATGGCCGCCAGGCCGGCGAGCATTGCGCCCTGGACCCTGACCATTCCGTTCACCAGTGCGTCGGAGAACTGGAGCATTGGGCGAAGGTACGCCAGGAATGCAAGCACGCCGAGCCCCAGCACGATGAGGCCGAATGCGGAGCCGCCGCTTCCTTCGATCCCGTTGAAGCTCTGGCCCGAGAGTTCGCCATTGGCGTTCAGGTCCGCGACTCGCCCCCAGCTGGCGACGAGGCCGGCGTTCTTGCCCCACGGCAGAACAAGGGCGATCAGGGCCAACACGGTGCCGCCGACACCGAGGAGCAGTCCCATGCGCTCGCCCGCCGAGACCGGTGCCGGACGCTCGGCCGGTTCGATCTCTTCCTTCTTCCCTTTTGCCTCGGCCACTTCGGCCGCGGATTCGGAGCGAGCCTCGAGGAGACCCTCCGGATCGCGGTAGTAGCGCCAGGCTTGCGACAGCTTGGTGGAGAACCGGATGCCGTCGTCCTCTTCGGTCTGGGTGATGCGGTCGAGCACAACCGCAACGAGGAAGAAGGCCACGCCGGCCTTTGCCGCCAGGCCGAGGTTGAGGCTGTTGATCGCCCGCAGGAGCAACTTGCCGAGGCCGCCGGCGCCCATCAGGGCCGCGATACCGAGCATCGAGAAGGCGAGCAGCAGGGTCTGGTTGAGGCCGGCCAGGATCGCGGGTCGAGACAGTGGGAGCTGCACGTCGAAGAGAACACGGACTTCGTTGGCGCCGTAAGCCCGAGATGCCTCCACCACATCCTCGGGCACCTGTCTGATGCCCAGGTTCGTCAGCCGCACGATGGGTGGCAGCGCGAACACCATCGTCACCATGGTGGCCGACACCTCGCCGATGCCGAAGAAGAAGATGAATGGCAGCATGAACACGAACGGGTGCACAACCTGCATTGCGTCGAGCGTCGGCCTGACCACGTTCCAAACCGCGTCGACTCGGCCGGAGATGACGCCGAGGGGAATGCCGAAGATGACGCACAAGATGACCGAGACCAGGATCATGCCGATCGTGCGTGAGGTCTCGTCCCAGTATTCCGGGCCGAGGAATCCGCAGATCGACAACATGGTGGCCACGGTGAGGCCGACTCTGGGAGTGCGGGCGAACGATCCGATCAGGAACACGGCGATGGCCATCCAGGGCCACGGGATGGTCTGGATCGAGTTGCGGGTGGGATCGTCACTCAGAATCAGGCTGAAGAGTGTTGAGAACGGCCACTCGATGACATCGCCGATCGCGGCGGTGACATCGTTGTTTACTGCCCAGAAGACCAGCTCTTTGATCCATTCCCCGAATGGGAGATAGAACTGGTTTGGCCACTCGTTATCCAGCAGCCCGGGGTCTGACTGCTGTCCAAGAATCGAGATCACGCTTTGGTACCTCTCAGGTCGCGGCTCGTCTGAGAGGAATTGATGGCATCCCGTGTTTGTGCCCCCTCAGGCTCACTCACAGATGCCGACAGTCAACGTTCAACTGCCTCCCCCAAACGCACGGCACCTTAACCACCGCATGACGGACGTCACAAGCCCGAGTCGTCAGAACTTCGGTCGAAATCCGCGATCCGGAGGATCGCTATTCGGTGGAGGCGATCGGCAGAAAGCCGATCTCGGAAGCCATCAAGTTAGTCAATGGCTCAATTCCGAGGCCGAGGTTGACTCGTTCAGTCGGGAGTTCGGGTCGTACCGCGGAGAGTGTGCGCGCCTCGATCCAGAGGAAGAACGCGCTGTCGGGTGACCAGGTCACCGAAGCATTCGGGTCGACCTCGACGCCGGTCGCGACGCTGGTCTGCGCGGTGACGTCAAAGATCGACCAACGGCCGTTTCCGCCGCTCAGGATCCAGCGCCCGTTCGGGGAGATCCGAACCACGGGGGGAGTCAGAACCTCCAGCGCGATGGGCGTTTCCTCGTCATTGTCCCAACTCCGGAAGTTGCCCGTGCACTGCAAGCTGTCGTCGCAAAGAACCTCGGCGAACCAATCTTCATTCGCCGCAACGATGCGACCCTCGGACACCCGCGTCGGAGATGTTTCCTGCACGAGATACGAGCCGCCGCTCACGGGGCTGATGAGCACACCGAGCTTTTGGATCACCTCGGCGTGTGCGCCCACCGGAACAAACGCGAGGATCCGGACCGAGCGGCCGTCGAAGAATCCGCCGAAGACGGTTGTGGTGCCGGAAGCGTCCGCCAGCACCGCGGTTCGCGTCGGATTCTGAAGGACCCCGATCTGAGATGTGGGGGCGAGCCGCAAAGCGCGGGACAAGTCGTTCGGGTCGATGACCCACGAACCGCGCTCGCTCGCCATGTACAGGAATCCGACTGTGTCGACCCCGTCCGGCACACCCCAGTCCATGGTCTCCGACGAGCCGTCGCGAAAGTCGAGGATTGCGAGCGACTCGCCCGAGCGGAAGAACAACAAGTACTCGCCGGCCTCCGGTATCGCCTCGAGAAGCGTGGCGGACTGGTCGGCGCGAAGTGCGGCGAAGCCGTCATCAGCCACCACGGTTACCGCAGTGCTCGGCCGACTGACCGGAGGCTCAGCATCGTCGGACCCAACGAGGCTGCTCACCAATGCGGCGACAATCGCGAGGGCGGCAACGACTCCGAATACGATCACCAGCGGGTGGGTGGACCGACCTACGACGCTCGGGACGCGCTCGACCGAAGCCGGGAGCGGCCTCCAGTCGACGGGGGTCAACTCGACGTCGGTCGGCTGCACGTCGTGGTGCGTGCCCGGAGCCCAGGCGCCCTCGTCATCGGCAGACATTTGGTCGGTTCCCCCTAGAGGTCGCGCGTTCGCCGATCCCCACCCTGCGCTGCAACTGTGACAGAAAGCACCACATTGGACGAGGAAATCGCGTGCACACCGTCGTAATAGGCGAGACAATGGGTCTATCGGCGCAGCACCAATCGTGTGAGTCCGGACCATGAGTCGGCGGGACTGCCGCCCTCGTAACGCTTATCAGCGGGCACTCAACCCACCACCGGTGGGGACCCCCAATCAATAGGAGTGATCATGGTGACAAACCAAAACCTCTACGCGTCGCGCGCATGGCGGGACACATTTGGCCCCGGCTTCGTGTCGGGACCGTCGGACAAGACGATTGCTGCGGTCGAGAAGGCCCAGCAGACCTACCGTCCGGCACGCTGACCGATCGGTTCGGCATCACTGTTGGGTGGTGTCGGACCCGCCGTTCACCACGTAGTGTTCGCGGATGATCGAACCCGAGTTCCTGCGTTTCGACACACTGAGTCTTCACGCCGGTCAGCAACCCGATCCCACCACTGGCGCTCGGGCCGTGCCGCTGTACTTCACGACGTCCTATGTCTTCGACGACAGCGACCACGCGGCCGGTCTGTTCAACCTCGAGATACCCGGCCATCTCTATACGCGGCTGACCAACCCCACGGTCGCCGTGCTCGAGGAACGCCTTGCTGCGCTCGAGGGCGGTGTCGGCGCGGTGTGCACCGCGAGCGGGCAAGCCGCCTTCCATCTCGCGGTAGTCACCCTCATGGGGCAGGGCGGCCACATCGTGGCCAGCCGCAACATCTATGGCGGCACCCATCAGATGCTGAACGTGACGCTCCCGCGCTTCGGGATCACGTGCACGTTCGTCGACCCCCGCAAGCCGGACGAGTTCGCCGCTGCCATTCGACCCGAAACCCGGCTGGTGTTTGCCGAGACGCTCGGGAACCCGGGCATCGAGGTCCTCGACATCGAAGCCGTCGCTGCGGTGGCCCACGATGCCGGCCTGCCGCTCATGGTCGACTCGACCTTCGCCACCCCGTACCTCGTACGCCCGATCGAGCATGGTGCTGACATCGTGATGCATTCGGTCACCAAGTTCCTCGGCGGTCACGGCGTGGCGCTCGGCGGGGCCCTGATCGACGGCGGTCGGTTCGACTGGGAGGCCAGCGGTCGATTCGACACCATGACCGAGCCGTACGCCGGCTACCACGGCATCTCGTTCGCTGACGAATTCGGCCCCGCCGCGTTCATCACCCGAGCCCGGGCTGAAGGACTCCGCGACTTCGGTGCGTCGATGTCGCCGGCCAACGCGTTCCAGCTCCTGCAGGGGGTCGAGACATTGCCATTGCGGATGCAAAAGCACACCGCAAACGCTCGTGCCGTCTGCGACATGCTGGTGGACCACGACGCCGTGGAGTGGGTGAAGTATCCGACCGCCCCTGACCATCCCGATCGCGAACTTGCGCAACGCCTCTACCCCAGGGGCACTGGCGCAATGATGAGCTTTGGCATCAAGGGTGGCCGTGAGGCCGGTAAGAAGTTCATCGAGGCGGTCACGCTTGCCTCCCACCTCGCCAACGTCGGCGACGCCAAGACTCTTGTGCTTCATCCGGCGAGCACGACCCACCAGCAGATGTCAGCCGACGACCTCGCGGCGGCGGGAATCTCGGAGGATCTCATCCGTGTGTCGGTCGGCATCGAGGACGAGCGAGACATCGTCGATGACTTCCAGGCCGCCCTCAAAGCCTCGCAACGCTAGGGCACGCTGGTGAAACTCGAACTCAACGGCACAACCGTCCGCTACGCCAACGGCGGCCGAGATCACAACCCGGACGAACCCGCGGTGGTGCTCATTCACGGCGCCGGAATGAACCGAACGGTCTGGCAACTGCAGACCCGTTTCCTCGCTCACCACGGCTTCCGCGTGTGCGCCATCGACCTTCCGGGCCACGGGGGCACCGACGGGCCGGCGATGGACTCGATCCCGGAGCTCGGGGTGTGGATCGCAGACGTCGTCGAGGCACTCGATCTCGGACCTGCCCATCTGGTTGGTCATTCCATGGGCACGTACGTCGCGATCGAAGCCGCCGCGCAGCGACCAGAAACGGTTGCTTCCCTTGTTCTCGTCGGCACCGCCTCGGCCATGCCCGTTCATCCCGAGCTGCTCGACGCCGCGGCGAACAATGTCCCGCACGCCAGCAATCTGATGTCGTCATGGTCGTTCGGGGCTGACGCCCATGTTGGTCATCACGCCACTCCGGGCATGTGGAACATCGGCGCATCGCGCGCATTGCTCGACACGTCACGGCCCGACTCGTTGGGCATCGACATGGCGGCATGCAACGCCTACAGCACTTCGCTCGATGCCGCAGCCAGGGTCACCTGCCCGGTGACCTTCGTGCTCGGCTCGCTCGACAAAATGACGCCGGTCAAGCGAGCCGCCGACTTGATCGCCGCCTTCTCGGCCGAACCAGCAGTCGTGATTCTGGAGGGTAGCGGCCACATGATGATGTCCGAAGCACCGGACGACACCCGGCGGGTGATCTTCGACGCGCTGCAGAGTTCTGACGTGAAAGGTGTCTAGCGCCGTCGAGGTTCAGGAGCAGGCCCACGAGGGTGGCCCCTGGATCGAGGAGAACCCCACCGGCGCGGCAAGAGCGTTGTTCTTCGGGATTTTCCTGCTGATGGCGGGCAACGGCCTCCAGGGATCTCTCATCGGCGTGCGGTCGGAGACGGAAGGCTTCTCCGCCACGGTTGCCGGCTTCGTCATGGCGGCCTACTTCGGCGGGTTTCTGGCCGGCTCTCGATACTCCGAGTACATGCTCGCCCGGGTCGGGCACATTCGTGTCTTCGCCGGGCTGGCGTCGATGGCTTCCACGGCAGTGCTCATCCACGCCCTGTTCATCAATCCGTTCTCGTGGGGTGCCATGCGGTTCGTCACCGGAATGTGTATGGCGGGCCTCTACGTCGTCGCCGAGTCCTGGCTGAACGACCTCGCCACCAACCAGACCAGGGGCAGGCTGCTGTCGGTGTACATGGTCGTCACCATGGGCGGGATGACAACCGGCCAGTTCTTGCTCGATGCCGCCGACCCGGACGGGGTGAAATTGTTCCTGTTCGCGTCGGTGCTCGTCTCAGCGTCACTCGTGCCGGTGGCGATGTCCGCATCGAGCAACCCGCCCCTCGCCGTTCCCGAACCGATGTCGCTGAAAGAGCTCTTCGCGATCATCCCCACCGGCATCATCAGCTCCTTCTGGAACGGCGCTGCCACCGGCATCCTCATCGGCTTGGGGGCCGTCTACGCAGTGTCGGTCGACGTTCCGGACTCGCGGATCCCGGTCTTCCTGGCGGCGCCGTTGTTCGGCTCGATGTTGCTGCAATGGCCGATCGGCTACATCTCCGACCGGCTCCCTCGACGCGGTGTGATGTTCGCCGTGGCCTCGATCGCAGCGGGGCTTTGCATTGCTCTGGCGGTCACCCCTGCCGGGAGTTGGGTGGCGATCGGTCTGATGACCGCGCTCGGCGCGGCGGCGTTCCCGATCTACTCCCTGACGATCGCGTACACCGCCGACTGGCTCCCCACCACAAAGCTCACTGCGGGTTCGGCAGCGCTGGTGCGCGTCAATGGCGTGGGTGCACTCTTCGGCCCACTGGCCGCAACCGCGGTGATCGCCTTCACCTCGCCCACGATGTACTTCTGGTCGATGGCCGCGGGCAACGGCGCCATCGCCGCCTACCTGGCAGTACGGATTGTGATCTCCGACGCTCCTGACGCGGCGAACAAGCGCCGCTTTGTCGCCTTCCCGGCTCGCGCCTCCGCGGCGGCGATGGGCCTCATGCGCGGTCAGCGCGGCCGCATCGGCAGCTAGCCGATCATCAGTCGGTGACGTCCCACGGGGCGGTCCAGTCGCCCTCCATACGGAAGGAGAGGTGAGCGTCGTCTTCAAGGCGCTTGGCGACATGGAGTTCACCGACGTCGCGGCCGTAGCGCTCAGCAGCGTTCTCGAAGACGCCGTGAGCGGCGTCGGTCATCACCAACTCAGCATCGACGTTGCCGCCGAGTTCGCGGAGCAGGCCGAGATCCTTCAGACAGAGATCGAGCGTGAAGCTCGGGTCGTAGTGACCGGCGAAGATCGATGGGCCGTCGTGGCGGGCCACGAACGAGTCCCCGACGGAGTCACAGATGGCGTCGTAGAGAACGGGTAGCTCGACCCCGTTCGCCATGCCGAGCGCGAAGCCCTCACCAATTGATGCGGCGTGGATGAACCACAACTGGTTCGTCACGAGCTTCACCACGTTGCCCGTACCGAGCGCACCACAACGAATGACGCGTCCAAGGTTCTCGAGAACCGGGACGACCCGATCGAGATCGGAATCGGCGCCGCCGGCAAACAACGTGAGCCGTTTGTTGCGGGCGCCGTCGACCGCTCCGGTGACGGGTGAGTCCATGACGGTGACACCCTTGGGTGCCTGATCGGCGAGAGCTTCGACGAACTCGCGACGGTTGGTGGTGAGGTCGGCCCACACCGACCCCGGCCGCAGCGCGGCGAGCGCTCCGCCGGCTCGCATGACGCCGTCGACGTGGTCGGGGCGGGGCAGCGACGTCAGCAAGATGTCGGCCTGGGCGGCGACGGCCGCGACGTCGGCGGCCGTGCGGCCACCGATGGCTATTGCCTCCGTGACCGGCTCGGGCCGAAGATCGAAGGCGACAACGTCGAAGCCCGCCTCGATGAGGTTGAGACACATGGGCAATCCCATGTTGCCCAGCCCGATGAATCCAATGGTCTCGGTCACGTTCAATCCGTTCTGGCCCCGGGTTTTCCACCTCGGCGGTGGTCCAGCGGCAGCAATTTCGGGTTAGTAGGAGGCGTCGGGCATTTCTGACTTGCGGCGGTTGACGAAGTCCTGGAGTTCGGCGTCGATGGCGTCGTCGAGTGGTGGTGCTTCGTAGTCGCGCAGCATCTGCTTCCACTGGGCGTTGGCCCGCTGGGCCGCGGTGAGGCTGCCCTCGTCGGTCCACTGCTCGAAGCTGTTGTTGTCGGCGATCGTGGAGCGGTAGAACGCGGTCTCGAAGTTGGCGAGTGTGTGCGCGTTGCCGAGGAAATGATCGCCGTGAGCGTTGGTGCGGAAAGCGTCCATCGCCTGTCCGTTCTCGCTCATGTCGATGCCGCGGGCGTAGACCTCCATCATGCCGAGTTGGTCGGCGTCCATGATGAGCTTCTCGTAGCCAAGGGCGAGGCCACCCTCCTGCCACCCAGCGGCGTGGAGTACGAAGTTCACGCCTGCGTTGATGGTCGGCAGCAGTGTCGACGCCGACTCGTAGGCAGCCTGGGCGTCGGGGTACTTCGACGCCGTGAACTGGCCACCCGAGCGGAAGGGAACTCCGACTCGGCGGGCGAGCGATGCCATGACGTTGATGGCCTGACCGGCCTCGGGGGTGCCGAAGGTCGGTGCACCGGTGGCCATCGACATCGACGAGGCGAACGTGCCGAAGATGACCGGAGCGCCGGGCCGAACAAGCTGGTAGTACGCCATACCCGACAGCGCCTCGGCCAGAGCCTGGGCGCAAAGGCCGGCAACGGTCACCGGTGACATCGCGCCGGCGAGAATGAAGGGCGACATGATCGCGGCCTGGTTGGCCCGGGCGTACTCGGTGGCGGCGCCGAGCATGGTGGCGTCCCAGCGCAGCGGTGAGGAGGCGTTGATCAACGATGTCATCACCGTGCGGTCCTGAAGGTCGCCGCCGAAGGCGATGCGGCTCAACTCGATCGAGTCGGCCGCTCGCTCAGAAGCGGTGACGGAGCCCATGTACGGCTTGTCGCTGTACTTGATGTGCGAATACACCATGTCGAGGTGGCGCTTGTTGACGGGCGAGTCGACCGGCTCACAAACGGTGCCGCCGCTCAGGTGCAGGTGCGGGAGCCCGTAGACGAGCTTCACGATGTTCTGGAAGTCCTCGATCGTGCCGTAACGGCGTCCGTTGTCGAGGTCCATGACGAACGGTGAGCCGTAGTTCGGCGCGAACACGGTGGTGTTCTCGCCGATCTTGACGCTGCGCTCGGAATTGCGAGCGTGTTGGATGTACGACTTCGGTGCGTTCTGTCTCACGATCTCGCGGCACATGCCCTTGGGGAACTTCACGAGCTCACCCTCGACTGATGCACCGGCCTGACGCCAGAGGTCCAGGGCTTCGGGTGTCTCCTGGAACGCGATGCCGACCTCGGCGAGGATGCTTTCCGCGTTCTCCTCGATCTGGCTCAGCGCGGCGTCGTCGAGCATGTCGACGGGTGGCAGGTTGCGTACGAGATACGGGCTGGTCTTGGCGCCACTGGCGGCGCGGACCGCTTGGCGACCGGCTCGGCCACCGCTACGGCGACCCTTTCGTTCCTCAGAGCTGTGTTCAGGGCTCATGGGCTGCTCTCCTGACTGGTGGCGCGGCGGCGGCGTCGGCCGCGACCTCCTGATGTTTCGGACTCGATGCGCTCAGGGAGGGAGACGACCTGAGCGAGATGCGGGCTTGGCGCAGTGGCGTGCGGAAACGCCATCGCCGAGACAAACAGCTCCTGGAAGCGCGGCTCGGTGGCGGTCTCGATCTTCTCGATGTCGACGACCGCCTGTGCGACTTCCGCTCGCTGCTGCGCGCTGAGCAACATTCGGGCAGCTCCTGCCCCTGACGAGTTGCCGACGGCACGTACCGATTCGACAGGGCAGTCGGGCACGAGACCGAGCACGAGGGCGTAGACAGGGTCGATGTGGGCGCCGAACGCCCCTGCGAGGCGGACGTCGTGCACCTCGGTGATCCCGGCGTGCTCCATGAGGAGGTCGATGCCGGCGCGCAGCGCGGAACCGGCCAGCTGGATCTGGCGGACATCGTTCTGCGTGATCGCCAACTGCGGGTCGTCCGCGGCGGCCTCACGGATCACATAGGTGAACGTGCGCTCGTCGGCCACGACCCGATCGGTGTGCTCGGCCAGCGAGCCTTGAACGACTCCGTTGTGGTCGATCACGCCGGCCAGGTACATCTCGCCGATGATCTCGATGATGGCGGAGCCACAGAGGCCGGCGATGTCGAGTTTCTTCGTGGCGGCGGCGAATCCGGGATCGTCGCTCCACTCGTCGGCCCCGATCACCTTGAATCGGGGCTCGAAGGTTTCTCGGTCGATGCGAATGCGTTCGATTGCGCCGGCGGTTGCTCTCATGCCGCACGAGATCTGGGCTCCCTCGAAAGCCGGACCGGTCGGCGATGATGCCGCGTACGTGCGATCGGCGGTGCCGAGCACGATCTCGGCGTTGGTGCCGACGTCGACCATGAGCTGTGGCTCGCTGGTGCGATGTGTGCCTTCGTTGAGCGTTGCCGCGGCGGCGTCGGCGCCGACGTGCCCGGCGATGCACGGACCGACGTGGGCGCGGGCGTAGGGGAGATCGAGACCGAGCTCTTCGGCGCGCATGTCGACCGCGGTGCCGACGGTGAGCGTGAACGGAGCAGCCCCGAGCGGGGTCGGGTCGATACCCAGGAAGAGGTGATGCATCACCGGATTGCCCACGAGCACGACGTCATGGATGTGGTTTCGAGCCGTATCGCCCTGATCGGTGATGAGGTCATCGATCAGGTCGTTCAACGCGCCTCGGACTGCGTTGGTGAGTTCGTCTTCGCCGCCTGGGTTCATCATCACGTAGCTGACACGGCTCATGAGGTCTTCGCCGAAACGAATCTGTGGGTTCATCGCCCCGGCCGTGGAGACGACCTCGCCCGTCGCAAGATCGATCAGGTAGCCGGCGAGAGTGGTGGAACCCACGTCGATTGCGACTCCGTAGATCGCTTCGTCGAAACCGGGCCGCACCGCCATGACCGTGCCGTCGACATGGACAACGGCCGTGACGGCTCGCCGGCCGGTGACGATCGCGGGGTGAAGATCAGGGAGAACTCGAGCGTCGACCGTGGCCTTGTCGATGCCCCATTCGGCGGAGAGCGCCTCTCGCAAGAGCTCGGCGTCGGCCCGCTCGTCGCCGAGTTCGAGCTTCGGCAGCTCGACGTAGCGGGCGACGATCAGCGGATCGAGCGTGAGCCCGTCGAGGTTGATCTTCTTGCGCACGACCGGGCGGTGGACCTGGCTGGCGGCGGGTACGTCGATGACAACATCGGTGACAACGGTGGCCTGGCAGCCGAGTCGGCTGCCCGGTTCGATCGGTCGACGGCCCTTGTAGTCCGTCTCGGTCGACGTCCACGGGGAGACAGCGTCCTCGGTCGACGTGATGTCCCACTTGGCGAACTCGCCGAGCGACGGCGTGATCTGGCAGCGACCGCAGAGGCCACGACCGCCGCATGTCGAGTCGATGTCGACGCCCACCCGCCGGGCGGCGTCGAGCACCGTCGAGCCGGGCGCGACGGTGGCCTGCACCCCGGACGGAGTGAAGACCACCTTCACGTCGGAGGCCGACACAGACTCAGGCCGATGCCGCGCGCCGGCGCCCGCCGCGACGGCGTGCACCGCCTTCACCAGTGCTGGCGTTGGGGTCGCGGTTTTCGGTGATCCACGCCGCGCAGTTGGCGTCGTTGCCGGCCAGGACGTCGGCGGCCATGATCGACGTCTTCACCTCGGGATGCATCGGGTTCATGATCGCCGAGGTCATTCCCGCGCCCATCGACATGGCCAGGAAGGTGCCGGTGATGGCGTGACGGTTCGGCAGCCCGAAGCTCACGTTCGATGCGCCACAGGTCGTGTTGACCCCGAGTTCGTCGCGGAGGCGGCGAACGAGCGCAAAGACCTGCCGGCCGGCGGTGCCCATGGCCCCGATGGGCATGACGAGCGGGTCGACGATGACGTCATTGGCCGGGATGCCGTAGTCGGCGGCGGCCAGCACGATCTTCTTGGCGACCTCGAAACGGACGTCGGGATCCTCGCTGATGCCGGTCTCGTCGTTGGAGATGGCGACAACGGCAGCGCCGGCCTTGGCCACCAGCGGAAGCACGCGCTCCATGACCTCGAGCTCGCCGGTCACCGAGTTGATCAGCGGCTTGCCTTCGTAGGCCTCGATTCCTGCTTCGAGGGCTTCGATGATCGAGGAATCGATCGACAGCGGCACGTCGGTTACGGACTGCACAAGTTTGATGGCCTGCGCAAGCAGAGCCGGCTCATCGGCCAGCGGGATGCCGGCGTTGACGTCGAGCATCTGGGCGCCGGCGGCGACCTGCGCGAGTGCATCCGCCTCGACGCGGCTGAAGTCCCCGTTTTTCATCTCTTCGGCCAGCAGCTTGCGGCCGGTCGGGTTGATCCGCTCGCCGATCATCACGAAAGGCCGGCCGAAGCCGATGACGACCTCTTTGGTTGCGCTGCTGATCACGGTTTCAGTCATTTGAGTCTCCGATGGAGTCGGGGTTGAGCCCGCCGTTGGCCACAAGGGCCTCCAGCTGCTCACGCGGGATGTCGTTTTCGAATGCTGCGGCTATGGCCTGGGCCGCAGCCACGGGATCGCCGTCGGGAGTGGTTGTCACCCGGCGCCACTCGTTCACGTAGTCATCGGTCGCGGTCAGTCCGGCCACAGCTGCAGCACGATCGATCGCATGCTGGAACCGGTCATGAAGCAACACCTGTTCCTTTGCGCCGTCGTCGGTGGTGGCGGTGACCTGGGCGGGGATGTCACGCCAATAGATCGTGACGACTCCGGGGCCGCCTCTTCTTCTGCTCATGAGGGCTTCCGGGAGATGTGAAGGAGCGCTGGTTCGAGGTCGCCGTAGGTGGTGGCGACCCGCTCGTAGGCGAGGCCGAGGCGGTCGGCTGCGGCCTGGGCGGCAACCTCGATCTCAGGATCCTCGGTCTGGGCGAGGTAGATGACCTTCGTGTAGTTGCCGAAGTACATCGCCTGGAGTTCGGGATGGGCCTCGATGCCGAGTCCGTCCATGATGATTCGGTCGAAGTGCTTCGCCAGATAGTCGGTGAGGTAGAACGCGGTCGGGTCGTTGTGGTGCATCCGCTGCCACGTATCGCCACCGGCGAAGAACTCGTAGCAGTGGTCGCCGGGGAGCATCTCGATGCCGCGCTCTTGGCAGATGTCGGCCAACTCGCCGGTGGTGCCGCAATCCGCGTAGCCGAGCAGGATCCGGTCGTACTTGTGCGCATCGCGGTCAAGGCGTTCGCGCACGAGGTCGGGGATCTCGGTGGGGCGGTTGTGCAGCACCGCGGGAAGGCAGTCGAGGGTCACGTTGTCGAGTTCATGTAGCCGTGTGATGTCACGGATCTCCCGGGCAAGGGCGCCACAGGCCAGAATCAGCACCTGCGGAGCGTCCACGAACGTCAGCTCACGCCGCGGCGCGCTTGGCCTGAACAAGGGCGGACGCGGTCTCCGACGCAACCGCGGCGTCTCGGCAGTACGCATCGGCACCGATGGCCTCGCCGAACTCTTCGTTGAGCGGAGCGCCCCCGACAAGGATGATGTAGTCGTCGCGACGACCCTTCTCCTCGAGCGTGTCGATGACGACCTTCATGTACGGCATCGTCGTGGTGAGCAGCGCTGACATACCGAGGATGTCGGGCTTGTGCTCATCGAGCGCAGCGAGGAACTCGTCGACATCGGTGTTGATACCGAGGTCGTGAACCTCGAACCCGGCGCCTTCGAGCATCATCCCCCCCAGGTTCTTGCCGATGTCGTGGATGTCGCCCGTCACCGTGCCGTTGACAACGGTGCCGATCGACTCGGCTCCCGTCTCGGCGAGGATTGGCCGCAGGATGGCCATGCCCGCCTTCATCGCGTTGGCGGCGAGAAGGACCTCGGGCACAAAGAGAATGCCGTCACGGAAATCGATGCCGACAATCCGCATACCTTCGACGAGGGCGTCGTTGAGGACTCGGCCGGCGCTCCAGCCCCGACCCAGCAAGATGTTCGTACCTTCGTGGATCTCGTCGGCGAGGCCGTCATAGAGATCGTCATGCATCTGGGCGGTGAGATCCTCGTCACTCAACGCACTGAGATCGATCTCTTCATCCATCTCGTCGGACATATGGCAACTCCTGGAAGCTCGAGAAGGTGTGCACACAAGGCTTGAAATACACAGCGTGCGGCCGGCCAAGGCTGTTCCGCATCGTGGAACTGTACCGTATCATGAAACTCCTCTGGAACGGAAGCCTGTTCGCGTAACCTGTGGCGGTGTCCGAAACCCCTACTGCGCACACCGCAGACGACGCCCCGAGCCACCGTTACGACGCTGCTCGGGCCGATGAGATCGAAACCCGTTGGCAGGCCCACTGGCGAGAGGCGGGCACTTACCACGCACCGAATCCTTCGGGTCCGCTGAGTGATGATCCGTTCGGCATCGCCGATGCGCCGAAGCTCTTCATCATGGACATGTTCCCGTACCCGTCGGGATCGGGTCTTCACGTCGGCCACCCGCTCGGCTACATCTCGACCGACGTCTACGCCCGCTTCAAGCGCATGACGGGCTTCAACGTGCTGCACACCATGGGCTTCGATGCATTCGGGTTGCCGGCCGAGGAGCACGCCCGCCAGACCGGCGTCCACCCCCGTGAGAACACCGAAGCCAACATCGCGAACATGACCCGCCAACTCGACCGGTTGGGGCTCGGCCATGACCATCGCCGCTCGATCGCCACGACTGACGAGGCCTACTACCGCTGGACTCAGTGGATTTTCGGCCAGATCTTCAACGCCTGGTTCGATGAGGATCAACAGAGGGCTCGCCCGATCGCCGAGCTCGAGAGCGGATTCGTCGACGGCAGCCGCCCGACCCCAGATGGTCGACCCTGGGCCGACCTGTCGTTGAGCGAGCAGCGTGCGGTCCTGCACGAGTATCGGTTGGCGTATGTGTCCGAGGCCCCCGTGAACTGGTGTCCGGGTCTGGGCACGGTGCTCGCGAATGAAGAGGTCACCGCCGAGGGTCGAAGCGATCGCGGAAACTTCCCCGTGTTCCGGCGCCCACTGAAGCAGTGGATGATGCGGATCACGGCCTATGCCGACCGTCTGATCGAAGACCTCGACCTGCTCGACTGGACCGACAGCATCAAGACGATGCAACGCAACTGGATCGGCCGTTCCGAGGGCGCGAACGTCGACTTCTCTGTCGTCGCAGCGGGCGGCGTCGCAGACCCGGGCCCCGTCATCCGGGTGTTCACCACTCGCCCTGACACCTTGTTCGGCGCGACCTACATGGTGTTGGCGCCAGAGCACGAGCTCGTCGGTGAGTTGACGGCCGACACCTGGCCGGTGGCCACGAGAGACACGTGGACCGGCGGCGCAGCCACTCCGGCCGAAGCGGTCGCGGCGTACCGCGCCGCAACCGCACAGATGACCGACATGGATCGGCAGGAGAACAAGACGAAGACCGGTGTCTTCACGGGCTCATACGCGATCAATCCGGTGAACGACGAATCGATCCCTGTCTTCGTCGCCGACTATGTGCTGATGGGTTACGGCACCGGCGCGATCATGGCCGTGCCGGGCCAGGACGATCGAGACTGGGAGTTCGCCAGCGCCTTCGACCTCGAAATCATCCGCACCGTTCAGCCTCCCGCCGACTTCGAGGGGGACGCCTATACGGGCGATGGCCCCGCCATCAACTCAGGCTTCCTCGATGGCATGGAGGTCGCCGAGGCGAAGTCGGCGATGATCGCTCGGCTCGAGGAGACCGGAGCCGGTGAGGGAACGGTCACCACCAAGTTGCGCGATTGGTTGTTCGCTCGACAGCGCTACTGGGGCGAGCCGATCCCGATCGTCTTTGACGCTGACGGCAATCCGATCTCCGTCCCCGATGACCAGTTGCCGGTGAATCTGCCGGAGTTGATCGACTGGGCGCCGCGTGAGCTCGCCGAAGACTCCGAGCCGGAACCACCATTGGGTCGCGCGACTGAGTGGACCACCGTCGACCTCGATCTCGGCGACGGTATGAAGACCTACCAGCGCGACCTCAACGTGATGCCGCAGTGGGCCGGCTCGTGCTGGTACTACCTGCGCTACATCGATCCGGTGAGCGACGATGTCGTGGTCGATCCTGTCGCGGAGAGGTATTGGATGGGAGGCGACACGGCCAATGGTGGCGTCGACCTCTACGTCGGCGGTGTCGAACACGCCGTGCTGCACCTGCTCTACAGCCGGTTCTGGCACAAGGTCCTCTTCGACCTCGGCGTCGTCAGCACGGCTGAGCCCTTCAAGCGGTTGATCAACCAGGGCTATATCCAGGCGGCCGCCTTCCAGGACAGCCGCGGCATCTATGTCGAGGCCGAAGAAGTCGAGGGCGACGCCCAGTCGGGTTTCAGCTTCGAGGGCCGGCCCGTCGAACGCAACTACGGCAAGATGGGCAAGTCGTTGAAGAACGCCGTCACGCCCGACGACATGTATGAGGCCTACGGTGCCGACACGCTTCGCCTGTACGAGATGGCAATGGGTCCAATCGATCAGGATCGCCCATGGGAGACCCGTTCGGTCGTCGGTTCACAGCGCCTACTGCAGCGCGTTTGGCGCAACATCGTCGACGAAGACACCGGTGAGCTCGTCGTCGTGGATGAGGGTCCGAGCGACGACCTCGCCCGCACGATGCATCGCACCATCGAGGGTGTGCGTGCCGACATGGACAACCTGCGCTTCAACACGGCCATCGCCAAGATCACCGAGTTGAACAACGAGATCACCAAGATCGACGGACCGACTCCACGCGTCGTCGCAGAGGCAATGGTGGCCATGTTGTCGCCGCTTGTCCCGCACGTGGCCGAGGAGTTGTGGGCGATGCTCGGCCGCGAGGGCACGGTGACCCGTGCCGCGTTCCCGATTGCCGATCCCGCGATGTTGATCGACGATCAGATCGAGATGCCGGTGCAGGTCAACGGCAAGGTCCGCGGCCGGGTCACGGTCGCGGCCGATGCCGACGAGGCCACGGTGGTCGCTTCGGCACTGGCCGACGCAAACGTCGCCGTCCACATCGACGGCAAGGATCTCCGCAAGACGATCGTGGTCCCCGGCCGAATGGTCAATCTGATCGTGTGAGTTCAAACGGGGGTCAGACCCCCGTTTCAACCCGGCTCAGATCGTGAACCCGGCGCAATCCGTACCGATGACCGCCGCCGGGAGATCGGTACCCGTCAGCTGTTCGAATCCGCAGACGTAGCGGCGGAAGATGTCGTTGTCGGTGGGTTCGTCGATGGTCAGGGTGTAGGCGATCGTGTCGGCCGCTCGCTCGCCGCCTCGGTCATGCCAATCATCGCTGTGGTCGTTCCAGCTCTCCAGATCCCAACGACCCAGCAACGCCTCGCGGGCCTCGTCGGTGGCGAAGTGACGCTCCCAGGCGTGAGCGAGCTCATGGATGAGGATCTGCGGGAGTCGGTTGCAGATGTCGATCTTGTCGGCCACAGCCGGGTCCTCGAACGAGCGGGGGCGGTACATCCCGGCGTGGCCGTTGCACAGCTCGGCTTCAGCGCTGAACTCGATGACCAGCGGCGGAAGCGCGAGACCGGCGTCGGCGAACTTGACCAGCGCTTCACCGACGGCAGCCTCCTGATCGGCGGTGGCATTGAGGACAACGAGGCTGACGAGTTCGGTCGGCGGTTCGTCCATGGTGTCGAGAACCTGTTGGCTGGTGAGGTTGCTGACGAGGGCAACGGCGGCGAAGGCGAGGCGGAGTGCGGTGTTCATGAGAACACCGTCCGAGTCGCCGGTTCAGGCCTTTCCGAGATCTGGATTGGACTCGGTTGGAGCAACGCCAACCGCTGTCCCCGCGCTGACGGGACGCGGGAGAAAACCGGCGTTTACCAGGGCCTTTGTCTCTCCAACCGTCTTCCAACCCGCCCGCGACATCGTGCAGGCATGGCATCGAGGCAATACGGTCGCGACATGCGATTTCGAGTGCTCGGCCCCCTGGGGGTTCGGGCGGGAGACGAATGGCTGGGCCTCGGTGGGCCGAAGCAACGGCTGGTTCTGGCTGTCCTGTTGATCGCCGACGGGCGGGCGGTGTCGACGTCAGCGCTCATTGATGCGTTGTGGCCGGAGAGTCCTCCTCAGACCGCGCGGAAGACCATCCAGGGATATGTCCATCATCTGCGGGTCCAGGTCGGTGACCGGCTGGCGACGGTCGGGAATGGGTATCAGCTGCTCCGCGATGGCTGTGTCGTGGACGCCGATGAGTTCGATGGCCGGGTCGGCGAGGCGAAGGACCTGCTCGATGTCGATCCCCGTCGAGCCGGCGAACTGCTGGGTGAGGCACTCGAGATGTGGGAGGGAACCCCGCTCAGTGACCTCGACTTCGAGCCCGCACTCATGTCGACGATCACCCGCCTCGACGAGGCGAGGCTTGACGCGGTCGCCGATCGGATTGATGCCGATCTTGCGCTCGGGGGGCATCACGAGCTCGTGGGGGAGATCACCTCGCTCGCCCGCGAGTACCCGCTCCGGGAGCGGTTTCGAGCCCAGCTGATGCTCGCCCTGTATCGGGCCGGTCGCCAGGGCGAAGCGCTTCGGGTGTATGAGCGGGGCCGACGGATCCTCGCTGATGAACTGGGAATCGATCCGTCGGCCGAACTCCGCGAACTGGAGGGTCGAATTCTCGCCAAGGACCCGGACCTGGCCGGGCCGGCGTCGGACCCGGAGGCGGCTCCGAGGGCAATTCGGGGCTACGAGCTGCGCGAAGTCATCTCGTCCGACGGCGCCCGGACGATCCACCGCGCCTACCAACGCTCGGTGGGTCGAGAAGTGGCGGTGGTGGTGATTGGGTCGACGGTGGCGAACGATCCGACGTTCATCGCTCGTTTCCATGCCGACACCGAGCGACTCGCCCAAGTCGATCATCCCAATCTCCTGTACGTGCAAGACACCTGGCGCGAGCCGGACCGGGCCTATCAGGTGCTCCGCTGGGTAGATGGGCAGTCCCTACGGGAACTGCTTGACGATGAGCAACCGCTCGGGACGCTGGCCGCGACACGGATCCTCGAACAGGTTGGGGGTGCCCTCGCGGCAGCACATCGAGGTGGCGTCATCCACGGCTCCCTCAACGCTGAGGCCGTCCGCATATCCCGCGACCGCGATGCGTACCTGGCCGGGTTCGCGATCGGATCGCCGGTGCTCGACGAGGCTCCAGCGGCCGACATCCGTGCACTTGCCCGTCTGGCTTCTGAGCTTGTCGGCGATCGGCTGGACGACTGTGAGCGGGTCCTGGCCGCGGCCCAAGACGACGGCTATCCCCGGGTCGAGGACCTGCTGCGTGCGCTCCGTCAGGCGACCGCCAGCGATTCCGCCGGACTTGCCCACACCGATGCATTGCCGCGAACCGAGCTTCGCAATCCCTTCAAGGGGTTGCAGGCGTTCCAGCAGGCCGACGCTGATGACTTCTTCGGTCGTGAGGAGCTGATCGATCGGTTGGTGGGGATGGTCAGGAACCAACGCCTGGTGGCGGTCGTCGGCCCGAGTGGGTCTGGCAAGTCGAGCCTGGTGAAGGCGGGGCTTGCCGCCCGGCTCCACGCGTCAAAAGACCGCTATCTGGTCGCCCACATGTTCCCCGGTGCGTTCCCCTTCGAAGAGCTCGGTTCGGCGATCCAGCGGGTGGCAGTGCGCCAGATCCCGATATTCGACGAGCTTGCTCGTGACGACCGCGGGCTATCCCGGGCCACGAAGCTGGTACTCCCCGACGACGACTCCGACTTCGTCCTGGTGATCGACCAGTTCGAGGAACTGTTTTCGATGGTCGAGAGCGAGAAGAACCGTCAGCTGTTCCTGGACAACATCTGCAGCGCCGTTCAGGACCCTGGCTCGCGGCTTCGGATCGTTCTGACGATGCGGGCGGACTTCTTCGACCGACCGCTGGAGTATCCCGAGTTCGGCTCGCTCCTCGAAGCGGGCCTCGTTCCTCTCTCGGTGCCTGGTGCCGATGGGCTCGCCCGCGCCATCTCGCAACCGGCGAGGCGGGTCGGTCTCGAGTTGGAGCCGGGGCTCGTCCCCGAAATCGTCCGCGATGTCGGCGATCAGCCCGGGGGTCTGCCGCTGCTCCAGTTCGCCCTGACGGAACTCTTTCGCCGGCGTGACGCCGACCAACTGACCCTCGATTCCTACTTGGCGACGGGTGGCGTGATCGGCGCGCTCGGGAGGAGGGCCGAGGAGTTGTATGCCGACCTCCCCCCAGCCGGGCAATCTGCGATCCAGCAGGCGTTTCTCCGGCTGGTGACAGTGGACGAAGGGTCTGACGATCTCCGTCGTCGCGCCTCTCGCTCAGAGCTCAACACCCTCGACGTCGATCGGGCGGCGCTCGACGAGGCACTCCGGCTGTACGGGGCGAGCCGACTCCTCACCTTCGACCTCGACCCGATCACGAGGGGCCCGACTGTGGAGGTGGCCCACGAGGCGTTGATCCGCGAGTGGTCGAGACTGCGGGAGTGGGTGGACCATCAGCGCGAGGATCTCGTGTTGCGCCGCCGGCTCGACGCGGCGCGGCAGGAGTGGAAGCAGGCGGACGAGCGCGACAGTTTCCTGCTTCGAGAGGGCCGCCTCCAGCAGTTCGAGGAATGGACCGAGCAGTCCGATCTCGTCCTCACCACTGAAGAGCACGCGTATCTCGAGGTGAGCCGCGACCGCGAGGACGCGCGTGAACGACGATCGGCCCGCGTCCGCCGCTACATCCTGATAGGCATCAGCGCTGCAGCCGTCGTCTCCCTGGTCCTGGCCGCCGCGGCGCTTCGCTTCGCCGATCAGGCCGATCGGGAACGAGCGGCTGCTGAGCGGAGTGTGACGCTGGCGCAGGCGCGCGAGTACGCGGCTGCGTCCGCGGTGGTTCGCGAGATCGACCCCGAGGCGGCGCTGGCAATGGCGGTCCGATCGATGGAGCTCTTCGGGGAGGCGGGGGCCGACCGGGCGAGTTCAGCGGTGCAGGCGCTGTACAGCGCGGTTGCAGGTCGAACGACGGTTCACTGGCTTCAACGGCAAGTCGTGGAGGCCAAGTATCTCGACGAAGGTCGGATGATCGGCATTCTCGAAAGGGATGCCCCGCTGGGAAGCGACAGCATCGAGCTGTTCGATCTGACCGCGGATGCCCTCACCCTGTCGCACGCGATCGAGTTCGATCGCCCGGTCACCGGATTCACCCGGCTTGGCGACGGACAACTCCTCGTCACTCATCGCCTCAGCCCGAACATCACCGTTCATGATCTGGCCACTGGTGAGAACACCGAGATCGACATAGCGGGCTTTGGGTCGGCTGCCGATCCGATCTATGCGCCAGGGGCCGCCCTCATGACCATCCGGTCCCCACTACCGCCCTACCGGTTGGCCGTACTCGACATCACGACCTGGGAGCTCGTCAACCAGGCCACGGGGAGGCACGGTGTAGCGAGCGATGCCCACGGACGAATGATCGTTGGGGTGTCGGAGGACTCTGCGGAGATGGTCATCGATGGTGAGGCTGGGACTACGATCGTCGTTCCCATCGACGAGGGCATAGTCACCGGCCTCGCCGTCTCCCCCGACGGCACCAGCGTCGCGCTCGCAGTGACAACCAGTGCTTTTGCGGGATCGCTTGTTGTCTACGACAACTCGGGAGAGGAGCGTTGGCGGCGCTCGGGGATCGGGACATCAACATTGGTGTGGTCGTTTGATAGCGAGGGTCTGTACGTAGGCGAGGACCGCGGTCGCGTCTCGCTTCATCGGGCCGGTGACGGTTCGGTGGCAAGGACCTTCCTTTCGCTGGGCGGGGAAGTTGTCGATCTGTCGATCGAGCCCACGTCAGGGGATCTCCTTGCCACCCTCGAGCCGATTGAGGGCGCGGGATCTGGGCTTGCGGTTCTGGCGAGGTCGACCGGAGCGAACAACGCCGGTGATCTTCTTGCCAGCGCCGACGTGCTCGACGGCGTGTACCTTCCCGACGGGGGGTTCGTCGCCCGCCTCATTGATGGCCGACTCGAGGCATTCGACGAAGAAGGGCGACCGGGCCCCCTGAGCCGGGCTCTTTCGTCAACCGAGGTTGCCGGGCTCATGTATGCCAGGGACGCAGAGCTCCTCGTGGTCCCGGGCACCGATGGCTGGACTGTTGTAGACCCCGCCACGTTGGAGATCGTGCAAAGCGAGACCAGCCGCAATGAGTACACTGCGTTCAATGTCAGCCCCGATGGCAGGCAGATGATCATCGGGCTCGTCACCGACTTCAACGACGATCTCTCGGAGTTCACGGTCGAAGACCGGATCAGCGGCGATGCAATCCTGCTCTCTGAGGGCCTCAGCGAAGGCAACGCTGGGGCGTTCGACTCGACGGGCACCACGGTTGCTGCCGCGAAGCAGAATCAGATCCAGCTTGTGGAGCTGGCCACGTCCGTTCGAGCAGCGACGCTGGTTTCTGCTTTTGTGATCTCGATCCAATTCTCGCCGGATGACGAGGCGGTCGTCGTCGGTACGGAAGCCGGCGTCGTGGTGTATCCGATTGAGCGCGAGAATGGCGGGATCGGATTCGGTGAACCGATCTGGCACCGAGATCGCACGGAGGACTCCTTCGGCCTCCCGGTGCCGGGGACGACGCACGTGCTCGTTGTTCCCGTCAACCAGAGCCATGTGGAACTCTGGGACTGGGTCGCCGATGAAACCGTCTGGCGGCTCGATCTCCCCTCCCGTGGTCGTGGGTTATCCGTTGTGGTCAGCCCCGACGGAGAGCGGTTCGCCATCATGGTCGGGAATCAGGTATGGCAGTACTACATCGACCCCGACGATCTTCTCGCCGGCATTGCCGACACCGTCGAGCCATTGACCACGGAGGACTGTCTCGCCTATCTCGGCCGTCCCGACTGCTGACGACCACACCAGACACTGATTGTTGCCCCGTGTGGTCCATGACCGATGTCACTGGTCCTCATATTGTGTGACGACAGACTGTATGAGAACATATAGTCTATGACCGCCGCTTCTCCGATTCCGATGAGTGAGACACCGTCGTGGCGCCGCTTCGAGATCGCGATCATCGGAACCGCCCGCCGCTTGAACAACGTCTTCAACGCTCGGGTTGAGTCGCTCGATTTGAATCTCAACCAGGCGAGCCTGCTGGCCTTCGTCGTCGACTTCGGTGACAGCACGCAGACGGCGCTTGCAGAGATGGTCGGTTTGGGCCGCGCCGCCACCGGCACGATGATCGATCAACTCGAGACCCGAGGGCTGCTCGAGCGTCAGCCGGACCCGAACGATCGACGCGTTTGGCTCGTCGCCGCAACCGATGCCGGCCGCCAGATCGTCGAGCGGTTCTACGAGATCGACAGCGCATTGCGGGCCGAGCTTCGCCGCGGCATAGGCCGCGACGATCGTCAGCAGCTCGCTGAAACCCTCGAACGGCTCGATGCCAACATCGAAACCGCCATACAGAACTCCCCACAGAGACAAGAGAGAGAACCCAATGCATGAAGCAGTCATCGTCGATGTCGTCCGAACCCCGGGCGGCCGTCGCAACGGAAAGCTGAAGGATTGGCATCCCGCTGATCTCGGCGCCCACGTCCTCAAGGCGATTGAAGAGCGCAACAATCTCGATCCGGCCCTCGTCGATGACGTGATCACCGGCTGCGTCTCCCAGATCGGTGAGCAGGCGTTCAACATCGGCCGCAACGCGGTGCTCGCTGCCGGTTGGCCCGAGTCCGTGCCGGCCACCACTGTCGACCGTCAGTGTGGTTCCAGCCAGCAGGCGATTCACTTCGCCGCCCAGGGTGTCATGGCCGGCGCGTACGACGTGGTCGTGGCGCTCGGTGTCGAGTCGATGACGCGTACGCCGATGGGTTCCTCCGCTGCCGGCGGCGAGCTCGGCATGCCGATGGGTCCCAAGGTCTTCGAGCGTTACGAGGAGACCGGCCTGCCGCCCCAGGGCATCGGTGCTGACATGATCGCCGACGAGTACGGCATCACCCGCGAGGACCTCGATGCTTTCGCCGCCCAGAGCCAGCAGCGGGCCACACAGGCCACCGCCGAAGGTCGCTTCGAGAACGAGATCGTGCCCGTGCCGGTGGAGATCGACGGCGAGACCGAGATGTTCACCAACGACGAGGGCATCCGCCCCGACACGACGCCCGAGACGCTCGCCAACCTGAAGCCCGCCTTCACCGAAGACGGCAAGATCACGGCCGGCAACTCGTCGCAGATCTCCGACGGCGCGGCCGCGGTTCTCATCATGAGCGCCGAGAAGGCCGCCGAGCTCGGGCTCAAGCCTCGTGCCCGCTTCACCAACTTCGCCCTGGCCGGCACCGATCCGGTAACCATGTTGAAGGGTCCGATCCCGGTCACCGAGAAGATCATGGCCAAAGCCGAGATCACCCTCGACGACATCGACCTCTTCGAGATCAACGAGGCCTTCGCCTCTGTCGTGCTTGCATGGCAGAAGGAGACCGGCGTCGATCTCGACAAGGTCAACGTCAATGGCGGCGCCATCGCCCTGGGTCACCCCCTCGGCTGCTCCGGTGCCAAGCTGATGACCACGCTCGTCAACGAGCTCGAACGCACTGGCGGCCGCTACGGCTTCCAGGCCATGTGTGAAGGTGGCGGCCTCGCCAACGCAACGATCATCGAAAGGATCGATTCCTGATGCCACGTATGAATCTGGAGGGCAGCTCCTCCATCGTCACCGGCGGTGCCTCCGGCATCGGCGAAGCCAGCGCTCGGCAACTCGCCGCCGCCGGCAGCCGTGTCGTGATCGCCGACCTCAACGAAGAGAAGGGTCAAGCCGTCGCGTCTGAACTCGGCGGCCTTTTCGTCAAGTGCGACGTCTCGTCGATCGAAGACGCCGACGCCACGGTTGCTGCAGCGTCGGAGATGGGTCCGCTTCGTGCGCTCGTCAACTCCGCCGGGCTCGGCTACGCCGGTCGCACCATCGACCGCAACAACGATCCGTTCCCGCTCGACAAGTTCGAGTTCGTGCTGCGAGTGAACCTGATCGGTTCGTTCAACATGCTCAGCCGTGCGGCCGCAGCGATGGCCAAGACCGATCCGGTTGATGAAGACGGCGCCCGCGGCGCCATCGTCAACATGGCGTCGGCGGCTGCCTTCGACGGCCAGATCGGCCAGTGCGCCTATTCGGCGTCGAAGGGTGGCATTGTCGGTATGACCCTGCCGATCGCCCGTGACCTCAGCGCCGTGGGCATCCGTGTCAACACGATCGCCCCTGGTCTGATCGACACGCCGATCTACGGCGAGGGTGAACAGGCCGACGCGTTCAAGGCCCACCTGGGCCAGTCCGTGCTGTTCCCCAAGCGGCTCGGCTCCGGCGAGGAGTTGGCATTCGGTGTGATGGAGTGCATCACCAACCCGTACATGAACGGCGAGACCATCCGTCTCGACGGCGGAATCCGGATGCCACCCAAATGAGCGATGAACAAGCAGTGCTGACAGAACGCCGTGACCGCGTGATGATCATCACGTTGAACCGGCCCGATCAGATGAACGCGATCAACGGCGCCATCTCGCACGGTCTCTGGAACGCCGTGCAGGAGCTCAATGCTGATCCTGGTCTCACCGCCGGCGTCCTCACGGGCAACGGTCGGGGCTTCTGCTCCGGCATGGACCTGAAGGCCTTCTCCCGGGGTGAAGACATCGGCCCCATGATGGATTTCATCAAGGCCGGTGCCGAGAAGCCGCTGATTGGCGCGATCGAAGGGTTCGCTATCGCCGGCGGCTGCGAGTTGGCCCTCTCCTGTGACCTGCTGGTCGCGGCCGAGGGAGCCAAGTTCGGCATTCGTGAGGTGAAGGTCGGCCTGTTCGCCGCTGGCGGCGGTCTGATGCGGCTTCCGAGCCGGGTCGGGTACTCGAAGGCCATGGAGATGGCGATCACCGGCGACAACATCACCGCCGAGGAGGCCCTGGCGGCAGGCATGCTCGCTCAGATCACGCCTGTCGGTGGAGCGGTTGACGCCGCGATCGCGTTGGCCGAGCGAGTGGCGAAGAACGCGCCGCTCGCGGTCGCCGCATCGAAGCAGATCGTCAAGGCCGCGAGCCAGGGCTACGACGAGGCTGCGTTGTGGGAGATGCAGGCCGGCATCCAAGGAGCGGTCTTTCGCTCCAACGACGCCAAGGAGGGCCCGCTGGCGTTCGCCGAGAAGCGCGAACCCAACTGGACCGGAACCTGACGGGTCAGGAACCAGATCAGACTGCGACCGGCTCCCTGCTGAATGTGGGGAGTCGGTTTCGCGTGGCGAGGGCGGCGCCGACGAGAGGAACGCCGCACCAGACCAGCGCCGCAGTGCGGAAGCTGCCGGTGGCCGACTCGGTCAGGGCGAGAGCGATCGGGCCCGCTGCGGATGCGAGCACGCCCATGAATGTCATGGCCCCTTGGATCGATCCGATGTGTTTCGTGCCGAACCAGCCGGGCACCAGTGCGGAGCTGAGGGTGCGGATGACGCCGCTGTTGAAGCCGAGCATGCACGCGTAGGCGATAACCGCCGCAGTCGACGCCACACTGCCGGCGAGAAACAGCGTGATCGACAACAGCGTGAGGGAGATCGCAGGTGCGTGGCGGCTGCCGACTCGATCGAGCACAAAGCCTGCGAGCGGTGACCCGACAAACGTACCGAGCACCTGCGGGAGGAACATGATCGCGGCCTGGGTCTCGGTGAAACCCGACTCGCCGAGCAGCGAGATCTGATGAAAGTTCACACCGGTAACCAGCATCGACGCGGCGGCACTCGCGCCGGCGAGAATCCAGAACGCACGCGTGTGCATTGCGGTCGATCGATCGACGCCCCAGACCTCGAAGTCGAGGTCATCGTCGTGCGGGGTGATGCCATCGACGTGTTGACCGACGCTCGACGGACGATCGATCATCCCGAACCAGGCGATCGGGATGACGACCATGGCGACGGTGGCGGCCGCAAACAGCCAGGCCTGGCGCCAGCCGAACTCGCCGATCAGGAACGACAACGCGACGGGCACGAGTGCCATCAACGCCGACGATGCGGTAAGCACAATGCCGAGGGCGAGGCCCCGCTTCTGTTCGAACCACAGCGAGACCGACACGATCCCGACCAGCGACAGGCTGCCTTGACCGAGCATGCGGATGAAGACGAAACCGGCGGTCAGGCTGAGGATTCCTTGCACCCCTGCCATCGCCACGAGGGCGAGCGAGAAAAGCACGGCGATCACCGTCATCGAGCGGCGGACGCCATAGCGGTCGATCCAGCTGCCGACGGTCGGCATCATCAACGAACCCATGAGCGTGCCGACGGCGTAGCCGCCGGCAACCGCGTTCTTCGAGAGGTCGAGGTCATCGGCGAAGTGGTCGATGAACACGCTCACGCCAAGGGTCTGGCCAGGGCCGGTGAGGCCGAGAACGACGGTGGCGAAAGCCGCGATCCGCCATCCCGAGAAGCGGGTGGGCATCGCGGGAGTTTACGGATGGCGGTCGAGGTCGAGGCGTGATCTACTCACCGACGTGTATTCCCCCGAAGCGATCGATGCCGTGGTCTTCGACATGGGTGGTGTCTTCGTCGTTCCCGACCCCGTTGTGCTCAACGACATCCTTCTCTCCCACGGCGTGCGCGCCGCTCTGGCGCCGGAGAATGCGGCCGAGAGCCACTACGCCGGCGTGCGGGCGATGACTGAACTGCTGGAGCACGCCGACGTCCGCGACGGGAACCTCGACGTCTGGGAGCACTACGACCGGGCGTACTTCGGCGTCGTGGGTATCGACGGCGACGAGCTCGATGTGGCAATCGGAGCACGCGGGGAACTACGAAAGCACGGCGAGGGTGAGCTGGTGTGGCGCCATCTACTCGCCGAGAACATCGCCGGCTTTGCTCGAATCGCAGCCCTGAGGCCGGTTGCAATCGTGACGAACAACAACGGCACGGCCATCCAGCAATGCCTCGATCATGGGATCTGCCAGCTCGACGACGGGCCGTTGCCCAGGGTGGCCGCCATCGTCGACTCAGGAGTGCTCGGTATCTCGAAGCCGGATCCCCGGATCTTTGACCCGGCCATTGCTGCGTTGGCCACCGCCGCCGATCGCACGTTGTATGTCGGCGACACGGTGCACGCCGATGTTCGAGGCGCGCAAGCCGCCGGCATGCCCGTGGTGCAGCTCGACCCGTTCGATCATCACGATGATCACGACCATTGGCGTCTTCCGGGTCTACACGCCCTCGCGGACCATCTGACATGAGTGTGAAGCCGCCCCGAATCAGCGCCGCTGCGGCGCGCCGCATCTCGCTCGGCGCCCAGGGCTTCACCGACCCTCGTCCCCGCGGTCGCGTCGACCGTCGCCACCTGCGCCGTGTCATGGGTCGGCTCAACTACATTCAGCTCGACTCGGTGCCTGTGGTCATGCGCACCCAATACATGCCGGCGTTCTCCCGCCTCGGCCCGTACGACCCCGTTCTCCACGACCGCATCGCCTACAAGGACGACGAGTGGATCGAGGCGTGGTGCCACGAAGCCTCCCTCGTCCCCGTCGAGGACGAACCGCTCCTGCGGTTCATGAAGGATCGTGCTCGCAATGGCGACACGTGGGGAGGGCTCGTCGAGTTCGCCGCCAAGGAGAAGGCCTACATCAACGAGGTTCGTGACCAGGTACGCGAACGACCTCTTGCCCCGGGCGACCTCAACGATCCCCGCCCTCGTGAGGGCGAATGGTGGGGGAGCCGCTCGATCGGCTCGCTTGCCCTCGACTGGATGTTCCGGGTCGGCGAGGTCGGGATCCGGCGCAAGCCGGGGTTCGTGAAGGAATTCGATCTGACGGAACGGATCGTGCCCGAGGAGATCCGCAACCTGCCGACCCCGAGCGAGGAGGACGCCACCCGCGAACTTCTCCGTCGTGGCGCCAGGAGCCTCGGCGTTTTCTCCTTGCCTGAGCTGATCGACTATCACCGGGTGCCCAAGAAGGCCGGTCGACTCCGCGCGTTGGAACTCATCGAGGAAGGCGATCTCGTCGAGGTCTCCGTCGACGGGTGGGATCGCCAGGCCTACATCCATCCCGATGCGGCTCGACCGCGCAAGATCAGTGCGTGCACCCTGCTGTCGCCCTTTGATCCGATGGTGTGGCATCGCGAACGCGCCCAACGCCTCTTCGACTTCGACTACAAGATCGAGATCTACGTCCCGCAGCCGAAACGCAAGTACGGCTACTACGTGCTGCCGTTCCTCCTGGGCGACAAGATCGTCGGTCGCGTCGACCTGAAGACCGATCGCGTCGACGGTGTGCTGCGTGTCCTGGGGGCGTTCAGCGAACCCGGCAACGATCGCGACGCGGTCATCGGGGGCATGCGGTCGGCGCTGGCCGACCTCGCGGTCTTCGTCGGTGTGGACGGCTGGACGGTGTCAGGCCAGGCTGGTGACGTGATCTCGGACCTCGGGAGCAGCTGATGCTCGACGCTGATTTTGATTCGGCACTTGATGCTGCCAACGAGTTGGCTCGCGCCTGGTTGTCGGGAACGGATGAACGCCCGGTCACGCCGTCGGCTGACGCGGCCGCTGTTCTTGCCTCCCTTCCCGTCGAGTTGCCGGCCGCCGGCCTCGAACCAGCGGCCGTGCTTCGAGAGCTCTCGGCGTGTGCCGAGCCCGGCCTTGCCGGCACCGGATCGGGCCGCTATCTGGCGCTGGTGACCGGCGGTGTACTGCCCTCGGCGCTCGGAGCGGATTGGCTCGTGTCGGCCTGGGATCAGAATGCGTCATTCGGCGAGCTCTATCCCGCAGCGGTAGCGATCGAGCACGCTGCCGGTCGCTGGATTCTCGACCTGCTCGACCTCCCCGCGGAGGCGGCAGTCGGATTCACCACCGGGGCGCAGGGTGCGAACACGGCGACCCTCCTTGCGGCCAGGAATGCGGTGCTCGCCGCCCATGACCACGACGTCGAAGCCCGCGGCCTCCAGGGCGCCCCTCGGGTGAACGTGGTGCTGGGCGATGAGCAACACTCGACGGTGTTCCGTTCGCTGCGATTCGCGGGACTCGGTGCGGACACGGCGATCAGGATTCCCACCGACCGGCGTGGTCGTATGATCCCCTCCGCCCTCCGAGCTGCGCTCGAAACGCTCGACGGACCCACGATCGTGTATGCCCAAGCGGGCAACGTGAACGGTGGTGGTTTTGATCCAATCGCAAAGATTGCCGACATCGTCGATGAGCGCCGCTCGCGACGAAGCGTGGAGGACACGTGGTTCCACATCGATGGCGCGTTCGGCTTGTGGGTTCGAGCGGGCAATCGATACCGAGCGCTCGCCACCGGGAGTGAACGGGCTGATTCATGGACCTGCGACGCTCACAAATGGCTCAACGTTCCCTACGACTGCGGGATCTCGATTGTCCGTGATCCCGAGGTGCTCGCTCGAGCGATCGGGCTCCAGGCCGCCTACCTACCGACTCCTGGCGGGATCCCGAATCCTGTTGACCTGGTCCCCGAGGCCTCTCGACGTGCACGCGGGATCCCTGTCTGGGCCGCCATCCGGGCATTGGGCCGCGATGGGACAGCCACCATGATCGACCGCAGTTGTGACCGCGCCACCGAACTCGCGGGCCGCCTCCGACACGTTGTCGGAGTTCAAGTCCGCGCCGCCGTAATCAACCAGATCATCATCAGGTGTGCGGCCACGCCCACCCAGTCGGCCGACGAGCGTACCCAAGCAGTGCTTGCCGCGGTGCTCGGCGAGGGCATCTGCCACCCGAGCTCCACGGTGTGGAAGGGCGAGTTCGGGATTCGCCTCTCGGTCTCGAACTGGCGCACCGACGAGGACGACGTCAACGCGATCGTCGCGTCGATCGAGCGAGCCGTCGTCGGCTCAGCCTGACTCGGGCGCCGCTTCGCCCACGCCTTCTTCTGGCTCTGGCTCGGGAATCGGCATCGGCACATAGACTCCATAGGGCGCCGCCGGTTCCAGCTGGATGAGGGGATCGATCTCCTCGCCCTCCGCCACGTCCTCGAACTCTGGCAGCCGGACGTAGCGCATCTGATCGTGGCGACTCTTGACCGACGCGACGTAGGCGGGGGAGTGGTTGTAGCCGAAGACGGCGCTCTTCCAGACCTCCCAGTCTCGCTGGCTGCCGTAGTTGCAGAGATAGGCGCCGGCGGCCAGCGCGGCGTCGTCGAGGTCTTGCGGATCCATGACCCCGTCGCCGTCACCGTCTCGTTGCCAGCGCTGCCAGGTCTCGGGGATGAACTGCATCGGCCCAACAGCCCGGTCGTACACGGTGTCACCGTCGAAGCGACCGCCGTCGGTGTCGGCGATCGAGGCCACGACCTCACCGAAGTTGTCGGTGTTCTGCCCATCGAGCGCAAGACCGACGATCGGTCGGTCGGGTGTGCCATCGAGCTGAAGCAGTCGGTTGCCGTGGGTTCCATGGCCTCCCTCGACCCCGCCGACCGCTGCAATTGTGCGCCACGAAATGCGGCATCTCGGCTGCGTATCCTGCAGCTCGAGCTCGGCGTTGACGTATGCCTCGATGGCGCGCGGAGTCAGACCTGATGCTCGCGGAACTCTTGCCAGGGTGAAGGATTCGGCGGCACCCGGCAGCAGGTCTCGCGCCGCCCCTTCGAGATCGTTGCGGCTGCGAGCAAGGGTGGTGGCCTCCGCCCGCAGGAGAGCGTGGATCCGGTCCAACTCCTCACGACTCGAGATCGCCTCGGCAAGTGCTGCCTCGGCGTCGGCGAGAGCCAGGGTGGCGACGCGGTGCCGGTCCCACATCTCGTCGAGGGTGTGACCCCGTAGTCGTTCGTTTCGTTGCACGCCGATGAGTGCGGTGTTGTCGGAGCCGAGAAGGATGTCGTCTGACTCCCCCGTGCCGGCGAACACGTCCACGGCAACGACTTCGAGGAGAGCTCGCATGCCGCGAAGGTGGGTCTCGGCCTTGTTTCGCTCGATGAGCCGTTGACGCTCGGCATCGACCGCATCATCTCTGGCTCTGGCCGCGCCGCGTAGTTCGGCGACGACCCCGTCGTGCAGCGTTGTCGTTCGCTCGATCGCATCGATGGTCTCCAGCAACTCCACGACGATGACGGTGCCCTCGTCGTCGTACTCGACAGCCATGCCGCGCGCGATCGGGCCGAGCTGAACAGTGGCACGCCATGCGGCATCGAGTCCGGCTCCGGCGAGTGCTTCTTCGAACGATTGTCCGTTGGATGCCACGGTGATCGGATCGGGCCGCCCGCTGTCGTCCGCGTCCGTGTCGTCGGCGTGCGCGGCACTCAGCAGCGCTCCCGCTCCGAGCGCGAAAAGAACCAATGCAATCAACGTCGACATGCGTCGCGTTGCTCGATTCCCGAATCGACCACTCACCGTGGTGGATCCATCGGCACACATCGCCCCCGCGAAAGGAAAATGAGTACGGTTGTGCCATGAGCAAGCAAGTTCCTCTCAACGAACTGGAAGCCGCCGCGACCGACTACGGCGATACGGCTTATGCCGTGGTCAACAGTGACGAGGGGGCACCCAGAGTGACCCATGTCCGGGTGCGCTTCGACGGCGAGTCGATTGAGATGCTGCTCGGTCGGGGCGCTGCGTCGGCCGCTCGGGCGAATCCGATGATGTCGCTCGTCTGGCCCGCCACTGCCGATCAGTCGATGAGTCTCATCGTGGACGGTCAGGCTGAAGTTCTCCGAGAACCTTCGCCCGAGACTGCCGTGAGGATGCGGGCGACAGGCGCGGTGCGCCATCGGCCTGCTCCGTGACCTCCACTTGACAAACCCGGACACAACCAGGTTGTCGGCCGATCGGAAGTGGGCCTATAGGCCTATTCGGTCGGGTAGGTGACGACCGGCGACGGAGGCACCGTGGGGTAACCCGGGTCGTCGGGGTCCGCTGGTTCGGGCAGACCGTTGGACAAGGTCGTCGTCGGGTCGCCGGAAGGCGTGGTGGTGGCGACCGTCGTGCTGGTCGACATGGTGGCATCGGATTCGGGCGGGGCGGTGCTGGTCGTCGATGTGCCAGACGAGGCCGGCGCGGTGGACGAGGGCGCCAGAGTGGACGATGTCGACGAATCTGGGGCACCGTCGGCGCCGCTCCCGCCGCATGCGCCGGCAAGCAGGACGATCAAGAGTGCGCCGACAATCAGTCGAGAGCCGCCGCGGGTGAGGTGAGACCACATGGTGGGCGGGATTCTATCGGCCAGGATGGGGCGACATGAGCGCGACCGGCACGGAGATGTCGAGATCGCGCGTGCGGAGCGTCGCAATGCGTCGACCCGGTTGCACTGCCGTCTTCGGATCAGAGAGCATGTCGCCGAGGTGGCCCTTGGCGACGTCGAGGTCGTCACACGTGAGCGCAAGCCCCCACAGTGCAGCTTGTCCTTCGGCGCCGGCTGCCGCCGGGCCGACCAGTTCGAGAATCACATCTCCAAGCCAGAAGAACGCCTGGCGCCTCGCATCGTCGCCTTCGCCGAAGTGGCGTTCGCGGCGCAGCTCGATGTCGGCGGATCGAAGCGCCGCGATTGTACGGTCGACATCGGACGACATCGCCACGAGATGGTCGATGGCGACCACATGGTTGACATGAGCGGGAGCCCTGTCGGTCGTGGACCTGCTCGCCCCGAATGGCATGCCGTCGATGGACCCGTCGATACCGTCGACCCCGAGACGCGAGATGCCCCGGGATGCACCGGTGGCCAACTGGATGCTGGTCGATCCGATCGTGACGGCCCCGTCGGCGACGGTGAATCCGGCCGCCGCCCACGACTTCGGTGAATCGCCGATCTCGATGGACCGAAGCTGATGAGGTCGGGAATTCATTCCATCATCCTCGCGCCAGCTGGCTATCTTCCTGCAGGTGAGCGACTCCATCTCCTACGCCGATCTCTACGACATGGCCGAGCACGGACCCGATGTATGGGTGGGTCGCAGCGCTGTCTATCCGTGGGGCCGGGTGTACGGCGGCCAGGTCGCGGCCCAGGGACTCTGGGCGGCTGCCCAGACAGTCCGGGCCGACGTTGTACCGCATTCGCTGCACGCCTACTTCATCCGCGGAGGAAACCCCGATGAACCGATTCGCTATGAGGTCGACCGGATCCGTGACGGTCGTTCGTTCGAGACTCGTCGAGTCGTGGCTCGTCAGTCGAACGGCGCAATCCTGAACCTCTCGGCATCCTTCCACGTGCCCGAGGCGGCCCCTGACGTCACCGCGATCGAGATGCCTGACGTGCCGGCCCCGCAGGATGGCGAGACCGATTCGTGGATGTCGTGCTTCGAGCGGAGATCCGTGGGCAAAGCGAGCGCGGCGCGGGCGTGGATGCGCATGACCGATCCGATCGACGACGATCCCTTGGCCGCCGCGCTCGCTCACACGTTCCTCAGCGACGACATGGCAACCGAGGCCGTTCACCTCGAACACCCGCTCGGGCGCTCCGACCCCGATGCGAAAGCGCGGCAATACCAGGGAGCGAGCCTCGACCACTCGATCTGGTTCCACCGTCACGCGCCGGCCACCGACTGGATTCTGCACGACTACCGATCGTCGGGGGTGAACGCCGCTCGAGGGCTCGCCTTTGGCGAGTTGTGGACTGCTGGAGGCGTCCATGTCGCCACGATCGCCCAGGAGGTGCTGGTCCGCGAGGCTCGCTAGGGTCGACGACGATGACGTTCACACTCCGCCGTCCTGCTGCACGCTGTGTGCTCTTCGATCGAGAGAATCGGATCTTTCTGATCTCGGCCGAAGACCCGATCGATCCCTACAAGCCCGACTGGTGGGAGATCCCCGGCGGAGGCATGGGTTGGAACGAAGCGTCGGGGCACGCTGCACTCCGCGAGCTCCACGAGGAGACCGGCATCCCGAACGTCGAGATGGGACCGTGCGTGTGGGTACAGCAGACGGAATACACGTTTGCCGGTTATCACTTCGAGTCCGATGACCGCATCCATATCGCCTGGTGTGACGGTGGTGAATACGATCCGCAGGGCCTCGAAGCCTTGGAAGCAGCAGCCTTCAAGGGCGCCAAATGGTGGACCCTCGACGAGCTCCTGGCATCCGATGAGCCGACCGTGCCGGCGCGGCTTCGTGAGTTTCTGCCCGATCTCGTGGCCGGCAGAATTCCCGACGAGCCGATCGACATCACGCCGACCCGGGAACAGGGCGGTCGGTTCAGCTGACTTCGGGGTCGCCTCGGAGGCCGCTCCACAGGAGATCGGCCACGCGTGACGCCACGGCGTCGCAGGTGTGCCCCTCGAGATCGAGGAGCACGAAGCGTGCCGTTGACTCGGCCAGACCGACGATGCCGTTGGCCACCAGCTTGCGGTCATCGGCGGGCATGTTTTCGATGGCGATGAGTTCGGCGATGAAGTCGGCAAACTCGCGCTCGACCTGGGTAACGAGCGCGGCGAACTCCAGCTCGGACCGGACACCCTCGCCGAACAGCAGCTGGAACTCGAGCGGATTCTCGAAGACGAACCGGAAGTACGACGAGATGCCGGCCTCCACCATCTCCCGTGGTGTCCCGGTGTGTGCGGTTGCCTCGGCCACCATCGACTCGAGGCGATTGCCGACATCGCGCAGGAGCTCCAGGAAGAGATCGTGCTTCGATGCGAAGTGTTGATAGAGCACCGGCTTGGTGACGCCGGCGCGACGCGCCACGAGATCCATGGTGGTGCTGGCGTAGCCGTCGGCAGAGAAGGTTTCGAGGGCGACCTGCAACAGCTGCGCTCGACGTTGCGCCGCAGGCAAGCGCGCGTTCATGAGCCGATGTCCCGGCCGTGCTCGAGATCGTCGCGAACGGCGGCCTTCACGGCGTAACCGGCGACGATGGTGGGGGCGAGGACAACCGACCCGGCGATGATGCAGCCGATGATGACCGTCGAAACAGTCGACGAGAAACTCGTGAACAGCCCGATGAAGAACAACAACATGGCAATGCCATAGAGGCCGTAGCCCACTCGGTGACCAAGTTCGACGAGGCGGGATGCCGCCGCGCGTCGCTGCAGGATCGGGTCGATCGCTGATTCATCGGTCATGAGGCCATCACCGTAGCCATCGGGCGTCGGTGAGCAGCACAGAACGATTCGTCGTCACCGGATACCTCACCGCGGAGGTAGGCGGCGCAGGGCCTCAGTCCGGGACCGGTTTGGCGCTGCTGCTCGCGGCCGTGGGCACGAACTCCCGCTGAGCGGTTGTTTCAGCGGAGGAGTCGTCGAGGGATCGAAGGTCATGGACAACCTCGACCATCGTGCCGTCGCCCACCGCGAACTCTCGCCAGCCAAACGCTTCCAGTGACGCGATGGCACTCGGGGGAACGCGGCGAGGCCGCCGGCGCAGCATGAGGTTGCTGATCACGCTGACGACGCCTGCGAGGATGATCAGGTCACCGAAGGACACGACCTGATCAAAGACGGCCACCGGCACGGTGTCGCCGAGCCAGGGCAGGATCGTGTCGTCGGTGGTGAGCTCCCGGGCGCCGTCGAGAAGTACCCGGTCGACATCACCGATATCGACCATGCCGGCATCAACGAGCGCCTGGGTTCGTACAGGAGTCGCACCATTGAGCGCGACTGGGAGGAGGTTGGTGGCGACGCCGACAGCGATCACCATCATCCCGGTGACCTGGAAGTTCCGTAGCGAGAACACCAAACCGGCGCCGAGCCCGACGAGGGCCACGAGACCGGGGTTCGAGACATCCGCGAAGTCGACGGCCAGCCCGCAGGCAACCGCCACGGCAAAGAGCCCGCTCAGTCCGAGACGGGTGCCGGCGATGGCAGTGACCCGACCACGTCGGAGGCGACCGACGGTGAAACCGAGAAGTAGAGCGATGCCAATTGGCGCAAACGGGGCGATGGGCGCGAAGGCCACGAGAGGGATCCTCCCAGGTCGTGCCCGCCGACCGAGAAGGACTGTATCAGAGGCCGGAGCGACGAGCCGTACCGAGCAGTTGCTCGCCATCGAGGCGTCGCACCGCGCAGTGAATTCCGCGGTAGCGGTTCAGATCGTCCTCGAAGTCGATCTGGTTCGGTGTAATCACGCTGATCTCGAGTTCGCTGGTCTCGTAGACCGAGCCGACCCATCGTTCGAAATGGCGGTAGCAGGACTGCAGAGCGAAGTCCTCCATCACGTCGTCGCCGGGGTAGATGGTGGGATGCTCGGCCGGATAGTCGAGCCGAGCGAACACTTCGAAGCGGTGTGGCTCCTCACAAGGCAATCGCGTCGTGGTAATACGACTCTGCCCGGAGATCAACTGCTCGTCGCGGTCGAAACAGTCGTTGATGCGCAAGTCGTAGTGGCTGATCACCGTGCCGGGCCCCGGCGCCAGGTAGGACTCGTCGACCGATGGTGTGTTCTCATCGATCGGGGCGAAGGCCGTGGGCAGCGTGTCGGTGGGTGGTGTATTCGCCGCTTCCGCCGTGCTCGGCGTTGGCCGGGTCGTCGCCAGGGTCGCCCGCTCGCTGAGCGCGGCGTCGGCCGCCGCCGCAGGGTCGGTTTCTTGCGTAGCGGGTGTGTCGTCGGAACACGACGCAATCACGAATGCGGCGATCGCGAGGGCGATGCGGAGGCAGGGGAGACGACAGCGGTGGGGCACAGCGCCCCAGCGTAGATCGGCGATGGCGAAGGTCAGCCCGCGGGGAGTGCCCGGTCGATCATCTCGAACGAGAACCAGAGGCACAAGACGGCAGGCACGAACCCGACGAGGCGAAGGGCGAGACGACCACCTCGGCCGCTCTTCCTTCGGCGACCGAACCAACCACCGGCGTACCAGAACGCGAGACCGGCCAGCATCCACATCGCCGCGCCGGGAATTGCGCCTCGCTCACCGTTGAGACCTTCATCGAGGTCGGCGGCTGGCGTCGTTGGCTCCGCGGTAGACCCGTCGTCACCGTCGGCCGTGCTGTCACTGTCGGCACTGCCGTCATCGGCGGGCTGGGCCTCGTCGGCGATCGAGATCGCCGCGGTCTCCCGCTCGGACTGAGCCTCGAGTACCCAATCGGGCAACGCCACGACATCAGTCACCAACTCTGCGGCCACGATGATTCGTTGGCGCGACGACAACTTGGGGTGGCAGGCGGTCAGGGTGAGACGATCGTCGCCGAAGTCCTGCAGTACCCATGTGGCGCTCGGGCGAACGATGATGTGGCCTTCGCCGACCGCGTCGACCTGCTCGAGATGATCGGCGTAGGCAATCAATGGATCCATCACCCGGTAGGTGAACTCGCCCTGGATCGAGGTGATCGTGATCTCGTCGCCCGGCACGAGTTCATCGATGCGGTTGAACGGCGCGCCGTAGGTCGTGCGATGGCCCGCGATCGAGGCGTTACCTGCGTTTCCCGGCAATGAGGTTTGGCTGTAGTGGCCGGGACCCTTGCGAAGATCGGCCACCGCAACACCACGAACAACGACCTTGTCGAGATCGATGGCCGGGATCTCGATGCGAGAGAGCGCATCTCCGTCCTCGGGGAAGAAGAGGGCGAGCACGTCGGGGTCGTGACCGCCGGGGAGGGTCGACGATGGTGGCGGCAGGGTGGCCACTCCCACAGCAGGGGTCTCCACCGACTCCGGGTCTGGAGTGGTGGTCGTCGGTGCAGCCAGCAGATCCTCGAGCACACCGGCCGCAGCGTCGAAGCGCTCACCGAGATCGGCGCGGAGGCCGTCCTGGGCTCGAGCCTCCTGGATGTCGGTGCCCCACAGCTGGAATCCGACGAACAAGAAGGTGACGATTCCGGCGAGGATCATCGCCCGGCCCACGTTGCCCAGCACGATGGCAAGGCGCGGTGTCGACATCGTGGGCACGGTCGTCTCGTCGGTCTCGAGGGGCTCGTCGGCCGTCATGGCCTACCCATCGGCGTGTCGCCGGTCGCTCGTGAGGGTTCGGTTCGCGTAGGAGAGATCGTACGGCGGGTGACGGTGCCAAACGGGCGCGGCGGTAGCGTTCCGATGTGTCCATGGTGCGGTTGCGCGGGGTTGTCGCGCTGTTGGGGCGTTTCCCCGCCCTCGCCGGGGTCGATCTCGAGATCGATGCCCGCGAGATCGTGCTGGTTCAGGGCCCGAATGGGGCCGGAAAGTCGACACTGCTCCGCGTGTGTGCCGGGTTGCTGCGAGTGGAATCAGGCACGGCTGAAGTGTTGGGCCACGATCTCTCCGTCGATCGGGCCGCGGTGCGTCGGTCGGTGGGGCTGCTCGGCCATGACACCGCCCTCTACGACGACCTCACGGTGCTGGAGAACCTCCAGTTCTGGGCCGCCGCCTCGCGAGTCGCCCCTGAATCGGTCCTTCCGGCGCTCGATCGGCTCGGCGTCGCAAGCCGACTGCACGCCGTGGCGGTGTCTCGCTTGAGCGCCGGGCAACGCCGGCGCGTCGCCCTTGCCGGCGTCGTGGTGCGCCGACCCACGCTGTGGCTGCTCGACGAACCCCACGCCGGTCTCGATCAGCGGGGCCGCGACCTGGTCGATCAGCTGGTGGTCGATGCCGCCCGGGCCGGCGCCACCGTGGTCATGGCGTCACACGAACTCGATCGCACGGTCGATCTGGCCACCCGCCACGTCACTGTTGCGGGCGGAACCATCACTGCCGACCGGCAGGTTCGCGCCGCTGAGCCGGGAGACCACGATGCTTCGTGACGTCAGGCTCGTCGCTCTCAAGGACCTCAGGATCGAGTGGCGCTCGCGCGTCACGTTGAGTCAGATCGTCCCGTTTGCCGCACTCGTACTCGTGTTGTTCGGGTTTGCCCTCGACGCCAATCGGCCGGTCCTGGAAACCGCCACGTCGGGCCTGTTCTGGATCACGGTGATGTTCGTGGCCACGATGGCCGTGCAGCGCTCCACGGCCGTGGAGATCAACGACGGCGCTCGCCGTGCCCTTCTGCTCGCGGGCATCGAGCCGATCGCCGTCTTCCTCGGCAAGACCGTTGCCATCGCCGCTCAGCTCCTGGTGGTGCAAGTGCTCCTGGTGGCTGGAGTGATCGTGCTGTATGGCGCGTCGGTCGGTCAATGGGTGCTGCTGTTGGCCACGTGTGTGGTCGCGACCGTTGGCATCGCCGCCGCCGGTAGTCTCCTCGGTGCGCTGGTTGCCGGAGTGCGGGCGCGGGAGACGGTGTTGCCGATCCTCCTGCTTCCGATTCTTGCACCGGTGCTCATCGGAGCAACCCGGGCGTTCGACGATGCCCTCGGCTCCGTTGCCGTCGATGGCTGGGCATGGCTCGGCCTTCTCGCCGGCTTCGGCGCGATCAACCTGGTACTGGGAGCATTGGCCTACGGCGTGCTCTTGGAGGAGACATGACCCAGACGAGCGAAAATGCGACAGCACGAACGGGCACTGGGTCGCGCTTCACGTTCTGGCTGGGCGTCGCGGTCATCGCCGGCGCCGTTGCCCTGGTCGTCCTCGGGTTCTTCGCCGCTCCCGCGGATGACGAGCAGCGTGACGCCGTCCGGATGATCTTTGTGCACGTGCCGTCGGCGCTACTCACTTATGTCGCCTTCTCGATGACGGCCGTCGGCTCGCTGATGTGGATTTGGAAGCGCTCGCTGTGGTGGGACATCACCGCCCACGCCGCGGCGGAGATCGGCGTCATCTTCTGCGCACTCACCCTGTTCACGGGGTCGGTGTGGGGTCGTCCGACCTGGAACACCTACTGGGACTGGGGCGATGTTCGCCTCGTCACCACCCTCATCCTCTTTCTCATCATGATCGGCTACCTCTCGATTCGCGCCAGCGGCGGCGATGAGGAGGCCACCAGCACCCGAGCGGCGGTCGTCGGATTGGTTGCCGCGGTGAATCTCCCGATCGTGAACCGTTCGGTCGAGTGGTGGTTCGACCGCACACTGCACCAGAAGTCATCGCTCACCGACGGCAACCTCGAAGACATGACGCTCTTCACCCTTGTGGTGGGCATTGCCGTGTGGGCTGCCTTCTTCCTGTGGGCGATGATTCACCGCTTCCGAATCGCCTGGCTCGAACGAGAGCTACGAGTCGGCGACCTCGATGAGGCCATCATTGAACGACGAGCAGAAGCGCTCCACGACGAAAGCCCAGTGCTGTGACCCACCTCGGATATCTCATCGTGGGTTGGGGCGTGTCGCTCGCAGCCGGAGCCGCCTACGCCGCCCGCCTGATCACCCGCGGCCGCCGGTTGGCCGCTCGCGTGCCGACCGACCGTCGACGCTGGATGACCGCCAAGGACGCATCATGACCGACGATCTTGCCCCGCAAGCACCCCGCCCGGTCCGTTCCGGCCGGCGGCGCATCGTGCCGATGCTCATCGGGGTCGGTGTGATCGTCGCTGTGGTCGGGCTCGTGGCGAACCTGGTCGGTGGAAGCCTGTTCTTCTACAACGCCGACGAAGCAGTCGAGCGGCGCGTCGAGTTGGGCGACGAACGGTTCACCCTGCAAGGGGCACCGATCGGGTGCTCGATCATCGAAGGTTTCAACGGTGAGGATCCCGTCGTGGCGTTCAGTGTCACATTCGGCGGTGAGACGGTCGACATCGTGCACTTCGGTGACCCGGCCGAGCTCTTCCAGCCTGATGTCCCCGTGGTACTCGACGGTGCTTGGATCGAGGGCGATGCACCAGTCGAAGGATTCGACGGTGTCGCCGATGACGGTTGGTACTTCGCTTCCGATCGCATGCGTGTGAAGCACGACAACGACTACAAGAACGACGAGGACTACGATCAGCGACTCGCGGAGAGCAAAGCGGCAAGTGATGCCTCCGCCGCAGTGTGCGGCACATGAGTAACGCCGCCATCGGAGCCGGAGCAGTAGCTCTGGGAATGGCGTGCGCCGTTGTCGGCTCGATCATCGTCGTGCTCGGCCTCGCCGGTCGCCGCCCTCGTTGGTTCGCCGAGGCGAGAACCCTCGTCTTCGGCATGATGGCAGCGTCTGTCGGGGCGTTCGTCGCGATGGAGCGGGCGCTGATCACCCGCGACTTCACGGTGGCGTTCGTGGCTGAGAATGGTTCGTCCCGCACTCCTGCGCTCTTCAACTTCGCCACCCTGTGGTCGGCGCTCGAGGGGTCGATCCTCCTGTGGACACTGATTCTCTGCGGCTACGTCGTGGCCGTAGTGCTGAAGTTTCGGCGCCAAGGCGATGACCCGATGGTCGGCTGGGCCGTCCTCACCCTCTTCATCGTCAGTGGCTTCTTCTTTCTTCTGATGCTGACGGTGGCGACGCCGTTCGACACCTTCGATCCCCAACCTCTGGCCGATGGCACGCCGTTCGATGGCCCGGGCCCGAACCCGCTGCTGCAGAACCACATCCTCATGGCGTTCCATCCGCCCGTGCTCTATCTCGGCTATGTCGGGTTCACCGTGCCGTTCGCCTTCGCCATCAGCGCGCTCGTCACCGGTCGCGTCGGCGAGGGTTGGTTGCTGGCGACCCGCCGCTGGACCGTGATGGCATGGGGTTTGCTCTCGCTCGGCGTCGTGCTGGGCGCATGGTGGAGCTACGAGACGCTCGGCTGGGGCGGATACTGGGCATGGGATCCCGTCGAAAATGCATCGTTTCTGCCTTGGCTCACGGGCACTGCATTCCTCCACTCCGTGATGGTTCAGGAACGGCGAGGGATGTTGCGGGTCTGGAACCTGTCGCTTGTCATCGCCACGTTCTCGCTCACGATCCTCGGCACCTTCATCACCCGCTCCGGTGTGCTCCAGTCGGTTCACGCCTTTTCCGAGTCGGGCATCGGCCCGGCCATCCTCACGTTCTTCGGGTTGATCGTGGTCGTATCCCTCGGCCTGATCGCCTGGCGGGGTGACGAACTTCGATCGCCGGGCCGAATCGATTCCCCGATCTCGAGGGAGGGCGCCTTCCTCGCCAACAACGTGTTGTTCGCGGCTTTCGCGTTCGTCGTGTTGCTCGGCACAGTCTTCCCGCTGATCGTGGAGGCCATCGATGGCCGCACCATCTCGGTGGGCAACCCCTACTTCGACCAGATGACCATGCCGATCGGCTTCACCTTGTTGTTCCTCATGGCGGTCGCGCCGGTCTTGCCGTGGCGCAAGGCCTCGGGAACGGTGCTGGCCGACCGGCTGATCTGGCCGGCGTGGATGGGCGCCGGCGCCATGGTGGTCTCGCTGTTGATCGGTGCTCGAGGCTGGGCGCCCACCCTCGCCTTCGGACTCGGCGGCTTCGCCGGCGGAGCAGCACTTCGCCAGGTCATTCTGGCCAGTCGCCGTCAAGGCTGGCGCGGGTTCGTCGGTCGCACCAACGGTGGCATGATCGTGCACATCGGGGTTGTTCTGATCGCAGTGGCGTTTGCGGCCAGCAACGCCTACGTCCGCCAGGGCGAGTTCACGCTCCTGCCCGGCGAGACCGCCGAGATCGCAGGACACACGCTCACGTATGAGGGGTCGACGTTCCGGGAGTACTCGAACCGCACAGAGTGGACCGCGGCGGTATCGGTCGACGGTGGCAAGGCGTATGAGCCAGGAATCGCCGTCTATCCCTTCGCCAGCCAGACAATCGGTATTCCGTCGGTGCGTTCAACGATCTTTGACGACGTGGCGCTGTCGGTGCTCAGCTTCCCCGAGACCGAGGAGGACGACGTGATTCTCCGCGCCACCATCCAGCCCCTCATCGTCTGGCTCTGGATCGGTGGATTGGTGATGGCCTTCGGAACCCTCCTTGCGGTCATCCCCGGCAAGCGTCGACATCCCACGTCGCCGACGTCGGCCCGAGTACCGGAGCCCGACCAGGACCCCGAACCCGTGGGAGTCGACGCATGACCGGGAAAGATCGTCAGGCCTTCTGGATCGTCATGCCGATAGCCGTTGCGCTCGGCCTCCTCGTGCTATTGCTTGCCACCGGCGATCCCGCTTCCAAGCGCAACAACACGTTCCAGCTCCAGGGCGAGATCGCGCCGCTGATCGCGGGCCCCACGATCGACGGCGGATGGTTCGACATCGACGAACAGCGGGGCCGCTGGGTGATCGTCAACTTCTTCTCGACGACCTGTGTGCCCTGTATCATCGAACATCCCGAACTCGTCGAGTTCGCAGCCGCCCACGATGTCGTCGGCGATGCAACTGTTGTTTCCGTCGCCTTCGACGACCGGGCCGAGAACGTGATCGAGTTCTTCCGGGAGAACGGTGGTTCGTGGCCCGTGCTGGTCGAGGACACCGGCCAGATTGCCGTGCAATACGGCGTGACCGGCGTGCCCGAGAGCTACATCGTTGCCCCCTCTGGAGTCATCGTCGGTCGTTTCATCGGTGGCCTGACCGCGGTCGAGCTCGACGACGCCATTGCCACCTTGAGTGGAGCTGACGCATGACCCGCCGGACTGTTTCGTGGATTCTGGTCGTGGTCGTCGCAGTCTCGGCGCTAGTCATCGCGGCGGTTGACGAGGGCGAACCACAGACCAACAGCGACCGGGCCTACTCCTTGGCCAAGGACTTCGCGTGTCCGGTGTGTCAGGGACAATCGATTGCGGAGAGTGATGTACCGATCGCCCGCACGATCCGACGCAATATCCGTATCTGGGTTGACGAGGGTCGGAGCGAGGCCTTCATCCGCGATGAACTCGTCAGCATCTATGGCGAAGACATCGACTATTCGCCATCGACCGATGGCATCTCCGCCCTCGTCTGGGTCCTTCCGATCGTCGGCGGCTTCGCGGCGATCGCCGGTCTCACGATCGTGTTCCGGCGTTGGCAGGCCGAAGCGGTCAGCGAAGCAACCGCGGCCGACGAGGCGCTGGTGGCTGCCGCCCGGCGAGAACGCAATGACGACTGAGGAACTGGACTTCCTGCTTCGTTCGATCGACGATCTGGAAGCCGAGTTGGCCGCTGGTGACATCGACATGGATGACTACGCGACGCTGAAGGCGGACTACACCCGACGCGCCGCTGTCGCGATTCGTGCCGAATCCACACCGGTCGAAACCGGCCCCGCCCAGGCCGACCGCAGTTGGATTCGAGTCTTGGCGTGGCTGGGCGGCACACTCGCCGTGGTCGTCGTGGCCGGGCTGCTCGTGAACCAGTTCTCGGGCGCTCGAGGCGCCAACGATTCGATTACCGGCGACATCCGCACCTCCACGCGAGAGATGCTCGGCGAAGCGCAACAGCTGGCCGGCAGCGGCGACACCGAGGGAGCGATCGCGGTGTACGACGAGGTTCTCGAGCTCCAGCCCACCAATGTCGAGGCGCTGGCCTACCGCGGCTGGTTCCTCCGCCTCGGTGGAGCGACCGAAGATGCCCGAGAAAGCATCGAGGAAGCGGTAGCAGTTGATCCGACCTATCCCGACGCGAGAGTCTTCGCCGCCGTGGTTGCCGCGGACCTCGGCGATGAGGAAGGCGCACGCGCCCACCTGGAGGCGTTCGACGCGCTCGACGCTCCACCGATCATGCGAGATCTGGTCGTGCAGATGGGCCTGCGGTCTCGGCTCCTGGCCACCAACGACGTGTTGCGCGCAGCAGAAGCAATGGCGCAAGACGGCTTGGTGTTCGAAGCGATCGAGCAGGTCGCATTGGTGCTCGCTGACCGTCCCGACGACGTCGAGTTGATCGCCGGCTACAGCTGGCTGCTGGCACGAGCCGCTACACCGGAGGAGCCTCTGGCCGCGGAGGTCGCGGAGACCCATCTCGACGATGCGCTCGAGATCGACCCGACGTATCCGGAAGCGCTGGTCTACCGCGCGTTCGTCCGGAACCTGCTGGGCAACTCGGTCGGGGCCGGCGAGGACCTTGCCGCGTTCGACGCACTCGCCGACCAACCGGCGGATCTCGTGGAGATGATCGACGTGTTCGACCTCCGCACCCAGATAGCGGGCTGACTTCTCACCGTGGCGAGCGTGCGCCACACTGGTCCGGTGACCGTGCTTCGTCGACTCGACTTCGGCCGTCTCGCGCTTCTCGCGCTCGTGGTTGTCGGAACCGTCGCGATGTTGACCAAGGATCGCTGGGATTGGGCCCTCGGCGCCGATGAAGCGGAGACGCAGGGGGTGGACGCACCCGAACTCGAGGTCGAGGACGACGATCGAGAGACGTGGCTCTTCCGAATATCGCCCGACAACGGGTCGGAGGTCCGCTACGTGGTCACCGAGCGCCTCGCCGGCTCCGAAAAGACGACGCACGGCACCACGACCGTTGTCGGCGGCGACATCCTTGTCGATGTGGACGATCCGAGTCGTTCCACAGTGGGGGAGATCGTCGTCAATGTTGAGATGTTCGACTCGGACTCGGCGCTGCGGGACAAGCGGCTGCGCAACGACTTCCTGGAGTCGACCCATTGGCCCTTCGCCCACTTTGTCACCACCGAAGTCGCCGGGCTGCCCCGTGATCTGACGCCGGGTGAGGTGGTGGACGTCGCGATATCCGGCGAGCTCACGGTCAAGGAGACCGCTCGGATTGTGACCTTCGAGGGCAAGATGTCCGTCACTGAAGACACCATGACAGCGGCGGTCGCGGCCACCGTTCTCGGGTCGGAATTCGGTGTCGGCCCGATCAATATCGCTCGGTTGGCCCACACCGATGATCAGATCCGGCTCGAGTTCAACCTGGTCGCCGACCGCGTGAATGATGGTGGCGCGGCCGAGAACGACCTTTCGCGTGAGGTCCCAGCCGACGAGGTGGCGGGCGGAGCGTTCGCTGAGCACGTGCAGCCGATTCTCGAGCACCGCTGTGTGAGCTGCCACACCACTGATGGTCCAGGGTGGAGCACCCTCGCGCTCGACACCGCTGGAGACGCGGCCGTGATCGCCGACGACATCGCCCTCGTGACCGGTGCCGGCTACATGCCGCCGTGGCTACCGAGCGATGTCGGTGTCGAGTTCCACAACGACTGGTCGCTCAGCCTCGACGAGCTGGCCACATTGGCGACGTGGGCCGCCGACGGCGGGGGCCTGGATGTTTCGCCCGACACTGCTCTTGTTGCCCGGACCCAGCTCATCAGGCCGTTGGAGCGCGATCAGGTGTTGGTGCCCGAGCCATACACCGGCTCACTCGACCAGCCCGATGACTACCGCTGCCTGGTCTACGAGCTCGATGATCCCGAAGGCGACGGCACCTGGGCCACCGGATTCAGTTTCGAGCCCGATCAGACCGCCGTGGTTCATCACGCCATCGTCTACCGCGTGCCGGCATCGGCTCGCTCCGAGGTCGAGGCGAAGGACGGAGCCGATGGTCAGCCGGGTTGGACCTGCTTCGGTCGTAGTGGCTTGCGGACCCAGGGAGTCGAGAACATCGCCGGATGGGCTCCAGGCCAGGAACCAGACCTCTATCCCGCCGGCATCGGCATCCGCCTTGAAGCCGGCGACATGATCGTCAACCAGATCCACTACCACTACGGCCACGACACACCGGCCGATGCGTCGGCGATCGTCCTACAGACCGCTTCAGCGGCTGAAGTCGCCGACGGGATGCGCTCGATCCAGGGCACGGCATACCTCACGCCCGCTGAGATTCCCTGTACGCCTGAAGAAGAAGGCCCACTCTGTGATCGAGATGCGGTCATTGCCGAAATCGGGCAGAAGTACGGCGTCGAGGCAACGTTCATCCCCGGCTTCATCATCGCCCAGTGCGGTGGGAGCGTCGACGACTACGACGATCTCGACGGCACGGTGGGCCATAGCTCGTGTGACCTCAGTGCGGCCGACGAGGGCACGATTTTCTCCGTGCTCGGCCACATGCACGAGTTCGGCGCGGCCTATCGGATGACCCTGAACCCGGACACCCCCGAGGAACGGGTGCTTCTCGACATTCCCACCTGGAGCTTCGAGTGGCAGCTGAACTATCGCCCCGTTGGCGACATCCGAATCGACCGTGACGACACCGTGCGTTTCGAGTGCTGGTGGGACCGAACCTTCGTCCATTCGGACGAGCCTCGCTACATCACCTGGAACGAGGGCACGGTCGACGAGATGTGCTTCTCCAGCATTGCGGTCATCCCTGACTCTGAGTGATCAGGCGACGTCGCTGTCGAGCAGACCCTGGTCGGCGAGCAAAGCGTGAGGCGTGGCGTCGCGACCGCGGAACAATCGGTAGACCTCGGCTGCCGGCATGCTCCCCCCGAGTCCCAGCACTGTGGACCGGAACCGGTCGGCGACCTCCTGCAACTGCTCGACGTTGTCGAGACCGACCTCTCGGAATGCCCCGAACGCGTCGGCCGCAAGCACCTCGGCCCATTTGTAGGAGTAGTAACCGGCGGCATACCCGCCGGCGAACAGGTGACCAAACGCCGGGAGTTGGGATTCGTTGTCGAGCATCGGAAGCACCAGGGTCTCGGCGACGATGGCCGCCTCGACATCTCGGGGCTGCACAAAGGCCGCCTCGAGCCCGAAGGCCTCGTGCAAACGCATGTCGGTCTTGGCGAAACACAACTGTCGAAGCGTGGCGTTGCCGACCATGAAATTTCGGCTGTCGATGATGCGGTCGATCGTGTCGTCGTCGAGCGGTTCGCCGGTGTCGACGTGGGCTGTGAGCGCCTTCAGGAATGGCTTGTGTTCCATCCAGTACTCGTTGAACTGGCTCGCCAATTCGACCGAGTCCCACTCGACCAGGTTCATGCCCGACGCGCCGCCGTCGTCGATCTCGGTGAACATGTGTTGGGTGGCGTGTCCGAACTCGTGGAACAGGGTGCGCACCTCATCGAGCGACATCAGCCCGGGCCGGCCATCAGCCGGGGGTCGGGCATTCATGACGAACAGGGCGACCGGCAGAGACGCTGTCGCATCGTCGACCGCAAGGAGCCGGTCGCGGCCGACGACAGTGTTCATCCAGGCGCCGCCGCGCTTCTCGCCCGGTCGCGCATACGGGTCCATGTAGAAGCCGGCGATGACCTCACCGTGGCGGCGCACCTCGAAGAACTGAACAGCGTCGTCCCAAACCGGAATGGAATCGTCATCGGATTCCACGATGTCCACGCCGTAGAGCTTCGTGACGAGGTCGAACAGGCCGTTGAGCACGCGGGGCAGCTGGAAGTAGTCGCGCAGCGCCTCGGCGTCATAGGAGTACAGCGCCTCCTGCTGACGCTCGGACCAGAAGGCGATGTCCCATGGGGCGGGGTCGGTGGCATCCGGACACGACTGGGTGGCCATGAACCGCGTGAGGGCATCGAGTTCGGCGACTGCAGCCGGCCGCGCCGCCGTCTCGAGCTGAGTCATCAGCTCCCAGACGGCGGCGGTCGACGGAGCCATCTTGGCGTCGATGCTGAGGTCGGCGTAGGTATCGAATCCGACCAGTCGCGCTGCTTCCTGGCGGAGTTCGAGGATCTCCTGCAGCACGGGTCTGTTGTCGAGACCGTCGGCCATCCCGCGGGCCTTGAAGGCTCGATAGAACTCTTCGCGTAGCGACCGATCCTTCGCGTGCTGGATGACGCCGATGTAACCGACGCCGTTGACCACGAAATGCCATGTGTCGGCACGGTCGTCGTCATTGTCGGCGTCGTCGTCGTCGTCGACTGCTTGTTGGCGCGCCATCGCCACGAGCGGCGCCGGAATTCCTTCGAGGCGGGACGCGTCGCCGATGATGATTCGGGAGTCCTTCTCCTCTTTCACCAGGTTGGTCTGGAAGTCGTTGCTCAGCTCCGACAGCCGCTCGTCGATCTCTTGATAGCGAGCCTTCGCATCGCCTTCGAGGTGCACGCCGGATCGCTCCATCGAGCGAATTGATTCGTCGAGGATCCTGGCTCTGGTCGTCGTCAGCGCCTGCCCCTCGGGGGAAGCTCGGAGTGCGCGCATACCTTCATAGACAGGGCGGCTCTGGCTCATTCGATTCGACAGCTGAACGATGGCCGGACGAACGGTGTCGTAGCCGGCCTGCATCTCGTCGGAGTACTTGACGCTGATGAGATGAGTGATCGGACCAACCATGGCGCCGAGCCGATTGTCGATCCGTTCCCGAGGTTCCATCAGGCCGACCCATGTCGCTTCGACGTTCGATTCAAGGGCGCTGAACTCGGCCTCGGCAGCCTCGATGAGAGCCTGGACGCCGGCCTCGATATCGCCGGCGTCGATGTCCTGCCATTCCGGCAGATGGGCGATCGGGCCGCTCCGTCGGGTCCGACTGAGGCGCTCGAGGGCTGCGGAGTCCGCTGAAATCGACATGCGGTCAAACTACTGCCGCGACGCGGCCCGCGACCTCCACCTGATCAGGAGTTCAGCCTGTCGTAGCCGGACCGGAAGAACTGCAGTGCGATTGAGTAGGGGTCGTCGCCGTCGGCCAGAGCGGAAAACGGCAGCGACGCGCCATTGAACGTGGTCTCGTTCCAGTAGGGATCGTTTCGGTCGACATCGCCCCAGGCGCCGACGTAGAGATACGGCTCATCGTGACTGTGGTCGCCGGGGGAGCAGCCGTAGGTGGCCCGTCCCGCCTCGACAGCGCCGATGGCGAGGGCCGGATCGAAATGGCCGGGCCAGAGCTGCGGGCGCTCGGGATCAATCGCTCCCGGCGTTGCCCGAAGCTCCTCGATGACCGACCATGCGAAACCAAACCACTCGCCGAGAAAGATGCCGGTTGTTGCGTTGACGGCGAGCGGCTCGTTGATATCGCCCAACGGTGGCGAGTCGTGCTCGGCGGCATCAGTTCCCGGCTCGATTCCCAGCGCGGCGGCGACCTCGGCAAGTGTTGTGATCGGGATCTCTCGAACAGCGTCGGCTGTCTGGTGCACAACCAGATCACCCATCACCCGCACCTGTTCGTCGTTCCCGAAGAACGGCGTGCCGAATCCCCGCGCGGTGTACCTCAAACCGAATTTGCCGTTCGACCGTCGCCGCGCCTCGGCGACCACTGAATAGGCAAGACGATGAAAGGCGTTGCGGGCTTCCGGATAGTTGTCGGGAACAGTGGGCAGCGAACCGCGGGCCCCGAGCCAATGGGCCCGGGCGAACTCGGCGAGGTCTGGGCGCTCGGTGATGAGCTGATCCCAGGTCTGATCGCCGTTCGACACGGGCGACACCACGACGAGGCCGTCGGCTTCCCCGACCGCGACAGGGTCGTCGGCGAAGAACGGGCCCTCGCTCACCGTCGGGAGCGAGGGCTCGAGCACCCGGGCCGAGTAGCCGTCGCCGAGCAGGGCGGTGGCGGCAGCGGCAGCGTTGCGATGGTCACGAGTCATGGCGTCAGTCTTCATGACTGTGGCAACGAGTGCACGGACGTCCCCATCCCGCAACTGTCCATATCGAGACAGTCGGGAGTGACGACCGACCAACGGGGGTTTCACAGCCGTGTCCCGCCGCCCTCTCATCACCATCCTGGCGCTTCTGTCGATCGTCGCTGCCGCGTGTGGTGCCGGCTCTGACGCGGCAGTCGGCAGCTCGCCGGCCGCCTCTCCGGCGGCGGCCGGCGATTACCGGGCGGTGACCGAGGCGGACGGGACGCACCATCCCGTACTCGATCCCGACGTCAGCTCCGAGGTCGGCACTGTCGACCAGATCGCATCGACCGCTCGAGAAGCCGTGCCGTCGGCCCTCCGAGACGACCGTCGTGATCCGTCCTTCCCGGCTGCGTTGATCGACCTCGACCGCATCCTCTCGGGAGGACCTCCGCCTGACGGCATCCCACCGATCGACAATCCACAGTTCCAGGCCGCCGCCTCGGTTGGTTGGCTCGCCGCGGAGGAAGCCGTGATCGCGCTCGAGATCGACGGCGAGGCTCGGGCGTATCCGGTACAGATCATGATGTGGCACGAGATCGTGAACGACACCCTTGGTGACGTGCCGGTAACGGTCGCCTACTGCCCGCTCTGCAACTCCGCCCTTGCCTACGATCGCCGTCTGGGCGACCGCATCCTCGACTTCGGCACATCCGGTGAACTCTTCAATTCGTCGCTCGTGATGTACGACCGCCAGACCGAGTCCCTCTGGACCCACTTCGACGGAAAAGCCGTCGTCGGCCACCTCACCGGTGAACAACTCGACACGTTCTCCCTGCAGATGGTCTCGTGGCAGCGCTGGCTCGATGCCAATCCCGAGGGTCTCGTGCTCAGCCGGGTCACGGGTTTCAGCCGCGACTACGGCCGCAATCCCTACCAGGGCTACGACAATCCCGAGGATCGCCCGTTCCTGTACGACGGCGACTACGACCCCCGGCTCGAACCGAAAGACCGAGTGATCGTCGTTCGAGATCCGGACCTCCCGGCCGTGGTGCTGCGCCTCGAAGAGGTGTTCACCGCCGGTACATTCGCTTTCGAGGCCCACGGCCGCGCCCTTGTCGCCGCCGTGGAGCCCGGAACCGCGAGCCCACTCGACAGCGACGGAGTCGGCCTGGGACGCGACCAGGGCTCCAGTGCAGTCTTCGTCGCCGAACTCGACGGCAATCGGGTTGACCTCGTCCGCACCGACGAAGGTTTCCATGACAACAACAGCGGCATCGTCTTCGACATCTTCGGGAGAGCGATCGACGGCAGCGAGGCTCGACTCGAGTCGGTCGAACATCTCGACACCTTCTGGTTTGCGATCGCAGCGTTCGACCCGGGTGCCGAAATCGCAACTCCGGTCGGATAGTCGGGAACAAGACGGTTTGTCACCGGGTTCCGAGTCCATGACCGTCGCACAAGCGCCCCCGATCGACCTCGTCAACTGGCTCGGCACCTGCCTCGGACGAGGCGACCTCGCTCCGCTCTCATGTGAGGATCTCGAAGAGTTCGCTTCGCACCTGGCCGAGCACCGTTATGCCGGCGGGACGTTGATCTACGAACGAGACGAGCTTCCCAGCCGGGTCTACATCCTTCGATCCGGGATGGTCGAGCTCACTCGATCGATCGGTGAGCGAGAGGCACTGGTCCAACTCCTGAACGACGGCAGTGTGTTCGGCGACATTCCGCTCTTTCTCCGTACCGGCGAACCCACCTCCGCTCGAGCTCTCAACGACAGCGTGATCTACTCGATCGAGTCGCTCACCCTCTTCTCGTTGCTCGGCAAGCGGCCGATGCTCGCCCGTCGTTGGCTGGTATCGGTAGCCCAACGGATGGCTTCGATGCAGGATCGGGTGAGCGACCTGCTTTCCGGCACACTCGACGCTCAGGTCGCGTCATGGCTGCTGCGGGAGGCAGGCACCGAGGGCGCGGCCGTGAGCCAGCAGACGCTGGCCCGCCTGCTGGGTGCCCGCCGTACCAGCGTCAACCAGTCGGTACGTCGGCTCGAAGCAGCCGGACTCATCAGCACCGGGTACCGCCGTATGGCCGTACTCGACGCGGCTGGACTCGCTGCAGTGATCAGTCCGCGCTGACGCGGGCGATGTATATGGCTCGGACGATGTCGCGGCCACGGGTTTCCAGGCTCCAGACGGAGCCCTTTTCGCAGCCTCGGGGCCCGACAACCGACATGCCGTCGCGGAGAAGCCGGCTGAGCACGTCGGGGATCATGTCGCCGTGGCTGCACATCACCATGTCGCCCTCGACGGGAGCCTCGGCCCGAAGGGCTTCCATGAAGTGCGTGGCACGACCACCCTCGGTCAGGAACCGCTGGGGCACCACCTCAAGGCCGTGCTGAGCCGCAACCGGTGCTGCCGTCTGGAGACATCGCTCGGCAAGCGAAGACCACACTGCTCGCACCGGCATCTCCGCAAAGAAACCGGCCAAGGCCGTTGCCTGTTCGTGGCCGACCTCGCTGAGCCGGCGGCCGAGGTCGTCGCCATCGAAAGGGGACCGGTGGCCCGCGGCTGCATGCCGCACCAGATGCAGGGTCACGGCGGCCACCGTAGTCGGCGAATCATGCCGAATAGTGAGCCAAACGGCTCATGCCAGAGGTGACAGAAGGCAGTAACAATGGAGGTGGAGGTGGTTCTGATGGAAACAACCCATCGATCAGCGGTTCTCATTGCAACGCATGTCGAGGCCTTCGAGCCGCTCGTCCAACAGGCGGGCTACGAGGTCAAGGGCGTGGCGAACACGATGGTGAACGGCGAACGTCTCGTGGATCTCGTTTCCCCGGACGTGGTCCTTGTCGAGAATGACCTGACCGGCGAACAAGGTTGGCTGGGTCTCGCTCGTCTGGCCGAGATCAGCCCGTCCTCCAAGGCGATGCTCGTCGTATCGGACAACTGGACTCCGAGCGATGTTGGGGCCACGGGTGCCTTCGCAGTCGTTCCGCGCAACGATCTGGATGCCATTCTCAACTGTCTCCACGACATCGACTCGTGGATGACGATCCACCTCGGCGACAGCAACAGCAGTGATCGGCGTTCGGGCCGAAACCGTCGCGTCCACCAGGACTGGAACAAGGTCGGTTGGGAACGGCGCAAGCTACCGCCGCGCCGCGTCGATGACCGGGTGTACGCCAGCTAGTTACAGCGTGACGTGCGTGACGCAGATGTCATCGCCCTGGGGCTTTGACGATGCGGTATCCGTGGCGGTCGGGCCATAGAGCTTGCTGAGCATCCCCTTGACGATCCCGCGATCCACCGCGCAGATCACCGGGGACTGCACGACTGCATCGCCAAACGGGCAGTTTTCGGCGACGATCTGTAGATCCTGACCCTCGGGCTTCTCGGCGCGAGCGGCAAAGCCGTGCGCCGACAACGCATCGGCGACAGCGTGCAGCGCACCCTGAAACGATCGGTGGGTGGCCCCCGGTTCGATGGAATCGGCCATCGATTTGCCGTATTCGACGCCGACCTCTTCCGCCATCTGCTCCGCCGCTTCTGGCGGCAACAGCGACAACGCCCTGCCGAGAAGGCTCACAAGAATGTCATCGTGGCGCACTTGCACTTCGAGACGAACCTCGGGCTGGGTAGCCCGGTACCGCTTCGAGGGACGCCCGACACCACCTGATGGCTTGGCCATGGCGACTTCGAGATACCCACCCGACGAGAGCTTGTCGAGATGATGCCGCGCCACGTTGGCGTGCAAGGCGAACCGCTTCGCGGTCTCCGTGGCAGTAATGCCCTCGCTCTGCTCGTGGGCGAAAAGATAGATCTCTCTGCGGGTGGGGTCGCCGAACGCGCTCGTGATTGCCGTGACCGCCGAAGCGAACTCGGTGGGACTCAGCTCGGAAGCCGTCTCAAGTCGGGGGGACACACCATCCACGCCGGTATTCTACCTATCGCCGTAGGGGAAATACCTGGGAACTGCATGGAGCCCGAATGACCGTCACCGAAGCCGCTGTGATCGAGGCCTTGCGCCCGGTCGAAGATCCGGAGCTGCATCGCAGCATCGTCGACCTCGGAATGGTCCGTTCCGTCACCATCGATGGTGGTCATGTCGAGGTCGGAATCGACCTCACCATCGCCGGTTGCCCTTTGCGCAGCGAGATCACGACCCGGGTCACCGATGCCGGCACCGCCCTCGACGGCGTTTCCGTCGTCACGCTCGATTTCGGGGTCATGACCGACGAGCAGCGGGCCAAGGTTCGTGAGCTCGTGCACGGTGACCCATCGGCCAGCGCCGGAAGCCAGGCTGCCCACGGTCACGCCGAGGGCCGTGCCATCCCGTTCAACGAGCCGGGCAACCGCACTCGGGTGATGCTCATCGCCTCCGGCAAGGGCGGCGTGGGCAAGTCATCGGTGACAGCCAACCTCGCAATCGCCCTCGCCGACGCCGGCAACTCTGTCGCCGTCATCGACGCTGATGTCTGGGGCTTCTCCATTCCGCGCATGCTCGGCGTGTCGCAACCGCCGACGGTCATCGACGACATGATCATCCCGCCTGAGACCCATGGCGTGCGATGCGTGTCCATGGGCTTCTTCGCCCAAGAAGACCAGCCCGTCATCTGGCGTGGCCCGATGCTGCACAAGGCGCTCGAGCAGTTCCTCACCGACGTCTTCTGGAACAATCCCGACTTCCTGCTCATCGATCTGCCTCCGGGCACCGGCGACATCTCGCTCTCGCTCGCCCAGTTCCTGCCCCGCGCCGAAGCATTCATTGTCACGACGCCGAACCCCGCCGCCCAGAAGGTCGCCCAACGTTCGGCGTTCATGTTCAAGCAGGTCAACATCGAGGTGAAGGGCGTGATCGAAAACATGTCCTGGTTCACCGGTGATGACGGCAAGATCTACCCGCTCTTCGGCGCCGGTGGCGGCCAGGATCTCGCCGACCAACTCGAGGTTGACCTCATCGCCCAGGTGCCGATGACCATCCCGATGCGCGAAGGCTCCGATCAAGGCCGACCGATCATGGCCGAGGATCCCACCAACGAAGCGTCGCTTGCGTTCGTGAAGATGGCAGAGTGGGTTACCGCTCACGCGCCGAGCAAACGCTCGCACCCTGAGCTCAAGATCATCTGAGGAGACCCCCGTGGACATTCGTATCGGCGTCAGCGACTCACCGCGCGAGATCAACATCCAGCTGTCAGACGACACCGACCGCGCCGAGTTGCGCAGCCAGGTCGATTCCGCGTTGTCCGGAGAAGCCGCAACCCTGTGGCTCACCGATGACAAGGGCAAGGACCTCGGCATCGCGGCAGCGAAGATCGCCTATGTCGAACTCGGCCCCGAAGGTGGCAACCCGATCGGCTTCAGCTAGCGACTCCTGTCCTAGCGGCTGCCATACGCTGAGCTGATGGCAAGCCTCGCCGAGCTCGCTCGAGCTCGAACTGCATTGAGCGGCGATGAGATCGCCCACCTCCAACGGCTCGTTGCCGCGTGGGCGCTGCCGTGCGACCTGTCATTCGCAGACGTGCTTCTGAGCGCACCCGTCGATCCTGGCAGCTCTCAGACCGATTTCGTCGTGCTCGGTCACGCCCGTTCTGCCGCGGGTGCCACCGTGTACCGAGCCGATCCGGTGGGGGAGTCGATCAACCCCGATCTGCTGTCGCTGCTTCGCACGGCGTTCTTCGAGGGCGTTACTCGCGGTGGGGTCATCGGCCCCCGAACGGATGCTGCGCCGGCCGACGACACCGTTGAAGAGGAGATCCTCCTCCCGGGAACGATCGGCCGAGTCCAGATCGACGCCATTCCGGTCCGCTACGGCGATGACGTGATCGCGGTGCTCACGCGCGAATCCGAACCCGGACTCATCCGGCATCGCACCACGCTCGAGTCGATGTATCGCCGTCTGTGGGATCGCTTTGCGTTGATGATCGAGGAAGGCGAGTTCCCGCTGTCGCTGCAGGAGCAGGTCGGAGAGTTCCGCGAGCCTCGCGTCGGCGATGGTGTTGTGCTGGTCGACCGGGAGCGCCGTGTCGTTTTTGCGTCGCCCAACGGGATCTCCGCCCTCCATCGTCTCGGCGTCCAATCCAATGTGGAGGGTCGATCCCTCGCCGATGTCGGCATTGATGACTCCGTCATCCGGCGGGCACTGGCAACCCGGCACAGCACCGTCACCGAGCTCGAGCACGGCCCCGACCTCACGGTGGTCGTGCGTTGCCATCCGCTCATCGAACGGGGTCGCGCCACCGGCGCGCTCGCCGTGTTGCGCGACATCTCCGAGTTGCGAACTCGTGACCGCTTGCTCGTATCGAAGGACACGACGATTCGCGAGATCCATCACCGGGTGAAGAACAACCTCCAGACAATCCAGTCGCTCCTGCGTCTCCAGGCGCGGCGCCTCTCTGCTGCTGAGGCGCGATACGCGGTCGAGCAGTCGGCTCGCCGCATCGGTTCGATCGCTCTCGTTCACGAGACTCTGTCGAGCCAGGTGGCAGATGTCGTCGACTTCGACGAGGTGGTCGGCCGGATCGTCCGGATGGTCGAGGAGGGGCTTGGCGCCCCCGAGCGTCCGTTGCGGGTAACCATTGACGGTCGTGTCGGTGAGCTACCCGGCGACATGGCGATGCCGCTGTCGGTCGCGGTCACAGAACTCGTGCAGAACGCGATCGACCACGCTGCGCCACGGTCAGCCGACGTCACCATCGAGCTTGTGGCTGAGCCCCGAACGCTGTCGATTCGGGTGATCAACGGCGGCGACGGGGTCAGCGATGGGTTCTCGCTGGATCGTGACGCTGGTTTGGGCTTGACGATCGTACGCACATTCATCGTTCACGATCTCGGTGGCACGATCTCGATCGGACCGGCTCAGGTCGCGGCGCCTCGTGGCACAGCCGTCGAAATCCGAGTTCCTCGTAGGGTCGAATCGCTGCCGCTGGGCTAGACCAGTAGGCCATGGCTTCCCAATCAATGACCGGTGGCGAGGCGCTCGTTCACGCCCTCGTCGACTCCGGCGTCGACGTCTGCTTCGCCAATCCCGGCACATCTGAGATGCACTTCGTGGCGGCGCTCGACACAAACCCCACGATGCGGTGCATCCTCGGACTCTTCGAGGGTGTCGTCACCGGCGCGGCGGACGGCTACGGGCGGATGACCGGCAAGCCGGCCGCAACCCTGCTCCATCTCGGTCCGGGCCTGGCGAACGGCCTCGCCAACGTGCACAACGCCAAGAAGGCGCGGACGCCGATGGTGAATGTTGTCGGAGAGCACGCCACTTACCACCGTCAGTACGACTCGCCGTTGAGCTCCGATGTCGTCGGTGTCGCTACTCCCATGTCGCACTGGGTGCGGATGGGTGACTCCCCCGACAGCGTCGCCGCCCTTGGCGCTGAGGCCGTCGAGAACGCAATGGTTGCGCCAGGCCAGATCTCCACCCTGATTCTCCCGGCAGACACCGCTTGGGGTCAGACCAGCGCAAAGGCGGTGGCGGGGAAGCCGCCGACGTCTCCATCGGCTCCCGACGCCGATGCCATCGCCAGCGCCGTCCGGGCGCTGGCCGGCGGCGAACGCTGCACGATCTTTCTGGGCGGAGCGCTCCCTGAGGCTCGGGTCGCTGCGGTCGCCCGCATCGCAGCTGCGACCGGCGCGAAGGTCGTGGCGTCCACCTGGGCTCCCCGCCAGGAGATGGGTGCCGGCGCGGTACCGATTCGTCGCCTTCAATACTTCGGCGAACAAGCCGCCGAGCAGCTCGAAGGAACGCAACACCTGATCGTCATCGGCGGCAGGCCGCCGGTCACTTTCTTCGCCTACCCGGACAAGCCGAACTGGCTCACCCCGGAGGGCGCGGTGATCCATGAGATCTGCGATATCACCGGCGACGTCGATGGTGCGCTCGAGTCTCTTGTCGACGCGGCCGGCGCAGCCGGGGAAGAACCACCGCGTTGGGAGCTCGCTCGCCCCGACCTGCCGTCCGGCGAGCTCACCCCTCTCGCCATCGGTCAGGCCACGGCGCATCACATGCCCGACAACTGCATCGTCGTCAACGAGAGCGGACTCTCGGGCGGGGCCTACCAGATGGGTATGCGTGGGGCCCCCAGCCACTCGTTCCTCGCCCTCACCGGCGGTGCCATCGGCTATGGCATTCCCGCGGCGATCGGCGCGGCGGTGGCATGCCCTGACCGCCGCGTGATCAACATGCAGGCCGACGGTGCGGGCATGTACACCGTGCAAGGACTCTGGACTCAAGCCCGAGAAGGACTCGACGTCACCACCGTGGTCTTCTCCAACCGTCAGTACGCGATTCTGCAATTCGAGTTCGGTCGGGTCGGCGCCCACGACCCCGGGCCGAAGGCAATGAGCATGCTCGACCTCAGCAACCCGGATCTCGACTGGGTTTCCCTGGCCCAAGGCATGGGTGTGCCGGCATCTCGGGCGACGACCGCCGAGGAGTTCAACGCCGCGATCGAGAGGTCGCTGGCCCAGCCCGGCCCGTCGCTGATCGAAGCTGTGGTCTAGCTGGCGCGCTGGCGCTCGGCCCTGCGGCGGCGGCGGATTATGCGTCGCTCTTCCTCGGACGCTCCGCCCCAGACCCCGGTGTCCTGGTTCGTCGAGAGCGCGAACTCGAGGCAGTCGTCACGGCACGCACACTCGAAGCACACTTGCTTGGCGTCGGCAATCTGCGCGATTGCATGCCCGGTGGTTCCTATCGGGAAGAACAGGGCCGGATCAGTGTCTCGGCACGCGGCGTCAGTGCGCCAATCGATCGTCGTTGCAAAAACCTCAGCCGTCAGCGCCAATGGAATCCCCCCAGGTCATGGGTAACAGCGGACCTCTCCGGTTACCGAGCGTCATATTAGGAACACGTTCTCGTTTCGCGCAAGCAAAAGTTGTAACGAGTTCTCGTTTTCCACAGGACGGTCGGATTCGGCCTTGAGTCCGGGGTGACCTGCCACGTGCAGCGGCGCGAACCACGCGACACTTGATCCATGACGAACGTGATCGCTCACCGCGGCGCTCGTGAAGCGGCCACGGAAAACACCCTTCCGGCGTTTCGTCTTGCCCGTGAGTTCGGCGCTGACTGGGTCGAGCTCGATGTTCGCCGCACTGCCGACGGTGTGGCCATAGTGCATCACGATGCCCACCTTGCCGACGGTCGAATGGTGCGAGAGCTCGACTACGACGATCTGCCGGAGGCAATCCCCAGCCTCGCCGAAGCGCTTGAAGAGTGCGAGGGAATGGGGGTCAACATCGAGATCAAGAACCTTCGCGACGACCCCGACTATGACGAGGACCACCTCGTCAGCGATGCCGTTGCCGGTCTGGCGCAGGCCTATCTGGGCCCTGAGCGGGTGCTCGTGTCCTCGTTCAACATCGATGCGCTTGATCGGCTCCACCAGGTCGACCCCACGATCCCGCTCGCCCTGCTGTTCGACATCGGCGACCCCACGAGCACGATCGAACGTGCCGTGGCGCACGAAATGTCTGCGATTCATCCGTACGACCCGCTCGTCGACGCCACGATCGTGGATCGAGCCCACGCAGCCGGACTTCAGGTCAACGTATGGACGGTCAACGATCCCGCCCGGATGACCGAACTCATCGCCATGGGTGTTGACGGTATCTGCACCGACGTCCCCGACATCGGCCGCGCTGTCGTCGACCGTCTCAAGTAACGCTGGGGACAGACCCCAGTGTGACCTAATTAGTCGGGCACGGGCACCACGAGGCTCAGGTGTTCGGGTGTCCAGGTGAAGCGGAGACGTTTGCTCGAGCCGAGATGGTCGCCGTCGACCTGGTACGGCGCCGGGGGGTCGGCCTCGATCACGAAGGATCGCACATTGCGCCTGATGTCGAGGCCGGACTTGGACGACAGGTCTCGTGATCGGAGTGCACTGCTGGCCACCGGGCCGAGCGTACGAACATCGAGTCGCTCGAGAGTCACGACAGCCAGCGGGTCTTCAAGCGACAGATCCTTCACGATGTCGAATGGGCGGCTGCCGAGGAACGTGTAGGGGTTCGCATTCATCGCGATGGTGAAGAACCCCGTTGTGTGGAGTTCCCCGTTGGGACCCACAACTCGCAATGGCGGGTGCTTCCGGTCGACACGACGGAACCAGGTGTCGAGCGCGGCCCACACGAACAGCGGATGGCCGGCCCAGCGCTTCCAGGGGCCTCGGCGCTCCACCTGCTCGACCACGGCTGCGTCGAAGCCGACCCCGCAGTGGAACAGGAAGTAGCGGCCCTCGACCGCGCCGAGCCCGATTCGCCGGATGGATCCCGCGTCGATTGCCTGCAGCAGTACACCCACGGCATCCACGGAGTCGTCGGGTAACCCCAGAATGCGGGCGAAGACGTTTGTCGAGCCCCCAGGCAGCGTGGCCAGGGCAGTGTCGGTGCCGGCGAGCCCGTTGGCAGCTTCGTTGAGCGTGCCGTCGCCTCCGAGTACGACGACGAGGTCGTAGCGATCCCGCGCGGCCGACTGGGCGAGGCGAGTGGCGTGGCCTCGCCGAGACGTCTCTGCCAAGGTCACGTCGTGATCCGCCGACAGGGCCTTGTGGATCACCACACGGCGTCGAGCCGTGACCGACGAGGCCACTGAGTTGACGATGAACAAGACGCGCAAGGTCCCTGACGCTACTCGCCGGTCGAGCGACTCAAAATCAGGTCGATATTTGGGCCGCCCCGCATGGGGGGAAACCCAGCCCGAGGTGGCAGACTCGTCCGCTATGAAGGTTGTTGTCTGTGTAAAGCAGATCCCGGATCCGGCCGATCCCGGTGCGCTCGACCCCGAGACCAAGACTCTCAAGCGGGACTCGAAGCTCATCCTCGACGAGTCGGATTCATACGGGGTCGAAATGGCTCTCCAGCTCGTCGATGCTGCCGGTGACGGTGAAGTGCATCTGGTGTCGATGGCTCCGAACAATGAGGTCAGCGGTTTGCGCACCGCCCTTGCGATGGGTGCCGCCAGTGCCACCATCGTGAGTGACGATGCCCTCCAGGGCAGCGATGCGCTCGGCACCGCCAAGGTGCTCGCGGCTGCGATCGCTCGTCAGGAACCCGATCTGATCCTCGCCGCCACGGAGTCGAGCGACGGATATACGGGCACGGTGCCGGAGATGGTCGCCGCCCTCATGGACTTGCCCTCCGTCACGTTCGCCAAGTCGATCGCCATCGACGGTGGCGCCGCCAAGATCCAGCGTCAGACCGAAGCCGGATACGACGAGGTCGAATGCCCGCTGCCTGCAGTCGTCTCCGTCACCGCCGGAGTGGTCGAGCCCCGCTACCCCTCGTTCAAGGGGATCATGGCCGCCAAGTCGAAGCCGGTTGATGAGCTCACGATCGGTGACCTCGGCATCGACGCTGATCAGGTCGGTTGGGCCGGCGCCGGTCAGGAGATCGTTGCAATCGAAGACGCACCCGCCCGTGAGGCCGGCGAGATCATCGAAGACGATGGCGACGCACACGAGCGCATTGTGGCGTTCCTGGACGAATTGAAGGTTCTCTGATGGGACTCGACAAGATCTGGGTATTCGGTGAGGCCAATGGCGATGCTGTGGCCTCGATCACTCTCGAAATGCTGGTGGCCGCCCGTGAGCTGGCCGACACCGTCGAGGTCTTCATGGCCGGCGACGGCGACGACTACGCCGAGGAGCTCGGCGAACACGGTGCTGAAACGGTGTACTCGACCGGCGATCTCGGCGGTGCGTTGCAGGGCGTGGCCGTTGCGTCAGCGGTGGCTGCTGCCATTGGCAGTGGCGATGTTGATGGCCCCGATGCCTTCCTCATCGGCACCACCCAGGACGGTCGCGACGTCGCCGGTCGCCTCGCGGTCAAGCTCGACACTCCGGTGATCACCAACGTCGTTGGCCTCGAGCTCGATGGCGATCAGCTGGTCGGCTCTGAGCCGATCTTCGGTGGTGTCACTGACGTCAAGGTCAAGAACACATCCGGCAAGTCCGGCATCTTCCTCGTTCGCCCCAAGTCCTTCGAGGCTGTGGGTATGGGTGGGGCCGAGGCTGACACCGAGGATCTCGACGTGCCGGATCTCGGCGCTGCCGGCGCAGCCCGTATCACTGCGACGCACGCCGAAGAGGCAGACGGCCCCAAGCTCGACGAAGCCGCAATCGTGGTGTCGGGTGGCCGTGGTCTCGGGCAGGCCGAGGCCTACGAGATGATCAACACCCTGGCCAAGTCGCTCGGCGGCGCCCCCGGTGCCAGCCGCGCGATCGTCGACTCCGGCTGGGTGCCTTACAGCTACCAGGTCGGACAGACCGGCAAGGTCGTGAAGCCCACCGTCTATCTCGCCTGCGGCATCTCCGGTGCCACCCAGCATCTGGTCGGCATGAAAGGCTCCAAGAACATCATCGCGATCAACAAGGACTCGGAGGCGCCGATCTTCGCCGTCGCCGACCTCGGCATCATCGGGGACGTGCACAAGGTGCTGCCGAAGCTGATCGAGGCACTGGCCAACCGCTGAGCCCTCGCGCCAAAACCAAAGATCGGCGCCAAAACCAAAGATCGCCTCCCCGGGGTTTTCCCGGAGAAGCGATGCGGTAAAGAGAACCATAGCACAGCTGAAATTTCCATGCTGGGTCCAGGAGCCATTTTTTGCAGATTTCTGCCCAGTGATGAGAAGAACCGCGTGATTTCAGGCCAACGCGACGGTAACTTTCGAGAGGATTCGAAGTTATCCACAGGCGCATGCCCCCGGCGGAACCGTCAGGGGCAAGTTCGGCCGAATCAGACCAACGGCCAGGGCCACCGACGCCCACCGGTGTCATCTTCGGGAAAACGCCTGGCCGTGGCAACCGCGCGGGCTCGAGTGAGCATCGCATCTCGCTCGAGCGGACTCAGCAGCTCGAAGAGCGATTCGGGGAGATCCTCGGCCAGGAACCGCCAGAGGTCGTCGCAAACCTCATCGTCGATCCAATCGCCGGCGAAGTCCCAGATCACGGTGCGCAGTTTGAACTCGTGATGCAGTGCCACGCCGTGGTCGATCGCCCAAATGCGCCCGTCGGTACCAAGCAGGCAATGCCCCGACTTGCGATCGGTGTTGTTGATCACCAGATCGAGGACACAGATTCGCCGGAACGAGTCGTCATGCGTGTCGTCGGTTTCGTGGAGCGAGAAGTAGTGCTCCTCGTGGTTGTTCGGCATGAAGAGTTGGAGTGACCCGACGCCATGCACCAGGTCGTCCCGCACGATGGTGGGAGGGACCAACCCCCACCCGAGCGCTTCATCGACCTCGAATGCGGCCACTTCCCGTTGATACAAGCCATCTGGGAAATCCCAGAGCGGGCGCTCGCCGGCCCCAGGTTTGTAGATGGCCTGGGCCTCGAGGCCTTCGTGATGAAGGTCAACCAGGAATGTGGCGTTCGACGAGTACGGCATTCGACCGACGAGATCGGCCTCGCCTTCGGCCAGCAAGATCAGCGCTCGAGCCGTCTCGATTGGGGCACGGTCGAGAAAGGGCGACTGGGAGTTGGTGTCGGACTGATCGGCCCCGGAATCCTCAGACATAGGCCGCTCAGTTGCTGCAGGAGCACCAGTCGCCGTTGCGCGGCTGGAGGGGCGTGCCGCAGAACGGGCACGGTGGACGGCCGGCCGAGACGATCTCGCGAGCCCGTTCGATCCAATCGGCGACCTGGTCGCGACGCAGAAGGAAGCGGGCCTGGGCAGGCTCGTACTCGTCTGGCTCGTCAGCGTCGATCATCTCTTCGGCCATCAGGACCAGCCGGTCTTCGTCACCGGCATACGCCACGCCGAGGCCGCCGACGGTGAATGCGGGTACCACCGGTTCACGCAGATCGAGCTCCGCGGCCTCGGTCACGGAAGGCTCCTGCTCGATCTCGGGCAGATCCTCGAGTATCTGATCGAGGTAGTCGGCGAGGGCTGCCACCTGCTGCTTCTCGAGCTTGAGCGAGAGCAGTTGCCCATCGGCTCGTCCCTGCAGGAAGAACGTTCGCTCTCCACGTGGACCGAGCGTCCCGACCGTGAAGAACTCCACCTCGCTGAAATCGAACGATTCGGTCATGACGGCGACAGCGACGACAGGTCGTCGCCGGTGGAGTTGACAGTGAGCACGATCGGACCTTCGGCGGAGTAGAGAATCCCGGTGATCGAGCATGGCGACACGACGATGCGCTGGAACAGGTCGAGATGTGTGCCGGTTGCGGCGGCCACGACTGCCTTGATCACGTCGGCGTGAGACACGGCCACGATCGTCTCACCTCGGTGCGCGGCGACGAGGTCATGGGTGGCATCGACAGCCCGGCTCTGCATCTCCGAAAACGACTCGCCGCCCGGGAAGCGGAATCCGCTGGGGTAACGCTGGACGGTCTTCCACTCCGGCAGCTTGCGAAGATCCGCCAATTTCTTGCCGGTCCACCTGCCGAAGTCGCACTCGATCAGGCCGGCAGCCTTGCGGACGCGCAGCTTGCGGGCCCGAGCGATCGGTGCCGCGGTCTCCTGAGTCCGTTCCATCGGCGATGCGTAGACGGCGGCCACGCTCTTCAGCGCGCCAATCCGTGCGGCGGCAGCCTCGGCCTGAGCCACGCCCTTCTCCGCGAGATGCAGGTTGGGAGCCCGACCCGGAAGCGAGGCTCCGGTGGTCGGTGTCTGTCCGTGTCGAACGAACAGCACGAGAGTCGGCTTCGGGGTATGGGGGGCGGAAGAACGTCGTGCCATCGACGCGTCAACGTAGCCTGCTCCTCGTGAATTCCAAGACTCGCGCCTCGGCGTTGTCGATTCTCGCTGACGATGTGGCCCAATGTCGTCAATGCCCGCGGCTGGTCGAGTGGCGCGAACAGATCGGCGAAGAGAAGCGAGCCGCCTACCGAGATGACACGTACTGGGCGCGAGGCGTGCCCGGGTTCGGTGATCCCAATGCGCGTCTTCTGGTGGTCGGACTCGCTCCCGCCGCTCACGGAGCGAACCGAACCGGCCGCATGTTCACCGGTGATCGATCGGGCGACTGGCTCTATCGTGCGCTCTGGCGAGCCGGTTACGCCTCGCAACCGGAGTCGACCGCACTCGACGACGGCCTGAACCTGAAGGCTGCCTGGATCACATCGCCGGTGAAGTGTGCCCCTCCGGCCAACAAGCCGACAACCGAGGAGCGAGACACCTGTAGGCCGTTCTTTGCACGCGAGATGGAAGCCCTTGACCGGGTGAAGGTCATCGTGGTGCTCGGTGGCTTCGGCTATCAGGTCGCGTGTCAGGAGCTCGGCGTGCGACCACGCCCGAGATTCGCCCATGGGCTCGAGGTGCCTCTTGATGGGGATCGCACCCTGCTGTGCAGCTTTCATGTGAGCCAGCAGAACACATTCACGGGTCGTCTCACCGAGCCGATGCTCGACTCGGTTTTCACCAGAGCTCGTGAGCTAGGGGCCGTATAGCCCAATTTCTGTGCGGTGAACCGGGTCGGACGACCCGTTGCTGTCTTGCGAAACTGGGCCGTCCGCACCGAATCAGAGGCGGATGGTTCGATCGGCCCTTGGCCAAGTGTGCGCCATGACCGAGAGTTGGGGCATGGCAGACGTCGACCTGGATCTGACAAACGAACATGGAATGCTCTGCGCTGACTTCGCCGAGCGGAACCCGGAAGGCACCCGAGCACTGCTCGCCGCCCTCAACCTGCAGATCCCGGGCGCTTCCGTTGAAGCCGACGTGCTCACCGTCGCCGATGGGTTCGAGATGGCCGTCTTCGAAGCCACAGGCTGCCCGGAGCTTGCATCGATCTTCGCGAAGGCCGCCTGAGCACCGTTCCCCGTCGCTGGGGCGCTAACCTCAGCGGGTCATGGAACGCAGAAATCGCTCCCGTATTGTCCTCGTCGTGATCCTGCTTGTGGTGGCCCTCGTCGGCACTGCATGTGGTTCGAACAATCCCGGGAGCTGGGAGGAAGCCGGCGATGACGGCAACCTCTTCGAGAACTTCCAGAAGGCCTGCAATGAGGCCAACCTGGAGGGTGGCGAGATCGAGCTCACCGACGCTGAGCGTGCCGTCTACTGCGAGTGCGCCTTCGCCGAGCTCGTCGAGTACTACGGCGGCGAAGTGATGGCCAACGGTCAGATCAGCGACGTTGTCGATGCGATCGAGGGCCGAAACTTCGAAGCGTTCAAGGACCTCGAAAGTGACCTGCGTTCTGATCCCGAAGACATCCCCTCCGACATCGAGGCGATGCTGACGGGCAAGGGCGGATGCCTGGAGCAGGCAACCTGATCCAATCCCTGGAGGGACGGAAATGACCCACCGGCTGGATCTCGACTTCATCCGAGCTCAGTTTCCTTCGCTGACCGATTCGCCGACACGCGAGTGGGCTCATCTGGAGAATGCCGGCGGCAGCTATGTGCCGAGCCAGGTGATCGACCTGATCACCGAGTTGTTCTCTCACGCCAAGTGCCAACCGAGCTGGGACTTCGGCCCATCGGTGCTCGCCACCGAGGCAATGGATCGTTCACGGCTGGTGATGGCCGAGCTCTTCAACGCCGGCCTTGACGAGATCCACTTCGGGCCATCGACCAGCCAGAACACCTACGTCCTTGCTCATGCGTTCCGCGCCGGATGGTCAGAGGGTGACGAGATCATCGTCACCAATCAAGATCACGAAGCGAACTCCGGAGTTTGGCGTCGTCTCGCCGACACAGGCATCGTGGTTCGCGAATGGCAGGCCGATCCCGTCACCGGTCGGCTCGATGTCGCCGACGTGGCGGTCCTCATCAACGAACGCACCCGACTGCTCGCTGTGACCCACGCATCGAATGTCGCGGCCAGCGTCAACCCCATTCGAGAACTGGCTGACATGGTGCACGCCGTGGGTGGCCGCATCGTGGTCGATGGCGTGTCCTATGCGCCGCACGCATTGGTCGACGTGAAGGCGCTTGACTGCGACGTATATCTCTACAGCGCGTACAAGACGTTCGGCCCGCACATCGGCATGATGTACACCAGAGCCGATCTCCTCGATGAGATCGCCCACCAAGGCCACTACTTCAATGCGGGCATCTCGAGCACGAAGCTCACCCCCGCCGGCCCCGATCACGCCATGATCGGCGCAGCTGCGGGTATCGGCGACTACTTCGACGCGATCCATTCGCATCACTTCGAAGCCACCGACACCGGCCGTTTCGCGCGAACCTCCGAGCTGTTCGACTTGTTCGCCGCTCATGAAGAGAGCTTGGTCGCTCCGCTCCTCGCGTTCTTGCGCGACCGCGACGGCGTCCGGATCGTCGGCGCGCCGGAAGCGGACCACACCATTCGCGCTCCGACCATCGCGTTCGCGTCCGAGCGGCACTCGTCGGCGGAGATCTACGCGGCGCTCATCGACGCCAAGGTGTCATGCGGTCACGGACACTTCTACGCCCACCGACTCGTCACCGCGCTCGGGCTCGAGCCCGAAGACGGCGTCGTTCGCCTGTCGGCCGTGCACTACAACACGGCGGTGGAGATCGACCGGGCGCTGGAAGTCCTCGACGCCACCTGCTGACTGCGATTCGGCCAAGCAGTAGGGTCGGCGCTCTCTGCGAAGGAGCAGCGCGTGTCTGATGAGTCCGATGCCGAGCTTCCCGGTCTTGAGTCCGACGACGGCGCCTCGGCGGTCGAGCCCCAGGTGGCGCCAAGCGACCCGATTTCGGGCCAGGCGCCGCCGCATCAGACACAGAATTCAGCCTGGAAGAGCGGACGGCAGTTCGACACAAGTGAGTACGACATTGGGCCCAACGAGCTCTTCGATTCAAGCAACGCCAAACGCGCTCGGTGGGGTACCAGGGAGTCGGTTGTAGCCGCGGCTGCTCTTCTTGGAGTCGTGGTCTTGGGCTATGCCCAGGGATGGCTGAGCGCTGGCGAGGAGTCGGGCGAGTTCTACGCGCAGCTGGCGGCGGAGGAGCTGGAAGAGGAGGAGGTCGCTGGATTGACCGAGGCGGTTGCCGCCGACGATGTCGAAGCAATCGTCGCCAATCCGCAATTCTTCGACTGTCCCATCGGGTTCCAGCTCGACGTCATCGGGCGATTGGTCTCCGGAGAAGAGGGCGAGACGTCGGAACACGTGGCCGAGACGGCGATCGAAAAGGGCTCCGGCGTTGCTTGTACGTCGTTCGACAAGAGGTCATACGTCTTCACCATGATCGTGGAGGGTGATGGTGAGACCTTGGCTACGGCAGATGACACGTTCTACGAAGTGCTCTTTGTTGTGAACAATCAGTGGCCGAACAACGTGTACTACGACGACACCGGGTTCGACGTCTTCGTGCGATGGAATCACATAGCTCAGGAGTATGGCGTGACATTGACCGACGCAAACCGGGCTCCACTGACCGGTTTCGAGGCCGAGGTTCAGTGGTTGGATTCTTCGACGCTGGAAGTCCACGTGACCATTCCCGAGCACGATGTCGAGGTGGCCAACGTGCGCACAGAGCTCTTCGTCTACGCCACTGACGACGATGGCCAGTTCCTCTACCGACACCGGGATATTGCTGGCTGGTCCGCCGATCTGGCAGCCGGTTAGGTGGTCTCGACCGCGGGTCGGCTTCGTTCGAGGCCGTTGCCGGTTGAGTTGAACTGAAGCGCGCCCTCTCGGGCCGACGACGGGCGGCCGGACTGTGCATGCAACCAGAGCGTGTGATCGAGGCTGCCACAAGTCGTTCGATCTGGTTGAACATCGATCAGTTCGAGCCGCGGCTACGGGCGGTCGCCGAACTCCGGACGTTCGGTCCGAGTGCGCTTCAGCTCCCAGAATCCGTCGATGTTCATCATCGCCTGCAGCGCATCCCACATGGCGAGGGAGTCCTCGGTGCTCGGCACCCGCGTGATGACCGGACCGAAGTAGCCCTGCTTCACACCATTGCGATCATCGAACGCGATGATCGGCGTGCCGACGTCGTCGCCGCAGAGATCGAGTCCGGCGTCCATTCGCGAGCGGATCTCCTTGTCCCAGTCCTCGTCGTCGAACGCTGCAGCGTGTGACACATCGAGGCCGACAGCCTCCAGCGCCTGGGCGGCGGTGAACTCGCGGTCCTTGTCGTGGTGGATGCGACGGCCGTACTCCCAGTACAGCGCGAAGATGGCATCATCGCCCTCGGCCTTGCGCACCGATTCCATCACCCGCAACAACTTGTGGGTGTAGGCGGATGCCTCGTAGTACGACGAGTCCTCCGCCGGCTGGTTCTTGAACAGCAGGCTGATGGGCTGCCATGTGATGTTGAGATCACGCGCCGGCTTCACTTCGTCGACGACCCAACGGGCCGTCACCCAACACCACGGTCAAATCGGATCTACCCAGAATTCGATATCCATGCTCGGTGTCAACCCTTCTTCTTCTCGGGAATTCCCACGCGAGCGGCACCCTGCGCCCACTCGGGCCACCGATTGCGGCTGTTCTGGGCCAGACGATGCATCAAGGCGATGGCCCCAGGGTCGTCGTCGCCGGGTCGAGTCTCGATCACGCCGTCCTTGACCATCGCTTCGATGATCGCCCGACCGAGCTCGGTGCGGACGATTGTGAGCGTCCAGTCGGTTTCGTTGCCGATGCCGCCAGTGGAGATGTCGGCGTGCTCGGCGGCGAAGTCAGGGCAGTATGTGCAACCCTCGCGGGTCCAGGCGTGACACTCCTTGAGATTGATCTCGTGGTAGCCGCCGTCCTTGGTCCAGATCTGGAAGACGCCCTTGATGTTCATCTTGGCGATGTTCTCGCGCTTCAGCCCGTACTTGACCTCGAACAACTCCTCGAAGAGAGCGTCGTCGAAGGACTTGGAGCACAACAGCCCGATATTCAGCTTGATGGGTTTGGAAACCTTGCCGATCTTGCGGTGCCACATGACCGGCGCCACCGACGTCTGGCAGCTCATGCCGACGAGAGCCAGGCGATCGAGGCCCTTCTCCTTGGCCTCGGGGAACGCCATTGTGTTGGCCGAGTATGTGTAGCGACTCCCGGCGCCGCGCATGACTTCCTCGCGGTTGGTGGCCACCATCGGGAAGGCCTTCCATCCCGGCTCACCGTTCGGCAAACTCTCGACCCCGGAGGTGAGCGCACCGTTGACGATGTCGTTTTCGAGACACCAGATGAGAATCGCCGACACGAGGCCGCCGTCCTGGCCGGTCTCGTAGACGAAGTCGTCGCTCGCCCGCGTGAGAAGGATGTCCTTGTAGATGCCCGACACCTCCTCGGGTTCGCGCTCGCGGCCGTGCAAATGCATGTCGGCCTCCGGTTCCCACATACGGAAGCGGGGACACGCACGGGTGCAGGAGGTGCAGCCCTTCTGGCCGTGGATGCAATCGTCGGTGCCGAGCTCCTCTTCGAGATGGAACGGCTTGTACGCGCCTGGTTCGTGCTCGTAGCCGATCACGTCGTGAGGGCATGCGATCACACAGCCGGCGCACCCCGTGCACAGGCCGCTCGTGATCACCTCATCATGAAGCTCTTTCCACTGATAGGTCCAGCGTTCTTTGGTCTTGCTCGGCGCGCCGGCCGGGGACCCCCCGGTCGTACTCGTGTCGGTCACAGCCATGGCAGGAACCTAGTCCGATCAGCCGCGCGCAGCCCGATACGTGTCGTAGTCCGAGATCGGCATCTCGTCTTCCTTCCAACCCGCGAATCCGGTCTCGATGTGCGAAACCCGCGGCAATCCCATGTCCTGCAAGGTCTTGGTCGACAGCGCGGAACGACCGCCGCTGGCGCAACTCAGGATGAACTCGCGATCCTCACCGAAGACCTCGTTGTAGTAGGGCGATTGTGGGTCGATCCAGAATTCGAGCATGCCGCGGGGGGCGTGCATCGATCCGACGATGGCGCCGCCCCGCTGCAGTTCGCGGACGTCGCGAATGTCGAGGATCAACGCGCCCTCCTCGTCGACGCGGCGTTGGGCCTCGGTCGGGGTGAGGTTGGAGATTTCGGTCTTCGCCTCGTCGACCATCTGCCACACGGATTTGACTGCCATCGCGCTGATCCTTCGCATCGGAGGTGTGCGGCGACAGTATCGGATGGGTCAGTCGTCTTCGGTATCCGAGTTGTTGCGCCAACCATCGGTGATCCGACTGGTGACGTTGCCGATCTTGTCGCCCACCTCGTCGGCCAGCTTGCGGATGGTGGCTGCGTAGCCGCCGGCGGCGTCGCCGAGATCTTCGGTGTAGGGCGTGGCGGCGTCATCAGCGTTGGTGCGGTAGTCGCCGTCGAGAAGTCGCTGATAGTCGCCGCCCTCGACCCAATCGCGCAGTTCGGCGACACGGACCACTGCGAACGGATGCGTGGCGCCGAGGGCGGCCAACAGCTTGTAGACGCCGCCCAGCACGTCGCCGTCGCCCCGGTATTCGTCGGACTGGGCGATGAACTCGTCGAGATCGAGATCTTCGCCGCGGGACCCGCCGGCGAGGCGCATCAGCGCGCCCATCATGATCTCAGGGTCCTGCACCGCCAGAACGCCGGCACGATCACACGACAGTTCGGCCTTGCGGCTCCACTCGAGCAGTCCGTACAGGATCGGCCGGACGGCCACGCCGGCGAGCGGGTATCTGGTCAGCGCGAACCGCAGGAGGATGAACAACATCGTGCGGTAGACGGCATGGCCGCTCATGATGTGGCCCACCTCGTGAGCGATCACGGCCTCGACCTCATCGCGATCGAGAATCTCGATGGTGGAGGAGTTGAGCACGATGAACGGATTGTCGAGTCCGACGGCCCCGGCGTTCACCAGTGGAGTCTGGCTGACGTAGAGCTCGGGCGGCTCGGCGAGGTCAAAGGTGTCGCAAACCCGCAGGAGTCGCTCATGAATCCACGGGTACTGCTTGTCGCTGACCCGTACCGCGTTGGCCTTGAATGTGAGGCGGATCGACTTCTCGCCGAACATGCCCACGAGCTTGCGCAGCACGATGTCGAAGCCGGGGATTCGCCGGAGCGCATTCAGCGCCGCCCGATCCGCCGGGTGCTCCCAAGCCGTGCTGCTGATGTCGGGGAATCGGGTGCGCCTGTCAACCGCCATTTCAGGAGCGTAGGTCAGTCCCGTCGGAAGGATTCCTCGCCACCAGCGTTAGAGCATCCCGAGCAGCCGGTCCAGCACCCGTTCACCGTCCGCTCGCAGACCGTTGTGTTCGTACTCGTTGGTCACCCAGACCTGTGCGCCACGGATCGTGGATGCGGTCTCGAGCGAGAACGAACGGTCGACGTACATGTCGTTGAAGTAGACGGCTGCCGCCACCGGCACGTCATTACGTTCGAGTCGGGCGATGTCGTAGAGCGACGGCCAATCGGAGCGTTCCGCCAGGAGATGGGCGGCGTCCCGGAGCGGACTGATCTGCCCGATCTCGTCGAACATCCAGGGATAGATCATCTCGCCGGTGAACAGTGCCGGTCCGTTGGCCCGCATTGGGTCGAACTCGGGGAACTCGCCCCGGATCCGTTCTGCGGACCAATTGGACGCGAACCCTTGGCAGTAGATCGGCTCGTGCAGCAGGGAGAAGATCGGGTTGGTTGCATAGCGCAACGCTTGCTCGACGCCGGACAGGAAGTGAAAGCCGAGTTCAGGACCGTTCGGTCCGGCGATGAACGCGTCCTCGACGAGGTAGTGGATGCTTTCGAACCCGTCACTCATTCCGAGCGCGAGGCCAAGAAGCTGGAATCGGCGCGGCGTGAGCGGGTCACCCGACGGGAGCTCGATCCGGTTTTCGGCCAGATGGGCGATGATCGACTGCACAGCCTGCACGTCGGCCGGATATTGCTCGTAGTAGCCCTCGTTTCGTTCGCGGCAACGGACATAGGTCTGGCGATAGATGTCATCGGGGTGGGCGGCGAGCGGGGGCAGCCCACCCGTGATCAGCGCCGCGGCGAGTCCTTCTGGCGCAGTGGCGAGATAGTGCGTTGCGCAGAAACCGCCGTAACTCTGACCGAGCACCGTCCATGGCTCGTCGCCGACCAAATTCTTGCGGATCGCCTCGCAGTCATTGACGATCGCATCCATGCGATGGAGCCCGAGCCTGCGGGCTTGTTCGCCCGTCGAGTGCCGGGCAAGCGTGCGAGCGTCCAGCCGCGTGCTGCAACCGGTGCCACGCTGGTCGAGGAGGAGCACGCGGTAGTCCTGCAGAGCCCGCGGCAGCCAGGACGCGCCTGCCGGCGGACGGGGCGACTCATGTCCGGGTCCCCCCTGCAAGAAGACAAGGAACGGGAGCTTCTCGCTGGCTCGCCCCGGCGCGACAACTTCACGAGCGAAGACGTCCGTGGTCTCGCCGTCCGGATCGCCATGGTCGAGGGGGAGCGAGAATGTGTGATCGGAGACGACCATCCCCGGCAATGTCGCTCGGCTCATGGCGCGAGAGTAGTCGCGCTCCCTGCTCCATCTGCGCTAGACCACAGCCGTGAGACGTGTCATCGACATCCATGCCCACCTCGGCCACATCCTGCGACCCGACGGTGCGGATGTAATCACTCAAACCGGGGTGAAGCGACCCCGTTTCGAGTTCCTACGGGTGATGGATGTGGTGACCCTTCGCGCGCCGTGGCTCCTCCGCCCGATATTCACCTTGCTGCATCGGATCGGGCCAGCAGGTCGATGGCAGGAGCGGCAACACTGGCGAAGTGATGAGCTCCGGAACTCAGCGGCGACTCTGGAGAACCTGAGCGCCACGCTCGATGAGAACAACGTCGGTCAGATCGCGATGCTCCCGATCTACCCCAACGTCCGGTTTGAACATCTCGCCGCAGCGGCCGAAAAGGAACCCCGGATCATCCCCTTCACCGGGATCGACTTCGACAATCTCGATGATGTCGAAGCGAAACTGGCCGGAGATGTTCAACGAGGTGCCCGGGGATTGAAGCTCCACCCGATCCTGCAGCGCATGAGTCTCGAGAGCGAAGAAACGTTTCGAGCCGTGGCCGCGTGGGAGCCCCATGGCTTTCCTGTCCTCTTCCACGCCGGCTACTGCAACTATTTCGGATGCACGGTCGACCGTGAGGTCGAGGAGCCGGAGAACGGCTACATCGCGTCGGCCGTCAACCTCGTCAACGCATTCCCCGGGGTCAGATTCGTCGCTGCCCACGGCGCGCTCGAGGAAGTCGACGACCTGATCGAACTCCTCGGCGACGCTCCCAACCTGTGGGTTGATGTCTCCTTCCAGGAGCCCGAGGGCATTCACAAGCTGGTCGATACATTCGGCGAGGATCGGGTGATGTACGCGTCGGATTGGCCCTACGGGAGTATGGACGTCAGCCTGCATCGCCTGAAGGCCGCGTACCCCGACGACGAGGAAATGCTCGAGCGGCTTCTGTGGCGCAACGCCGCCGGCCTGCTGCAGCTCGACTGATCAGCCGACGGGAGTGAGCAGGTATTCGTCGATCGGCGCATCCCAGGCCGGGATGGTGTTGGTCTCGGGGTTGTAGGCCGCGAGCCACAGCGGCATCCAGGTCGGGTCGGCTTGTTGGCTCGGATGGTGCGACCGCAACGCGGTGATCGCCATTGTCGGCACGACCTCGAACGCGAAGCCAAAGCCCCACTTCCAGAGTCGGAACCAGGCGACAGGGGAGAGGATCCGTTTCCACGCGGTCAACTGGACGACCACGCTCAAGAAGATGAACCACACGAGCATCACGAAGCACGCGGCCATCGCTGCCGCGTAACGGAGTCGGCTGCCGTCGACTGCGGCCCATACGTCGTGAGCGACGGTCTTGTGTTCGACCTCCTCGGCGAGATGCCAGAGGACGAGGGTCGACGGTTCAGTGTCGGCCCCTCGGAAGAGTTCGTGGCGGTTGCTGTCCATCCACCGGGCGGCCGCGAACGCCGTTGCCTCGAAGCCGGCGGCATAAGCGACCCCGAACTTCTTGCCGGCTCGGCGCTGCAGGAGGCGATAGGACCACGCCAACCACTTTTCGACACGCTTCAGCGCGGGGTGCTGGGCTGTGAGGAGTGTGTTGAACCGCTTGTGTTGGCGAGAGTGTTCGCGCTCCTGGTCGAGATAGTCCTCGACCTGGGCGATCAGGGCGGGGTCGTCGATGTCGGTGAGCGCGGAGCGCACCGACGCCATCACGTATGGCTCGCCGTACGGCATGCCGAGGGAGAGACCGTTGCATGCTGCGGCAAACTCGGGTTTCAGCGGCTGCCAGGCGGCCCGCATGTCGTCGGGCCACGTGAGCTGAATCGGCCTGTGCTGAATCGCGCTGTTCGCCACCATGTCCTCCATGCCGTCTCCATCGGCACATAGGCCGAAGGGCTTAGTAGGTAGGCCAAAAGGCTTAGTGGTGTGCTTGACTCGCCCGATGCAGTTCGGGATCAAGACCTCACCCCAGCACACGACCTGGCAGGACATGCTCGACGTCTGGTCGGCGGCCGACGACATCGACGTCTTCACATCGGCCTGGAACTTCGACCACTTCTACCCGATCAATGTGCCGGACACCACCGGACCGTGCATGGAGGCGTGGGTGACGCTCACTGCGCTCGCCCAGGCCACGAATCGGATCCGAATCGGCACGATGGTGAACGGAATCATCTACCGACACCCGGCGCTTCTCACGAAGATGGCGGCTTCGCTGGACATCGTGTCGAACGGTCGTCTGGAGCTCGGTATCGGCTCGGGATGGAACGAAGAGGAGTGCGACGCCTACGGGATCGAACTCGGGACATGGACGGAGCGGTTCGACCGTTCCGACGAGGCGTGTGAGGTCATCACGAGCATGTTCACGAACGAGACCACGACGTTCAACGGCAACTACTTCCAGCTCAAGGACGCCCGCAACAACCCAGGCCCCGTTCAGACGCCGCATCCCCCGATCTGCATCGGTGGACAAGGGCCGAAGCGGACCCTGCCGACGGTGGCCCGCTACGCCCAGCACTGGAACTTCCCGGGCCGGGGCGGCGCCCGCCTCGAGGCGAACCGGGCGCTCCTCGATGAGGAGTGCGCCAAGATCGGCCGCGATCCGTCCGAGATCATCAGCTCGGTTGCCGTCCGCTACGACGCGGCGGCCGGACCGGCCGCCGCGGCGGAGCAGGCCGCGGACCTTGGTGAGCAAGGCGCCGACCTCGTCCTCATCTACCTCCCGCCGCCCCATCGAGCCGACGTGCTCGAGCCACTGGCC
>JAJCXZ010000075.1 GCA_029263175.1 Acidimicrobiales bacterium | reverse complement strand
TCCTCGCGGCCGTTCTGTTCTGCCTCGGGGTCTACGGCGTCCTCGCTCGCAAGAACGCCATGCTCGTCTTGATGTCGATCGAGCTGATCCTCAACGCCGTCAACATCAATCTTGTCGCCTTCGGCGCCCTCAACGACGACGGTGGTGGCTCCGTGTTCGCGCTCTTCACGATCGCGGTGGCCGCTGCCGAAGTCGGTATTGGCCTCGCCATCGTCTTGCTCATGTACCGCAACCGCCGCAGCATCGACCTCACCCAGGCCGACCTGCTGAAGGGCTGAGGCCGCTGTGTCACTTTCTGTTCTAGCCGCCGAAGCCGTGTCCGGGGTTTCCACCCGTACGCACGACGCCAACTGGTTCCTCGAGAACGCGTGGATCATTCCGCTGCTTCCAGCGATCTCGTTCCTGGTGATCTTGTTCTTCGGCAAGCGTCTGCCCAAGAAGGGTGCCGAGCTCGGCATCGCCGCTGTCGGCATCTCGTTCATCCTGGCCGTCCTCACAGGCATTGCCTGGATCGACCACCGTGACAACTTCGAGCTCGAAGGCGGCGACGCCGAACATGCGATCATCGCTGATGGCTCGATCGCCAGCGATGAACTCGTCCTCACCGCTGATGCGGAGGAAGACGATCACGCCACCGACGATGACCAGGCAGTCGTCGACGACGCTCACGGGGATGAGGGACACGCTCCCGCGCATCCCTACGTAGCGGTTCAGAACTCCACCCAGTGGTTCCAGAACGGCGGTGTGCAGTTCGACGCCGGCATTCTGGTGGACGGCCTCGCGGTGATGATGCTCTTCGTCGTCACGTTGATCTCGCTGCTGGTGCACATCTACTCCACCGACTATGTCGGAGGCGACCGGCGCTACACCCACTACTTCGCCTTTCTGTCGCTGTTCACCGCGTCGATGCTGTTCTTCGTCCTCTCCGACAACATCCTTCAGATGATCGTCGGATGGGAGCTCGTCGGTGTTTGTTCGTTCGTTCTGATCGGCCATTGGTGGGAAGAAAAGCCCAACAGTGATGCAGCGCTCAAGGCGTTTCTCACCAACCGCGTCGGTGATGTCGGCTTGCTGGTCGGCATGATCACCTTGTTCTTCGCTGCTGGCGGCGGCAAGACCTTCGACACGATCACGATCAACGAGAACATCGTCAACGGCACGGTCGGCCACGCAGCGTTGGTCGTCGCCGCCGCCTGTCTCACCGCGGCGGTGATGTCGAAGTCCGGCCAGTTCATCCTTCACACCTGGCTGCCCGATGCCATGGCTGGTCCGACACCGGTCTCGGCGCTGATCCACGCCGCCACCATGGTCGTGGCCGGCATCTACATGGTCGCCCGCCTCTACCCGGTCTTCTTCGAAGGCATGCAGATCGGCGGTTCGAGTATCAACCTCCTCGCCACCGTCGGCGCCATCACCCTCGTCTTCGGTGGCCTTCTTGCCTTCGTGCAGGACGACATCAAGAAGGTGCTCGCCTACTCCACGGTGTCGCAGCTCGGCTACATGGCGATGGCCCTCGGCGTCGGTGCCTGGACTGCGGCGGTCTTTCACCTCTTCACGCACGCGTTCTTCAAAGCCAACCTCTTCCTCGGCTCGGGTTCTGTCGCGCACGCAGTGCACAGCTTCGACATGAAGAAGGACATGGGAGGCATGCGCAAGTTCATGCCGAAGACCTACATCACCTTCATCATCGGCTCGCTCGCGCTCGCCGGCGTCTTCCCGCTCGCCGGCTTCTGGTCGAAGGATGAGATCCTTGTCGGTACCGGCGGTTGGGGCCTGTTCGGTGGCACCGGCGGCAACGGTGCCTACTCCTTCCATCTCACCATGGGCTTGATCGGCGCCGCTCTGACTGCCGCCTACATGACTCGATGCGTCTACCTCACCTTCCACGGCCAGTTCCGAGGCGACACCCACGGCCACGGTGACCCCCACGAGTCCGGTCCTCGAATCCTGGTGCCTCTCTACATTCTTTCGGGATTCGCGATTCTCGTCGGCTTCGTCAACCTCCCGAGCGGAATCTGGCTGGTCCCCGACGGCTGGGAGGAGCGGTTCGGTCACTTCATCGAGCCGACCGGCGCGTCGTATTTCCCGGGTATCGCCCACGGCACCCCGAGCTACTCCCTGGCGATCGTGGCCAGCATCATCGCCGTTGTCGGCGCCGGGATCGCCTTCCTGTACTACTTCGTGTGGGTCGACCGCCGCAGCAAGCAGGTCGGGGAATCTCTCACCGGGCTGCCCAATGGCCTCACCACGACAAGCGCCATCGCTCGTACCGGACACAAGGTGCTTGTCAACAAGTACTACCTCGACCACCTCTATACGGGGGTCATCGCCGGCTTCACCAAGGGTCCTCTCGCCCGAGCTGCCAACTGGGTCAACCAGAACGTCATCGACGGCACCGTCAACGCCGTGGGCGAGACGTCGGTTCGCACCGGAAAGCTCGTCTACGAAAAGATCGACCAGGGACTGGTCGACGGATTCGTCAACGGTGCGGGCATTGTCTCCGACGCAACCGGCCAGGAGCTCCGCGCGATGAACTCGGGCCGGGTTCAGAACTACGCCGCCATCCTCTTTGCGGGCGCCGCCATAGCGGCCGGCGCCTTCGTCCTCATCCTTGCTCTCTAGAACCGTGCTCTCCAACTCCCGAAACTTTCTTCGACTGGTAACCAGGAACAACACTCATGCCTGAATTCCTCACCGACTGGGGCCTCCTCGTCATCACCTTCGTGCCGCTCGCCGGCGCCCTGTTGATGATGCTCATTCCGCAAGAGAATGAAGAGGCCCACAAGCAGGTCTCCCTGCTTGCCTCGCTCCTCGCTCTGGCGCTGGGCATCTGGTATCTCATCGACTTCAACTACAGCGACGCGGGCTCGCTGCAGTACGTCGTCGACGAGAGCTGGATCGAAGTCATCAACTCGCGACTGATCATGGGCCTCGACGGCATGTCGTTGCCGCTCTTGATGCTCAGCGTGTTCGTGATGCCATTGGTCTTCATCTACTCGTGGGATCACATCCCTCACCCGGGCAACGCCAAGTCGTTCCTGATCCTCATGCTCATCCTCGAGACGGGCATGATCGGCACCTTCCTGGCGCAGGATCTCATCCTCTTCTTCGTCTTCTTCGAGGTCGTCCTGCTCCCGATGTTCTTCATGATCGCGGTATGGGGTGGCGAGGATCGCCGCTACGCCTCGCTCAAATTCTTCCTCTACACGCTGTTCGGGTCGGCCCTCATGCTGCTCGGCTTCCTGGCGTTGTTCTTCCTCTCGAAGGACCCGACCACGGGTGAACTCCTGCGCACTTTTGACATGCGGGTTCTGTCCGACGTGGCAGGAGCCGGCATCGTTCGGTCATCGCAGCTCCTGATCTTCGGCGGAATGTTCCTCGGCTTCGGTGTCAAGGTGCCGTTGTTCCCGTTCCACACGTGGCTGCCGGACGCACACACGCAGGCGCCGACGCAGGGTTCGGTCATCCTGGCCGCCGTGCTCCTGAAACTCGGTACCTACGGCTTCATCCGCATCGCCATCCCCATGCTTCCCGAGGCTGCTGAAGCATGGGCTCCCTGGATCGGCCTCTTCGCCGTGATCGGCATCATCTACGGCGCACTCGGTTGTCTCGCCCAGACCGACATGAAGCGCCTGATCGCCTTCTCGTCAGTGGCCCACATGGGCTTCGTGATGCTTGGCATCGCCACGCTCACCGACTTCGGTATCAACGCCGCCATCTTCGGCATGGTCGCTCACGGCCTCATCACCGGCATGCTCTTCTTCATCGCCGGTTCGGTGAAGGAGCGCTACCACACGCTCGAGATCAAGCGTCTCGGCGGCATGCTGCTCCAGGCCCCCAAGCTCGGCTGGATTCTCGGGTTCTGCGTCATGGCTTCGCTCGGCCTCCCGGGTCTCGCCGGATTCTGGGGCGAGTTCCCGGCGATCCTCGCGGCCTACCAGCCCGCCAACGGCATCCCGGAAGAGACGTTCCGGGGCTACATGGTGATCGCGGCGGTTGGCACGGTTCTGGCGGCCGGCTACCTGCTCTGGCTCCTGCAGCGCACGGCCATGGGCGAGGCGCCCGAGGAGTTCGCCAACGATCCCGAGATCGTCGACGTCAAGCGCATCGAATGGATTGCGTGGGCGCCGTTCCTCTTCCTGATCGTCCTCTTCGGTGTGGCCCCCGGTCTCATCTTCGAGATCACCGACCCAGCCGTCGTCGAGTCGCTCGACAACTGTCTGCAACTCGAAGGTGGCTGTGAGGGTGTGGCGGCCGCCGCCCAGGCCACCTTCGGAGGCTGATCCCAATGCTCGCTGCGCTCGCTGCCGAGGTCGGAGACTTCGTCCGACCACCAATCGATTGGCATGCTGCCGCGCCCGAGCTCACCTTGCTCGCTTTCGGCGTCCTGCTCACCCTGATGGACATTGTCTGGCTGGAGCGCGGTCGCAAATGGGCCCCGGCGCTCGCCTCCATCGGCCTGCTCGCCACGATGGTTCCGATCATCACCCTCGCGGTCGACGGTGCCGATCGGTCGATGTTCGGCGGCGCCTTCGTGGTCGACAAGTACGCCCTCATCATGAAGGCCGTGTTCATCCTGGCCGGCTACATCGTCGTGCTCATCTCGAGCAACTACATCTCCGAGGGCGACTACTGGGAGAACGAGTACTACGGGCTTCTGCTCAGCTCGATCCTCGGCATGATTCTCATGGCGTCGGCTCGTGACCTGATCACGATCTTCATCGCTCTCGAGCTGCTGTCGATCCCGGCCTACATGCTGGCCACCTGGCGCAAGCGCGACCTGAAGAGCAACGAAGCAGGCCTCAAGTACTACCTGATGGGTGTGTTTGCCTCCGCGATCCTGCTGTACGGCATGTCGCTGCTCTACGGCGCTTCGGGCACCACCCTTCTGGTTGATCTCAACGAGTCGATCAGTGCCTCTGACTCGCCCTCGGCCATCGTGGTCATGGGCATCATCTTTGTGATCGTCGGCTTCGCCTTCAAGGTGTCGGCCGTGCCGTTCCACACCTGGGCACCAGACACCTACGAGGGCGCACCAACCCCCGTCACGGCCTTCCTGTCGGTTGCGTCGAAGGCCGCCGGATTTGTGGCCCTGATGAACATGTTGTTCGTCGGCTTCATCGGACGCGACGATGTCTACGAGCCGATGATCTTCGCGCTTGCGGCCGTGTCGATGACCGTCGGCAACCTCATCGCCCTCCGTCAGACCAACATCGTCCGCATGCTCGCCTACTCCGGTGTGGCCCAGGCCGGCTACATGTTGGCCCCGTTGGCAGTTGCCAGCGACGTTCCCGACTCCGCACTCGCTGCCACGGTGAGCTATCTCGTGATCTACGCCGTCATGAACCTCGGCGCTTTCGCGGTAGTCATCGCCGTTGCCCGCAAGACCCGCTCGGCCGAGATCGACGACTACCGGGGGCTGTTCCACTACGCCCCGGGCCTCACCGTTGCGATGACCATCTTCCTCTTTGCACTCGCTGGCATCCCGCCGCTCGGTGGTTGGTGGGCCAAGTTCCGCATCATGGGCGCAGTCATCGAAGCCAACACCGTCTCCGGTGTGGTGCTCGGTGTGTTCGTAGCCGTCAACTCGGTCATTGCGCTCTACTACTACGCCCGCATCGGGGCGAAGATGTGGGCCGACGAAGCGCCCGACGGCGACTTGACGCCGGTGCGGGTCCCCGCATCGCTCAAGTCGGCCCTCGTGCTCACTGTTGCCGCCACGATCGTGTTCGGCGTGTTGCCCGGCCTCGTGGGCGACGTCACCAAGGTGAGCCTGCTCGCCGGCGTCGGCGGCTGACCCAGGTGCATCGCGAGCCGCTCGCCGAGCGTCTCGCCAACGAGATCCGATCGCGGGGCCCGATCAGCGCGTCGGCCTTCATCGGCGCGGCGTTGTATGACCCGGCCGAAGGCTTCTACGTCCGGGCCGGGGCAACAGGCCGGGCCGGTCGGCGAGGCGACTTTCTGACGGCTCCAGAGGTCGGGCCTCTGTTCGGTGCCGTCCTCGCCAATGCTCTCGATACGTGGTGGATCGATGCCGGTGAGCCCGACGACTGGGTCGTTCGCGAAGTCGGCGCCGGCCCCGGCACGCTCGCCCGGTCGATCATTGCGGCGGCGCCGGCTTGCCTTGAACGCAGGGCACTCCGTCTCGAGCTGGTCGAGCTCTCGGACGCCCAGCGTTCGATGCATCCTGTGGATGGAGCCATCGAGAGCTTCTCGGCATCACCCGCCGGCCGGTGCGATGTGGTCCTCGCGAACGAACTGCTCGACAATCTCCCTTTCGACATAGCGCAACGTTCGGTGGAGGGATGGCGTGAGGTTCTGGTCGACATCAGGGGCGCAGCGTTTGTCGAACATCTGGGTGGGATCGTCGACATCGATCTTGGAGTCGACGCTGAGCCAGGGATTCAACTCCCACTTCATCGAGCCGCAGGCGAGTGGATCCGCGCCAACCGTTCGGCGAGCTGTCGGCTTCTCGCATTCGACTACGCGGCCCCGATCGATGTTCTGGCGGAGCGGGACGGTGGCTGGCTGCGGACCTTCCGGGAGCACGGCGCCGGCACCCATTGGCTCGACCAGCCGGGCTCGCAGGACATCACCACCGATCTTGCCGTGGAGCAGATTGTCGCGGCGGCCGACGGGCTACTGATGACCAGCCAGGCGCAGTATCTCCGAGTCCACGGCATCGAAGCGCTGGTGCGGGAAGGGAGAGAAATCTGGGAGGCCGGCGCGCCCGCCGGTGGCCTCGCCGCGCTCAAAGGCCGAAGCCGAGTTCGCGAGGCCGAGACACTGCTGGACCCAGACGGCATGGGTGCGTTCACCGTCTTCGAATGGGCCCCGGCCGCACGCTCGACCTAGGCGGCATCGCCGGGCGAGCACGGCTGCAAACGCTCGCTCGCTGACTCCCTGGGACTTGCCGGGCCCTACACTCAGGGCCATGACTGTCGTCGATCGCGAGCCATTGACCCGCGGCCGGGTGGCCTCGGCAGCCCTTTCGCTGATCGACGAAAAAGGGCTCGAAGCCCTCAGTATGCGCAAACTCGGCGCCGCGCTCGGCGTTGAAGCGATGTCGCTCTACAACCACGTGGCCAACAAGGACGACCTCCTCAACGCGGTGACCGATCTGATCTACGCCGAGATCTTCCGGGCCTACGGCACACCGGATGGGGATTGGCGAGAGAAGGCCCGCCGCCTCGCCGCCTCGTATGTGCATGCCGCCGAAGCGCACCCCGAATCGCTGCCGTTGCTGATCGATCGGCCCGGTGACACGCCGGGGGGGCTCCAGCTCATGGATCGCGTTGCATCGATCTTTGATGGCGTCACCGACGATCTCCGGGCACCGGCCCTCGCGTTCTCTGCCGTCTCGGCCTACGTCGTCGGCACGCTGATTCAGGAACGGTCGGCCGACCAGGCCGCGGGTGCAGATGTGCACGCCGATGCTGAGTTGCCGGATGGCTTTGAGGCGGTGGCTCGGTTTCGCGCCGCCCTGCGCACGATGTCTGTTGCCGAGCGCTTCGATGAGGGTCTCGAGGCGATGCTCGACGGCATCGAAGCCCGCTACTTCGCGTAGTCCCGAGCGGGATTCGGTGCTACTCCGTGTCGCGGGCTGGCGGAGGCGAGGGTGTGTCGAGGGGCTTGACCGTTCCCCCTCTGCGCCGCACGACAAACCAGACTGCGACCGCGATGAACGGGATGAACGGCAGTAGACCGCCAAGCACGATCAGAAGGACGCTCCCGATTGCCGCCAAGGTGGCGACACCTCCACCGAACGCATCACCGAATCCGGGAAGCGGTGTGTCGCTGTCGGCGATGAGAACGACATCGGTGAGGGCCTCGAGGGTCTGCTCGGGGTTGTCGGCCGGTGTTGCCTCGACCCGCACATCGATGAAGAGGCCTCCCCGCGCATCCCGACGTTGAACGCGGCCCTCGGTCACGTCGAGATCAAACAACGCAACGAGACGGTCACCGGGGTCGAGGGAATCGAGCGTCCCGGTGGCGATCTCGAAATCATCGACCCGGAGCCGTAGTTCCGTCGACTCGATGGTGACGTCGGTGAGGGTGACATCACCGGTGTTTTCGATCTCGATGCACAGGACGGCCTTGTCGTCTCGACTGACATCCAGTGACGAATGGCCGGGACAAGCATCGGCTTCATCGTCGCCCAGCCACGCGACGAGGTCGACATCGGCGGGGAGCGTCTCACGGCCGGCCTGGGTGATCGTCAGGGTGATGGTGGCGAGGCTGACCTGATCCCGGAGGGTTCGGAGCTGGCCGCGCAGGGTCTCCAAGGTGGTTTCCCGGTCCAGGAGCTGCCGTTCGAGGTCGGCGATGATGTCGACATTCGTGGCTCCTTCGAGGAAGCCGCGGAGCCGCAGAACACTTGCTTCCGACGTGATGATCCGACTCTCGAGATCGACAACGCGGTCGGTGACGTCCTCGGCGGAGATCGTCTGTTCGACGAGTTCTCCGACGCCGGCCAGTGCCTCAAGGGCATCGTCGAAGTCCTCCGGCAGGATCTTGAAGGTGAGGACGGTGCGTGGCGACGGATCCACGGTGGACGACTGACCGAACACTATTCCACCAAGGCTCGTCACGATCTGGGTGGCCTCCCGCCCGGCGGCGGAGACATCGTCGACGGCGACGCCGACTGTGGCACGAAACACGATGTCTCGTCCGATGTCAGCAGCGGTGAGCGCGGTTGGCACGGCGAGGCCGTCCTCGGTGTCCTTTGCGGCCGGCTCCTCGGCGTCGGTGGAATCGTCAAAGTCGGCTGCCTCGCCAGTGGTCGCCGTGTCGAAGTCCTCGCCGCCGCTGTCGTCAGCGCTGTCGTCAGAGGTGGCGCCAGAGTCAGTGGAGTCGTCGCTGTCGAGTCCGCAGCTTGCCGCGACCAGCATCAAGGCAAGGGCGGTGAGGAGCAGTCGGAGAGGGAGACGCTGGATACGCATGGGTTCCTCCAGGAGTGGTGCGTAGAGATCAGACGTCCGGAACCGCCGTCCGGTTCCCCCTGACCAGCCAAGAACGTAGCCAATGGGGGCGGGAGTGCTACGAGGAAAGGTCGTTCCGCCACGGGTTGTGGCCAATGCCTCTCTCACCGACCCCGGAATAGCGGCCATCGAAGCCGCGCTCGGATACCCTCCAACGCTGGCCCTACTCGGTGTTGACGGAGCGGAAGCTCTCGACGGCCGTGGCGCCGGCGATCCCGGAGGTCTTGGCGTTTTCCGCCGCCCACTCTCGGATCATGCCTGGTAGCACCTCGGCGCGTTCGTCGTTCTGGCTGTGATGCTCGAGGAGCGCATCGATCTTGCGGTCGATCGCCTCGGAGATGTCGACCCGAAGATTGTGCTCGGTGCCGGCCATGAGCCAGATGCGCTTGACGGCGTGAGGCTCGTAGCCCTCGTCGAGGAGCTCCGGGTACGACTTTGCGTTGCGAGCGTCAGGGTACACGGCGCTCACAACGGCCTCGCCGGTGGCGAGGTGATCCGGATGAGCCGCGTAGATGCGGTCCCAGTTGCGTTCTGGAGTCTGTGTGATCACGAGATCGGGCTGCACCATCCGGATCAGACGAGAGATCGCCTTGCGAAGCTCGAGTGTGGACTCGACGGCACCGTCGGGAAAGCCCAGCCAGTGCAGCTCGCTCACACCAACAACCTTCCCGGCTGCTGTCTGCTCGGCCTGGCGGATCTCGGTAAGGTCTTCAGCACTCAAGTCGGCCGGTTCACCGGCTTGTCCGCTCGTCACCAACCCGTAGACCACGTCGACGCCGTGGTCGGTGAGGATGGCGACGGTACCGGCAGTGCCGAAGTCGATGTCGTCGGGGTGAGCGACGATCACAAGGGCCTTTGTGGGCGCGAAGTCATCATCGCCGTGAAGCAGATCGGGAAGTGTGGGCACGGGCAAGATCCTAGGTCCTTGGCCTCCCTTGGCGTGAGCGACGGCCGCTGGCTCGTAGACTTTCGGCGCCATGGATACCGAGACTCCCAGTGACGGCGCTGAAGCGCTGTCTGCCATCGTCATGGCAGACGACGTCGCCGCAGCCCTGTGGTCGGCGATCGACAGTGGCCGCATCGAGCAGCTCGTACCTGAGCTGTTGGCTCTGCGCATGGAACAGGATCCGATACACCGTCACAAGGATGTGCTCTCGCACACGGTGGCAGTGGTGGCCAAAACGCCGAGCGATGAACTGGTGCGGCTCGCCGCCCTCTTCCACGACATCGCCAAGCCCCAGACGCGCAGCTACGAACACGGGGGTGTCACGTTCCGCCATCACGAGGTGGTGGGTGGCCGGGTCACCAAGAAGCGCATGACGGCGCTGGGATACTCCGAAGACAAGGTCTCAGACGTGGCCGAACTGGTGCGAATGTCGGGTCGGTTCAAGGGCTATGCCGACGGCTGGAGCGATACCGCCGTGCGCCGGTACGCCCGCGATGCTGGGCCGCTACTCGGAAGACTCAACGCATTGATCCGCAGCGATTGCACCACCCGCAACAAGGCCAAGTGGCAGAAGATTCAAGAGTGGATCGACGATCTCGAGCGGCGCATCGCCGAGTTGGCCGAAGAGGATCGCAAGGCCGCGGAGCGCCCGCAGATCGATGGCGGAGCCGTCATGGCGCATCTCGGCATCGAGCCGGGTCGCGAAGTCGGCCAGATCATGAAGTGGCTGCTCGAGCTGAAGCGTTCCGAAGGTGTCCTCGATCACGAGGATCTGCTGGCTCGGCTCGACGCGTTCTACGCCGACCTCAGCTAGTCGCCGCACCACAGCTTGAATCGTCCTCGGCATGTGACGGAGGGTGAACTCCCTCAACATCGCGTGTGGACCGGTCGATTGGGTGTGGTGGTGAGCTGCGGGGCTCACCCTTATGAAAGGAAGCCCATGCGGCGATATTTGATGATTCTCGTTGCGGCGCTTGCGCTGCTGGCCACTGCCTGCGGCGGTGGAGCGACGGATGAAGAGTTCAAAGCCGAGTTGACGAAGGACGGCTTCTTCACAGACGAACAAGCCGACTGCGTCGTCGACAAGCTCAACGCAGCCGGTATCAACCCCGGCGATCTCACCGATCAGGCCCTGGGGGACGATGAGCCGCCGGCCGAGGCGATTGCCATCACCACTGAGTGCTTGATGGGTGGTCTCACCGATGAGATGCAGGACGAGGTCAGCGACATCGTCGAAGACATCGGCACCGAGTCAGGACCCGACGCCGGCGTCGGCACCTACGGTGACGATGCCGAGCTCGACAAGCTGTGGGATGGCTGCGAAGCCGGCGAAATGCAGGCTTGTGATGACCTCTATATGCAGAGTCCGTTCGGCAGCGAGTACGAGGCCTTCGGCGATACGTGCGGACTCCGCAACGAACCTTCCGGTTTCTGCGCCTAGAGCTCTTGTTCCGGCTCTAACGCACACTGGGGTCTGTCCCCAGTGTGCGTTAGAGCCTGTGCGGTCACACCTCGCCACCTCAAAATCCGCTGCTCGCCCACTCTGGTGAGCGGTAACCTTGGGGACATGCATGTAGGAATCGTTGGCGCCACCGGCCAGGTGGGCGGGGTAATGCGGACTCTCCTTGCGGCGCGCGGCTTTCCGGTCACATCATTGCGATTGTTCGCCTCGGCCCGATCAGCGGGAAAGACGATCGAGTGGAACGGTGTGGACATCGTCGTCGAGGATGCGGCCACGGCCGACTTCTCCGGGCTCGATGTTGCGCTCTTCTCCGCCGGCGGTTCCACCTCGAAGGAGCTCGCTCCGAAGGTCGCGGCGGCCGGCGCCATCGTGATCGACAATTCGTCGGCGTGGCGCATGGATCCGGACGTTCCACTCGTGGTACCTGAGGTCAACGCGGTCGACCTGAGATCGATTCCCAAGGGCATCGTGGCGAACCCAAACTGCACGACCATGGTGGCCATGCCTGTGATGAAGCCGCTCGCTGAAGAAGCGGGTCTGGAATCCATGGTCGTTTCGACCTATCAGGCGGTATCGGGTGCGGGGCTCTCAGGTGTTCGTGAGCTCGACGAGCAGGCCCAGAAGGTCGGCGCCGATGGCCCCGGCCTGACGTACGACGGTCGGTCCGTTGGGCTCGATCCGGGCGAGAACTTCGTCAAGCCGATCGCGTTCAACGTGTTGCCGTTCGCCGGCAAGCTCGTCGATGATGGACTCAACGAGACCGACGAGGAACAGAAGCTCCGTTTCGAGAGTCGCAAGATTCTCGGTTTGCCCGATCTCAAGGTTTCGGGCACCTGCGTTCGGGTCCCGGTCTACACAGGCCATTCGCTGCAGATCAACGCCCGTTTCGCGTCGCCGATGACTCCTGCTCGGGCGCGTGATCTGCTCGCCGACGCTGAAGGTGTCGAGCTGATGGACGTCCCCACCCCGCTCGACTCGGCCGGCGTCGACGTCACCTACGTCGGCCGTCTCCGCGTCGACGACACCGTGGAGCACGGCCTCAGCCTGTTCCTCAGCGGCGACAACCTTCGCAAGGGCGCGGCCCTGAACACCATCCAGATCGCAGAGAGCCTCGTCGCTCAGGGCTTGGTGTAGTTGCAGCGTTTGCTCCGAGGTGTGCTGCAGTTCGGCCCGGCCTACGGTTGGGCATGGCTGATTTCGAGAGTGTTCGGGCGATGGCAGGGACCGAGACGGGTTTGTGTGTCGTAGCGGCGGCGCGGCCTGACGGGTCGGTTCACAGTTCGGTGGTCAACGCCGGGCCGATGGCCCATCCGATGACGGGCGAAGATGCGGTCGCGCTCGTGGCTCGCGGCGACGCCCGCAAGGTTGCCCACATCCGGTCGTCGGGTCGAGCATCGGTGACGTTTCGACGGGGCTGGCAGTGGGCTGGTGTCGAGGGCGTGGCCGAGGTCGTGGACGACGATGACGGTGCCGGCGAGCGCGGATTGCGGCAGTTGTTGCGTGACGTCTTCGTGGCGGCCGGTGGCACGCACGACAACTGGGACGAGTACGACCGGGTCATGGCCGAGGAAGGCCGAATCCCGATCTTCATCACTCCCGACCGCATCATCGGTGTCCCCTGAACTGCAGCACACCTCGGAGCAAACGCTGCAAACTAGGGCGGGTTGTCGAGGTAGCGCTGCATGGCGTCATCGAGGGGGATGTCCATCTGGTTGGCGAGTGACGCGAGCCAGGCGAGAACGTCGCCGAACTCGTGGACCTGTTGGTCGCGGGTGCCTTTGCGCACTGCCTGAGCAAGCTCGCCGAGTTCCTCGCACAGCCAGGCCACCGTTGCGGGCACGCCGCGTGCCGCGTCGGCTTCGCCATAGAGATCGTCCATCAGGGTCTGCAGCTCGGCAAGGTCCATACGGGGACTCTATGCGTGCCGCTACAGATCGCTATGGGACGGGTGTGGGCCCATCGCCCAACCCAGGATCCGGAGCAGACCGGTCGCTGCCGGTTCGATGAAGGCGGGCCCAGCGAGAGGCGGAACGGGAAGCCGCAGCATCCGACGGGCGTAGCGGGGGAGCAGCGCGGCGGCAGCGCCGAAGAGCACGGCGTAGGGCACTCTCACCGGCAACGGTGCCGGTGGCGCGGCAAGCCATCGAACCGTCGAGTGGGCCTGTTCGCCCACACTGAGTTCGGGGCGGAAACGTTCGAGCGTCCAAGCCAGGTCGACGGTGGAGCGGGGTGGGTTGACGACTCCAAGCCGGCTCGCGATGTCGCCCATGTCGGCCACGTACTGATCGGCGACGCCGGTCGGCAGAGGAGTGGCGCCATAGCGGATCCGCGCCAGCAGGAAACTGTCGACCTCGGTTGCGTGCACCCACGCCAGCAAGTGCGGGTCATTGGCCTCGTAGCGGCGGCCGTCGGGCGTGTGGCCGGTGATGTGATCGTGCACCCGTCGCACCGTGGCGATTGCGGCTTCGGCTTCGTCAAGCGTGCCGAAGGTCGTAACTCCGACGAACTGGCTCGTGCGTTGCAGACGACCGAGCGGATCGATGCGGAAGTCGCTGTGATCGGCAACGCCTGCCATGACCATGGGATGGAGCGTCTGGATCAAGAGTGCTCGAATTCCGCCCACCAGCATCGAGACGTCCGACTGAACCATCCACGGGGCGCTGCCCGCGGCGAAGAGACGTGGCGCGTCGGGGTCAAAGACGACTTGAGGGCGTTCGCTGGTGCCTGACACGATCTCTCGTAGCCCCCCGGCAATGCGTTGGCGCGTTTGTTCAACGACGTCCATCGCCAAAGATCCTATGGGAGCAGCGATCAGCGGAAGTTGCGAAGCATGCGTCGGGATGCCCCGACCGGTTCGCGAACAACCGAGTTCTCCGGATCGGCGAAAGTGCGGCACTCACACCACATACACGCCTGATTGGTGAACCCGTGACAGTGCGAACCCTCGTGATGCCCACACGAGCAGTGTCGCTCAGGTTCGTGGAGAGAATCGAGGAAACTTGTCACCTCGTCCTATCGACGGTTGGCGCTGTGGGTTGAGGGTCTGCTCAACTGCATGGACTATGGACATTCGCGAAGCCCTGTACACCACCCGTGCCATGCGTCGGGTCACCGACGATCCGATCCCGGAGGACGTGCAGCAGCGCATCCTCGATGCGGCGATCCGCGCACCGAGCGGCGGCAACGGGCAGGCCTGGCGATTCATGTTTGTCGACGATGAGGCCAAGCGGCAGCGCATAGGCGAGATCTACCGCGACTGCATCGACATATTGTGGGAGACGGTCTACAAGGACCGACTGGCGGCGGCACAGGGCAACGATGATCCCGAGTCAAAGCAGTTCTTGCGAATCTACGACTCGGTGAGTTGGGCTCAGAGCAACTTCGGGTCCTACCCACTGATGTTCTTCGCGTTCGATCTTTTCGACACGAGCGGTGGTTCGATCTTCCCGGCAGTGTGGAACGGAATGCTCGCGGCGCGCGCTGATGGCGTCGGCTCCTCGCTCACGACCGTGCTCAACTTCAAGGGCGCGGAGACCCTCGACGTGCTCGGTGTGCCCGATGACGCGGGATTCCGGATGGCCTGCTGCGTGCCGATGGGCTACCCGACCGGCAAGTGGGGGGTGGCCAAGCGAAACCCCGTGCACGAAGTCTCGTACCGCAACACGTGGGGCGAACCGATTGGTTTCGAGATCAACGAACCTCTCTGGCCCTAACTCCAGGTCCAGCGGGTCGCGGCCGAGGAGAAATCCTCAGGCGTTTCGATCATGCCGAAAGCCCGTTCGGGAATCAGTTCCCACATGGTGCTCTCGCGCATGAAGGCCATGGTGCCCTCGCGGTCTTGGCCGGTCTCCTCGAAATACTTGTCCGCCCACGCCTCGACCAGTGGTTCGGCGGCCTCGCCCGTGACGGGCACAACTCGGCCCTCGATCGAAATGGCCTCCACCGAGTTGTCGTTGGTGACCACCGCCTGGTCGTTCTCCTTCATGTTGCGAACTTTGCGAGCAGATGCACCGAAGCCTCCGCCCCAGCGCTGCCGGTCCGGCATCCACACACCCCAGACCGGCATCGAGTGTGGCCGTCCATCAGCGTTGGCAGTGATGAGCCAGAAGTTGCGGGTCGCCGCGAGGCGCTTCTCGGCCCAGGACCACGGCAGAAGTCCTTCGGGGTCGTCGGTAACTCCGTAGTCGGGCATCCGGGGGCGTTCAGAACGGGGCGTGGACATGGGCAGAATATATGTCGCTTCTTGGGGCGCTGGGGCGGCAGACTGTGCGTCCATGGTTGCTCAGCAGCGCCGGATCGCACTCGGGGTCGATACCGGCGGTACGTATACCGACGCCGTCGTCTACGACGAAGACGCGCGCGCCATTCTCGCCAAGGCCAAGTCGCCGACCACCCACGACGACCTGTCGATCGGTATAAGCGGCGCCATTGACGCCGCGCTCGACTCCGCCGACATCGACCCCGCCGCCGTTCGCATGGTTGCGCTCTCGACGACACTCGCCACCAACGCACTCGTCGAGGGAACCGGACGGCCGGCGTGCCTGGTGACGATCGGCTTCGAGGAGGGTGCGCTCGACCGCGGCGGCCTCCGCGAGGCGGTCGGCCCCGACGCAGTCGTCGCTGTCGACGGCGGGCACACATCGCACGGTGACCAGGTTGCTCCGCTTGACCTCGACGCCCTGGCTGATGAGATCGATGCGGTAGCCGACCTGGTCGACGCATTCGCGGTCACGGCACAGTTCGCCACCCGCAACGCCGAGCACGAGCTCGCCGCTCGGGATCTGATCCGCGAGCGCACCGGAAAGCCGGTCACGTGTAGTCATCACCTGTCGGCGCGTCTCAACGGCCCGAAGCGAGGCGTCACCGCGTTGCTGAACTCGCGGCTCATCGCGCTGATCGACGAGCTCGTCGCCACGACAGGTTCCATCCTCGAGGAGCGGGGTATCGACGCGCCCATGATGATCGTGCGCGGCAACGGCTCGCTCGTATCGACGGACTTTGTTCGCGATCGGCCAGTCGAGACGATCCTGTCCGGCCCGGCGGCGAGCCTTGTCGGTGCGGCGCACCTCGCCGCAGCCGACGACGCCGTCATCTCCGATATCGGTGGCACGACCACCGACATCGCGGTTGTACGTGACGGTCTGCCGGAATTCAGCCCTGACGGGGCGAGCGTGGGAGGTCACCGCACGATGGTCGAGGCGGTGATGATGCACACGTACGGTCTGGGCGGCGACAGCGAAGTTGCGCTCATCGATCGGGCCGTCGGCGCGCAGCTGGAGATCGGGCCTCGCCGGGTCGTGCCGCTGAGCCTCCTCGCTGACCGAGCCGGTGCGGTCGTTCACTCTGTCTTGCAGCGGCAGCTCGACAGTGATCTTCCCGGCGCCTGGGATGGCGTCTTCCTCGAACCCACGGCACGCATCCACAACGCCAAGCTCGACCGTTTCGAGCAGGAAGTCGTCGACGCGCTCGGCGATGAGCTGTTGCCCGCGGATCGAGTCATCCGGTCGAGCCTTCAGGAGCGCGCCATCCGCCGCCTCGTCGGTCGAGCCGTCATCCGTATGTCCGCGTTCACTCCTACCGACGCGAGCCATGTCCTTGGACGCCAGGCCACAAATGACGTCGAGGCGGCTCGGCTTGGCGCCGAGCTGTTCGCCCGTCGCCGTGATCGGTTCGGGCGAGCCATTGCCGAAGAGTCGCGAACTACGACAGCCGCGGAGATCATCAGCACCGTTGTGGTCGACACACTCGTTCGACGCTCGGCTGAAGCGCTCCTCGACGCGGCGCTGGTACGTGACGGCCTCCCGGCCGAAGCTTCGACCTCGGCATTGGTGGCCGCGGCCATCGATGGCACCACTCGCAGTGCGCGTGTGGTCGCCGGCCTCGGCGTCCCCTTGATTGGGCTCGGCGCGCCGGCGGGCACGTACTACCCGGCGATCGGTGAGCTCCTTGGCTGCGCGGTCGAAGTTCCCGAGCACGCCGGAGTTGCGAATGCGATCGGTGCCGTCGTCGCCAAGGTGCGGGTTCGGGCCGAGATCATGGTCACCTGTCCGCGTCGTGGGGTCTACCGCATCCACTCCGGCACCGACCCTGAGACGGCCTGGGAGCGGCCGGAGGCGCGGGACCGGGCGAAGGCCCTCGCCACCGAAGCGGTGACCCAAGCAGCAATCGAAGCCGGCGCCGTCGACTTCGAGATCGAGACGACCTGGACCGAGAAGGTCATCGACGTCGAAGGTCGCCCAATGTTCGTCGAGGGCACCGCGACTGCGATTGCCAGCGGTCGACCAAACCTGGACTGAGGAAAGACCATGGATGATGAGCTGATCAACCGGATCACGTGGAAGATCCCGAATGCGCTGGCTCTGGTCGGCTCGCGGGCGGGTGATGAACGCAACGCCATGACGACCAGCTGGATTTCTCAGCTGTCGATGGAGCCGGTGCTGATCGGAGTCGGCGTCGACAATTCCGCCGTGACCCATCGGCTGATCTCCGCCGGCGGTTGCTTCACCGTCAACCTCTGGGACAGCGATGACACCCGTGTCTTCGTGAAGTTCTCCAAGCCGGCGTCCTACCAAGACGGCGCCTTGAACGGTCGAGCTGTCAGCGAAGCCGCCACAGGCGCCCCGGTCTTCGATGAGGCGATCGCGTGGATGGACTGCGAAGTGCGCCACACCCTGGACCTCGGTACCCACACACTGTTCGTCGGCGAGCTCGTGGCTGCGGCCATCAACGCTGACGACAAACGATCGGCATCGATGGATGACACACGCATGAAGTACGGCGGCGTCAAGCGCCACTAGGACGCAGCCGGCCCTAACCCATTCCGAATGGCGGGTCGAGCTGTATCCCGCTTCGTGGCGGGGTGCGCGCCCAGACGAGATAGTCGTCGACAAAGATGCCGAGCGTGCCTCCGGGGCGGGCCGTGCCGACGAGTGATCCATAGCCGTGGGACCCGAGGCGAGCCATCTCTGCGTCGGTGATCCGGGTGACGGCCTGGGGGAGATCGCCCCGCGCCACTCTCCGCGCGTAGATCGCGAGGAGGGGCTCCGACGGCACGATGACCTGGCGCGGATCTGGCCCCGCCAGCCCGGCTACCAGGGCCATGCCGCCGCCGAGTCCGGCGACTCCTGCGGCAAGCTCGCGTGGAGCAGCGCCGAGCATGAGCGCCGCGACGATCGCGATCGTGGCGATCACGACGACGAAGGCGCGCTCGGGACGCGAGGTTGCTGGTCGAGGCCGACCGAGCGGTGAGCCCTTGAACGTGCGGTATGTGCGGAGGTCGACGTCGATATCGGCCTGGGTCAGCACCCGTGCTTGGAACACCCGCTGTCGATCCTGCCAACGAATCTTGAGTCGCGGTTCGCCATCGGTGGTCACCCGCCCACGGTAGTCAGCACAAACCGCGGCGCCCAGGCAGATATCGTCGTTGCCGTGGCAGACAAACACTTCAGTCCAAGTGTCGACGAGTTGGTCGCTCTCAATCGAGAAGGAGCTGAAGGGTTCGACGCCGGAGAGCTTCAGGTCGCCCCCACGCGCCAGTTGGCGGTTGTTGGCTGCATGGACTCCCGCATGGACACGTTCAAGATCCTCGGCCTTCAGCCCGGCGAGGCTCACATCATCCGCAACGCGGGTGGCGTGATCACTGACGACGTGATCCGCTCGCTGGTCATGTCACAGCGCTTCCTCGGTACGCGCGAGATCATCCTCGTCCACCACACCGACTGTGGACTCCAACGAGTGTCCGAGGACGTGTTCAAAGCAGAGATGGAAGCCGAGCTCGGGCTCAAACCCTGGTGGGCGCTCGAGTCGTTCTCGGACCCCTACGTCGATACCCGGCAGTCGATCCAACGCCTGCTGGCCACGCCGTTCATCGCCCACAAAGAGCACATCACCGGCTTCGTCTACGACGTCACCGACGGCCTGCTCCACCCTGTCTGAGTCGGGACGGGAATCAGCCTCCCGTCCTGGTGCCGCTGGTGATCTACAACAGCTCTCGCAGCAGTCGGATCAAGTCCGTGCTGGTGACGATGCCGACGAGTTCGCCGTCGTCGTTGGTCACCAGGACGGAGTGCAGATCCCCAAATGCCATGTGATCAACCACAACGTGCAGGGGCTGATCACTCCTGGTGGTGATGAGATCAGTGGACATGGCGTCCTCGAGCGTGAACTGATGGTCGAGAAAGGACCGAAGCATGTGCTCATCGTGACCCTCGATGTCGTAGACGAGTTTCAAGATGTCGGTTGCCGAGATCATCCCGACCGGCGTTCGGCCATCGACAACGGGCACGTGATGAATCGGCAGCTCCTGGAGCAGTTCGTACACGTCTGAAATCGCCTGGCCCAGCTGAACCGTGATCGGTTCGGCTGACATGACGTCGACCAACTTTGGTTTGTTCTTCACGGCCATGACTTTTCATGACGTGATCAATGCTCGGCAAGGGCCCAACGTCCCGACGTAGATCGGGGCTGCAAACCTGGCAATGCCGGTCGCCGGTGGGGATCTGGCCCCGCGGGCAAATGTAGGCTCGCTGGGAATGGATACTCCAACGAACTTGCAGAACGAAAAGCTCCGGTCCTGGGTCGCAGAGATGGTCGAACTCTGCGAGCCCGCCAACGTTCATTGGTGCGACGGAACCGACGAGGAGTACGACCAGCTGACGCAGGGGCTGGTTGACGCTGGCACGTTCATCAGGCTGAACGACGAGTTGCGGCCCAACAGCTACCTCTCTCGTTCCGACCCGAGCGATGTTGCCAGAGTCGAGGATCGCACGTTCATCTGCAGCCGCACCCGCGAGGACGCCGGCCCGACGAACAACTGGATGGATCCGGCCGAGATGGAGACGATTCTCGGCGGCCTGTTCGAGGGGTCGATGCGGGGCCGCACGATGTACGTGATCCCGTTCAGCATGGGTCCGCTGCGCTCACCGATCGCGCAGATCGGCGTCGAGATCTCCGACTCGGCGTACGTCGCGGTGAACATGAAGATCATGACCCGGATGGGTTCGGCCGTTCTCGACATGCTCGGCGCAGACGGTCACTTCGTGCCGTGTATGCACACCGTCGGGGCGCCGCTGGAGCCCGGCGAAGCCGACGTTGCGTGGCCCTGCAACCCGACCGAGAAGTACATCGTCCACTTCCCCGAGGAACGTTCGATCTGGTCGTATGGCAGTGGCTATGGCGGTAATGCGCTGCTCGGCAAGAAGTGTCTTGCGCTGCGCATCGCGTCGACGATGGCGCGTGACGAGGGCTGGCTCGCCGAGCACATGTTGATCATGGGCGTGACCGAGCCGAGCGGCGAGAAGACCTATGTTGCCGCTGCATTTCCGAGCGCCTGCGGCAAGACCAACTTCGCAATGATCGAACCACCAGACGCGTTCAGCGAAGACGGGTGGAAAGTCACGACGGTTGGCGACGATATCGCCTGGATCAAACCCGGCGAGGACGGGAAGCTGTACGCAATCAATCCGGAGGCCGGATACTTCGGGGTCGCCCCCGGCACCTCGATGGCCACGAATCCGAGTGCGATGAAGACGATCGGTTCGAACACGATTTTCACCAACGTGGCGCTCACCGACGAGGGCGATATCTGGTGGGAAGGCATGGACGGCGATCCGCCCGCCCATGCCATCGATTGGAAGGGACAGGACTGGACACCAGAGTCCGACACGAAAGCTGCGCATCCCAATGCACGTTTCACGGCACCCGCCGGCCAGAACCCGGTGATCGATGATCAATGGGACGACCCGCAGGGTGTGCCGATCAAGGCGTTCGTGTTCGGTGGTCGCCGCTCCGGCACGATGCCGCTCGTATACCAGTCGTTCAACTGGGCGCATGGGGTGTACCTCGCTGCGACGATGGGGTCTGAGACCACCGCGGCGGCCTTCGGTGAGCAGGGTGTCGTTCGACGCGATCCCTTCGCAATGCTGCCGTTCGCCGGGTACCACATGGGCGACTACTTCAACCATTGGTTGGCGTTCGGCCGCGTGGTCGACAATCCGCCGAGAATCTTCGGCGTCAATTGGTTCCGAACCGATGAGCAGGGACGCTTCGTCTGGCCGGGGTTCGGCGAGAACATGCGTGTGCTGCAGTGGATCGTCGAGCGCTCGCACGGTCGGGCGTACGGTCTCGAGAGTCCCCTTGGTTGGATGCCCCGCTACGACGACATCAACTGGAAAGGACTCGACGAGTTCACTGAAGCAGACTTCCGCAAAGCAATGTCGGTCGACCGCGCCGATTGGGACAAGGAGATCCTCGCCCACGACGAACTGTTCATCCGGCTCAATGACCGGATCCCCAGTGAGATGAGGGCGATTCGCGACCTCACGCTCTCGGCACTGTGGCGTTCACCGGAACACTGGGAGATGAATCCCGACCCGACCTGACCCGTTCGAGGGGAGGTCAGCCCAGTTTGGAGAGCAGCGATTCCAGTTCGCTGCGCAGCTCGGGGTTCACGAGTTCGCCGCTGTCGGCGTCGAAGTTGTCGTGGAAGCTCGGTACCGAGAGGCTGCCGACGAGGTCGGCGCCGAAGAACGGCGCAAGCGTCGTAGCGCTCTCGAGCACACGCGCTCCACCGCGTCCACCGGGGGTGGTTGCAAGCAGCGCCAACTTCTTGCCTTGGTACACCTGCATGCCGAGGCGTGAGGCCCAATCGTAGGTGTTCTTCCAGGCGACCGAGTAGGAGCCGTTGTGCTCGGCGAACGACACGATCACCGCGTCGGCCGCCCCGATCTTCTCCACGAATTGTCTGGCCAGCTCGGGAATGCCGTCTGCTTCACGTTCGCCGCTGTAGATCGGCAGCTCGTACTCGTTGAGATCGAGGATCTCGACCTCGGCACCGGTGATGAGTCCGTCTTCCAGAAGCCGAGCGGCAAAGCCGATCAGTTGCCGATTGAGGCCATTGCGGCTGTTGCTGGCTGGAATGGCAAGGATTTTCACGTCGGTTCCTTCACGGAGTAGGCGCTGCTACCAACGCCAAGAAGCCGGAACGTATTTCAATGTTGATGAACTCGTGCAACGTCATCACGAGAGGGAGGACAACCTTGCACGAGTTCGACGGTTGTTCGGCGACGAGGAGTTGGTCGACTCGATCGTGTTGCTCGTCAACAGCTGGAAGCGCTGACCCAACGAGTTCAGGAAACGTGTTGAATCTGCGCTAGACACCAATCCCATGAGCATGATTGGCAACCGCGTCATCCGTAAGGAAGATCCTGACTTCCTCACCGTCGGCGGTAAGTACGTGGCCGACGTCGGCCCCGCCGATGCGCTCCACGTGACGTTCGTTCGTTCACTCATGGCCCACGCCGAGATCCTGAGCATCGAGACGGAAGACGCGCTCGAAATGCCTGGTGTCGTCGGCGTGTTCACCGCTGCCAATCTCGGGCTTGAGGCTCGCCCTCCGGGCATGCCGATGTTGAACCAGGCCATGTTGCGCACCTGGCTCGCTTCTGACCGGGTTCGCTTCGTGGGCGAGCCGATAGCGGCCGTCGTCAGCGAAACCCGGGCCCAGGGTGTCGATGCCGCGGAGATGGTCTTCGTCGACTACGAACCGCTCGACGCGGTGGTCGACATGCGCGAGTCGATCAAGGACAAGGTGCTGCTCTTTCCCGCGGCCGGCACCAACTTGGCATGGCAGCAGCCCTCCGGCGGCTCCGCTGAGATGTTCGATGATTGCGCCGTTGTCGTCGAGTTGGAGATGCGCAACCCGCGGATGTCTGTCGCCCCGATGGAACCTCGATCCGCGGTGTCGGTGTGGGCTCCCAACGCCGACGGCCGCATACGGCTCACCCAGTGGGCCTGCACCCAGTTTCCGCACCGCACCAAAGAAGAACTGGCCAAGGGCATGGGGGTCGAGCTCGATGACGTCCATGTCATCACACCTGATGTCGGCGGCGGGTTCGGCGGCAAAAACGGGGCCTACCCCGAAGACATGGTGTTGGCTGCGGTTGGCCGCGAACTCGGTCGACCCGTGCGATGGACCGAGACTCGCTCCGAGAGCATGCTCGCTCTCGCCCACGCCCGCGCCGTGACGTATCAGCTGAAGATGGGCGGCTCTCGAGACGGCAAGATCTCGACCTACAAGATCGATCTCATCCAGGACGGTGGTGCCTACCCCACTATCGGATGTGTGCTTCCCATGTTCACCCGGATCATGGCTCTCGGCGTGTACGCCATCGAGAAGCTCGATTTCCAGTCCAACTCCGTGGTCACCAACACGTCGCCGATCGGCGCCTACCGCGGAGCCGGCCGACCTGAAGCCACGACACCGCTCGAACGGATCCTTGATCTCTTCGCGATGGAGATCGGCATCGACCCGGCTGAGGTTCGCCGCGTCAACTTCATTCCGCCCGAGGCATTCCCGCTGAAGACGCAAACCGGTGCCGAGATGGATAGCGGTGAGTACGCCAAGGCCATGGATCTCGTGATCGAGGCGGCTGACTATCACGGGCTTCGGGCCGAACAGCAGCGACGTCGTGAGGACCCCACCGCTAAGCTGCTCGGCCTCGGCTGGTCGACCTATGTGGAGGTCACCAACCCGATGAGCGCCAGCGAGTTTGGCAGCATGGAGGTGCGCCCCGATGGTTCTGCGCTCGTGCTGACCGGGTCGTCCTCGCACGGCCAGGGCCACCACACGGCATTCGCCCAGCTGGCGGCCGACGTCACCGGAATCCCGTTCGACAAGATCGAGGTGCGCCATGGCGACACCGACGAGGTGGCCCGCGGTGGCGGCACCGGCGGCTCGCGCTCGCTACAGGTCGGCGGCTCAGCCGTGCACGAGGCCAGTGAACTCGTCGTCAATCAGGCCCGCAACGCGGCGGCTGATCTGCTCGAAGCCAACCCCGCCGACATCGTCCTCGACGTCGCGTCTGGCGTCTTCGCCGTCACGGGGTCACCATCGATCAGCAAGACCTGGGCCGAGGTGGCCTCCCAAATCGAGGCCGGTGGCGACCTACTCAAGGCCGAAACCGACTTCCAACCGACGGGGGCCACCTTCCCGTTCGGCGCCCACCTGTCGGTCGTGGAGATCGACCGGGATACCGGCGAGGTCACCGTCCTTCGTCACATCGCCTGTGACGACGCGGGCACGATCGTCAACCCGCTCATCTTCGATGGGCAGGTTCACGGCGGCGTCGCTTCCGGCATCGCGCACACGTTGATGGAGGAGTTCGTGTACGACGACGAGGGCAACCCGCTCACCGGCAACTTCATGGACTACGCCTTCACATCGGCGGCCGAGGTTCCGAGCTTCGAACGCATCGCCATGGAGACCCCCACGAACCGCAACCCCCTCGGCGCGAAGGGCATCGGTGAAGCCGGCACAATCGGCGCCGGGCCGGCCGTCCACAACGCGGTGGTCGACGCGCTGTCACACCTCGGTGTGCGCCACGTCGAGATGCCCACTACCCCCGCTCGGGTCTGGAACGCAATGAACCCCTAACCCGAAATTGCAGGGAGTTTTCCACCTCTGGGGTGGGCTAGGCGCAGCAATTTCGGGGTGGGCTAGTACTTCACGCCGACTGCGGCGCAGAGAAACTTCATGAGGGGCGCGCCGACCGCGAACCGTTCGGCGAGATCCTCTCGGAACGTGGCCTTTGTGATCTCGGTTTGGGTGATCGGGCCGGTGGCGATGAAGCTCTTTCGTTTGAGGTCATCGAGCAGCGGGTGCTCGGCGTCGAATCCCTTCGGCGGACGCTTCAGCGAGTCGCCGCCGAGGTCGTACATCGACGTGAACTGCTTGCCGCGGGTGGCGGCAATCCACTCGTCCTGGTTCTCATCGATGTGGGCCCGAATCCGGTACGCCACCTTCGGCTCCGGCATCCAGAGCCCGACCCCTACGAAACACGACCGGGGCTGGAGGTGCACATAGAAACCGGGGGAGTGCGCATCCTTCGCTCGTTCGTGCCGGAAGTGCATGCCGGTGTTGAGCTTGTACGGCGTCTTGTCCTTGGCGAATCGGGTGTCGCGATGGATCCGGAAGAGCGAGCCGCCCACGGTGCGGGAGTCGGCCACGAAGTACGGCGACAACGATTCGAGTGGCTCGACGAAGTCGGTGATGAAGTCGAGTGCGGGTTGCCGCACCGACGATTCGTAGCGCTCCTTGTGTTCGTTGAACCAGACCCGATCGTTGTTGTCCGCCAGGTCTCGCAGGAAGGCAAACGTGTCAGGGGTGAAGTAGCGGCGGCTCACAGCTCACGACCGTAGTTCGCTACGATCGTGCCAACGACCAAAACGGAGTCAGCCATGCCGTTCACCACGAAATACGAGCAGTTCCGCACCGAAGAGGAGGCGATCGCGCTGGCGGAGGCCGCCGGTCAACACGTGCTGACCTTCGATGTCGGTGAGGTCAACAACGACTTTCACTGGCACGACTTTCAGACCACCGTGTATCTGGTCAGCGGCGAGCTCACCGTCACCGAGCGCGACACCGGCCAGACCTGCACGCTGGTCGCGGGCGCGACGCTGCGGGGCGACGAGGCGCGCCAGGTGCATCGAGAAGAGTCCGCCGGCTACCGCATCGTGATCGGGTTCGACGAGGACCCGTCGACGATCACTCGTCCCATCGACCGCGACCCAGCGCTGCTCAGCTAGCCGAGGTCAGGCACCTCGTGCCAATGCGGATTGGCAGCTTCAACGGCTGAGGCAATCTCGAGCAGCCGACGCTCTTGCCCGATCGGTGCGACGAGCTGCAGCCCTGTCGGGAGGCCCTCCTCGGTGAATCCGGACGGGATTGAGATGGCCGGGCAGCCGGTGGCGGTGATGACACAGTTCGACATCATCCAGCCCAGGTAGTCGTCGATCTGCTTGCCCGCCACTTCTGTTGGGTACTCGACCTCTACCGGGAACGGCACCACCTGTGTGGTCGGTAGAGCGATCACGTCGACTTGTTCGAAGGCTCGAGCCACTGATCGGTGGAGCTGAGAACGAAGCTCGGCGGCACGCATGACCCGATCGAGGTCGAGCGAAAGCCCGAACTCGATGTTCTCTTGCACGGTCAACTTTGTCATCGACAACTGACTGGGAGAGAGTCGTTGCCCGGTCTGTCGATAGCCGAGGCCACGGAAGACTCGGAATATCTCTTCGGCCACCGAGAAGTCGGGAGCGATCTCGATCATCGAGCCGCCGACGTCGACGACTCGACCGGCGGCGGCCTTGGCGAACTCGAGCGGGTCGTTGTCACACGTCAGCAAGCCGAGATCCCCCGCCCACCCGATCGTGGCGATTGTTGTGGTGGGGAGAGGCTCGGCGTAGATGGCCGGGTCATCCGGCAGGCTCACGATGTCGTCGGCTGACGGACCGGCGAGCACGGAGAGGAGCAGGGCGGTGTCCGCGACGTTGCGGCCCATGGGTCCCTCCACTCCGAACCGCCGGAACCATGCCGACTTGTCGAGGAGGGCGGGGTCAAGGGGGACCCGTCCGATCGAAGGCCGCAGCCCGACAACACCACAGAATGCGGCAGGATTGCGCAGCGAACCGCCCAGGTCGGACCCATCGGCAATCGGCAGCATCCGAGAAGCGAGCGCAGCTGCGGCACCACCAGACGAACCGCCGGCAACCCGAGATGGGTCCCACGGATTGCTCGTGGTGCCGTAGACCTCGTTGAACGTGTGGCAGCCCGTACCGAACTCTGGAGTGTTCGTCTTGCCGACGATGATTGCGCCGGCAGCCTTCAGCCGCGCCGCGACGAGCCCATCGCTGGCAGCGGGTTCGTCGGATGTGGTGAGCGAACCGGCCCGCGTCGGCAGGCCGGCGACGTTTTGGAGGTCCTTCACCGCAACGGGAAGTCCGTGCAGGGCCCCTCGTTGATCAGCGGGCAGCGCATCGGCAGCGTCGGCATCGGCCAGCACATCCTCACGGGAGCGGGCGGCGACGATGGCGTTGATGGTGCCATTCACCTCGTCGATTCGATCGAGATGCGCCTCGACGACCTCCCGAGCAGAGAGCGACCCGGTCCGGGTTCGGGATGCGATGTCGACCGCGGACTGCGAAATGATCTTGTTCAGCACGTCGGGGAGTATCGCACGTCGCCGAGCAGCCCGGCACGGCCACGACCTCGCGATCGGCCGGGCCTACAATCCGGCGATGGGGATAAGTGCAAAGGCCAAGCGGGGATGGATCGATCGTCCGGACCCGTCGGAAGACTTCACCGCGAACCCGGTGGAGCTGTTCTTCGATCTCGCGTTTGTCTTCGCGTTCTCGCAGCTCGTCTCGCACCTGGTTCATCATCCGGATGTCGAAGGAATGCTCAAGGTCGGGTTGATCTTCTGGATGCTTTGGCTGCCATGGACCCAGTTCACCTGGTCAGCCAACGCAGTGTCCGCTCATTCACGACATGTCCAACGGGTGGTTCTCATCGCCACTGTCGCATCGATTCCGATGGCCGCGGCAACGACCACGGCTCTTGGTGATGGTGGTTGGTTGTTCGCCGGCTCCGTGGTGGTCATACTCGCCATGGGGCTGGTGATGATGATGATCGCCCATCCCGTTGGCTCCGATGAGTGGAAGTCGACGATTCTCTATGCTCGCCCCAATCTCATCGCGATGGCAGCGTTCCTTGCGGGTGCGGCGCTCGAGGATGAGACCTCACGGATCGTGCTATGGGTCGCGGGAATTGCCATCGTGGCGTACGGCACGGTGAAGGCGGGCGGTGGCGATTGGGTCGTGCGCCCCGGCCACTTCGCCGAACGCCACGGTCTCATCATCATCATTGCCTTGGGCGAGGTGATCGTCGCCATCGCCGTCCCGGTGCTTGGTGCCCTGAGCGAAGAGGAAGGTCTTCCCGCTGACACGATCGGGTCGTTGATCGCCGCTGGGATGTTCGCCGCGCTGCTGTGGTGGGCCTACTTCGATCGGCCGCAGCGCGTGTTCGAGCACCGGTTCAGCCAACTCCACGGGCCGGACAAGAGCCGCTATGCGCGCGACGTGTACACGTACTTGCACGCGCTGATCGTGGGTGGAGTGATCGTGTCGGCGGCGGCGCTGGAAGAGATCACCCTTCATCCGAGCAGTGACCTCGATCTCGAGTTCAGAGTCATGTTGCTGGTCGGACTCGTGATGTTTTTCGGGGGGATCGAGGCCGCGGTGCTTCGTGCCTTCCGTGTCTTTCCTCCCGAGCGGGCCCTCGCCATGGCGGCGCTGGCGGCTCTGCTGCTGGGCGGGTCCACCATTGATGGCCTCTGGCTGATCGTCGCCATCGACCTGATCATTCTCGTCGCCCTTGTCTTCGAAGGTCGGCGGGTCGAACGGCTGACGAACTAGGACGCGTCGATCACGATGCCCGCGATTGTGTCCTCGAATACGGCGGCGAACTCGAGGCTCTTGGCCACCGAGATGTGGCCGTAGTCGCGCATGATCCAGCCGTCGGCGTCGCGGGTTCGACAGCGCCCTTCGTCACAGAGCAGCGGGAACGGATCGATGGCGATCACTTCCGCTGTCGCCACGACCCTGGCTTCTATCAACAGCGCAGCTTTTGTAGCGGCGCGCGCTGCCACAACGGACTGCTCCGGTTGGCAACGTTTCGGCGCCCATTCCCAGATGGCAACCGCACACCCCCGGGGGTCCCAGCTGCCGTACCGGGGGATGGGATGAACGAGGATGACTTCGATCCCTGCGTCGGCCAACGGTTCGACGACCCGGAGGAACGCCGCTTCCCAAGCGTCGGCCGTCTCGGTCACCATCTCCCCGGTCGCGGGGTCGATCAGCCGTGGATGTCGATCGAGGTATCGCTTGGTGTCGGTTGCGAGCACCACGACATCGGGCGGCGCCTCGACGAGGGCGGCAACTGTCCCCGTCACGAAGTCGTGGCACGCCTCTGAGCCGTCAGTGCCGTCAACAACGATCAAGTCGACGAACGGACAATTGCTCGACGTGGCGAGCGTGGTTGAGTATTCGTGGGCGCCGAACGCGTCCAGGAAGCCTTCGGTGAGTTGGCCGGCCTGAGAGTCTCCGATGAGGACAGCGGTGCCGATCGCCCCGTCGAGGCGCGTCTCACACTCGGACTCCCCGCGCTGGCCGAGCGGTACGCGACTGTCGCAGCCCAGCAGGAAATCGCCGTGACGGTCGAACGGTTCGAGATGGTCGCGCTGCTGGACCGCGGCCATTGAAACGAGTACGGCAATCGAGGCAATCAGGGGAAGGGTGATGGATGCGCTGGCCAAGCGAAGCGTCTGGCGGGTGGTGACACTCGGTTCGTGTCTGAACGACTCCTCGACGAAGTGATACGACAAGATCGCGGGAGCGAGTGACGCCGCGGCACCGAAGAGTGCGGCCGACTCGAAGGTTGGGAACCAGGCTCGAGCGAAGACGATTGCCGGCCAATGCCAGAGGTACCAGCTGTACGAGAGATCACCGATGTACCGGAGCGGTCTCCACGCCAGCAGCCGGGTGATGGGCGTTGTCGGCGCGACCTCGCCGCCGGCGATCAAGAGCACACTGCCGGCGACCGGGAGCATCACGGCCAGACCCGGGAACACTGTGTCGGCGTCAAAGCTGAATGTCGCCCACAGCACGAGTCCCGCACCGCTGAATGTCAGGACTGCCCCGGGAAGCGGCGCGATCCGTTGTAGCCGAGTCGCTGCCAAGGCGATGACCGCGCCGGCGATGAACTCCCATGCCCGCGCCGGCGCGAGGTAGAACGCATCGCTTGAACCGCGGCCGGAGAGGTAGACGAGGAAGAGCGTGAGTCCGAGCGAAGCTGCTGCCGCTGTGCCGAGGATCGTCCACAATCCGCCGATTGGTGACGTGATGCGTCGGCCGGGAAGGCGGAGCCGCCAACCGACGAGGAGTAGCGCGGGAAAAACGAAGTAGAACTGTTCCTCGATGGAGAGCGACCACGTGTGGAGCAGAGCGTTCGACTCCAGCGCCACGTCGAAGTAGCCGGCTTTCAGCGTGGCGAGATAGTGGTTGGCGTTGAAGAGGGCGGCCGCCACACCGGTGATTGCGGTTGACCGCTGACCACCGATCGGCGACAGATAGCTGGCCGCGACCAACACCGCTCCGAGCATGATCGCCAGGGCCGGCAGGAGGCGGCGCACGCGTCGCAGGTAAAACCGCTTCAGATCGATGGATCCGGTGCTGTTGAGCTCGGTGAGCAGACTCCTGGCGATCACGTAGCCAGAGATGACGAAGAAGACATCCACCCCGACAAAGCCACCGCCGAATCCCGCGTCTGCGTGGTACAGCACGACGATGACCACGGCGACCGCGCGCAACCCCTGAATGTCGCCGCGTCTCGCGGTTGGTCCCTCTCGCAGCACGGGCTTCAATCGGCCACCAGGATCATCTTGTTAGGCCGAATGGACTATGGCCGGCCGACCCAGAACGAGCGGCTCCGGGCGACACGCATTCCGTCCGCCGCGAGCGTAGTCGGACACTGATGGGGGCCTGCGGCCGCCGCCGCCGTACGCTCCGACGAACAATTCTATGACTGACACTTCCACCAGGACGAGCGCGCCGACGCGAAGTTCCAGATTCGAACCAGGACGAGCCGGCTTCACATTCACCCTGTCGATGGTGATGGCCGGTACCGCCCTGGCCATCGACATGATGCTTCCGGCGTTTCCCGAGATCCGAGCTGGCCTCGACCTCGAGATGGATTCGACGGCCGTTGCCAGCCTGATCACCGTGTTCCTCATGGGGCAAGGCATCGCGTTGCTGCCAGCGGGGTTCCTCGCCGACCGGTACGGAAGGCGTCCCGTGCTGTGGGGCGGTCTTGCGTTGTACATCATCGGTGCGTTGGGCGCAGCTCTCGCGCCCAATCTCGAGATGATGCTCGTCGCCCGCTTCATCTGGGGCATGGCCACTGCCGGACCTCGAGTGGCCGCCCTCGCGATGGTGCGCGACTCGTTCGAGGGCTCTGAGATGGCGAAGCAGATGTCGACGATCATGGCCGTGTTCACGATCGTTCCGACGCTTGCCCCCGCACTGGGTGCCGGGATCGTTGCCGTCAGCAGCTGGGAGTTCGTGTTCGTCGCCTGCGCTGTCTACGCCGGTGCGGTCTTCGTCCTCACGACACGGCTTCCACCCACGATGCGCCACGAGCCGAAACCGGTGGACGACTCGTGGGCCGAGTTCCGCCGCGCGCTGAAGGTGATCTTCACCACGCCCGGCACGTATGGCTACCTCCTCGCCACCGTCGGCCTCTTCGCGTCGTTCATGACGTACCTCGGAAGCTCAGAGATCATCATCGATGAGGTGTTCGGTCTAGCCGACTGGTTCCCCGCGATCTTCGCTGCCATTGCGCTCCTCATGGCAGGCGTGATGCTGGCCAACCGTCAGCTCGTCGTGAGCGTTGGGCTCAGCAACATGATGCGTCGCGCCATTCCTGCCCTCGCGGTTGCTGTCGGGATCTTCATCGTCGTCTCGCTCACCACGAATGGCGATCCACCCTTCTGGCTCTTCTTTGTCTGCGTGAGTTTGGTGATCGGGTGTCAGCAACTCCTGATCCCCAACATCAACGCCGCGGCAATGCGCCCCCTCGGCGATGTCGCGGGCACAGCAGCAGCGATCTTCGGCATGATTCCGATGATCTTCGGCGCCGCGCTCGGATCGGTGTTCGACCGGGCGTTCGACGGCACCACGACGCCGCTCTCCCTTGGCATGGGTTGTGGCGCAGTGCTGGCCGCGATCGGCCTCGGCTGGAGTCGAGCAGTGATACCGGCTGGGTCACTCGACTAGCGACCGGTCCAGCATCGGCTGATCGCATCATCTCGACGACGGCCGCCTGTTTGGTTGCTCGGATCGAGAGGGGAGCGCACTCCATGTCTGGACGCTAGTGCGGTGGCCGCGCTTGACAATGAGATCATAGCTTCCTATTAATGAAGGCATGCGACGTAAGCCAGGCGTTCTCCTCCCGCTCGAACTCGACATCCTCGCGGTCTTTGCATCTGCGCTGAACTCCACCGACCCTTGGTTGCACGGCTACGGGCTCGCGCGGCAACTTGCTGAGCACAAGGGTGCTCGGCAACTCACGGCCCATGGCACGCTCTACAAAGCGTTGGGACGTCTCGCCGACGCGGGTTTGCTCGAGCAAGAGTGGGAAGATCCTGACATCGCGACGGTGGCGGGAAGGCCGCGCCGTCGGCTCTACCGGATCACCGGGCTCGGTCAGGTCGCGATCGTTGACGGTCAAACCGCCCCGGAGTCGTCGGCTGCGCCGCGAGTGAGTCCGGCATGAACGCGGTCGGATCTGGTGTCTGGCTCTGCCGCAGGTGGGCTCGGCTCTATACGCGAAACCTGCCGACCGCAGCCGCCGCTGATCGCCGGGACGAACTCGAGTCGGACCTCTGGGAGCACGGCAACGATGTTGCGCTCCACTCGACAGGACACCGGCGGTACCAACTCGAAGTTGTGGTGCGTGTTCTCCTCGGTGCGCCCGCCGATATCGCCTGGCGACGGGCCGTCAGGGCGCAGTCTCAATCGCTCAGAAAGGGCGTCATCATGAACGGTTACATCCGGAGGCACAGTCACGACTTCGCCATTGCACTCGCTGCCCTGGGCGTCATGCCGGGTATGTCCCTGCTGGTGTTGCTCGGGTCCGCGGGCGACTCGGATAGTCGCAACGAGCTGTACTGGGTGCTGTCGGCCCTGGCGCTCAGCGCGGTCCTGCTCTCCGGTGTAATTGTGCGGGCCAAGAAGACCCGGCCTCGGATTGGCACCGCTCTGCTGGTGGTCGGTGCGCCCGCTCCCGCGGTTGCCTGGTTCTGGTTCCCACCGCTGTACCTGCTGAGTCTCGCCATTCTCGTCGCGGCGCTTCTCTCCGCGCCGCGGCGCCCCAGCAACATCCCGGCTCCCATCTGATCTGCGGCACGAACCTGTTGGCCGGAGTCCCCTAGGATCGCATCGGTGGGGCCAGACGATCGTCAGTTCATGCGGGTGGCTGCCGTCCTCCGCTGCACGCTCGGCGAAACTGACGAACCCTCCGCAAGAAGCGGAGGGTTCGGATGAGACGCTTGTCGGGGGCCCGACGAGGGAGCCTCCGGCTTATCTTGTTGTCGGGGGCCCGACGAGGGAGCCTCCGGCTTATCTTGTTGTCGGGGGCCCGACGAGGGAGCCTCCGGCTTATCAGTCGGGCAGGCGGGATTTGAACCCACGACCTCCTCGTCCCGAACGAGGCGCGCTACCAACCTGCGCCACTGCCCGTATTGCAGAACCGAAGGGTATCGCCTGCGATCGGCGACGGCTCCTCTGTTTCAGAGCGGGCGGGAATCGTCAGACCGTGGCGAGGGTGGTCTCGACTGCTTGTAGCAGCGAGAATGGATCGAGCGGCTTTACGAGGTAACTGTCGGCGCCTGACTCGTTGGCCAGAAAGATGTCGACCTCACGATCGAGCAGAAGAATGATCGGACGTTCTTCGAGATCGCCCATCTCTTCTCGGTGGCGAATGGCCAAACACGCGGCGACGCCTCCCATGTTGCCGATCTGTAGATCGAGCAGCACGAGCGCAGGGTCGACCTGTTCGATTGCGGGGACGACATCGACACCGGCCCGCACGCGGTGCAGCAGGTGAACACCGGCAATCGCGGCCTCGACCTCGTCGGTGAGCCAGTCAGAATCGGTGGCGAGAAGAATGTCCGTCACGGCGACGATCGTACACCTGACCCCTTGGGTTTCTCGCCCCGCGTGGAGTGGATCGGATTCTTTGGGTACCATGCCGCCGTGCTCGAGATTCGCGTTGACCGCCCCGACCAAGGGGACTACGTCCAGCTTTGCCCTGAAGGTGAGCTTGACGCGTACTCCGTCGCCCAGTTCCGCGAGGCGTTTGCGGAGCTCGGTTCCGAGCCTCGCTTGATCGTGAATCTCGCTGGTGTGCAGTTCATGGACTCCGCCGGCTTGGGTGCGCTGATCGGCGGCATCCGCAAGGTGCGCGACAACGATGGACGCATCGCCGTATTCTGCGATCGGGCCAACATCACCCGCTTGTTGCACACGACGGGCTTCGACCGGATTGTTCCGGTCAAGGAAGTCCTCCAAGAGGCCGTCTCGGCTCTCGCCGAAGTTCCCAGCTGAACCCGATCAGCAAGTCACGCTGGGGTCTGTCCCCCGCGTGACTTGGTCAGCAGGCGGGCGATCTCGGCGAGGCCGTCGATGTCGTGGACGTCGTCGGGAAGCATGGGTACCCGGACCGTCAACGCGTCCGGAGCCGCGTCTTGGAGTTCGGCGACACGCAGGTCGTCGCCCGTCGCTGTTGCGGTGAGATCGGCGAGCGCCTGCGCGGCGGGGCCCGCGGCTGATCCCGCCAGTGCACCGACGAGCTCTGCGGCTCGCTCCGGAGTCGTCGAGAGCTGCGGCAACATCCGATTGACCACGACGGCGGACGCGTCGAGTTCGGCACGGTGGAGCCGGCGGAGGAAATAGCGGGCCTCGTCGATTGTGTCGGCTCGGGGTGATGCCACCAGCACGAACGCTGTGCGGTCGTCTCCGAGGAGTTCGAGCGTGGCATTGGCCCGATCACGGAACCCGTCCTCCATACCCTCGAAGGCCTGGAAGAACGCCACTGCCTCATCGACCACGGTGGCGCCGACGACGCGGGCGAGCTGGCGAAGGACCTGTTGTGCCGCGGTGTTGATGACCTTGAACGGGCCGCGATTGGGAGCGGTGACGATTCGGTAGATCGGATTGTCGAGCAGCCGCGACAGCAACTTGGGAGCTTCGAGGAAGGCCAGGGCGTCACGCGTGGGAGGGGTATCGACCACCACGAGGTCGTAGTCACCGCTGTCGTGGAGCTCGTTGAGCTTCTCGACAGCCATGTAGTCCTGCGTGCCGCTGAGCGTGCCGCTGACGTTGCGGTAGAAGCGGTTGCCGATGATCTTCTCGGCTTGAGCGTCGTCGTGGGCGTGGCGGCGCACAACCTCGTCAAAGGTCGACTTGGTGTCGAGCATCAACGCACTGAGCGAGCCCGGCCACGGTCCGTCGATCAATCGTGGGGTGTTGTCGAGTTCGGCGATGCCGAGGGCGTCGGCCAGCCGCTTGGCCGGGTCGATCGTGACGACCGCCGCCCGCTTGCCGGCCTGCGCCGCGGCGACCGCAGTTGCCGCCGACGTCGTGGTCTTGCCCACGCCTCCGGTACCGCAACAGATGATGACCCGACGGCTCTGGATCAGGTCCTGGTAGTCGGCCACGCTCGTTTCGGTCACAGCGCCTCGATCCCGGCGATGAACTCACCGGCAAGAAGCTCGATCTCGGCCGGGCCGATCTCGGTTCCGAAGATCTGCGGCATCCGAATCTGGGGCAACGGAAGCTCGCTGCCGAGGCGTTCGAGTTGCTCGTCTTGCAGCGCGGTGCGAGACGCACGAAATGCCGCTGCCTCGGCAAGGTCGGCCCGCTCCGCTTTGTTGACTTTGGCCCGGGCGACGGACCGATCGAGCCCCTCGATCCGCGGCAGCACGCTGTTGACCACCACGGGGCCGAGCTTCACCCCGACTTCGTCCTCGACTGCATACGATGTTTCGATCAGCTCGTTGATCGGCGTCTCTTCCGCGATGGTGACGAGGATCAGTTGGAGCCGCTCGGGATCGCCGATCAACTCGAGCACCTCGACGGCTTGGCGATGGATGGTCCCGGAGCGGGCTGCGTCGCGTACGCCGGACGGACTTCGGAGAAACCCGAGCGCGTGGCCAGCGGCCGGCGCATCAACCACGATCAGATCCGCAGCGCCTTCGGATTCGAGGGCCTTGATTCGCCCGAGCACGAGCAGGTCTTTGATGCCTGGAGTGGCCGTGGCGATCACTTCGAGGATCCCGGATTTCGCCATACGCTTCACCAAACGGTTGAAGCCGTGGCTCGACAGCCACTCGACGAGCGCGTCGTCTGGCGTGATGGACTTGCCTCGGATTTCGCCGTGACGAATGCCATTCGTCTCCGCCTCGTGAACCAGCACCGCTTCCTCGTAGCCTTGTGGACTGGCTCCGAACATCGGGGCCGCGGCCGAACGTCCGGCCACTTCTACGAGAAGTACGGACAGGCCACACCGTGAAGCCGCTGCAGCGATGGTTGCGGCGGCGACGGTCTTACCGACTCCACCCTTTCCCGCTACGACCAGGACCCGCGAAGATGCGAAGAAGTGACCGGGATCCATTTCCCTCCTCGTCTCAGCGATCGACTGTTCGAAGGCGCGTCACCCTATCGGCGGCTTTCCTTGCCATCCTGGTCGGGATGCTGTCGGCCATGTCACCGGCAAAAGCCGGAGCAACAGGCCACGCGCAGGAATCCATCGATCCTCTGATCTTCGACGTCGTGCAGATGTCGGGCTTCCTCGACGGCATTGTCGCCGACTATCTCGAGCGCTCGATCGAGCGGGCGGAGAATTCGGGATCCGGCGGAATCATCCTCCAGGTCAACAGCACCCGCGCCGTGATCGATGACGAACGTCTCGTCCAGTTGGCCGAACGCATCGCCAACGCCGACATTCCCATCTACGCCTGGGTGGGACCCTCCGGGGCCCGCGCCGAACGCGAGGTTGCCCAACTGCTCGGCACGGTCGACGAGCTCGCCGTCGCTGTCGGTTCCCACTTCGGCAACACCGGCGAGCTGGTCATTCCGGCAGCGCTGCTGACCCCTGAGTTCTTGGCTGCCGCTGCTGCCATCGAACGCGACACCATCGATGAGGAAAGCGTGCTCTCGGTCGGGCTCGCCGATCGTGACTCACCGACGCTCGCGTTCTTTGCGCTGGAGCTGCCTGGCTTCGAGACCCGGATCGACACGAGCGGGGACGAAGCCCTCCGTATCCCGGTCTCTCCGATCCGCTTCTCCAAGCTGCCCGTCTTCGACGGTTGGATGCACACATTCGCGAGCCCGGCGATGGCGTACCTGCTGTTCCTGATCGGTGTTGGGCTCCTGATTTTCGAGCTGTACACCGCAGGCATCGGCGTTGCCGGCGTTGTCGGCGCTGGTTCGTTCATTCTCGGTAGCTATGGCCTCGCCGCACTTCCCGTGCAGCCGTGGGCCCTGGCGCTGCTCGTCGTCGCCATGCTCGGCTATGCGATCGACGTGCAAACGGGTGTGCCCCAAGTGTGGTCGGTGATCGCCACGATATGTCTGGTGGTCGGCTCGCTTTTCCTGTTCGACGGTTTCGGCATCAGTTGGGTCACGTTGGTCGCCGGCGTGCTCGGTATTTCCGTCTCCATGATCTCGGGGATGCCCGCCATGGTTCGAACCCGCTTCGGTACACCGACCATCGGGCGCGAGTGGATGATCGGTTTCATGGGCGAGGCGGCCGACGACATCAAGAAGGAGGGCGTCGTGATGATCGACGGCGCTCCCTGGAAGGCGCGTGTCAATCGCACCACCCCCATTGCCAAGGGTGATCCGGTCCGGGTTGTGTCGATCGAGGGTCTGTACCTCGAGATCGAACCCGAGGAGGGCGGCGCTCGCGACTATCGCGAGATGCGGCCGTCCAAGGATGCTGATCTCGAGGGCGGCGAGGCCTGAGCCTCAGCTGCCGGCGAGGCGGCGTTCCAGCATTTCGGTCTGTTCGTCGACGGGGCCACCAAGCTCCTCCAACACTTCGTGGCAGCGTTGCATCGCCCGATGGGCTGCGGCGCGGTCGCCGCGCTGGAGATGGGAGGCCACCAGTGTGCGGTGGGCGGACTCCGACCATGGTTCGAGCTGGATCGTGCGGGTGGCGAGGGCGATTGCTTCGTCGACCCGATCGTGGGCGAGGAGAAGCTCAGCACACCGCGTGGCGGCCGTGACGAACCGAACGTGAAGCCGCTGGCGCTCGAGATGCAGCCACTCGCCTTCGTGGATTGTGCCGAGCAGGTCACCGCGGTAGAGCGAGGTCGCCTCGGTGAGACACTCGACGGCCAGGCTGGGGGCCCCGTCGGCCTCGAGTTGCTCGGCTTCGTCGACGAGCGAGTCGAAGCGCCACACGTCGACGTCGAGTCGGTCGTGACCGGACAGGCGGATGCGGGTGCCGTCGGCGCGGACGAAGTAGGCGGCATCGCCGCCGGCGCGACCCGACTCGAGGACGCCGAGCAGCAGGTTCAGCGTCGACCGCAGATTGCGTCGGCTGGCCTCGGGGGACGCCTCGGGCCAGAGGGCGGTCATCACGGCATCGCGCGATGACTCCGGATGGATCACGAGGTAGCCGAGTAGCGATCGGACACGTTCGCGTCGCCAATCGTCGTGGTCGGATTCCTGTGACCCGAGCAACAGCAGTTCGTTGCCGAGCAGAAGCAGCGAGCGGGTTTCGGCCGGCGGGAGTGGAACTCCGGCCAGGATCTCCTTGGCCGCCGCGGCGACCTCGGGGATCGGGTGCTCGGTCTGGTCGCGCAGCCGCGCTCGAGCCGGCTCACCGATGACGTCGAGCAGCCACTCGACGGTGCTGTGAGCCTCCTCTCGACCTGCTGCCCACGCGGCACACACGAACTCGCAGGCGGTTCTGAGGAAGAGGGTCGAGACGAGGGTGCCAGGGCTTTCGGGCCAGGGAACGGTGGCGAGAGAGGTGACCGTGCCGCTCTCGTCCATCGCTCGGAGTGCAGCCCCGAGACCGATGTCGCGATCGGGTAACGGGAGCCGGAGATTCTCGAGTGCCTCGGGGTCGAGGCGAGCAATGAGGGCCCCCGAGCCGTTGTAGGACAGGCGAGTGTCGTCGGCGACCGGGATTCGGTCGAGGAGGGCCGTCATGGCTGTCCGTGCCTCGTCGGATCGGCCTTCTTCGTGCATGATCAACAGCTCGGGGAGCGCCAGCGTGATCTCTACTTGTTTCGCGCCGCGTTCGCCGGCCAGTGTCGTGGCTTGGCGGAGATGCGATCGTGCCGTGGCCAGGTCGCCGCTGCCGGCCGAGATCGCCGCCAACCATGCGTGGGTGAGAAAGCGGGCTCGCTCACTGCCGCTTCGCGCTGCCCAACGGTCAGGGTCGGCGAGAAGCTCCTTGATGTGGCCGGCCCGCCAGCGTGCGGAGATGGCGATGACCTCAGTACCGCGGATCGCGCCGGCCCCGGCGAGATACCGGTCGGCGAGATCGACCCGGCTCTCGCCGAGGAACTCACGGGCTTGAAACTCGAGCCAGTCGGCGATCGCTTCGAAGCGTCCTGTCATCGGTAGTGCTCGTGCTCGGGCGACGGCCGCGAGCATGTCGTGGGGGTTGCCCTGGGCCAGCGCGACGAAGGCTCCGATGATTTCGATGTAGGGCGTCGCCGCGGGCTCGCCGGCTTCGGCGAGTTGGCTCATGCGACCTGCGACACCCATCAGCCCCGGTGCATCGCGCTGGATGTGGTGCCAGAAACCCAGTTCGGCCACCGCCGAAACTGCTGCTTCGGTGTCGCCGAGGGCGGTGAACCCGTCGGCAGCCTTCTCGAAGTGGGCTCGGGAGCGATCAGTGGTCGGGTCGATTGATTGTTCGATCAGCCCTTGCAGGTGCGTGATGATCGGATGCGGGGGTGAGTCAGGTGGGAGAGAAGCGCGCCAGTAGCGCAGTGTTTCCGGGTCTTCGGTTCGCCCGCCGATGATCGCCTCGCGGAGGCAACGGACCACCAGGTCGGGTTCACCGCCGCGGAAGGCGAGCTCGACTGCCCGCTCGGCATGGGCGTGTTTCAGGAGATAGTCGATGGCGGGCCGCACGTGGGCTCCGCGGGTCGTTGCCAACTCGTCAGCCGAGAAGATCTCGAGCCAGAGATCGTGCGCCTGGAACCAGCCATCGCGATGATTCATCATCGGGAGTTCGGCGAGCCGTTCTGCCGGGTCGAGCCCGGTCAGCGAGCGAAGGAGCGCATCGCTGGCACCGCCCAGCGCGACCACCACCGACAGCAGGTGCCGCTGCTCACCGTCGAGCGAAGTGAGGACCTCCTCATCGAGGAAGCCGGCGACGGGACCTTCTCGGAGCCCGAGGGCAACGAGTGCCGGCCAGCCACCGAGGTGTTTGATGTCATCGACTGGTCGTCCCGCAGCAGCGGCGAGCGTTGCGAGGTCGGGGCCGCCGAGGGCCAGGTCGGTCTCGCTGAGGCGCTCGACTCGGCCCTGGGCATCGAGGCGGGCGAGGTTGACGGCCGGCTCAACCCGAGAGGCGAGCAGCACGCGGCCGTTGGCGGGGAGCTCTTGAATCAGCTGCTCGACGAGTGACGCGCCCGTTGATCCAGCGGGGATCTCGTGCATGTCGTCGAGGATCACGCATACGGGTGCTGGTGATCGGGCTGCGATCGAATCGGCAATGGCGTTGAGGGTGCTGTCGGGGGCGAGCCCCAGGGATTCGCTGAGGCCGGCCCGGAGGTGGTCCGCGTCGCGATCTGCCGGCTCGCATCCGAGCCAGATGTCGTGGCCGTGCGAGGCGACGAGGTTCTGCTCGACGGCCTGACCCAACGCGGTGGTCTTGCCGAAGCCTGCGCCGGCTTGCACCAGCGTGACGCGGGTCTCGAACCGGCGCAGAAGCTTCCGCAGGATCGCGGGTCGGAGGAGCGCGCTCGTGCTCTCGGGCGGCTGCAGCCGAAACGGACGCGTCATCGAAGACCCCATGTGAACGCGACGGTACCGGTCATGACGTCATCGTGGCGAGAGGGTGTCATCAGGGCGTCAATCGACCTCTGGATGCCCTTCCTGTGTCATTGTGTACTGAAATCAGTCGAATCTCACACAGAGTGACCGAAAAAGACTCACAACCACACAGGGCGTTTGTGACATTCGTCTCATCATGGTAACCCGTGGCCTAGGGCAAGGGGAACGTATGACAATTCCTAGCGAACAGGCGGAGTGGCAACTTCGAGCAGCGTGCCGTGGGCCTCAGGCTGTGGTGTTTTTTCCACCGACACAGCCTGAGCGACGCGACGAGAAGCGCTTCCGTGAAGAACGAGCCAAGGCGATCTGTGGCGAGTGTGCAGTCCGCGACGACTGCCTTGGCTACGCGCTTTCGATCCGTGAGCAACACGGGATCTGGGGCGGGTTGAGCGAGGCTGAGCGCCGCTCGATGGCCACCGTCTGACGCTGCTAGAGAGCCGGGAGCCGCGGACCGGCAATCCGTAGATCGTCGCGCCGCCGGGTCACACCTGTGCTGTCGAGACGGGTGATGAGGGGGATGGCGAACTTTCGTGTGGTGCCCCAAGCATCACGGGCTTGAGCGACGGTGATTCCCTCTGGGTTGTCCTCCAAGAGCCTCGCCACCACGAGCGCAGCGTCGTCGATTGCCGAGGCGGCGAAGTAGACGCCGCCCTCCTCGATGACAGCTCCGCGCCGCACCAGTTCTCGTAGTTCGGCCCGATCGATCCCATCGGGATCGGGGGGATCGAATGGTGCCGCCGCAAGCTGATCGACGAACGAATGCTCCGCGAGCGGGTCTGCCGCCGCGGCGACACGCACGTGGCCTCCATCGAGTGCGAGATCGGTGAGCGTGTCGAGCACAGCCCGTTCGAAGTCGTCGAGCGACGCGAGGTCGAGTCCGAGAGGTCCGGCCTGATCGACGGCAGAACGGATTCGCTCAATCGTGGCTCCGATCTCGCGGGGGGCGACAGCCCAGTTGCCGACGTCGGGCTCGCGGCGCTCACCCGTGAGGCGAAGGAGATGATCGATGTCGACTCGCCCACGTTCAGCGATCACCCGATCGACGTTGCGATCCGGTCTTGCCTTCGCCGCGGCGACCAGTGGATCGACGTCGAGGATCTCACCACCGCCGAGTGTGACGCCTTGGCCGGACTCGCGGACGATGAAGCGATCGCCGGGCACCAGGGGAAGCCCCACGGGGAGATGAAGACGGACGAAGCCGCGCTCGCCCGGATCGATCGTGTCGGGGCCGAGCACACGGAGACGCACCGAGTGTTCGCCGCTGCCGAAGTACGCGACGTGGGCACCGCGCCGGCTGACGGGTCGGTCGAGAGACTGGAGGACGTCGAGAGATGCGTCGACCCGACGAGTGACATGCCACTGGTCGGCCCGAACGAGCACGTCACCGCGTGTGAGTTGGTCGTGGCTGACACCGCTGAGGTTTGCCGCCACACGATTTCCGGGCGGGATCTTGGTGCGTCCTGTGTGCTGACTTTGCAGGGCACGCACGCGAACATCGATGCCAAGAGGGAGCACTGTGTACTCGTCGTCCACACGGACGAGCCCGCCGGTGAGAGTGCCGGTGACGACCGTGCCGGCGCCTTTCGCGGCGAACACGCGGTCGATCCAGAGTCGTGGCTTCTTCAGATCGGCGGCCGTCGGGGTGTTGTCGAGCAGTTCGTCGAGAGCGGCACCGAGGTCGTCGAGACCGATGCCATCGATGGCGTCCACAGGCACGATCAGCGCATCTTCGAGGAAGGAACCCGCGACACGATCGGCGATCTCGAGCATGGCGAGCTCGACCAGTTCCTCGTCGGCCTGGCCGACCTTGGTGAGGGCGATCATGCCGTGGCGAATGCCCAGCAGAGAGAGGATTCGCAAGTGCTCCTCGCTCTGGGGCTTCCAGCCCTCAGTGGCGGCCACGACAAAGACACATGCGTCGACCCCACCGACACCCGCGAGCATGTTCTTGAGGAAGCGCACGTGGCCGGGCACGTCGATGAACGAGACACCCCGGCCGGACGGGAGCTTCGCACCGGCGAAACCGAGGTCGATGGTAAGTCCCCGGGCCTTCTCCTCATCGAGCCGATCGGGATCCGTGCCGGTGAGCGCCTTGACGAGCGTGGACTTGCCGTGATCGACGTGGCCTGCCGTGGCGACTACGTGCATCAGAGTGCAGCCAGTGCCTCGGCGACTTCGGTGTCGTCGTCGGGGTGAACGGTGCGCATGTCGATCACGGTGCGGCCATCGATCACCCGTCCGATCAGCGGGCGTTCGCGTTGCCGCAATGCTGTGCGGCGATCGCCGTTGAGGGCGACGCCGGCCGACGCGATCTCGACCCCCGGCAACGTGCCGCCGCCAGGCGTCGACATCACGTCGACGACATCGCCGACACCGAGTGCGGTGGCTCGGGAGCGGAGTCCAAGCACGGGAGCTGAGGCCATCCGCCAGAAGGGGATGGCCTGGCCGTCGTTGCGAAGGTAGGCGAGAGCGGTGGCCTGGAGGGCACCGAGCACGAGCGAGCCCGGGCGAAGCGCTCGAGCCAGCGGGTGGCGTGCACAGGCGGCCACGAGATCAGCATCGCCGGCGATGATGCCTGCTTGCGGGCCGCCGAGAAGCTTGTCGCCGCTGAAGGTCACGAGATCGGCGCCTGCCTCGAGGGTTTGGCGTGCGGCGGGTTCATCGGCGAGCCAACCAGGCGGCCCACCGTCGAGCCACGGGCAGCGCGAGTCGAGGAGTCCGGAGCCAATGTCGGCGACGAGTGTCGGGCCAAGATCGGCCAGCTCCGCGGTGCGAGGAGCTTCGGTGAACCCGACGATCTTGTAGTTGGATTGGTGAACTTGCAGGACGACGCCCACGTCGTTCGAGGGGGCGTCGACGGCCTTGGCGAAGTCGGCCCGGCGCGTGCGGTTGGTCGTGCCGACCTCGATCAGTCGTGCGCCCGAGCGGTCCATCACTTCGGGAACGCGGAACCCGCCGCCGATCTCGACCAGCTCGCTGCGCGAGACCACAACGTCGCGCCCTTCGGCGAGGCCGGCGAGCACGAGGAGTACGGCGGCCGCACAGTTGTTCACGACGATGGCCGCCTCGGCTCCGCAGGCACGGGCAAGAAGCGCAGGGGCCGTTGCCATTCGGGAGCCACGTTCACCCGTGGTGAGGTCGAGTTCGAGATTCGAGTAACTCTCGGGCTGTTCCCAAGCGAGAGGAGCGCGGCCGAGGTTGGTGTGAAGCAGGGTGCCCGTGCCGTTGATGACGGGGCGGAGTAGGCGGCGGGCCATGTCTTCGGCGATCTGGCGGGCACTGTCGGCGTTGCCCGCTGTGATGGCGGCGCGGGCTGCTTCCACCAGCATCGGATGGGGCAGGCCGATGTCGCCGAGCGAGCGGGCCAGCTTGTCGACCGACGGCGGACGTTGCGAGGGGACGGGATCAGTCACAGCCCGGTCAGCCTAGGTGGTCGACTGTGGCCGTGATCCCTCGCACCGCGTTGCGATGAAGGAATCTGGCTCCCCGGACGCTGCCTGGATTCACGACCGCGAGCGCGCTGACCGGATTGGGAAGGTTGACGATGTGGCCGAGACGGTAGTCCCTCGCCAGATCCGAGGCGCTGTAGTCGCCGACGCCGCGAGCACGAAGGCATTCGAGGTAGCGGTCGAGCAGTGCCGGTTCGAGTCGGCGTCGATCCTCGGTTGCGATCGAGCCGGCGCAGAAGAAGGCGAGGTCGTACGCGCCACGGCTGTGAGTGGCGAGTTGGAAGTCGAGCAGCACGGCTCCCGCAGTTCCAAAGAGCGCATTGTCGAGGCGGGCATCGCCATGCGCGACCGTGCGCGGGCCGGCTGCGAAGGCATCGAGCGCGTCCTCGAACTCGGCGCGACCGGTTTCGGCCGCCCTCAGGGTGCGGGCGGGGAGCGCGCCTCCGAGCTTGGCGACGCACGTTTCCCAGGTTCGGTCGAAGATGTCGCCGTAGCCGGCCACCGTCGGATGCGTGACGTCAGGCAGCCAGTCCAGATCGGTGAGCGAGTCGTCGTTCCACCATGCGGCGTGCCAGGCGGCGAGGGACTCGACCATGGCGAGGGCCTCGTCGTCGGTGGCGCCCTCCAGTTGGTCGCCACTGGACAGATGGCCGAGATCGTTGAGCAGAAGCCAGCCGCTTCCAGCGGCTTCGTCCCATTCCTGAGCGAGACAGACGGGAGTCGGGGCTCGCTCCCAGGGCCGTAGGTCGCGATAGACGCCGGCCTCGCGACGGTCGTAGCTGAAGTGGTTGACGATCCACTCGTTCTCTGGACTTGTGGTCGGGAGCTTGGCGACAACGGTTGCGGGACCGGCTGTGCCCGCCGGCCAGGCGAGTCCGATGCGGGCCAATGTGCCCAGCAATCCGAACCCCGATCCGATCTCGGCGATCGTCACTTCGGTGGGGTCTGTGTCGACGATTCCGGTGCTTCTGAGAGCTGCGCCGATGGCGGGCGCGGTGAGATCTTCAAGTGTTCGCACCTACGATGACCTCGTGTTTCGCATTCTGGCTCTGCTCTTCCTCGTCGTTCCGATCGTGGAGATCTACATCATCATCCAAGTCGGTGCCGCGGTGGGAGGCTGGAACGCGATCGCCCTGATAATTCTGGTCAGCATCGTCGGAGCCTGGATGGTGCGCCGCGAGGGTCTGAGCCTGATCGGCCGTATCCAGAGCCAGCTCAATGAGGGATCCCTCCCTACCAAGGAACTGGTCGACGGCCTGCTCGTGGCCATGGCCGGTGCACTGATGCTCACGCCGGGGTTCTTAACGGATGCAGTGGGCCTGCTGTGCTTGTTCCCGCCGAGCAGAGCAATCATCCGCACGGTGCTGATCGCTCGCTTCGCGGGCAAGGTTCAGGTCGCAGGAAGCGGATTTGGCGGCTTCGGGTCCGGGTTCGGAGACATTGTGGATGTCGGCGAGGCCACGATTCGTCCCGAGGATGATGACGGCCCGATCGAGCTCGGCCCGGCGGACTGACCCTGCTGGTTGAGGCTCAGGCCTGGCTGGCAAGCATCTCGGCCAGCCTCGTTGCTTCGATCGGCGGGCTGAAGAGGTAGCCCTGCGCATACCGGCAGCCGAGTTCGCGCACTGCGACGAGGTCTTCCGGCGTTTCCACACCGACAGCGCAGACGTCGACCCCGCGATCGGTGATCGAACCGATGACCAGCTCTGCACGAGTGCGGCCTCGATCGCCGTGGATCCCGTGCACGAGTCGCTTGTCGAGCTTGACGAGGTCGATCGAGTTCTTGTCGATCAGGTCACTGTCACTGGCACCGAGGTACTCGTCGATGACGACGCAGACGCCGAGCGCACGGAGTTGGGTGACGAGGCGAACGCCTGCCCCCTTTTGGGCAAGGATCCCGGGATGTAGCTCGAGGTGCACCTGCTCCGCGGGGAGGTCCGCGTTGTGCAAGGTGCGAGCGAGGGTGAGCGGGAAACGGCTGTCGAGCACCCGCCGGTCCGAGACGTTGACGGAGACGAACATCGGGTCGTCGCCTACGTCGGGGAGTGAGCGCACAGCGGCGGCCGCTCGTTGGAGAACGGTCTCTTCGATGCGTCGGATGAGACCACTGTCTTCGGCCGCTCCTACCAACTCGCGAGGGTTGAGGTGGCTGCCGTCTTCGCCGACGATGCGAAGCAGCGCTTCGCAGCCGACAACAAGGTCTGTTTGCAGGTCGACGATGGGCTGGTAGTGGACCTGGATGGCATCGTCGTCGAGCGCCTTGCGCAGGCGCTGGTCGACGGTGTTGCGGCGCTCGGCTCGTGTGCGCAGGTCATCGTCGAATACTTCACAACGATCGCGGCCGAGCCCCTTGGCCTGGTAGAGCGCCGTCTCAGCTTCGCGGACGAGGTCTTCTGCGTTGCGGCTCGACCCGCCGATGGCGATGCCGACGGACACGGTCAGGCCGCTGAGCGGACTGTCGATACCTGCATCGATGCAGGTGGCCCGGAAGCGTTCGCCGAGCGTAGTGGCCTCGGCGACACCCAGGACGTCGGGGCAAACAATGGTGAATTCGTCTCCGCCGAAACGGGTGAGGATGTCGTCGGGCCGTAGTGCGTCTTCGAGTTTGGTGGCGAGGAAGCGCAGTGCGTCGTCGGCGGCGCTGAATCCGCGCGTGTCGTTCACGGATTTGAATCGATCGATGTCGATCGAATAGACGGCGACCGAATGGTCGGTGTCGAGGCTGGCTTGAATAGCGTCTTCGAGCATTTCGAGCAGGTACTCGCGTCCCGGCAGACCGGTGAGGGTGTCGAGAACGAGCTCCTCGTCGGCGTCGCCGACGAGGGTGGTTGCGCCGCGCTCGTTGCCGAGCACCACGATCCGGACGTTTCGGTCGGGTCCGCCATTCTCGCCTTCGACTCGGGCGAGGATCGTGGTGCCGAAGCCGCCGGGGCGTCCTTCGGCGATACGGAGGAGACCGAAGACAGCCGTGGCGTCGTCTGGATGGAGACCGGTCGGGAGCCCGAGCGCGGCGAGGCGCTCGTCGGTGAATTCTCCATCGGTTTCGCGCACCCGGGAGGCTGCTGCCACCCGGCGATTCCACGACGTCATCCTCTGTCGCCTCTCTCCTAACGACCTACCAGTCTCAATCGGCAGACGAGGGTGGCGAATTGAGGAGTCACAGAGTTGCAGCACACCTCGTCGCAAACGCTGCAACTAGGCCGATTCGTTGAGGTCGAGTTCGTCGAGGGCGGCCATGGCAGCGTCGAGCATTCGGGCGCTGCAGCCGGCCATTTCGATCGGCGGCACGTACTCCTCAGCGATCGCGGCGGCGATGCTTCGCAGCGTGTCGGCGGCGGCACCTTCGCCGAGCGACGCTGGCTCGCCGGTATCGCCGCCTTTGCTGACCAGCGGCTCGATGGGGACGCTGCCGAGAAGGGGAGCGCCGATGTCGTCGGCGAGTTGTTGGCCGCCGCCGGCACCGAAGAGTGCATGACGCGATCCGTCAGGGGCCACGAACTCGGTCATGTTCTCGATGACGCCGACGATGCGGAGGTAATTCTTGCGGCCCATGTCGGCGACGCGGGCGGCGACCTTCTGCGCGTTGAGCGCAGGTGTGGTGATGATCACCATCTCGGCTCGCGGCAACATCTTGGCGAGACCCATCTGGACATCGCCGGTGCCCGGTGGCATGTCGATCAGGAGATAGTCGAGGTCTTCGGACCAGGCGACGTCCTGGCAGAAGTGTTGGACCGCTCGGTTGAGCATGAGTCCGCGCCACATGAGCGCCGAGTCCTCCTGGGCGACCAGGAACCCCATCGAGACAATCTCGAGTCGACCCTCGCCGATCTTGCGGACGAGCGGTTGAATCTTGCCTTCGATCGACAGCAGGTCGCCTTCGACGCCGAGCATGCGAGGGACCGAGAAGCCCCAGATGTCGGCGTCCATCACGCCAACGGCGTAGCCCTTCTCGGCAAGCGCCGCGGCGAGGTTCGTGGTGATCGAGGACTTGCCGACACCGCCTTTGCCCGACGCGATCATCAACACTTTGGTAGTGGGTGGGATCGCGGTATCAGGGGCGTCCTGGCTGACATTGAAGCGAGCTTTCGACATTGCTTCGGTGCGTTCGTCCTGTGTGAGTTCGCCCCAGTTGATCTTCACTCGGGTCACGCCGGGGAGAGTCGTGATGCGGCTGCGAATGTCCTTTTGGATCTGCGCGCGCAGCGGGCACCCTGATGTGGTGAGGGCGATTTCGAGCACAACAACGCCGTCATCGCTGACCTGGGCGCCTTTGGCCATGCCGAGTTCTACGATGTCGGACCCGAGTTCTGGGTCGATGACGCCGCGCAGAAGCCCCATGACGTGCTCGGTCGTTGGAGGTGCGATGTGAGCCACTACTTCAGCTTAGGGAACAACCACCGATACACTCGTGTTGACCGGTTCGCGGGTTCACTCCCGCCCGACACTCACAGGAGCTCACCATGATCACCCTTACAGATCGTGCCGTAGGCAAGGTTGGCGAACTCATCAGCGCTGAAGGCGAAGAAGGCCTTGCCCTTCGCGTCGCCGTTCGCCCTGGTGGTTGCAGCGGATTTTCCTACGAAATGTTCTTCGACACGGACCGTGACTCCGAAGATCTCATCGCCGACTACAACGGTGTCGGCGTCGTTGTCGACCCGTCGTCCGCTCAGCTTCTCGAGGGTGCAACCCTCGATTACAAAGATGGACTCCAGGACGCCGGCTTCTCGATCGACAACCCCAACGCCCAGCGCACCTGCGGCTGCGGTTCGTCGTTCAGCTAGGCGGTTGCAGCGTTTGCTCCGAGCAACGCTGCATCTTGCCTAGAGCGTCGCGATCGCCTCGTTCAGTTCGGAGCGGTCCCATGCGAGATCGAGTCGAGTAACGACTTCGCCGTTGCCGTTCGCCGCGAACAAGATGGGCTCGTAGGGGAGCCCGAGCGTCGACACGATGGGTGAGGTGTCGGGGAACCCGCCACCTTCGAACGCCGATGGGTCGACATAGACCTCGGCGTGGATGAAGTCGATTCCCTCGTAGCTCGGCGACTCCTCGATGAGGAGATCGACGACCGGGCCGCAGATGTCGGTCTGACAGAAGCCCGGCGTGGCGATGAGCAACACGGTCGGTCTGCCGTTGGCGAGCACGTCAACGAGATTGTGGTCGTGGAACGGGCACTCGATTGCGCGAGTACAGATGTCGACGACGCCGCGGCTGTCGGCGAGCGTCGGCGTGCCGACAGCGGGAAGGCTGTCGCCCGGCTGTAGCAGCGAGACCTCGCTGGCGTCGGCGATCAGGATGTCGGCCGATGCGATGTCGGGGTAGTCGGCGAGCGACACGGCGTAGGCGCCTGCCTCGGGGAACGTCACTTTCACCGGGTAGTACGGCGTGATGATGCCCTCACGGTGCGCCTCGACCGAGGTTTGCGTGACGACCGTCTCGCCCTGAGTGATCAGGAACGTGAGGCGGTCAGGCGCACCCTCTCGCATGATGTCGATCGAATCAGCGACCGCGAACGGCATGCGCTGTTCGACTCCGGCGATCATCGTCGAGGTAGCGCGGTAACCATCAGGGAACCGCACCACCAGGAACTCAGGCGCGGACGAAGCTTCTCCCGTGGTGTTGACGGCAGCATCGGTGCTGGTGCCGCCACAAGCGGTGGCGAGGGCGATCGTGGCGGATCCCACCAGGAAGGTGCGTCGATCTACGTGACTCATGGACAGCGACCGTAACCTCCCCGCAATGGCAATTGACGCGCACCGTTCTCTCGAGATCACCGTCGACGGCGAGCTCGTCGGCGTCGATGACGAGACGTCGACACTGCTCGATGTGCTCCGGGCTGCAGGCAAGACCTCGGTGAAGGACGGATGCTCGCCGCAGGGTCAGTGCGGCTGCTGCACTGTCCTCGTCGATGGCCAGCCTCGAGTGTCGTGTGTGACTCCAGTTCGCCGGGTGCGCGGACGCGAGATCACGACAGTCGACGGCATTGCCACGGGTGACGTCGCTCGTTGGATCAATGCCTTCGCTGAGACCGGCGGTAGTCAGTGCGGCTTCTGCACGCCAGGAATCATCTGCCGTTTCGAGGGCCTTCGGTCCCGCGGTGCGAGCCACGACGACCGTGACGCCGCCGCCGATGCGCTGCTCGCGCACATGTGCCGCTGCACCGGATGGCAGCCGGTCGTTGATGCCTGGGTGGCCTTCCCGACCGCAACTCGGGTCCTTCGCTCCGCAGGCGCGTCTCACCGAGCCGAACTCGAAGGTGGGTCAGCCCAGTCGACCGCATCCGACGTTGCGATCGGTCGAGGTGGATTCTCCGACGACACCGCTCCCGCCGGTGCGTTGGTTGCCGCTCTCGACACGTCAACGGAGGAGTGGGTCGTCGCTGGGACCCGTGCCGAAGCGCTACGCCTCGCCGGCAAGGTTCAGGGCCGCCGCACGACCGCTGAATTCTCTCCGCCGATTGAAATGCCCGAAGGCGATTGGGTCCAGACGTTGCGTACGACCTGGACCGAACCCGGCTATCTCGAAACCGACGCAGCCTGGTGCCTTCCCGGAGGTCAACCGGTGTCTCCGCTGGAGAACGGTGGGGCCTTCGGCGGCAAGGTCGATTCAGATGTCGGTGCGGTGGCTCGACGGCTGGCCGACGACCACGGCCACGCCGTCCGAGTGCTCTACTCCCGTGAGGACGTGGTTCGCCGTGGACCGAAGCGTCCGCCGCTCGCAGCCGGCGTGCGGGCGGATGGCACCGGCCTCGTCCGAGTCGCGCGTACCGCTGGCATAGCCGACGTGATAGCCGCAGCCGCGTCTGGGCTCGATGTCGAGGAGGTCGACGTGCCCGGGCCGCGGACATCTGCCGCCATACGTGGCGCCGGGTGGCTGGAGATGGCGGTCTTGTCAGCCGGTCTTCGAGGAGAAGTCGGCTGGATCACGTCGCCTGGAGGCGGCTCGGCCACGGCCGCGGTCGCGGCGGACGGCTCGATCGCCGTGAACGTTCGGTGTGGTGCTCCTCTCGATGAGACAATTCTGCGCAGCTACTGCATCGGCGCCGCCCACATGGGCCTCGGGCTCGTCACGAGCGAGTCGCTTGGTGTCGACGCGGATGGGGTCATCCACGATCTCACGGTGCGCTCGTTCGGCATCCTGCGCGCCGTCGAGACGCCGACGATCAACATCACGATCGAGCCCGACGACGGTCAGCCTGTCAACGGCAGTGACGCCGTCATGGCTGCAGTCGCCGCAGCCGCGTGGCTCGCAAGGGGCTGTCCGCAGGACTGGCCGACAGGCTAACCGGACGGGAGCACGAGGCTGTGCGGGGTGAAGCGATGGCTGGAGTTAGGGTGACGCCCATGAGCAAGCCAGTCGGTCCTTACACACCCATCGTCCGTGGCGGCGATCTACTCTTCACTTCCGGTCAGATCGGCATAGCTGATGGTGCGATCGTCGAGGGCGGAGTGGAGGCCCAGCTCCGGCAGGTCTTCGTCAACCTGCGTGGCGTGCTCTCGTCGGCCAACGCCTCACTTGCCGACGTCGTCAAGACCACCGTCTTCCTCGTCGACATGGACGACTACGCCGTCATGAACGACATCTACATGGAGGAGTTCGGCGACCACCGTCCCGCTCGTTCCGCGGTGGCTGTAGCCAAGCTTCCGCTCGGCGCTCAGATCGAAATCGAGGCAGTCGCCACCATCTGATCCGAAATTGCCGGCGCTGGCCCACCTCAGGGGTGGGTGAGTTGCAGCAATTTGGAGTTAAATACCGCTATGGACATTGGTGGCATCATCATGATCGTGGCGCTCGTCATCGCCATGCCGATTGGCGTGCTGATGACCATGGCCGGTATCGCCGGCGCGCTCGGCAGTTTGGTCGGTCGCAACAGCGACCTCGACAACCTCACCGATGATGGCGAGCCCAACGAGTACCTCGCCCTCGCGAACGCCAACCCCTACGAGTAGGGGTCGACGTTCGCTTAGACGGCGCGACGCCGCCGGAGGGGGCGTGGGCAGACGTCGCGGATCCCGCTTACGAGGAGAATGACTCAGCCTCGATGGCTGGTGCTGTTCCTGGCGTGATGGTGATCTTGCGAGGCTTTGCCTTCTCGGCGACGGGTATCCGAAGCGTTAGCACGCCGTCGGAGAAGTTCGCCTCGATGGCTTCGGCATCCAGCCCCTCACCGAGGTGGACCTGGCGACTGAACGTGCCGCGGGGTCGCTCGCTGAGATAGGCGCGGTCGCCCTCTTCGTGCTGCCAGTTGCGCTCGGCGCCAATGGTCAACACATCGCGTTCGACGTTGATGTCGAGGCTGTCGGGCGTCACTCCGGGAAGATCGACATGAACCCAGACGTCGTCATCGCGTCGATAGGCGTCCATCGGAACGCTCAGGCTGCCACTCGGGCGAGTCGTCGACCGATTGAAGAAGCTGTCGAAGTCACGGAATGGGTCGTTGTAGAAGAGCATTTGGTATTCCTCCTGTTCCTGTTGGGTATCTGGTTCAACATTGAATCACTTTCACTATTCCTGAACCAGTCCAAATTTTTGAGAAACCGAACGAGTAGGGTCAGGCGCATGGCTCCCCGCGTCCGTCTGAGTGAGACGGTTGTCGTCACCACCGCCGTCGAGATCGTCGATCGCGATGGGTTTGAAGCGCTGACGCTCTCGCAGGTGGCCGAAGCTCTCGGGGTCGGGCCATCGGCCCTCTACTCACACGTAGATGGCCTGGGCGGGCTCCGCCGCGTGGTGGCAGTGGAGTCGTTGCGCCGCCTGACCGCTGACGTACGCGATGCAGCCATCGGGACGGCCGGTGACGCTGCGCTCCACGCCGTGGCGATCGCGTATCGAGAGCACAGTCACCGGCACCCGGGTCGATTTGTTGCGACGCTACGGGCATCGGCCGATGAGCTCGGGAGCGCCGACGAGGAGCTCCATGGCGTCTTCGTCTTGCTGCACCGGGCCGCAGGGGCGAGTGATCGAGATGCCGCAACCTTCGCCCGCAGCGTCCGAAGCGCCATCCACGGATTCCTCGTACTCGAGCACAGCGCGGACGAGCGCCACCCCGACACCGACTTCCACCACCTGATCACCACACTCTGCCGTGGCTTGCGCTGAGTTGAAACAGGGGTCTGACCCCACCGTTTCAACTAGGCCCAGCGGGAGGCGCCGAAGCTGTAGCCGACCGACCGCACCGTCTGGATGAGGTTGGCGTGCTCCTCGCCGAGTTTGGCGCGCAGGCGTCGCACGTGGACGTCGACGGTGCGGGCGCCACCGTAGTAGTCGTAGCCCCAGACCCGGCTGAGCAACGTCTCGCGGGTGAAGACCTTGCCGGGATGCGACGCCAGGAACTTCAACAGCTCGTACTCCATGTAGGTGAGGTCAAGCGGCTTGCCCTCGATCAGGGCCTGGTACGTCTCCAGGTTCATCGCCAGTGGGCCGTATTCGATGACCTCGGCGCGTGCGATCTGTCCTGACCGGCGGAATTGGTGCTTGAGCCGCGCCTCCAACTCCACAGGGTGGAACGGGTAGAGGCAGAAGTCGTCGAACAGGTCCTCACGAAAGTCCAACGAAGCCAGCTGGCCGCCGCCGATGAGCAGCAGGACGGAGTCGACGTTGACGTCTCCGGACCGGATCGCACGGCAGAAACGGAACGCCTCCTCCGAGTCGCTTCCGGCGACGATGACCGCGCCGACCCAGCCGTCGGCCGGCTCGTCCCTGCGGGCGGCGTCGACATCGGACGCCCCCTTCCAGGCCCAGCCGCCCATATCGAGCGCCTGGACCAACTCCGGCGGGGCCGGGTCGGGGTGGACGAGCAGAGGGTCCATCAGGTCACCAGCTCGAGAGGTACCGGTCGAGTTCGAAGGGTGTGACGTGGGCGCAGAATTCGGCCCACTCGGCGCGTTTGTTGCGCAGGAACCACTCGAAGACGTGGTCTCCGAGAGTGTCTCGGGCGAGTTTGGATTCCTCCATCACGTCGAGCGCCTCGTCGAGTGAGCGCGGCAGCGGCTCGACGCCGATCTCATGGCGCTCGCTGTCGGTCAGCTCGAACAGGTTGACGTTCGTTTCCGGCGGCAGTTCATAGCCGTCCTCGATCCCGCGAAGGCCGGCGGCGAGCAGCATCGAATATGCGAGATACGGATTGCACGCGCCATCGAGAGCTCGATACTCGATCCGGGCGGACTCGGGCTTGCCCTGTTTGCGGACGGGCACACGCACGAGCGCCGAGCGATTGTTGCGGGCCCACGAAACGTAGGGCGGCGCTTCGGACTTCTCTGCGAACCGCTTGTAGCTGTTGACGAGCTGGTTGGTGACCGCGGTGATCTCGCGGGCGTGACGCAGGATTCCCGCAGTGAACTGCTTGGCCGTAGTCGACATCCCATACTTGTCGTCGGGATCGTGGAAGACGTTCGTCTCGCCCTCGAAAAGCGACAGGTGGGTGTGCATGCCCGAACCCTGCACACCATTGAGCGGCTTGGGCATGAACGTGGCGTAGACGCCTCGTTCCATGGCGATCTTCTTGACGACGAGACGCAGCGTCATCACGTTGTCAGCCATGTCGAGCGCTTCGGTGTAGCGCAGATCGATCTCGTGTTGGCTTGGGCTGTCCTCGTGGAAGGAGTACTCCACCGGAATGCCCATCGCCTCGATCATGTGGATCGTGCGCTTGCGAAGATCACTCGAGACGTCGCCGGTGGTGAGGTCGAAGTAGCCGGCGTGATCGAGAGGTTGCGGAGGTCCGTCGGCCGAATCGCCCGACGCGAAGTAGAAGAACTCGGCTTCGGGGGCAGCGAAGAAGGAATAGCCCGCCGCGCGGGCCTTGTCGAGATTGCGGCGCAGAATCTGACGAGGATCGCCCTCGAACGGCGAGCCGTCGAGGTTGGCGATGTTGCAGAACATTCGACCGGACGGCTCGTCGTCCTTCGCCCATGGCAACAACTCAAACGTGGTGGCGTCGGGGCGGGCGAGCACGTCGGATTCGTGGATGCGGGAGAAGCCGTCGATCGCGGTGCCGTCGAACTGCACGCCGTCGGTGAACGCAGCCTCGAGCTCCGCGGGCGAAATAGCGACCGACTTGAGCTTGCCGAGCACGTCAGTGAACCAGAGACGGATCAGTCGAACGCCGCGTTCCTCGACGGTTCGCAGCACGTATTCCTGTTCACGTGACATCTCGGCTCCATCGGTGATTGCCGTCAAACAAGTTTGCCCGGGCGGGCGACCGATTCCCAGGTTGCCGCGCATCTCAGCCTGTGCGAAGGGTCGATGGGGTGCGTTCACACTCCGTTCACAAATGAGCAACAGCACTGAAATTCCGTCTTGGAACCATGGCCCCCGAACCGCCAGACTGGCGCGCGACGACACTCCCGCGATGCGGGCAACGAACAAGGATTGAGAACACCATGGCCTACCGGGCTGAGTACCTGTGGATCGACGGCAGTGTGCCGACGGCCGAGATCCGCTCCAAGACCAAGATCCTGGCCGACGGCGACGAGCCCGGCGTCTGGGGCTACGACGGCTCCAGCACCAACCAGGCCACTGGCGACAACTCCGACGTTGTTCTCCAGCCGGTTTTCCAGTGCCCTGACCCGATTCGCGGCGGCAACGACATCCTCGTCCTCTGCGAGACGGCACTCACCGCTGACCTCTCGCCCCACCCCACCAACACTCGTGCGGGCGCCCGCGCCGCGCTCGAGAAGTACGGCGACCAGGAACCGTGGTTCGGTCTGGAGCAGGAGTACACGCTGATCAACCCGGCCACCGGTTGGCCCGCCGGCTTTCCGAACAACGGATTCCCGGCGCCCCAGGGCCCGTACTACTGCGGCGTCGGCGCGCTCAAGATCCACGGCCGTGACCTCATCGAGGAGCACACGAAGGCCTGCATGGATGCCGGCCTCGCCATCTCTGGCACCAACGCCGAGGTCATGCCCGGTCAGTGGGAGTTCCAGATCGGCCCGGCAGACACGGTCGCCGTCGGCGACCACATGTGGGTTGCCCGCTACCTTCTCTTCCGTCTGGCGGAGGAGCACAACGTCGAGGTGAGCATCGAGGCCAAGCCGATGAAGGGTGACTGGAACGGCGCCGGCATGCACACCAATTTCTCCACCAGGGCGATGCGTGAGAACTACGAATCCATCATCGCAGCGTGCGAGGCGATGGGTGCCCTGGGTGTGCCGGAACGCCACCTCGAGGGTTACGGCGTCGGTATCGAGGACCGCCTCACCGGCGCTCACGAGACCCAGCGTTTCGACCAGTTCAGCTACGGCGTCTCTGATCGTGGTGCCTCGATCCGCATCCCGTGGCAGGTCGCGCAGGACGGCAAGGGTTACATCGAGGATCGTCGCCCGAACGCCAACGCCGACCCGTATGTCCTGTCGACGTTGCTGACCAACACCGTCTGCAGCGCACTGGCCTAACGAGCTCTAACGCACACTGGGACTGCATCATCGCAGCGTGAACGATGTCCCCAGTGTGCGTTGGAGGGTCCGTTCTCGATTCCGGGTACGGCGCTTGACCTCTACGATGAGTGGGTGACCGAGACTCCAGAAACTCTGCGCATTGCCATCTCGCAGTTCAACGCGGTGGTGGGCGATCTCGATGGCAACCTGGCGAGGGCCTCGGCGGTCGTCGACGAGGCATCCGGTCTCGGCGCCGACGTCGTGATTCTTCCGGAGATGACCCTCACGGGCTATCCGCCCGAAGACCTCGTGTTGAAGCCCGGTTTCGTGGCCGCCAACCGCGCTGCGCTCGAGAAGTTTGCGGCTGGCACAGGCCGCACCGTCGCCATTGTCGGCTTCGCTGATGGCGACGATTTCGGCGGCGCAGCCGACCGCGTCATCCAAGACGTTGGCGGGATCGACTATTTCAACGGTGTTTGGAACGCAGTGGCGGTCTGTGCTGAAGGGAAGATCTTCGGCACGTATCACAAGCGCCACCTGCCCAACTACGACGTGTTCGATGAGCTCCGCCACTTCCGTCCCGGCGATCAGTCTCTGGCGCTGTACGAGATTGGTGGCGCCTCCGTTGGCGTAACGCTGTGCGAAGACTCATGGATCCCCGATGGCCCCGTCACCCAGCTGGCGCGCGGTGGCGCCCGGCTCGTCATCAACATCAACGGCTCCCCATTTCGGGGCGGCAAGCAGCAGGTCCGTGAAGATGTCATCAAAGAACGCGTTGACGAGTCCTCGATTCCGGTCGTCTACGTCAACCTCGTCGGCGGCCAGGACGAACTCGTCTTCGATGGGGGATCGTTCGTCGTGAGCCCCACCGCTGATGGCCCGGCCATCACTGCCAGGTGCGAGTCGTTCGTCGAATCGCTCGACGTGTTCGACGTCGAGCTTTCTCCTGCCGCGGCGACGCTCGACCGGTACCCGACCACATTCGTCACGCCGACACATGCTGCCCAGCGCACGTTCGTGCCCGGACCGATGGCCGAGCCGCTGAGCCCCCTCGCCGAAGAGTGGGAGACCCTCGTGCTCGGCGTGCGTGACTACGTCCGCAAGAGCGGGTTCATGCAGATCTGTCTCGGTGTGTCCGGCGGCGTCGATTCATCGCTCGTCACAGCCATCGCCGTCGACGCGCTCGGTGCCGAGAATGTGTTCGGCATCCTCATGCCCTCGCGCTATTCGAGCGACCACTCGATCAGCGACGCCGAGGAACTCGGCACCAATATGGGCATCGACACCCGGATCGTGCCGATCGAGCCCGCTCACGCAGCGTTCGCCGAGATGCTCGTGCCCCACGTGGCCGACGGCAGGATCGAGGTGGGCGACCTCACCGATCAGAACCTGCAGAGCCGGCTCCGCGGCGTCATCCTCATGGCGCTCGCCAATGAACACGGATGGCTCGTCCTGACCCCCGGCAACAAAAGCGAGTCCGCCGTCGGCTACTCGACGCTCTACGGCGACACGGCTGGAGCGTTCGCTGCGATCAAGGATGTCTGGAAGCTCCGGGTCTATGAGCTCGGCCATTGGCGTAACGCACAAGCCGGCAAGCCATGGATTCCTCAGGGCTCGCTCACGAAAGCTCCCTCCGCGGAGTTGAAGCCGGGACAGCGTGACGATCAATCGTTGCCGCCCTATGAGGTGCTCGATCCGATCCTGCGGGCCTATGTGGAGGACGATCACACTGCGGCCGAGATTGTGGGCCTCGGCATCGAGGGGTCCGATCCGGAGATGGTTCAGCGGATCTGTCGTCTTGTCGACATTGCCGAATTCAAGCGACGCCAGACACCGATCGGCACACGTATCACGAAGAAGGCCTTCGGTCGTGACCGGCGAATGCCGATCGTCAACCGGTACCGGGGATGAACGCGGTCGATCGATGAATGCGGCGCACAACGCACGCGTGTGTGCTTCGCTGCAGTGGTTGACCAGTCGGCTCTTCGAGCTGTTCGGCGGTTGGGTCGAGCGAGTTGACGACCCCGCTGACGCGGTGTGGCTGGCCACCCTGAGCCGCCATCTCGGATCGCATGTTGCCGCCCTGGCTGAGGTGCTGCCCGACTCGGTGCTGCTTGCCGATGAGCGCGCCATCGTGCCCGCTGAGCCCGCTCTGGAGGATGCTCTGGTTGCCCTGGCCGACACGTCAGATCCGGTCGGCGTTGCTGCAGCATTGACTGGTCAGCTGATCAGGGAATGCGCCGAAATGGTCACCCATTGTGATCCTCATGCAGATTGGTCCTTGCGCAGAGCGGTCGAGTTCCTCATGATCGACCTGGTGTCGGCGCAATCGGACGCGCTCAGGCCCGATGCGAAATTTGCCGAGATATTCCGAATGGTCGCGCCGGTGGTGTGACGGTCAACACTCGGTATCGTGCCGAGGACGGGCCATCTACGAGAGGGATTTCCGTGGCAAAGGAGCGAGTCGAACGGGACGAAGAAGATCTCGTACGCCTGTATCTGACCGATATCGGCCAGTATCCGCTGCTCACCAAGGAAGACGAGGTTCGCCTCGCCCAGGCCATTGAGGCAGGCGCGGAAGCGCGCGAAGAACTCGAGAAGGTCGACGTCGAGTTGACCCCGGCCCGCAAGCGTGAGCTGCGTCGCACCCTGCAAAAGGGCGAAGGCGCCGAGCGCACGTTCGTGCAGTCGAATCTCCGACTCGTTGTTTCGATCGCCAAGAAGTACCAGGCCTCCGGTCTTCCCCTGCTTGATCTGATCCAGGAAGGCAACCTGGGGCTGATGCACGCAGTCGAGAAGTTCGACTGGCGTAAGGGGTTCAAGTTCTCGACCTATGCCACCTGGTGGATTCGTCAGGCGATCACCCGTGGTATCGCCAACACGGGCCGCACAATTCGCCTTCCGGTGCACGCCGGCGACACTCTCGCTCGCCTCCAGAAGGCCCGTGCTCGCCTCGAGCTGAAGTACGGCCGACCCGCCACTCTCTCGGAGTTGGCGATCGAAGTCGAGATGCCCGAAGACAAGGTCACCGAGGCGCTCCGCTTCGCCGCCGAACCGCTCTCGCTCTCGGAGCCCTTGCGCGAAGACGGCGACGCCGAACTCGGCGACGTTGTCGAAGATCGCTCGGCCGATTCACCGTTCGAGGTCGCCGCTACGTCGCTGCTGCCCGACGAGATCGCCCGTCTGCTCGGCCCACTCGATGAGCGTGAGCGCGAGATCCTGAAGCTTCGCTTCGGTCTCGACCGTGGTGAACCGCGCACTCTCGAAGAGGTCGGCGAGCACTTCAACCTCACCCGTGAGCGCATCCGCCAGATCGAGGCCCGCGCCATGTCGAAGCTGCGTCACCCCAGCAGCGACACCGGCGCACGCGACCTCCTCAGCGTCTAGCCCCCTCATCTGAGGGTCAGGTCAGGTCTGAGCCTGGGTGGTACTGGGCGAAGAGTTGCACGACCCAGACGCTGCCGTCTCTGGCGAAAGCGACGCCCGTGCCCATGGTGTCGAAGCGCGGGTCAAGCATGTTGGCCCGGTGTGCAGGGGACCCGAGGAACGCGCCCTGGATTGCCGAGAGGTCTTCGCCGGTACCGACGTTTTCGCCGATCACGCCCCACCCGCCAGGGATCCCTTCACCCGACAGATCTGAGTGACGGAGGTCGTTTTCGGCCGCCATGGAGTCGGCCCAGAGCTGAGCCTGCGCGATGAGCTCAGGGTGAGGAACGAGCATCGTTTCGCCTGCAGCGTCACGTTCATTGTTGATCTGCTCGATCACGGCGCGCTGCTCGGGGGTGCACGAGGCCG
>JAJCXZ010000074.1 GCA_029263175.1 Acidimicrobiales bacterium | reverse complement strand
GCTCGTGAAAGTAAAGGGCGGCGAGCCTGCGGTGGTCGAGTTTTCAGTCGCAAGCGACATTCGTGCCGTAGTCTCTGTGGCAGAGACGCGTGCGCGAGTGTAGGGCTCACGGATTCTCGAGTATTCGATGTTTGGTTTGCCGATAGAGACCCAGAACGTTTACAAGATATTGCTTACGATTCCTCTCGGCGCGTTCTTGGTCGTGCTGATGCGCAACCTGATCGGGTTTCACACTTTCGGAACCTTCATGCCGGTACTCATCGCGCTGGCGTTCCGCGAGACGCAACTGGTCTCGGGCATCGTACTTTTCAGTCTGATCATCGCCTTGGGGCTGACCATCCGTTTTTACTTCGAGACTCTGCACCTGCTTGCGGTCCCGCGTGTGGCTGCGGTTTTGATTGTCGTGGTGATTTTGATGGCTGCAGTTACCCTGTTGGCACACAAGCTCGGGTTTCAGAGCGGGCTTTCGGTGGCGCTGTTCCCGATGGTGGTGTTGGCCATGACTATCGAGCGTATGTCGGTCGTATGGGAAGAAAACGGTTCGCGCGATGCGCTTCAGCAGGGAGCGGGCAGCCTAGTCGTTGCGAGTCTTGCCTATGTGATGATGAGCGCGAAGCAGCTTACCTATCTATTGTTCGTGTTTCCCGAACTCCTTTTGGTCGTGCTGGCTGCGACTCTGATGCTCGGCCGTTATACCGGATACCGCTTGAGTGAGCTGTGGAGATTCCGTGAGGTTTTGTTCGCGGATAGACGCCAGCCATGATCGCGACGCCTGGAGCTCTACGCCGTTACGGTCTGCTCGGTATGAACCGCCGCAATGGCGATTTCATCCAAAAGTACAATCCTCGGCGGCTCTACCCGCTGGTTGACAACAAGCTGCTGACCAAACAGCTCGCGGTGCGTGCAGGCATTGCCGTCCCGAAGCTCTACGCCGTCGTCGAGATCCAGCACCAAGTCCGTAATCTACTCGACCTGATCGGGGATGAAGAGGACTTTGTCATCAAGCCGGCACAGGGCAGCGGCGGAAAAGGAGTCATGGTTGTTACCGGCCGCTCGCGCGATAGGTTTCGCCTGAGCAGCGGCAACGTTGTCACGCTCGTCGAGGTCTCGCACCACGTGTCGAACATCTTGAGCGGCATGCACAGTCTTGGCGGTAAACCCGACATCGCGATGGTCGAGTACCGCGTCAAGTTCGATCCACTTTTCGACAAGCTCAGCTACCGCGGCGTTCCAGATATCCGTATGATCGTGTTCAGAGGCTTACCGGTGGCGGCGATGGTCCGGTTGCCGACGCGTATGTCGGACGGAAAGGCTAACCTTCACCAGGGGGCGGTCGGCGTCGGCGTGGATCTGGTGACCGGAACGACGGTATCCGGTGTGTGGCGGGACAAGATCGTCGATCAGCATCCCGATACGGGGGCAGTGCTCGCGGGCACGATAATCCCGCACTGGGAGAGGCTGTGCGAACTCAGCGCCCGTTGTTACGATCTGGTCGGCTTGGGGTATCTAGGCTGCGATATCGTGCTGGATCGCGACCTCGGCCCTTTAGTGCTCGAATTGAACGCACGTCCGGGCTTGAACATCCAACTTGCGGACGGCCAAGGTCTCTCCTCTAAGCTTCGGCCCATCGCAGCGTTGAAAGAAATACCTTCCTTACCAGAGCAAAGAGCCGCGTTGGCCAGATTGCTCGCGCGCAAGTGGTGAGCGGCGATCCGCGCACGTTGCGTTTGGTAGGCTTGGCGGCACTTGTCGCCGTTGCCTACCTGTTACAACGGCTGCGTCCGTTCGTAGGCCGCCCGGGAAGTTTGCGTGTTAACGCTGTGTTGTTCGCCTTGGGCGGAGCCGTGACGGCGTTGGTGTGCGGGTTATGCATGGTGTGGGCCTCGCAACTGGCGCGTGAAGCGGGTGTCGGGGTGTTCAACATCATTGAAGCTCCGGCAGCGGTGTCGTTGGCCGCAACGGTTATGGGTCTCGATTTGGTTTCTTACTGGTGGCATCGCGCCAACCATCGCATCGCGTTCTTTTGGCGCTTTCACAAGGTCCACCACAGCGACACGGCACTGACGGTCTCAACTGCGGCGCGGTTTCATCCGGGCGAGCTGCTCTTGTCGTTCCCGATGCGTATGGCCGGGATCGTCGTACTCGGGGCACCGGCGGCCGCGGTGGTCGTATTCGAGACCGTGTTCAACGCCTTCAACTATTTCGAGCACGCCGATATCGGCGAGGGACGCACAATCGAGAAACTCGCGGGGGCGTTGTTTATCGTCCCCTCGCTCCACCGGCGCCACCACATGGCCTGTATCTCGCTGTTGAACTCGAACTTCGGCACCGTTTTCAGCTTGTGGGACCGGCTTTTCGGAACCTTTGGTGCCGGCCCCCCAAGGGAGGGGTACAAGGTCGGGTTGCCTACCGGCGACAAGGTGCCCGGAGTAGCGGCGGCGCTGCTGATGCCGATGGAGAACGAACCCCTGGCAAGTGCCCGCAACGAGCGCTAGGACCCCGGCTGGATGCGGGCCCAGGTCTAGGCCCGTACAATCT
>JAJCXZ010000073.1 GCA_029263175.1 Acidimicrobiales bacterium | reverse complement strand
GAGCACATCGTCTACCCCGAGGGATACGAGTCGGAGTATCCCTATGCCCCCGACGGCAAGATGCCTGGCTCAGGCGACAACCCCATCCCGGATCCCCTCGTCTGGCTGAGTTGGGTTGGAGCCGTCACGACCAACCTCCGGCTCGCTACCGGCATCTCGTTGCTGCCCGAACGCCACCCGCTCACGTACGCCAAAGAGGTAGCCACGCTCGACGCCATGTCAGGTGGTCGTGTCGAGCTCGGCATCGGCATCGGTTGGTTGAAAGAAGAGTTCGCTGCTCTGGATGTGTCGTGGCCTCGGCGGGGACCCCGCACCGAGGAGTACGCCGACGCGATGCGCCAGGTCTGGGGCCGTGATGACGTGACGTTCGAAGGCGAGTTCGTGAGCTTCGCCAACATCTCGTCGAACCCCAAGCCGGCCAACGGCCGTGTGCCGATCCACATCGGTGGCCATAGTCGCGCGGCCGCGGAACGCGCCGGGCGAATGGGCGACGGTTTCTACCCGGCCAACGGCGATATCGCCGAACTCTTCGACATCTGCCGGCAAACCGCTGCCGACAGCGGACGCGACCCTGAAGAGATCGAGTTCACGAGCGCGCACAGGGGCCTGTTCGGTGATGATCCTGATGCGGCTGTCGAAGAGGCCGCCTCGTGGGGAATGGACCGGATGATGGTGCCCGTGTACCTGCACCGCAAAGACACCCACGCGTCCATGGCCGCGTTCGGTGAGCAAGTCATCGCCAAACACGCGGACTGACTTTGGACCCTGTTTCAATTCACAACGTTTAGCCAATATGGGGTCGCAACTATGTACGTGTAGGTGTGAAATGCCTACCGTCAGTGGCAGCGAGTTGGGAGGTGGTCTCGTTGCGGCCAAACACTGGAACAGATTCGACAGGCTTTATCGCGACGGTTGTCGTGGCGTGGATTGCGCTGGCGGCATTGTTGGTAATACCTGCGTATGCGACCCACGAGTCGGCACCGACCGTGCTTGCCAAGCAAACGGTCCACATCGACATGTTGGACTTCGATTTCTCTGAGGATGAGATCACGGTCAGCCCTGGCACGGAGCTGAACTTCATCCTCCACAACATCGGCGATTCGCAGCACAACTTCGGCCGGAGTGACGACGACGTGACTCCCCGCATCAAGTCTGGCGAAACCGGCGACTTCAACGCCGGCGTCATCAAGCACGACACCATCTTCTTCTGCCTGATCCCGGGTCACCGGGAACTCGGCATGGAGTTGACGGTGACCGTCGCAGCGTCATAACGGGATGACGCTGTGAAAATGGGAAAGGGACAGAACATGAAGATTGCGAAAAGGACCGTTGCCGTTGTCGCTGCCATGGGAGTAGTGCTTTCGGCATGTGGCTCCGACGACGAATCAGGCCTGACGGCTGAGCTGAGCGAGTGGAGCGTCGAGCTCTCATCCTCATCAATCGATGCCGGGGAGGTGACGATCACGGCTGACAACATGGGCGGTGAGAACCACGAACTCGTCATTGTCCGAGCGGACTCACCTGATGACCTGCCGTTCGATGCGTCGACCGGCAAGGTCGTCGAGGACGACTTGGCCGAAGAGGACTTCATCGGCGAGATCGAAGAGTTCGAGGCCGGCACCAAGGCCTCTCAGGTGTTCGACCTCGAGGCCGGCACCTACATCCTCTTCTGCAACCTCGCAGAGACCGAGGACGACGGCACGCTCGAGAGCCACTTCGAGGAGGGCATGGTCACGACCCTTACTGTGGGCTGATCCCTCGGGAAGTCTCCAGAGACAGTGGCGACGCCGGTCCTTCGGGGCCGGCGTTGTCGCGGCTGGGCTAGAAGTCGATATCTGACTGGACCCGCGCCTCGTCGGGCCACGCGGTGCGCAGTGTTTCGCAGTTTCCGTCAACGCCCATGATCTCGCCGTTGATGAACCGAGCGGCGTCACTGCACAGAAACGTTGCCATGGCGGCGATGTCGGAAGCATCGATGAACGTGCGCATGGAGACCTGGTCTTCGTAGCTGGCCTTCACGCGGTCGGTGGTCAAGCCCATCGCCGCGGCCTCACGCTCGATCACCCCGGTCATGCGGGGACCGGCGATGGTGCCGGGGGCGATGCAGTTGACGCGGATGTTGTGCCGCCCGAGCTCCATCGCCCAGGTTTTGGTCATGCCTTCGATGGCCCATTTCGACGCGGCGTAGGGAGTGCGCAGCGGGTAGCCCCAGTGTCCTGCCGTCGACGAGATGTTGACGATCGAACCGTTTCCGGCGGCACGCATCAACGGGATCGCATGGCGGGCGACCCGATAGGTACCGCCAACATTGACCTGCATACAGCGATCGAACTCGACTGGGTCCATGTCTTCGACCCGCCCCGTCGGGCCGGCCACGCCGACGTTGTTGACGCAGATGTCGAGACCGCCGAGATCGGTGTTCAGCGCGGCGAACAGCGCAGCGACGGCCTCGTCGTCACTGACATCGCAGATGTGGTCAGGAGCCGAGTCCGGATCGATGTCGCACGTGCGCACCTCGGCGCCGGCTGAGCGCAGCGTGGCCGCTATGGCCGCTCCGATGCCCGACCCTCCACCAGTGACCAAGGCCCGCCGGCCATCGAGTCGGGTGTCGTAGTCGTTCACGCTGATCCGCTCATGTCCCTCCAGTATCCCGGGACAGTAGCTCTTTCGCGGGATCACTGACAGACTCCCGGCCGTGTCGATCGTCTTTGGCCTCTGCTACGCGTTCGGCATCGGCATCAGCGATTTCCTGGGCGGACTGGCCACCCGTCGGGCACAAGCGCTGACGGTAGTAGTCGGAATGCTCATCGCCGGCGTCCTCTCTCTGACGGCGCTGTCGCTGGTGGTGCCGAGCGAGTTCGCGTTCGACGACGTCATGCTCGGAGCGGCTTCCGGTCTGACCGTCGGCTTCGCCCTGATGTCGATGTTTCACGGTCTGGCCCTGTCGTCGCCTGCGGTGGTGTCGCCCACGGCCGCCCTTGTGTCCACGGTGATTCCGATCGTCTATGACGTGGCGACTGGCGGCTCCGTCGAGGGCTTGGTGATCGTCGGTGTCGCGGTTGGTCTTGTCGGAATCGTGTTGGCATCGATCTCGCCGGGGCCGACGTCGGCAACGAAGACCGGACTCTTCTGGGGTCTCATGGCCGGGCTGTGTTTCGGGTCGGCATTGACATTCCTCGCCGGCACCAGCGAGGCCTCGGGCGTCTGGCCCGCCCTGTCTCAGCGGTCAATGGGTCTGATCGTCTTGGCTCTCGTCGCAACACGGCGGGGCGTTCCGCGCTTTCCGCAACTCGGGATCCGGCTCACCACTCTCGGATCCGGTATCGCCGGTGGACTGGCGGTCGCTGCGTTCGCCCTCGGTGCACAGCGTGGATCAATAACCCAGGTGGCGGTCACTGGGGCCACCTTTCCCGCAGTGACCGCAGGCCTGGCCGCGGTGTTTCGCCTCCATCCGCTGCGTTGGTGGCAGGTCGCGGGCATCGGCGCGTGTATCAGCGGTGTCGCCCTGATGGCGGTGGCCTGATGCCGCTGGCTAGCTTCATGCGATGCAGCCAACTGACATCGAACATCTCGCGTGGGCCAGTGACCCACAGCTCTCGCCGGACGGGACCCAGGTGGCCTACGTCGTCACCAGGGTCGACACGGCCGCGAATCGTTACCGCAGCCGGGTCTGGTTGATCGACGTCGACGGGAAGTCGAACCCCCGCCCGATCAGCGCGGGTGAAGAAACCGACGGCTCGCCTCGATGGGCACCGGACGGCCGGTCGATCGCATTCACCTCCACTCGCCGCAAAGACGACAAGGGCCGCACTCGCTCATCTCTCTACCTCCTCGCCACCGATGGTCCTGGCGAGGCCAGCCTGTTGTGCGATCGCGACGAGCGCATCGCTCAGCTGGCATTTTCGCCTGACGGCTCCATGATCGCGTTCGCCTCCCGGGTTCGTGGCGAGCACTACGAGAGTTCCGAGGTCGAAGCCCGCAAGCCTCGCAGGATCGATCGGCCGATGTATCGGCTCAACGGCGAGGGGATGACACTCGACCGGCCGATGCACGTCCTTGTCGTGCCAACCGACGGCTCGGCTGCAGCCTTCGATGTCACGCCCGGAGACTCCGACTTCTCCGCGCCGGCATGGTTCAGCGATTCGGTTCGGCTCTTGGCCAGCCGCTCCGACACATCCGAGCGGATCTTGTCGAGCGATATCGCGTCGATCGATCTCGAGTCCGACGATGTCGAGGTGGTCACCAACGGTGACGGTGTCTACGGCGCCCCAGCCATCGACCCCCAGGACCGGGTCGCCTGCACGGGCTATGACGATGCTGCCGTCTTCCCCCAGAACTCACACGTTGGCCTGTTGAACGACGGTGCGGCGCAGCCGACGTGGCTGACGACCTCGGTCGATCGCGACTGGCTCGCCTTCCCGGTGTCCGCCCCGCCTGAATGGGTCGGAGATTCGCTGCGAGCCCTTGTCGCTGACCAGGGCCGCGTCTCGCTGCACGACGTCGATCTCGACGGAAACGTCACCGAGGTCGTCGGCGGCGACCGCTGGGTTTCGGGTTGGTCGTCGGCGGGTTCGACCGTGGCGTTCGTAGCCGAGAATCCGACCCATGCAGCCGAGCTTTTCGTCGTCGACGAGAGCGGCGAGCGCCGCCTCACCAACGTCACCCGAACCCTCACCCGGGCGTCCGAACCGATCCCAGCCGAGCGCTTCACCGCGGTGAGCGGCGACGCTGAGGTCGACGCCTGGATATATCGCCCCGCCGACTTCGACCCGTCCAAGCAGTACCCGATGCTGCTCAACATTCATGGTGGGCCGTTCACCCAGTACGGCGACTTCTTCTACGACGAAGCCCAGATGGAAGCGCGGGCAGGGTTCGTGGTGGTGTTCGCCAATCCGAGAGGAAGCTCCGGGCGAGACAACGACTGGGGCCGAGCCATTCGCGGCAAGGCCCTCGATGGGCCGGGGTGGGGGGCAGTCGACTTCGACGACTGCATGGCCGTGGTCGACGCCGCGCTCGAGCAGTTTCCGTTCATCGACGCCGATCGCATGGGTGTTCTCGGTGGGAGCTACGGCGGCTACATGACCAGCTGGATCGTCGGCCACACCGACCGGTTTGCGGCCGCATGTTCGGAGCGGGGGGTGAACAATCTCCTCACCCTCGATCTCACGTCCGACATCGCGGGAGTGTGCGCGTTCTGGTTCGGTGAGAGCGCTCTCGACAACGCGGCTGAGCTGCTGAGAATGTCACCGATCAGCTATGTGGATGAGATGACCACGCCGCTGCTGGTCGTCCACTCGGACCAGGACCTCCGATGCCCTCACGAGCAGGCCGATCAGCTGTTCTACGCGTTGAAGGAACGTGATCGGGATGTCGAGTACTACCTTTTCCCGGAGGAGACGCATGAGCTCAGTCGCTCGGGTTCGCCGACCCATCGCGTGCAGCGAGCCGAGTTGATCCTGGAGTTCTTCAGCCGGCACTTGCAGCCGGAGACGCCGGGCGCATCCGAGTGACCGTCGGGTAGAGCGCGGCGGCAACAAGGGCCAGGGCGAGCACGGCTGCCCAGTGGCTGAGTGTGTGGTAGTCGGTGGCCTCCACGATCGCGCCCGAGAGCAGACCGCCCGTCGCGCCAGAGGCGACCATGGTGAAGTCGGCCGCGCCCTGGACGGATGCCCGCTCGCTGATGTCGAACACCGAGCTGATGAGCGATGCCCCCGAGATCATGGCGAACGACCAGCCGAGCCCGACAAGGAACAGCCCGATGAAGACGCCGAGTCGGTCGGTGGCATCGGTGTGCGACGCCATCTCCGCGCCGACGAACAAGGTGAGTCCGGCGGCGGCAACCATCACCGTGCTCGGCACCCGGTCGACGATCCAGCCCACCACCGGGCTGAAGAAGTACATGCCCACGATGTGGAGCGAGATGACAAGACCGATGATGCGGGCTTCGTGGTCGCCGTCGTCCATGTGCAGGGGCGTGACGGTCATGACCGCAACCATCACGCCTTGACCAACCGCCATGGCGAGCACGGCGATGGCGGCCAGGCGATGAGTGAAGAGGTTGCGGAATGATCGCCCGAGTGTCGGGCGCTTGACGTCGGTGGCAGATCCGAGCTCTTTGGCGAGCAGAAGAGGGTCGGGATGAAGCTTGGTGCGGACGACCGTGACGGCGATGATGAACGCGACGATCGCCATCAGGAACGGCCCGGCGAGTTCGTCGATGCCGAGGAGGTTGAGAGCGATCCAGCCCGCGCCACCCAAAGCCACAGTCGGGCCGAGCACCGAGCCGATGGAGCTGGCCCACATCACGATGCCGATGTCTCGAGCACGGTGCTGGGGCTCGGCAAGGTCGGCCGCGGCGTAGCGGGCGGCAAGGCTCGCCCCCTGGCCAACTCCCACTCCGAGAACGCCCACCAGGAGCAACGGGTAGAACTGAGTCAGCACCGCCGCGAATGCGAGGATCGCGCCGACGATGCCGATAGACCATGCGCGCGTCAGACCAGATCGGCGGCCGTGATCGGCCATGTGTGCGCCCAATGGGAGCGCGGCGATCGCGCCACCGATCGCAGTCATCGTCGCAGCCAGCGTGGCCAGCGCGTCGTTGTCGGTCATCTCTTTCGCGGCGAGGCTGGTGGCGGCGAAGGTGGCGGTCATCCCCATGCCGGCGGGGAACACCGAGAAGATCAAGACCCAACGAGTGCGGTTGCGGACCGCGACGACGTCGGTGGCGGGGAGAGTGTCAGTCATTCGAGTGCAAGCCTGCCCGATCCGCTCCTGAATGCCACAACTGGCATACTGCCGCGATGGAACCAGTGAGGGTCTGGCGATCGCCCAAAGTCGACGTGCGTGAGAGCCACCTGGGAGGGCTGGCCGTGTTTGCCGCCGAGCCGATCGTGGCGGGGGAACGAGTGGCGGTCAAGGTCGGACACATCGTCGACTTCGACGAAGTCCAGCGCTTGACCGGAGAACTCGGCGACTTCTCCCTGCAAATCGATGACGACATGTTCCTCACACCCCGCCATGCCGACGAGTACGACGACATGACGATCCACATCAACCATTCTTGCGATGCCAACGTCGGTTTCGTCGGCAACGTCACGTATGTCGCCATGCGTGACATCCCCATCGGTGTCGAGCTCTGTCACGACTACGCCACCGCTCGACTTGCCCCGTACCGGCTCGAATGCGGATGCGGCACCGATGTGTGCCGGGGCGTGGTGACCAACGACGACTGGCTGTTGCCAGAGGTTCAGCAGCGCTATGCCGGCTGGTTCATGCCCCACGTCCAGCGCCGCATCGACAGTCTCTAACGCACACTGGGGACAGACCCCAGCGTGCGTTAGCTAGCTGCACAGCCCCTCGGGCGTCGTGCCGCGGTGGGAGTGGCACATGGATGTCGCCTCCACGGTGCGCAGGGTCCACGTGCCGTTGCCTTCCTCGTCGACCACGAAGATGTGGAGTCGCTGACCAGAGACTGCATCGTCGCCGAGGCCGACCACGTCGTAGGTGATCTCCCCGAGATCGCCCTCGGTCGGGGCAACGGAGATGACGATGCGCTGGACGTATTCCTCGTCGGTGATCGACTCGGCGACCTCCAACCCGACGGCCTCTATCGAGTCGGCTGACGGCCGCCCGATCTGATCGACGATGAAGGCCGTGCTGTCGGTGGTCGGACCCTCCGCTGCGGTGAAGGCCGCACTCACCCAGCCCGTCACACCATCGGCGGTCGTGATTTCCCACCAGATGCTGTTGGGCAGAAGCCGTGCCCTGCCTGCGAAGGCGAAGTCGTTGGCGAGAGGGTCAAGGGTGGCGACAATGTCGCCGGTGAGTCCGGGCAGGTCGCGCACGTTCAAGATGTCGTCGTGGGCCACACCGTGGACCGCAAGCAACGCGCCGGTCTGGGGCATGAGGTCGAATGCTTCGCCGGGTAGATCATCGGGCACTTCGGTAGTCGTGCTCGGCGCCGCGGTCGTCGCCGGCGGCGCGGTGGTCGCCGCAAGCGTCGTGGTCGGCCCCGCAGTCGTCGGCGCCGCGGTCGTCGTCGACGACGACGTACTGGTGCCGGCGCCGATGTCCGACGAATCCGAGCTGCAGGAGGCGGCGAGGAGCGCGGCGAACAATGCTACGGAGATCCATCTCATGGCTCCAGCATCGCGCATCCGCACAGAAGTAGGTTGACCGCTCATGAGTCTCAACGAAGCTCCCAAGTTCGTGCGGGCCGACGGGCCCGACAAGGTGACGGGTAGTGGCCGCTACACGGCCGACATGAATATGACGGGCCAACTCGTCGCAAAGTTCCGCTACGCCGACGTCGCCCACGCTCGAGTGACCAAGATCGACGTCTCAGCAGCGAAGGCAACGCCTGGCGTGCTCGCCGTGCTCACCGCCGCCGACGTACCCGATCTGCGATACTCGCCCGTAGTGCCCGACCGAACGTTGTTCGTGAAAGACGTGGTCCGGTTCGAGGGCGAGATCGTCGCTGCGGTGGCTGCGGTCAACGCCGCCACCGCCCAGGCCGCCGTCGACTCGATCGTGTTCGAGTACGACGGGTTGCCAGTTGTGACCGATCTCGAAGCCGCGCTCGCCGATGGATCCCCGATCGTCCACGAGGGCTGGGAGTCCTACGGAGTTTCCGGCGACACGGTTCAGCGACCAAACGTGGCGTCGTTCTCGTCGATCGAGAAGGGTGACATCCGGGCCGGTCTGGCCGCGGCCGATCATGTCATCACCAGCCGATACGTGGCCGACGCGAGCCATGCGCTTCCTATCGAACCCCGAGCCGTCCTCGCTCAGTGGGAAGGCAACAAGGTCACGATCTGGACCTCGACCCAGGTTCCGTTCGATGCGCGCAATGGAGTTTGCGAAACGCTGCAGATGCCGTCGAGCCGCGTCCGCATCATCGTGCCGCACCTCGGTGGTGGGTTCGGCGGTAAGTGTGGCTTCCACTTCGAGGCCCACATCGCGGCGCTGGCGCGAGCCTCGAAGCGTCCGGTCAAGCTGGTGTTCTCCCGCCGAGAAGAGTTCCTCGCGCCCGATCGGCGACGAGAAGGAATGATCGTCGACATCACGACGGGTGTGACCAACGACGGCACTATCACGGCCCGCGAAGGCTGGATCGCCATCGACAATGGTGCCTACACCGCGGACGCTGCCTTCTTCCCGCAACTGGCCGCCATGCACGTGGCCGGGCCCTACGTGTCTCCGAATGTCTTCGTCGAATCGTCGTTGGTCTACACGAACCACCAGCCTTCGGGCTCGGTGCGGGCACCGACTGCTCCTCAGGCGTGTTGGGCACTCGAGTCCCACACCGACGAGATCGCCCGCACGATCGGCATGGACCCTGTCGACTTCCGCCGCAAGAACACAGTCGATGAGGGCCTCGAAGGTCCAGCGGCGCAGGTGTACGGCGAGATCGGCCTTCGCCGTTGTCTCGAAACCGCCGTGGCGAACTCGGCGTACGGCTCTCAGCTTCCCGAGAACGAGGCTGTCGGTGTTGCCGTCGGCTGGTGGCCGAGCTTTCCCGGTCCGTCAGGCGCCTATATCAAGGTCGACGCTGACGGCTCGGGTCAGATCATCACCGGCGCGCAGGAGTGCGGGACCGGGTCGGTCATGACGTTGCGATACCTCGCCGCCGAGGAACTCGGCATGGAGCCCGAGGATTTCGAGCTGGTCTACCAGGACACCAGTGCCGCTCCCTACGACACCGGCGCCACTGGCTCGCAGACCCTGCTCAACAACGGTCGTGCCGTGATCGAGGGCGCACGTGAGGTAGCCGCTCAGTTACGTGACGTTGCTGCGGACCAGCTCGAAGCGGCGGCCGGTGACATCGTCCTGGCTGACGGATTCGCTCATGTGAGCGGCTCCCCCGATCGCAACGTGTCGATTGTCGAACTCGCCGGCATCGCGGCCGAGGGCGAGATGCTCATCGGCAAGGGGTCGGGCACACCGCCCGACTACCCAACCGTATCGGCCACCTGTGTGGGCGATCAGGGTGTCGCCGGATGGGCTGGTCCGCAGTTCTCCTGCCACGCCGTTCGCGTTCGCCTCGATCGCGACACCGGCGTTGTGCGGGTCCTCGAGATTTCTGCAGCCCATGACTCCGGCACGATCATCAACCCGATCGCCGCTCACGGCCAGGTCGAAGGCGGCATCACGATGGGTATCGGCCAGGCGCTCAGCGAAGGCACCGTCTATGGCGACGATGCGAAGCAACGCAACGCCGGATTGCTGGAGTACAAGCTCCAGACTGCGGCCGACGCCCCGCTCGTGACGACAGAGTTCATCGAGATCCCCGATCCGAACGCCGGACCCCGGGGAGCGAAGGGATTGGCCGAAGCCCCGAACGTGCCCACCGCCGCTGCTATCGCCAATGCGGTGGCTCAGCTGATCGGCGAACCGGTGCGGCAATTGCCGATGACGCCGGAACGGGTGTGGGCCGTGAGCGAAGGGAGCTCGTCGTGAGCTTTACGATCGCCGCGACAGTCGAGGAAGCCGTCGAAGCCATGGCCAATGGCGCTCGCCCGATCGCCGGGGGCACGGATCTCGTCGTCGGCGCCCGCCACGGCAAGTCGGCGCTTCCTGACGATCTCGTCGCCATCGACCGCCTCGCTGAACTGGCGGAGATCGGGCCGGGCCCCGGCGGCCATCGGGTCGGAGCCCTGGTCACCCACGCCCAACTCATGATCGATCCGTTCATCGTTGAGAACTACACCGCGCTGGCCGACGCGGCAGCGCTCGTCGGTTCGCCGTCGACTCGCAACGTCGGGACGCTTGGTGGCAACGTCATGAACGCATCGCCGGCCATGGACACTGGTGCGCCGCTTCTCGTGTTCGGAGCAACCGCTCGGGTGGCGGGTCCCGGTGGCGAACGCACGGTGCCGCTCGACGAGCTGTGGACCGGCCCGGGAACGACCTCGGCCGCAGCCAACGAACTCCTGATTGCGCTCAACCTGCCGATGCCTTCGGATCGATGCGGATCGGCCTACGTGCGCCTCGAGTATCGCCGGGCGATGGAGATCGCAGTGGTCGGTGCCGCGGCCGGCGTCACGTTGGCCGAGGACGGCACAGTCGCCTCCGCCTCGGTCGCCCTGTCCGCCGTTGCCCCAACGATCGTTGCGGTTGCGGGAACTGATGCGCTGAACGGGCTCGCCCTCGCGGATGCGGCCGCCACCGCTGCCGAGCTCGCCTCGGATCAGGCTTCGCCCATCAGCGACCTTCGTGCGTCCGATTCCTACCGGCGTCACTGTGTTGGAGTGATGGCCAAGCGGGCGGTCGATGCTGCTTGTCGCCGTGCCGCCGGCGAGTCGATCTCTGTCCCTGTCAACCGTGCTCTCGGAATCGGAGCTGCCTAGTGTCTGAATCAGCAACGCCTCAGAACTTCGACCTCGAAGTCAATGGGATCTCCTATCCCATCTCCGCCGACCAGGGCAAGAACCTGCTCTCGGTCATCCGTGAAGACGTTGGCCTCACGGGCACGAAGGAGGGGTGCGACGACTGCGAGTGCGGCGCCTGCATGGTGCTGCTCGATGGCCAACCGGTGAACTCTTGTAGCTATCTGGCGGTGCAGGCCCAGGGCCGTACGGTCACCACGATCGAGGGCGTGATGCAGGGCGAAGAGATGCACGCCTTGCAGCGCAATTTGCTCGATGAGGGCGGCGTGCAGTGTGGATTCTGCACTCCCGGCATGATCATGTCGGCGCACGCCCTGCTCGACCGCAACTCCAACCCGACTCCCGAAGACGTGAAGATCGGTCTCAGCGGCAACCTCTGCCGCTGCACCGGCTACGCCAAGATTCTGGCGGCCGTGGAGAAGACCGCCGCGGAGTGAGCTACAGGGTGTGACACCCTTGACTCATGTCACGGCGTGAACTCATCTTTCTCGGGATCATCATTCTTCTGGTCGGCCTGCTGGGCGGGCTTGCCCTGGCCAGCTTCGGCGGTGACGACGAACCCGATACCGAAGCGGCGGATGCGACGTCGTCTTCCACCAGTTCGTCGACGACAACCGAGGCTCCTGCGACGACGTCCACCACCTCGTCCACCACGACCACATTGACGACTACATCGACGACCACGTCGACGACCACCTCCGAGGCTCCGGCTGAGGAAGAGCCTCCGCCGTCGGTTGCCGTGGTCGCCGACCTGGTCAACGGCGAGGTCATGGGACTCCCGCACGGCACGCTGGTCGAAGAGGTCGAGTTCCTCATGTATGAGGTGTTCGATGCTCCTGACTTCGACACCGGCTGGGTCGTGGGCTGCGAGTTCGACGGCCCCGAGGAGAACGAGCGGTCGATCCATTGGGAAGGCCTCTGGTTGAGCTTCCTCAACGACGGTGGTGCAGGCTGGCTCGATGCGTGGAGGTGGCGCCCGACCAACGCCATTCCCGAGGGAACGTACCCGGCCGACCCGCAGCCCGACCTGTGGCAGATCTGGCTGCATGAGGGCGTGACCCCCGACATGACGATGAACGAGATCGGCGCGGCGACCGGCTTCCCGCCAGTTGAGCATTTGGGCTTCTCGATCGTGACCGACGACTGGACCTGGGCCTACCTGTCTCCCGACGGTGATGACAGCGTCCCCTTCGAGATCACGTCCCAGATCCGCTTCTGCGACTAACGCACACTCCCCTAACGCACGCTGGGGTCAGACCCCAGCGTGCGTTAGAGCTTGTATCCGGGGTCGAGCTGATCGCAGAGGCGCATCAGGGCGGGCCATTCGTATCGGCCGAGAGGGAAGTGGTCGTATTGGCGCTTTGAGAGCTCCCAGATCTCCTTCGGCCCGGCGTCGAGTTCGAGGCCGGTGGCCGACGCAGCGAGCATCGCACGGCAACCGCGGATCAGGTAGTGCATCACCATGAAGGCCTCGCCCGCGGTCTCGCCGACGGTGAGGAAGCCGTGGTTGCGCATGATCAGCGCCCGGTTGCCCTCCATGTTCGCGGCGAGGCGCTCGCGCTCCTCGAGCGTGAGGGACAGGCCCTCCCAATCGTGGTAACCGATCTGGCCGTACAACATCGACGAGTCCTGTACGAGGTACTGGAAGCCGTCCTTCAGCGCGGTGACCGCGAGCGCATCGGGCACGTGGGCATGGAACACGACCCTGTGTTGCGGGAAGTCGTTGTGAATGGCCCCATGGATCACGAAGCCGGCGGTGTTGACGTCGGCGGGGCCCTCGAGCACGTTGCCCGCGGCATCGATCTTGATGAGGTTCGACGCCGTGACCTCGTTGTAGAGCAGGCCGAACTTGTTGAGGAAGAAGTCATGGTCACTGCCGGGCGCCCGCATCGTGATGTGGTTCCAGACAGTGTCGTCGTACCCGAAGTGCGCGGACAGGCGATACATGGCGGCCAACTCGACGCGCGCCTGCCATTCGTCGCCGGTGAAGCTTCCCGAGTTCGCCGCGGTGAAGTCCTCGGCGACGACTTCTCGGGGCTGAGTGGTGTCAGTCATTCGCGTTCCTCTCATGGAAGATGCGTTCATTGTCTGTCTCGGTGATCTGGGCCGCAAGCAAATGCGGCGCGGTGGAACCATACCGACGCTCGGTCTCGGCGTAGCGCTCAGCGACCCGGGCCATGAACGGCAGATCGGCGCCGACCGAGGCGGCCATCTCCATGGCGAGACGCATGTCCTTGGCGGCGAGCTGGATCGAGAACGATTCGTCGTAGGTCCCGGCCACGATCTCAGGACCATACGTATCGGCCACATAGCTCGACCCGGCCGAGTTCTGGATCAACTCGAGCATCTTGGCAGGTTGAACGCCGCCCTTCACCCCGAGCATCAGCGCTTCGACGAGGGTGATCGTCTGGGTGTAGCAAAGGGTCACCTGGGCGATCTTGGCGACATACCCCGCTCCATGGTCGCCGAGGTGGTCGATGTTGGTGCCGATCGCTTCGAAGATGGTCCAGTGCTTCTCGACGGCCTCGGCCGGCCCACCGATGTAGACGCTGAGCGTGCCCGCCGCCGCCCCCTCGGGACCTCCGGATACGGGTGCATCGATGAGCGTGATGTGCTCGCTGGCGGCGTGGGTGGCGAGGCGGCGGGCGGTGTCGAGGTCGTTGGTGCTGAGATCGATCCAGGTGGCGCCTGGCCGAACCATCTCGAGCAGGCCGCCGCCGTCGAGCCCAACGGACGCCACTTGGGCGGGGCCAGGCAGTGATGACATGATCACGTCGGCGGTGGCGAATCCCTCGTCGGTGTCAAGCGGGATGACGCCGGCATCAGCGGCACGGGCGAGGCTCTCGGCATTGGGGTCGAACCCGTCGACATCGAACCCGGCCCTCACCAGGTTTGCGGCCATCCCGCCGCCCATGTGCCCGAGGCCGAGAAAGAAGATCCGCGTCACACCGCGGACGTTAGCTCTGAGGCTCGTCAAAAGCGTCCCCGCGGGGACGGTTTCAGGCCCCGCATGCGCTCTACTTCGCCAGGTACGCGGCGCACGTGGACAGTGCAGGGCGGCTACTGTTCCGGGTGTGGCCACTACGCACCGAAATGCCTCATCGGTGTTGCGCACTCACAAAGGCGTCGAGTACGCGAGCGGACAATGAAGCTCGACGACTATCTAGCGCGAATCGAATATCTCGGGCCGGTGGCTCCCACTCTCGCCTGCCTCACCGAAATCCATCGACAGCATCTCCTCGCCATTCCCTATGAGAATCTCGACGTCCAACTCGGGCGCGCGCTGAAGCTGGATATCGAACGTACTTTCGAGAAGGTCGTGGTTCGGCGCCGCGGCGGTTGGTGCTATGAGTTGAATGGCCTGCTGGGTTGGGCGCTCGAGGAGATTGGATTTGAGGTCACGCGCATCCTGGGAGGGATGCTCCGCTCCCTCCGCGGCGACGATGCGATGGGAAATCACCTGGTCCTTCGAGTCGAACTCGATGGGCCCGTGATCGCTGATACGGGTCTGGGAGACGGAGTTCTCGAACCCATGCGCCTCGAGGTAGGAAGCGGGATTCAAGCAGATCGTCAGTTTCGTTTCGAGGAGTTGGAAGACGGCTACTGGCGCTTCCACAACCATCCGGGAACCGCACCTGCAGATTTCGATTTCGTGCCCGCTTGCTCTGCCGACGAAGATCGGCTTGCACGTATCTGCGGCGATCTGCAGGACGACTCCATCTTCACGAAGAATCTGATCTGCATGCAACCCGACGGAACGGGGGGCAGGAAGGCTCTCATTGGCCGTGCACTCGCTCTTCCCGGCGCGGAGAAGAGGCTCCTCGAAAACGCCGACGATCTCTGCGACGCGCTCGCCACGGTCTTTGGATTGCGGGATCCAGAGTTTCGGAGTCTTTGGCCCAAAGTCGTCGCCCGCCACGCCGAACTATTCGGTGATGGTATGCCCGCGACGGTCTCGTTCGACTCGCTCCGATGACGGCAATTCCCGCTCTGTCCGAAGGGACGTCTAGGCGGGCCGGGCTGGATGCCGTTCCAGGAAGTCGAGGACCGGGTCGAAGAATAGTGACGGTGCTTCCATCATGCCGAGGTGTTGCAGGCGGTCGACGATGATGGTCTCGGAGCCGGCGATCTCGGCTGCGATGGCATGAGCCATGGCGGGCGTGCTGCCTGAGTCGTGCTCGCCAGTCATCACGAGTGTCGGGCAGAGAATCGCCGGCGACGGAGCGATCAGTTCCCGCACACCGTGGGCGAGCGCCCAATACGCCTGGGCGTAGCTCTCCGAGTCGGCCTCGAGTCGCCACCGGCGGACCGCGTCTGCGTGTTCGGGATGATGATCGATGTAGCCCGGTGTGAACCATCGCTGGAGCGCCGCTTCCATCGTGGCCATGGCGCCCTGGTCGCGGACCGTTGCCGCCCGCGCTTCTACTGCCAGTTGGCCCTCCTCGCCGCGGTCGTGGGGGGCGTTGAGGATCACGAGCGACGAGACGCGCTCGGGGTGGTCGAGCACGAATCGGCGGTTGATCATGCCGCCGATCGAGAAGCCGACGATCGCAGCCCGCTCGATTCCGACTGTGTCGAGCAGGTCCACAATTTGTTCAGAGAACGTGGATAGGTCGGCCTTGGCCGGGAGAGGAGCGCTCTCGCCGTGGCCGTAGATGTCGTAGTTGACCACCCGGTGGTCGGCGGCGAAGGCCGGCAGGCTCTCGACCCACATCTGCCGGCTCAGGCCGACGCCGTGGATCAGGACGATTGGATCGGCATCCTCGGGTCCGAACAGGTCGTATGCCGTGCCCTTGTGCATCAGCGGGTTCATCGCGAGATCGTAGGCGCGCCGGTCAGCCGAGAGGTAGGTCCATCTTCTGTCATCTTTGTTGCGAGAAGTATGACACTGTGTCATGCTACGCTGATGGGGGTCGCCGATACACCCGTCAAGTTGGACGTGGAGTCGCTGCGCGTCTTTCGCGAGGTCGTTGCTTCCGACGGATTCACCGCCGCGGGCGATCGCCTCGGGATGACCCAGTCGGCGGTTTCGCACAAGATCCGCCGTCTCGAAGAGCGCATCGGCATGGAGTTGATGCGGCGCGAAGGGCAGACGGTGACGTTGACCGCCGACGGCCGAGATCTGCTGGCCCACGCCGACGAGATCGTGGATGCCCACGACAAAGCGGTCGACTATTTCCAACGCAGCGAACTCGCCGGCACCGTACGACTTGGCTGCAACGAGGAGGTGGCAGCCACCCAGCTGGCCGATGTGGCCGGCCGATTCCGCCGCACCCACCCCGACGTCTCCCTCGAGATTCGTGTCCAGGACTCCGCGTACGTCGCGGAGTGGCTCGACCGTGGTGAAGTCGACGTCGCCTTGATTCAGGTGCTCGATGTCGACGACGCGATTCGCACTACCGACGAGGTTTGGCGCCGCGACGAACTCCGTGTGGTCCAAGGCGAAGCCGCCGATTTCGATGACGCCGACACGCTCCCCCTGATCTCGTTTGGCCCTCGATGCCTCTACGAACCGTGGTTGACGGCTCAGCTCGATGCGGCCGGACGTGCGTATCGTCACGCCATGGAGTGCCCGAGCATCCAGGGTGTGCAGGCGGCGGTCGACGCAGGGCTCGGTCTCGCGGTCCTGAACACACCCAACCTCACCGCTTCGATGCGGCCATGGACCGGGCTCGGCTCACTCGAACTTCCGGCCGTGGCCTTCGTTCTTCGCACGTCCACCGCCGCCGGCAGCATCGAACTCGTCGATGCCCTCCGGCACCACCTCTCCGCGGCTCTCAGCAACCACGGAGCTCGCCCATGACCGAAGCCGCGACCTACGGGACGCGACGGGGGAGAGGCGCCCGCCGTGATGCTCGCACCACCTACACCCAACGTTTCCTGCCCGAGATGGACCGGGGCATCCCCTACCTCGACATGCTGCTCGACGAGCAGGTCGACACGGTTCACAACGCCACCATGAACCTGCTCGAGACCACCGGCATCGAGTTTCGTGATGACGAGTCGATCGACTTGTGGCGGGCGGCTGGTGGTGAGCAGGTCAAGATCGACGGCTACCGGGTACGTATCGACCGCGAGCTGCTGATGGCGCTCCTCGCCACGGCGCCCAGCACCTACACCCTGGTTGCCCGTGACCCCGAGCGCACCGTGACAGTCGGCGGCCGGAAGTCGATCTTCACCCCCGCCTATGGTGCGCCGTTCGTGCTGGATCTCGACGGCAACCGTCGCAGTGCGTTGCTCGACGACTTCGACAACTTCGCCAAGATCGCGCACATGACGCCGGCCATGCAGATGAGCGGCGGCGTGCTGTGCGAACCCATGGACGTCGCCGTGCCCCACCGGCATCTGCGTATGACGTACAGCCTCATGAAGCATTCGACGAAGCCCTTCATGGGGTCGGTCACGTCGCGTGCGCGGGCCGAGGACAGCCTGGCGATGGCGAAAATGCTGTTCGGCGACGAGTTCGTGGATCAGAACACGGTGATGACGAGTCTCGCCAACGGCAACTCGCCGCTGGTGTGGGACGCCACCATGCTCGACGCGGTCAAGGTCTACAGCGCTGCGAATCAGGCGATGTTGTTCAGCCCGTTCGTGCTCGGTGGTGCATCGACGCCGGCGTCGGTTATCGGTTCGGTGGTGCAGATCAACGCCGAGGCACTCGCCGGTGTGGCGTTCTCCCAGATCGTGCGCGCCGGTTGCCCGGCGGTGTACGGCCAATGGTTGGCCACCGTCTCGATGAAGACGGGCGCGCCAATGGCGGGCACCCCCGAGATCGACCAGATGAATCTGCTGGTTGGTCAACTGGCCCGTCACTACGACCTGCCGTGGCGTTGCTCGGGCATGTGTTCGGCCTCGAAACAAGTCGATGCCCAGGCGGGCTACGAAGCGGGCCGCAACATGTACGGCGCGGTCCTCGCGGGCGCAAACTTCGTGTTGTCGACCACCGGCTACCTCGAATCCGCACTTTGTCAGAGCTACGCCAAAGCCGCGCTCGACGGCGAGCAGGCGGAAATGTTCCGTGTCCTCGCCGAGGGAATCAAGTTCGACGAGCTGGATGCATCGCTCGAAGCCATGGTGGAAGTCGAGCCCGGCGGCCACTTCCTCGGCACGTCCCACACGCTTCAGAACTTCGAGGCGGCGTTTTCCATGCCGCAGCTCATGGACAGCGACGGTTTCGAGCAATGGCTGGCCGGCGGGGGCGATGATGCCAACACCCGAGGTCTGGCCAAGGCACGCAAGCTGCTCGCCGACTATGAAGAACCGATCCTTTCCGCCGACATCGACGCCGCCCTGTGCGAGTTTGTCGAGCGTCGAATCAACGAAATCCCCGACAGTCTCGAGTAACCGATGACCACTCCTCTCCTCCACGGCGTGTGCGCCGCGATGAGTTCACCGTTCGACGACACCGGTGAGTCGCTCGACGAAGGTCGCTTGCGCGATCACATCGAGAGCCTGATCGACGCCGGTGTGCACGGCCTCGTGTTGTGTGCCGGCACCGGCGAGTTCGCGTTCCTGTCCGGCGAAGAGAAGGACCGCATGATCGGCCTCGGTTGCGAGATTGTCGATGGGCGCGTGCCCGTCATCGCCCAGACCTCGGCCATCACCACCACCGATGCGATCGAGCGCACTCGCAAGGCGGCTGACATGGGAGCTGCGGCGGCGATGGTGCTGCCGCCGTACTTCGAAGGCCCATTCGAGCGGGGCGTGCTCTTCCACTACGAGAAGCTGGCCCAGGCGATCGACATCCCGATCGTGCTCTACAACATCCCCGCGGCGAGTGGTTTCGACATCCATCCCGACCTCTACCGTCAGCTCCTCTCGATGGAAAACATCGACTACATCAAGGAATCGACCGGCGACCTGATCCGCCTCCAGAAGGTCGTCGGCATCGGCGGTCACGTCCTGGCGGGCGCCGATCCGCTGGCGCCGTACGCGGCGATGGCCGGAGCGGCAGGCTGGATCTGGGGAGCAGCGAACGTGATGCCGCACGAATGCGTGATGCTCTGGGATCTCATCCAAAAGGGCGACATCGCCGGCGCGCTCGACCTGTGGGCGAAGATGCTGCCCGCCAACATGTTCTTCTGGGAGAACAATGTCGATGCCGAGTACAACTCGTGCGTGAAGACCGCCACCAACATGGTCGGTCGAACCGTGGGCCCATGCCGGCGCCCGGTCATGCCGATGACCCGTCAGGGTCGGTTGGCACTGCAGACCGCATTGTCGACGCTGCCGGTCAACGGCACGTCGCGAGACACCCTCGTCTACCGCGAGTGGGACGACGAGCGGGACTGGCTCGTCCAGATGACACACACGTCCGGCGTGAGCCGAGCGAAAGGCCGATCATGACGCTCACCTTCGATCCATCGACCCGACTGGTGATCGGCGGTCGCTCCGTCGAGTCCGTCAGCGGCGCCACATTCGCCACCCTGAATCCGGCCACGGGCCAGGAGTTGGCCAAGGTCTCGGAAGGTTCGGCTGAAGACATGGACCGGGCCGTCGCGGCTGCCCGAGATGCGTTCGACAATGGTCCCTGGGGCCGCATGTCCCCGGCCGAACGGCGGGGCCTGCTCAAGCGGTTCGCCCTGCTGGTCGAAGCGAACGCCGACGAACTCGCGATGCTGGAATCTCTCGAAGCCGGCAAGCCCATCTTCGACACATCCACCATCGACTTGCCCGAGACCGTGGCGTGTTTGATGTGGCACGCCGAGCTGGCCGACAAGGTCTACGACCAGGCATCGCCGTCCGGCCCTGGCGTCGTGAGCACGATCGTGCGCGAACCCATCGGTGTCGTTGGCGCTGTGCTGCCGTGGAACTATCCCCTGATGATGGCGGCGTGGAAGATCGGCCCGGCGCTGGCCGCGGGCAACACAATGGTCCTCAAGCCGGCCGAACAGACCTCGTTGTCGACGATCCGGATCGGCGAGCTGGCCACCGAAGCCGGCCTGCCGGATGGCGTGCTCAACGTCGTCCCCGGATTCGGCGAGACCGCAGGCCAGGCCCTTGGCCTGCACACCGACGTCGACTGTGTCGGGTTCACTGGTTCGACCGAGGTCGGCCGGATGTTCCTGCGCTACTCCGCGGACTCCAACCTCAAGCGGGTGCTCCTCGAGTGCGGAGGCAAGAATCCGATGGTCGTGATGAGCGACGCCGAAGATCTCGACAAGGTGGCTGCGGCCGCCTGCGAATCGATCTTCTGGAATGCCGGCCAGAACTGTTCCTCCAACTCCCGTCTACTCCTTCACGAATCCGTGGCCGACGACGTGTTGGCCCGCATCGACGAAGCGATGCACGAATGGATCGTTGGTGACCCTCTCGATCCGGAGACTCGCGTCGGAGCGATCATCGAATCGGCTCATATGGACAAGATCCTCGGCAACATCCAGAAGGCCAAGGACGAGGGAGCAACCTTGCGTGCCGGCGGCGGCCGGACCCGGGTCGACTCTGGTGGCTGGTTCGTCGAGCCCACGATCTTCACCGAGGTCAGCAGGGACATGACCGTTGCTCGTGAAGAGGTGTTCGGGCCGGTCTTGTCGGTCTCGACGTTCGCCCACGCTGATGAGGGCATCGCCATGGCCAACGACACGGACTACGGCCTGCATGCTTCGGTGTTCACCTCCAACGTCCGCAGCGCGCACCTCGCGGCCCGCATGTTGAAGGCCGGCACCGTCTCGATCAATACCTACAGCGAGGGCGACATGAGCACTCCGTTCGGTGGCTACGGGCTCAGCGGGTTCGGCGGCCGCGACAACGGCGTGCACGCCCACGAGCAGTACACCGAAACCAAGACCATCTGGCTCGATCTTGCCTGACCTGCGGACGGCGCCGCAGACCCGCGAGGGATCGTCATGACCCCTGTCTCCATCCGCCCCGACTATGACCGCGGCAACGGCTGGCTCGAGATTCTCGGGCCGCAACCAGACCCGGTTGTCCTCACCGGTGACCTGACCGCCGATCATGTCGTGATCGGTGCGGGGTACGGCGGTCTTGCCGCGGCTCGACGGTTGGCCGAACTCGACCCGTCGGCCTCGGTCGTTCTCATCGAAGCCGACCGGGTTGGGAACAACGCAGCAGGCCGGTGCTCCGGTTTCATCATCGATCATGCCCATAACATTCGGGCCAGGGGATTCGCCGACGACACCCACAACGCCAAGCGTCAGATCGCGCTCAACCGCGCCGGCGTCGATTGGCTCGACGAGATCGTCCATCGCGAAAGCATCGACTGCGATTGGCGCCGTGAGGGCAAGATTCACGCCGCTGCGTCGGACAAAGGCGAGGCCACGCTGGCCGGGTTCGCCGAGTCGCTCGACGCTGTCGAGGAGGACTACCACCTCTACGACGCCGCAGAGTTGAAGCGACGCTTCGGCACCGACTACTACCGGTCAGGCCTCCATGCGCCCCACAGCGTGCTGGTGCAGCCCGCTGCGCTCGTGATCGGACTCGCCAGTTCGATGCCCGACAATGTGCAGGTGTTCGAGTCGTCGATGGTGACCGATGTCGACTTCGGGTCACCGCACACGATCCGTACCGCCGGTGGCACCGTGCGGACACCTTCTCTGGTCATCGCGGCCAACGGGTTCGGTGAGGGCTTCGGGCTGTTCAAGAACTCGCTGATCCCGCTGATCACGTGGGGGTCGATGACTCGTCCGCTCGACGACGACGAGGTGGCGGCGCTTGGCGGCGACGACAACTACGCGGTCATCCCAGCCCATCCTGCAGGCACCACCGTGAGGCGCCGCCCGGACAATCGGATCCTGATCCGCAATCAGTACACGTTCAGCCGTCGCTCTAACATCACGAAGGGGCTCGCCGCGGTGAAGCGGGTGCACGAGAAGTCGTTCCGCAACCGCTACCCGATGCTCCCCAACGTGGAGTTCGACTACTCGTGGGGCGGGGCATTGGCTTTGAGCCGTAATGGCCAGGGGGTCTGCGGCAAGGTCGCCGGTGGGGTGTGGGCCACCATGGCCTATCAAGGCACGGGGATGGCGAAGGGCACGATCTCGGGCAAGTATCTGGCCGAGCACATGATGGGCGACGACGATCCGCTGATGGGACTGCTGGCCGGCACTCCCAGCCGCAACTTCCCCGACCCGTTCAATCGGTGGGGCGTGCGGCTGAACTCTCGCTGGCGTCGCTGGCAAGCTGGAGTGGAGGAGTAGTCAGATGAGCGATCTCAGTGTGGATCTCACCGGCAAGGTGGCAGTCGTGTCCGGTGGGTCATCGGGGATGGGCGCTGTTGTCTGTGAACGATTTGCCGCGTCCGGAGCAACAGTCGTCGTCGGTGGCCGTAATTCTGAGCGGACGGCTGGCGTGGTCGCTCGGGTGGAGTCGACAGGCGGTGCTGCGCTGGCATGGATCGGCGATGTGGCCGACTCGACCAACGCCGACGGGATGATCGCTGCCGCCGTTGAAGCGTTCGGCGGGATCGACATCGTGATCAACGCCGCGGGAGTCATCCACCGCGCTGACGCCGGCGGCACGTCTGACGATGACTGGCATCGAGTGATGTCGGCCAACGTTGATGGAACTTTCTTCCTCTCGCGCGCCGCGATTCCTGTGTTCCGGCGACGCGGGGGAGGGGTCATCGTCAACATCAGTTCGACGTGCGGACTGGTCGGGTCGGCAGGGCTGGCCGCCTACTGCGCGTCGAAGGGGGCGGTCACCAACCTCACCCGCGCCATGGCGCTCGATCACGCCTCCGAAGGCATCCGGATCAACGCCATCTGTCCGGGCTCGGTCGATACGCCGATGCTCGTGTCCGAGCATCCCGAAGGGCGCACGGCGGCCGACGTGTTCGAATCGAACCTGGCGTCGATCCCGGAAGGGCGAATCCCCGATGCGATCGAGGTGGCCGACCTGGCGCTGTACCTCTGCTCGAACGCCGGCCGCCACATGAACGGGGCGAACGTCTCTCTCGACGGCGGATACACCGCCCAATGAGCGACTTCACCGGAGTCACGGCGGTTGTGACGGGCGGGGCGCAAGGGATCGGCCGTGCCATTGCCGATCGCCTCGCCGCGGATGGGGCAGACGTCGTCATCGGCGACCTGCGCGACCCGGCTGACCTCGGGAAGAACCAGCGCTGGGTGCACCTTGACGTCACGTCTGAAGAGTCGGCCGCGGCGTTGGCCAAAGGGTGTGGCGACACTGTCGGCGTGCTCGTCAACAACGCGGGGATCATGTTCGAGGCGTCGATCGCCGAACAGACGGTCGAGCAGTGGGATATGGCGATGGCCATCAACCTGCGCGGACCGTGGCTCATGACAAAGGCGCTCCTGTCGCAGCTCACCGCCAATGGGGGAGCAGTGGTCAACATCGGCTCCATCGAAGGCATCGGATCAAACCCGCTGCACACGGCGTACTCGGCGTCGAAAGGCGGTGTGCACGGCCTCACTGCGGCGATGGCCGTCGACCTCGGCCCGCTGGGTGTTCGCTGCAATGCAATCGCACCGGGCTGGATCGACACTGCCCTGAACCGTGACTACATCGATCGCCTACCGAATCCGGACCAAGCCCTCGAGGAGCTCGGCCAACTACATCCGGTCGGTCACATCGGCGATCCGGCCGACGTCGCGTCGGTGGCCGCCTTTCTCGCCAGCCCCGACGCTCGGTTCGTGTCGGGGCAGGTCGTCGTGGTCGATGGCGCCCGCACCAGCAAGCTCAGCCTGCCCCCGAGCCTGTCACCCGAGGTCTGAGCTCGGGAACCATCCGGCGGTGCGCAGCGTTGGGACAACATGAACAAACGCTTACTACTCGGAGCTGCTGGAGCCGGTCTGGTCGTCGTCGGATACTTGGCCTTCGCCGTGTTCGGTGTGCACACACTGTTCATCGATGACAAGGCGAACGAGGACATCCCCGTGTTCGCCTCCGGTGCCGGGGCATCAAACATGCCGTCCGACGCCATGACCGATGACGACGCGGCGGAGATGAACGAGTTCATGGCCGATGAAGGTACGCCGTTCGTCGACGAGGTCGACGAAGTGATGCCCGACATGCCCGAGATAGTGATCGAGGCGAGCGGATCGTTCGTCGACCGTTCGCATCCAGCCGTTGGCGTTGCCGAGATTCTTGGCGACGGAACCGGCCAACGATTCCTCCGTTTCGAGGACTTCGAGACCGACAACGGACCCGACCTGAACGTCTACCTGTCGTCCGCCGACCCGGATGCGCCGGCAGGCGAGTTCGACGACGACTTCATCGACCTCGGCGACTTGAAGGGCAACATCGGCCCCCAGAACTACGAAATCCCGACGGACGTCGACCTGGGCAGATACAAGACCGTCGTGATCTGGTGTGTTCGCTTCGGTGTTGCGTTCGGCGCCGCTGAACTGATGGCGAGCTAGGGCTCCACCACCACCGGAAGGCCGAATGCGGGACCTTGTTCCCTAGTTCACAAGACGCGGCTACCCAGATGCTGGCTATGTGTTGGCAGTGCTGGGAATACCAAACGTCGTCGCCGCAACGATCGCAGTAGCGATTCTGGCCGTTGTCGCCCGTCGCCGAGTGTTCGGCGCCAACGAGCGGACGGAGACGTCGTGGCTCGACGCCTGGCTCAAGGCGATCGTGATCGTCGTCTTCGTTGTCTTCTTCACCGTCTACCTGCCGTCCTACATCATCGGCACGTCGACGGTCGCCGACCTGGATCGCAACGTTCAGGACCTGATCGCCTCCGCCATCTGGGGCGCCGGAATGGCCGTCACGTTGGGCGGTCTCTGGTACGCCCACAAAGAGAAGAGGGTGTAGTGGCCGACACGGATGGGCTGGCCTACTTCGATCAGAACATCCCGTGCCTCGCGGCATGCCCTGTTCACACCAACGCCGGCATGTACGTCGCGGCCATCGCCGATGGCGATGACGAGCAGGCCTACCTCACCGCTCGGATGCCCAACCCCTTTGCTTCGGTTTGTGGCCGTGTCTGCGCGGCTCCGTGTGAAACCGCCTGCCGCCGGGGACAGATCGACGAGCCGATCGCCATACGGGCCCTGAAGCGCTACGTCACCGAGCAATTCGGGCCGGAATCAGGCGATGGTGAACTCTGGCGCAAGGTGGCAGCTCCGCCTGCAACCGATCTTCCGTACAGCGTCGGCATCGTCGGGGGCGGGCCGGCCGGGCTGGCCTGCGCCCACGATCTCCGCCGTTGGGGCTACAAGGTCAGCCTCTATGAAGCCACCGAAAAGCTCGGCGGCGCCATGTGGCTCGGCATCCCCGAGTACCGCCTCGACCGCGATGTGTTGGCCCGCGACGTCGGTGCCATTGTCGACCTGGGTGTCGACGTCCACTACGAAACCAAGCTCGGTCAAGACATCACGCTTGACGAACTTCGCGACCAACACGACGCTGTGTTCCTCGGAATCGGCGCCACGCTCGGCCGTGGTCTCGACATCGAAGGCGCTGATGCCGACGGCGTGTTCAAAGCGGTCGAGTTCCTCATCAACATGAACCGCGGCTTTGAAGTCGAGGTTGGTGAACGGGTGGTGGTTGTCGGCGGCGGAGATGTCGCCATGGACGCCGCCCGCACCGCACTGCGTGCCGCCGACTACGACGAGAAGCGCGATTCGGATCGGTCAACGATGACCGAGGCGATCGACGTCGCACGATCCGCCTACCGGGCCGGTGCTCGCGAGATCACCGTGGTCAGCCTCGAGTCACGCGAAGAGATGCCTGCCCACGACTTCGAAATCGAAGAGGCCGAGCACGAGGGCATCTCCTTCGTTGCTCGGCGCGGTCCGGCCCGTATCGCCACCGACGAAAACGGTGTCATCGGACTCGAAACGATCGGTGTCACGCGGGTGTTCGATGACGATCATCGCTTCAGTCCTGAGTACGACCAGGACGATCGTCAGACCTTCGCCGCCGACACGGTCATTTTGGCAATCGGCCAGGCGATCGACCTCGACTCACTCGGGGACAGCGGTCCCGAGATCGGCCCGCGGCGCAGCATCCTCGTCGAGGATGCGACAGGCACGACCTCGCTGTCCGATGTCTGGGCCGGCGGCGATGCCGCCAAGGGGCCGCGCTCGCTGATCGACGCCATCGCCGACGGACGCAAAGCGGCTGCCAGCATCCACACGTCCTTCGGTGGCGAGCTCGAATCAGAACAGACCGGCCGAATGGTTCGCCTCGAGCAGTTCCACCGCCTCGAGGACCAGTACGACCGGGTCACGCGAGTCGACGTGCCCACGCTCGCCACCGGTCGCCGGATGGGTCTGGCCGAGGTCGAGACGGGTTTCACGCCCGAACAAGCCCGCTGCGAAGCGAACCGCTGCCTGCGCTGCTTCGCCAACATCATGCTCGACGTCGACCGCTGCGTGCTCTGCGCCCTCTGTGCCGACGTGTGCCCGCTCGATCTCATCGCCCTGGTGCCATCCGAAGAGGTCGACGCAAACCATGGCGGCGGCACCGCACTTCTGCTCGACGAGACAGCGTGCATCCGCTGCGGTCTCTGCATCGAACGTTGTCCCCCTGACGCGCTGTCAATGGGGATGTGGACAGGAATCGGAGTTCCCGAATGGGCCTGACAGACGAGACGTCCGGCGTGATCGCCCGGCTGCGCAGAACACCGGTCGGCCGATCGATCTTTCGATCGCCGCCCCGGGTCACCCCCAGAGACCGAGCCGCCGGCCACTGGTCGAGCTTCTTGCTGCACATCTACCCGGTGAAGGTTCGCCGGGCCGAACTCAGCTTCAAGTACTCGTGGTACCTCGGTGTGATCTCGACCGTGCTGCTCGGCAGCCTCGTGGTCTCCGGCATCTACCTGATGTTCTTCTACGTCCCATCACCCAACCAGGCGTACACCAACATTCAGACCATCCAGACCGAAGTCACCTTCGGACAATACGTGCGCAACGTGCATCGCTGGTCAGCGCACATGATGGTGCTCGCGGTCGCCATGCACATGGCAAAGGTCTTCTACCGCGGTGCCTACAAGCCGCCTCGCCAGTTCAACTGGGTCGTCGGCGTGATGTTGCTGGCCATGACGCTTCTCATGTCCTTCACCGGCTATCTCCTGCCGTGGGATCAACTGGCCTTCTGGGCGGTCACCGTCGGCACCGAGATGGCGAGCTATGTGCCACTGGTCGGTGGCGATGTGCAGGAGATGCTGCTCGGCGGCTCCGTTGTCGGCGCCTCCACCCTGCTGCGCTTCTACGTACTCCACGTCGCAGTGCTGCCGGCGATCATCGTCTTCCTCCTGATGATCCATCTCTGGCGCTGGCGCAAGGACTCAATGCTTGATTTGGACACCGGGCTGGATTTGGACACCGGGCTTGATCTCGATCGGGAACTGGAGACCGCCGATGACTGACACCACTCCCGACGGCCGCAGGGTGCTGGGTCTCGTACCCGGCAAACCGGTCGCCGGCGATCGCAAGGAACCCGAAGAGCAGAACCTCGTCATGGTGTGGCCCCACCTGCTGGTTCGCCACGCCGTGGCGGCCATGAGTGTGCTGCTCAGCGTGCTGTTGATCTCGGTCTTGTTCGATGCCCCGCTGCGATCGGTCGCCAATCCGACCGACACACCGAACCCGGAGAAAGCCCCCTGGTACTTCGCCGCCCTGCAGGAGTTGCTGTCGCACTTCCACCCACTCATCGCCGGCGTACTCGTCCCCGGCGGAATCATCGTCGGGCTGATCGCACTGCCCTACATCGACAACAGCCCCCATGAGAGACCAAACCGGCGGAAGGTGGCCGTCGCCACCTTCACGATCGTGCTCGTCGCCTGGATCATTCTCACCATCATCGGCTTCGCCTTCCGGGGCCCGAACTGGGGATGGGTTTGGCCTTGGCAGGAATGGCACGGAGAACTATGAGCAACGACCTCACACGACGAACGTTTCTCGGTCGGATCTGGAAGTTCGGCGTCATCCTCATCGGCGCGGCCGGAGCGTGGACCACGTGGGACCTTCTCCAACCGCTCCCCACCACCGGGTTCGGCGGCAAGGTGCGCACGATCCCCCCATCGGCGGTCCCCGAGACCGGCGCCGTCGAGGTGCTCGCCGCCAAGTCGCACCTCGTCCGCATCGAGGGTGAGCTCTTCGCCCTGTCGGAGAAGTGCACTCACCTCGGCTGCCGAGTGCCGTATTGCGAGTCCTCGAACCGCTTCGAGTGCCCGTGTCATGGCTCGGTGTTCAACCGGGCCGGCGAACTGCTGACGGGACCGTCGCCTCGTGGCCTCGATCGTCACCCCACCGAGATCGGCGAGGACGGCCTCATCTACATCGACACCGGCACGAAGATCGACGGGGCGAGCCCTGGCACAATCACGATGGACGAGCCCAGCACCGGTGACTCCTGCGCGGCAGAGGGTGGGCACTGATGGCCTACGGCTACTCCACCGACCCCGAGCTCGACCGCTCGACCAACCGGGCGATGGCCGTTGGTGCGGTGCTGTTGCTCGCCATGGCCGCGGCATTCCCGCTCTACCTCGCCTACGAGCCCTCGGCTCGCGAAGACGCTCGAGCCGGACAGCTTGAATCACTCGCTCATGAGGGGGAGAGCACATGGTCGTTCAACTGTGCCTCCTGCCACGGGGCTGACGGCGAAGGCGGCTCGGCTCCGGCCCTCAACTCGAAGCAGTTCCTCCAGTCCGCCACCGACGAGCAGATCCAGCTCTTGGTTTCCGTTGGAATACCGGGCTCGCCCATGGGCGCCTACTCCCAGGACTTCGGGGGGCCACTCACGTCCGAGCAGATCAAAGCCATCACCACCTATCTCCGGTCGCTGGAGGACGAGGCGCCGGACTTCCCGAACTGGCGAAATCCATGACCGATACGGAATCTCAAGAGCCGACAAAGGCCGAGGACTCACCGCCGAAGCTCCTCGACTTCGAGCAGGAGTCCATACGCACACTCCACTTCACGTGGATCGCCTTCTTCATGACGTTCTACGTCTGGTTCAACCTGGCGCCGATGTCGACCACGATGCGGGGCGACCTCGACTGGCTCACCAAGGAGCACGTCAAGATCCTCCTGATCTGCAACGTGGCGCTGACCATTCCCGCTCGAATCCTCGTCGGGGCACTGATCGATCGGCTCGGTGCCCGCATCGTGTTCACCGGGCTCATGATCGTCATGTCAGTTCCCGCGATCGTGTTCGCCTTCGCCGACAGCTTCACCCAGATGATGATCTCCCGGCTGGCGCTCGGCAGCGTCGGTGCCGGCTTCGTCATCGGCATCAAGATGGTGGCCCAGTGGTTCCCGCCGAAGTACGTCGGTCGAGCTGAGGGCTTCTACGCCGGTTGGGGCAACTTCGGTTCGGCGTTCGCCGCCATGACCCTCCCCTGGTTCGCCCTCACGGTGCTCGGCAACTGGTTCGACATGGGCGAGGGCGCCTGGCGTTGGGCCATGGCCATCAACGGACTCGTGCTCGGTATCTACGGCGTCATGTACTACTTCCTCGTCCGCGACGTGCCCGATGGCCGCACGTTGACGAAGACGAAGAAAGCCACGCCGATGCTGTGCAGCTCCTACAAGGATCTGGTGCAGTACCTGATCTGGTCGATCCCGCTGGTCGGGGCTCTCGGCGTGCTTGCTTGGCGGATCAGCAACGTCAAGGTCGACGGCGACTACATCATCAGCGACACCAGCCTCTACGCGATCTATGCGGTTCTCACCGTGATCTACATCGGTCACGTCGGAAAGACGCTCAACGTCAACCTGCCGTACCTCCGGGCGGGCGTGCCCGAGGACGAGAAGTACCACTTCGGCAGCGTGGCCGCACTCAACAGCACCTACTTCGCCAACTTCGGTGCCGAACTCGCAGTTGTGTCCATGCTCCCGGCCTTCTTCGAAGCGACGTTCTCGCCGCTGCGCAGCGGTGACGGCAGCCCGCTGGTCACGGCAACAGTCGCCGGCCTGGTGGCGTCGTCGTTTGCCTTCGTCAACCTGGTGGCGCGCCCACTCGGGGGTTATCTCTCCGACCTGGCATCGAGCCGGAAACGAACGATGCTCGTCTACATCGGCGGCATCGTCGTCGGTTTCTTCCTGATGGGATTCATCGCCAAGTGGGGGACCGGCGTCGACGACGATGGTCTCCGCACCGTCCTGCCGATGTTCGGCGGCGTCACCTGGCTCGTCGCCGCGGTGGCGATCACCATCTTCGCATCCATCTTCGTGCAGGGCGCCGAGGGCGCCACCTTCGCCATCATCCCGATGGTCAACAAGCGGATGACCGGCCAGATCGCCGGGATGGCCGGGGCCTACGGAAACGTCGGCGCCGTCATCTATCTCGTGATCTTCTCGCTGGTCGATTCCCGCACCTTCTTCTTCATTCTCTCGGCCGGTGCAGCCGTCAGCTTCCTCGTCACGTGGCTGATGCTCGAAGAGCCGAAGGATGCTTTCGCTGCCGACTTTGACGACGAAGTGACCCCGGCTGAGCCCGAGAGGACAACACATGACTGATATCCAAGAGTGGGACGTCGAAGACGAGGCGTTCTGGGAACGGGAAGGCAAACACGTTGCCAGTCGCAACCTGTGGATCTCGATTCCGAGTCTCCTCTGTGGCTTTGCGGTGTGGCTCTACTGGAGCATCATCACGGTCCAGATGCTCAATCTGGGCTTCCCGTTCGAGCAGGCTGAGCTCTTCACCATCACGGCGATCGCGGGACTGACCGGCGCGAGTCTCCGCATACCGAGCAGCTTCTTCATCCGCATCGCCGGCGGCCGAAACACCATCGTCTTCACCACGGCGCTGCTGATGATTCCGGCGATCGGCACCGGCTTCGCTCTCCTCGACCAGGACACGCCCCTCTGGGTCTTCCAGCTGCTGGCCTTCCTGTCCGGACTCGGCGGCGGCAACTTCGCCTCGTCGATGTCGAACATCAGCTTCTTCTATCCGAAGAAGAAGCAAGGCCTCAGCCTCGGCCTCAACGCCGGCCTCGGCAATGCGGGTGTCACCACCATGCAGATCCTGATCCCACTGGTGATGACCAATGCCGTCATCGGTGGTGGCGGCAAGATCCTGCAGAAGCCCTCCGGCACGCTCATCGGCACCATCGACGCCGGCACGGAGACCTGGATTCACAACGCCGGCTTCGTCTGGCTCATCTTCCTGATCCCGCTCGTCTATCTCGGGTGGACTCGGATGAACAACATCCGTACCGAGCACGTCTCACCGAATATCGGCTCGCCGCTCTCGTCGTTCGGGAAGATCACAGGGATGCTCTTGGTGGCGTTCCTCACGTCGGCCATCGGCCTCTACATCATCCTTCCCGACCCGACCGGTCTCGGTGCGCCCTCCTGGGCCAAGTACCCGGTGATCGCCGCGGTCATCTGGCTGACGGTCTTCCTGCTCAAGCAGATCCCCGGCGAGATCAAACCCAACCTCGAGCGTCAGTACAAGATCTTCGGCAATCGCCACACCTGGGTGATGAGCACGATCTACACGATGACGTTCGGCAGTTTCATCGGCTACTCGGCCGGCTTTGCGCTGGCCATCAAGGTCGTCTTCGGCTTCAAGCACATCGAGACCGACGGCGTCTGGGACCACTCGATCGCCAACCCCGACGGCCCCTCGGCGCTGACCTACGCCTGGATGGGTCCGTTCATCGGCGCATTCATCCGACCGGTCGGCGGCTGGATCTCTGACCGGGTCGGCGGCGCGAGGGTCACGCACTATGTGGCGATCGTGATGACCGCCAGTGCGCTCGGTGTCGCCTACTACCTCCAGAAGGCGTACCAGTCGGCCACCCCCGAGGACTACTTCGTCCCCTTCTTTCTGATCTTCCTGCTGCTGTTCGCCGCTTCCGGCATCGGCAATGGCTCCACGTTCCGCACGATCGCCATCGTGTTCAACAAGGAACAAGCCGGGCCGGTGCTCGGCTGGACCTCAGCGGTCGCCGCCTACGGCGCCTTCGTGGTGCCGCAGGAATTCGGCGAGCAGATCAAGGGTGGCACCCCCGAGGTCGCCCTGATCGGTTTCGCCATCTTCTACGCCATCTGCCTGGCGCTGAACTGGTGGTACTACCTCGGGCCCAAAGCGGAGTTCAAGAACCCATGAGCACTCGCCTCTTCCTCGGAGTCGGATTCCTGGCACTGTTGCTGACCGCAGCCAGCCTGCCGGCGCATGCCTCTGCCCCTCTCGCGCAAGATGCCGCCGCTGGTGCCCAGGTGTACGCCGACAACTGTGCGTCGTGTCATCAACCTGGCGGCCTCGGTCTCGTCGGGACCTTCCCGCCGCTGGCCGGGAACCCCAGCGCGGCAGATTCGACCTATGTCGAGGAGGTCGTCCGCAACGGCTTGAGCGGAGCGATCGAGGTGCTCGACGTCACCTACGACGGCACCATGGCGTCGTTCTCGAATCTCTCCGACGACGAGATCGCCTCGGTCGTGGCCTATGTCGCCACCCTGGCCGATGTCGACCCGACGGCTGTTCCGACCGAACAGCCCGAGGTCGTCGAACCCGGCGACATCGGCGAAGGCCGTGATCTCTTCATCGGCTCCGACCGGCTCGCCAACGGTGGTGGAGCCTGCGTGGGCTGCCACACCGCAGGAGACGTCGGCAACCTCGGTGGTTGGAGCCTCGGCCCCGACATCACCAACAGTCATGACGCGCTCGGAGGTGAGGTCGGACTCGCGGCCTGGCTGTCCAGCCCGGCCTCGGCGACAATGCGGCCGATCTTCAACGACAGGCCGATGACCGACGACGAGATCGCCGACATCGTCGCCTTCTTGGGCGACGCACCAACGCAGTCGAAGCCAACTGACCCCGGGGACGGGTTGATCTACGCCGGCGTGGCCGGACTCATAGTCCTCATCGGTGGCATGGCCATCGCCTGGCGCGGCATGCGCCAGACCTACGTCGACGTCTTGAGGAGCAAGCGATGACCGAGCAGTGGATCGAAGAATCAGTCAACCCGGCTGAGCGGAAGTGGGAGGAGTTCTACCGGAACCGCTTCCAGCACGACAAGCGGGTACGAACGACGCACGGCGTCAACTGCACCGGAAGCTGCTCGTGGGAGGTGTTCGTCAAGGATGGCATCGTCACCTGGGAGCTCCAGGCCACGGACTACCCCCAGCTCGAGGAAGGACTTCCGCCGTACGAACCACGCGGTTGTCAGCGTGGCATCTCCTACTCGTGGTACCTCTACTCACCGATCCGGGTGAAGTACCCGTACGTGCGTGGTGTGTTGATCGACATGTATCGCCAGGCCAAGCGGGAGTCCCTGGGCGACCCGGTCGAGGCCTGGAAAGCCATTCAGGACAACCCGGAATGGCGCAAGAAGTACCAGAAGGCCCGCGGCAAGGGTGGTTTCCGTCGCATCGGCTGGGACGAAGCACTCGAACTCGCGGCCGCATCCACCGTCCACACGGTGAAGGACCACGGCCCCGACCGGGTTGCCGGCTTCTCGCCGATCCCCGCCATGTCACAGGTCAGCTATGCGGCCGGCAGCCGATTCATGTCGCTGGTCGGCGGCGTGGTCATGAGCTTCTACGACTGGTACTGCGACCTTCCCCCGGCATCACCGGAGATCTGGGGCGAGCAGACCGACGTCCATGAATCTGCCGACTGGTACAACTCCCGCTTTGTTGCGGTGATGGGTGCCAACCTCAACATGACCCGCACCCCGGACACGCACTTCATCTCCGAAGTGCGCCACGCCGGTGCGAAGCTCGCTGTCTTCAGCCCCGACTTCTCCCAGGTGGCGAAGTACGCCGACTGGTGGATCCCGGCCAACCCCGGCCAGGACACCGCATTCTGGCTGGCCGTGAATCATGTGCTCCTCAAGGAGTTCTACGCCGACCGCGAGGTCGACTACTTCCAGCAGTACGCCAAGGAGAACACCGACCTGCCGTTCCTGGTTCAGGTCGACGACGGCCAGGCCGGCAAGTACCTCCGAGCCGGTGAGGTCGAGCCCTACACCGGCGTCGAGAACCCCGAGTGGAAGATGCTCGTGTGGGACGACGTCACCGATGCGCCGATGCTGCCCAACGGCACCGTCGGTGATCGCTGGGCCGTCGAGAACAAGGGCAACTGGAACCTCGAGCTCAAGGACAGCTTGACCGGTGAGGACATCAGCCCCCGGCTCTCGTTCATCGACCAACACGATGATGTCGTGCCGGTCGAACTCGAGTTCTTCGGCACCGATGGCACCGTCACTCGTTCGGTCCCGGTGCGCACCGTGCAGACCGCGAACGGTCCCGTCACGGTCACCACGGTCTTCGACCTGCTCAACGCCCGTTTCGGGGTCGACCGTGGGCTGAAGGGCTACGACGCCGCCGGCTACGACGACGAAGACGTGCCGTACACCCCGGCATGGCAGGAGCAGTACACGGGTATCCATCGCGACACCGTGGTGAAGTTCGCCCGAGAGTGGGGCCGCAACGGCGAGCTCACCAAGGGCAAGAACCTGATCATCATCGGCGCCGGCGCCAACCACTGGTACCACAACAACCTGCTGTACCGATCGGGTATCTGCGCCCTGATGCTGACCGGTTCGGTCGGTGTCAACGGTGGCGGGCTCGGCCACTATGTCGGCCAGGAGAAACTGGTGAACGCCGCATCCTGGGCGTCGATCGCGTTCGGTCTCGATTGGGGTATGGCGCCCCGCCAGCAGAACACTCCGTCGTTCCACTACGTGCACTCCGACCAGTGGCGCTACGAGCGGGGCTACCGCGACTACGACTCGCTGCCCGAAGCTCACCCCGAGAAGCACGATCACACGATCGACCATCAGGCTCGTGCCGTTCGCCAGGGCTGGCTGCCGTTCTTCCCGCAGTTCAAGGACAACCCGATCGAACTCATGCGCAAGGCGCGGCGGGCCGGCGCCGAGACCGATGAGGAGGTCAGCGACTACATCGTCGAGCGCCTGAAGACCGGCGAGATCGAGTTCGCCATCGACGACCCCGATGCCCCGGAGTCGTGGCCTCGCACCTGGTTCATCTGGCGCGGCAATGCCATCGGCACGTCGGCCAAGGGCCACGAGTTCTTCATGAAGCACTATCTGGGCACCGAGTCCAGCGCCATCGCTGTCGAGCCCGACGACCACGGAGTCGCAGAGGTCAATGTGCGGCCCGATGCACCCATCGGAAAGATGGACCTGGTTGTCGATCTGAACTTCCGGATGGACACCACGGCGCTGTACTCCGACCTCGTCCTCCCCGCGGCCACGTGGTACGAGAAGGACGATCTCAACAGCACCGACATGCACTCCTTCATCAACCCGATGCAGGCGGCGGTCCCTCCGGCATGGGAGTCGAAGTCGGACTGGGAGATCTTCTCCTCGCTGGCCAGGAAGGTGGCGGAAATGTCGGGCGGGCATCTCCCCGCCGAGGTGGAAGACGTCGTGATGCAGCCGCTGGCCCACGACACGCCCGACGAGATGGCACAAACGAAGCCCGCCGATTGGCGCACAGGCGAGGTCGAGGCCATTCCCGGCAAGACCATGCCGCGGTTCAAGGTCGTCAAACGAAGTTTCGCCGATCTGTACGAACGCATGACTTCCCTGGGTCTGGGTGTTCGCGACAACGGCGTCGCGGCGCACGGCCTACGCATGCAGGTCGACGACTTCTACGACGAGCTCGCTCGCAAGCAACCCGACAAGCGCACCGGCGGAGCCGACACGCCACTGCGGCCGTCGCTTGTTCGGAGCCGCGAGGTCTGTGAGGCAATCCTTGCCCTCGATCCGGCATCCAACGGCGAGATCGCTCATCGTGCCTTCGTGGCCGAAGGGGCCAAGGTCGGTCGTGACCTGACCCACCTCGCTGCCGGGCAGCGCGACACGAGGATCAACTTCTCCGATCTGATTGCCCAGCCCCGCCGGGTGCTGACGACCCCGACCTGGAGCGGTCTGATCGGCAAGGGGCGGGCCTATTCCCCCTACACGCTCAACATCGAGGAGCGAGTGCCCTGGCGCACACTCACCGGCCGTCAGCACTTCTATCTCGACCACGATCGCTACATCGAGTGGGGTGAGCACCTACCGGGGTACAAGCCGAGACCCGATCACGCGATGTTGTCAGAGACGGAGCAGTCCCTGGCCGAAGGCCAGGACGGCAAGCTGATGAACTACATCACGCCTCATGGCAAGTGGTCGATTCACTCCACCTACGGCGACAACGAGCGGATGATGACGCTGTCGAGAGGCGGGTATCCGGTCTGGCTCAACGCCAAGGACGCTGTCGATCTCGGTATCGCCGACAACGATTGGGTAGAGGTCTACAACGACAACGGCGTCTTCGTGCAGCGGTGTACGACGTCTTCACGGATCCCCCGAGGCACCGTGTTCGTGTACCACGCCACCGAACGCACCGTCGGAATCCCGATCTCGCCCCGGCGGGACAAGCGAGCGGGAATGAACAACTCGCTCACCCGAACCCGGCTCAAGCCGGTGCTGATGAGTGGCGGCTACGGCCAGTTCACCTACGCCTTCAACTATTGGGGCCCCACCGGCGTCAATCGCGACACCTTCGTCTATGTGCGCCGCATCGAGCGGCCCGACTACTAGGAGCATGATCATGCGAGTACGAGCCCAGATGAGCATGCTCTTCCACCTCGACAAGTGCATCTGCTGCCACACCTGTTCGGTAGCTTGCAAGAACTTGTGGACCGACCGCCCTGGCGCGGAATACATGTGGTGGAACAACGTCGAGACCCGTCCGGGTACCGGCTACCCCACGGGGTGGGAGGACCAGGACCACTACAAGGGCGGCTGGAAGCGCGACGAGAAGGGTCGACTCAAGCTGACCCTTCACTCCAAGGCGGGCGGGCTGGGCAAGCTCTTCTACAACCCTTCGCTGCCGGAGCTCGAGGACTACTACGACCCGTTCACGTTCAAGTACGGCGATCTGTTCGACACTCCTCAGCAGGAGCATCAGCCGACCGCCGTACCCATCTCCAAGATCACCGGCAAGGAGATGGAAGTCAACGGCGGGCCCAACTGGGACGACGACCTCGGAGGTTCCGATGTCTTCGCCCGCAACGACATATCCCTGGAGGGTGTGGACGACACGGTCCGAGCGCAGATGGAGGAGATCGAGCGGGTGGTGTTCAACTACCTGCCGCGGATCTGCAACCACTGTCTGAACCCGGCCTGTGTCGCCGCATGTCCGAGCGGTGCGATCTACAAGAGGGGAGAGGACGGCGTTGTTCTCGTCAACGAGGACAAGTGCAAAGGCTGGCGCATGTGTGTCGCCGCCTGCCCCTACAAGAAGGTGTTCTACAACTGGGACACGGGGAAGAGCGAGAAGTGCATCCTGTGCTTCCCCCGGATGGAAACCGGCCAGGCGCCGGCGTGTGCGCACTCGTGCGTCGGCCGGATTCGCTACATGGGTGTGTTGCTCTACGACGCGGATCGCATCGAAGAGGCGGTGTCGCTACCCGACGATGAGCTCCTCGATGGTCAGCTCGACATCATTCTCGACCCCTATGACCCGGCCGTGATCACCGCGGCGAAAGCATCGGGAATCGATGATGGCTGGCTCGATGCAGCCCAGCGTTCGCCGGTCTACAAGTTCGTCAAGGAGTGGGGCATGGCGTTGCCGCTCCACGCCGAATACCGCACCGCAGCGATGATGTTCTACGTCCCACCGCTGTCGCCGGTGATGAGCACGATCGAGCGCAACATGGTCAACCTCGACCTCGACGCCGAGCGCGTCGACTTCGAGTTGCTCGATCAACTGGACAAGGCTCGATTGCCGGTGAAGTACCTCGCCAACCTGTTCTCGGTTGGTGACGAGGAGCCGATCCGCAAGGCCCTGCGCATCATGCTTGCGGTGCGCAGCTACAAGCGACTGCAGAGCGTTGATCAGTCGATCGACAAGACCACAACGGCAATGCTGGCGTCGGCCGGGCTCACCGAAGAACTGGCCGAGGAGATCTACAAGCTCACCACGATCCCCACCATCGACGATCGGTTCGTCTTCCCGCCGTATCACCGGGAGATGTCGATCGAGGCCATGGAAGATGTCATGGAGCACCGAGGCATGGCCGGATTCGGGGCTCTCGAAGCACCGCACCGGGGCGCATGATGCATCCCGCCGAAGTCGTCGCCCTGGGGTTCCGCTACCCCGATCCTCCATCCCTCGGTGTGCTGAGCGACTCTGTCGCCGCCATGCCCCGCTCGTCGGTGCGCAAGGCGATGGAGGACTTCATCGCCGCGGTCGAATCGCTCGAGCTGGGGGAGTGGGAGGAGCTTCACACCCGCACCCTCGACCTCTCGCCGATGTTCGTGCCCTACGTGGGCCACGTCACCTGGGGTGAGAACTACCGACGGGGCGAGTTCATGGCCGAGCTCAAACGTGACATGGAAGCGTGTGGTGTTGATCTCGGCGGTGAGCTTCCCGACCACATCGAACCCATCCTTCGCTATCTCGCGACCACGCCGGCCCCGATGTCGGACCTGACCGACGTGCTCGAGAAATCGGTCACCGAGATGCAATCGACGCTGCGCACTGCCGAGAAGCGAAACCCGTACCGCCACCTGCTCGCCGCCACGCTTGCGGTCGTGCAGGACCTGAAGCCTGTTGTGATCGGAGTCAGACAGGCGATCGGAGACAAGCAGACGATCGGAGACAAGCAATGAGCACCAACGACCTTCTCTTCGGTGTCTTCCCCTACGTCGCCGGCGCGCTGCTGGTGGTGGTCACCGTGATCCGCTGGCGTTTCCGCCCGTTCTCCATCTCGTCGCTCTCGTCGCAGCTGCTCGAAAGCAGGCGTTTGTACTGGGGCTCGGTGCCGTTTCACTGGGGCCTCTCGACGATCCTGGTCGGGCACTTTGTGGCCCTCATCATTCCGCGAGGCTTCGAGATCTGGAACGGTGCACCCCTGAGGCTCTACCTGCTCGAGGCCACCGGCCTGGCTCTTGGACTGTGGGCCGCGTTCGGAATCGGGGTCTTGGCGTACCGTCGGTTCACCAACGCCCGCATCCGAGCCGTCAGTTCGACGATGGACTTTGTGGTCCTCGGTGTCGTGGCGTTGCAGATCTTCAGCGGGGTGTGGATTGCCGTCGGCTATCGGTGGGGCTCGTTCTGGGGAACGTCGGTGTTCGTACCCTACGTACGCTCGATCCTGACCTTCGACCCGAAGCCCGAATACGTCGACCCGCTGCCCTTTGCGCTGCAACTGCACGCGTTCACATTCTGGGTGTTTCTGGCGCTCATGCCGTTCACCCGCCTGGTGCACATCATCACCCTGCCGCTCGGCTATCTCACGAGGCCCTGGCAGCGGGTGGTTCGGATGCGCGAGAGCCCGGCCGTCTACCACCCGGCCTCCGAGAAGCCGTTGGAGCGTCAACACTAGTTCCCGCTCTACGGGAATCGTTCGACAATATTCCCATAAAGCGGTATCGTCACCGACGTTGTGAGTTCGGTACAAAGCGTTGAACGTGCCCTCGCCCTGTTGCGAGAGATCGGCCGCCGGCCGGGGGGCCTCGTCGACCTTTCGGCGCGTGCTGGATTGGCCACGAGCACCGCAGCGCGGCTGCTGGCCACCCTCGAATCCGAGGATGCGGTCGCCCGTGACGCTGACGGCATCTACACGATCGGCGCCGCCATTCAGGCCATGGCGGGATCCACTGACACCAGCCGCACGCTCGAGACGATCGTCCATCCTCACCTCGTCGACTTGGCGGCGGATCTGGATGAAGCAATGTGTCTCGCAATGCTCTCCGGATACGACACCGTCACCGTCGATCAGGTCGATGCGCCAAAGCCGATCCAGGCCGAGAACTGGACCGGCACGCGGGTTCCCCTCCACGCCGGTGGAGCGGGACTCGTCGTGATGGCGACATGGACCGACGACGAGGTCGAGCAGTATCTCTCCGGCGAACTCCTCGCCTGCAACGAGAACACGGTCACGGACCCGGATCGTCTGCGATCCCGCGTCCGGCAAGCCCGCCTGTGCAGGGTGATGTGGACCCACGGCGAGTATGTCGAAGGCCTGTCCTCGGCCTCGGCTGCCATCATCGATGCCGCCGGCCGAGCGGTTGGTGCGCTCTACACCTACGGACCCAGCTACAGATTTCCCGCCCGCGGTGAAGCCGATCGGGTGGCCGCCCTGGTGCTCGCCCGCGCCGACGAGATCTCGGCCGAGCTCGGGCACCGACGTCTCGAAACGGCAGCATCATGAACGAACCCCGGCGCCGGTCAGGTGGCCGTCGTGAACGTCCGACCGGTCCAGTTGGGCCACCGCAGCGGCCTTGGCAGCTCTACCGTCGACCGATCGAGCCAACTCGGATCGTTTCCGACGACGAGCTCGAATCGATCCACCTCGCGTCGCTGGAGGTGCTCAGCACCGTCGGTATGGACTTCCTGCATCCCAAGGCGCTCGAGCTCTGGACGGAGGCGGGAGCCAAGATCGACGGCGAACGAGTTCGGCTCGACCCCGAACTGGTGCTGGATCTCATCTCCACCGTGCCGTCGGAGTTCACCATGCACGCGCCCGACCCGCAGTACGACCTGAAGATCGGGGGAGACAATGTGGTGTTCACCTCGGTTGCGAGCGCTCCGAACTACGTCGATCGACAGGGCGGCCGCCGCATGGGCAACCAGGAGGACTTCCGCACCCTGCTGAAGCTCTGCCAGCAACTCAACATCGTCCAGAGTCACGGTGGTTACCCGGTCGAGCCGGTGGACATCCACTCATCCATCCGTCACCTCGAAGCCACGCGAGACATTCTCACCCTCAGCCCGAAAGCAGTGAGCGTGTACTCACTTGGTGCGCAACGCAACATCGATTGCCTCGAGATGGTGCGAATCGTTCGCGGTCTCACCGACGAACAGCTCGACACCCACCCGATTGTCCACTCGGTGATCAATGTGTCGTCACCGCTGCGGCTCGACACGCCGATGCTGGAGGGAATTCTCCAGTACTCGGCTCGGAACCAAGTCATCATCGTCACCCCGTTCACGCTGGCCGGCGCGATGGCTCCGGTCACGGTGGCCGGCGCGGTGGTGCAGCAGAACGCCGAGGCGCTCGCCGGAATTGCATTCACCCAGCTCGTGCGACAGGGTGCTCCTGCGATCTATGGCGGGTTCACGTCCAACGTCGACATGCAGTCGGGGGCTCCCGCGTTCGGTACCCCTGAGTACATCCAGTCGGCGATGTTGGGTGGCCAACTGGCTCGCCGCTACGGCTTCCCCTACCGGTCGTCCAATGTGTGTGCCGCCAACACGCTCGACGTGCAGGCCGGCTACGAGAGCACGTTCGCACTGTGGGGAGCGATCATGGGTGGCGCCAACGTGGTGTATCACGGTGCCGGTTGGATGGAGGGGGGTCTCCACGCCTCCCCGGAGAAGATGGTGATCGATGGCGACCTGCTCCAGATGGTGGCCACGTTCCTTCAGCCGCTCGTGGTGGATGATGCCACCCTCGCCCTGGACGCAATCGCCGAGGTCGGCCCTGGCGGTCACCACTTCGGCACGCAGCACACCCAGGATCGTTATCGCGACGCGTTCTACCGTCCGATGATTTCCGACTGGCGAAACTTCGAGACGTGGGACGAAGCCGGGCGACCAACGTCCTACGACCATGCCGAGCGGGTGATGAACGATCTGCTCGCGACCTACGAACAACCACCGATGGAGGACGCCGTGCGCGCCGAGCTCGACGACTTCGTTGATCGCCGGATCGCCGAAGGCGGGATTGCAACGGACTTCTAGTGATGGACATGACTGATTGGACAGACGACGCGGCGTGGATCGGAACCCGCGCACCGCTACGAGAAGCGACGGGGCTCAACCCATCGGCATACGTCGATGAACGCTTTTTTGCGCTGGAACAGGAACTCGTGTTCGAGCGGGCGTGGGTCGTCGTCGGCACCGCTCCTGAGGTGGCCGAGCCGGGCCGCATGCTCGTTCGATCCGTCGGCCAGAAATCAGTCCTGATCACGCGGGGCACCGATGGCGAGTTGTGGGGCTTTCTCAACACGTGTCGCCACCGCGGCACCGAGTTGGCCGAGCGCGACTGCGAGATCGCCGGCACGATCCGCTGCCCGTATCACCGTTGGGGTTACGGGCTCGATGGCACGCTCGTTGCCGCACCCTTCTTCGACGAAGTGCCGCGCGACGACTTCGACAAGGCCGACTATTCGCTGCATCAGATACGAGTCGACACCTGGGGCCCGCTTCTGTTCGCATGCCTCGACCCCGAGACCCCGCCGTTGATCGAGTGGCTGGGGGACCTCCCCGAACGGATGGCCGGCTACGGCTTCGCAGATTGGCGAATCCAGGAGGAAGCCACACTCGAGGTCGGCGCCAACTGGAAGCTGATCTCGGAGAACTTCCAGGAGTACTACCACCTCACGTGGGTCCATCCGGAGCTGGCGAAGGTGAGCCGGGTCAAGGACCACTACCGCTACCAGGGTCCGGGCATGTACTGCGGCCAGACGACCACCCCTGTGTCCGGTGACGATCGCGACGATTGGTTGGTCCTGCCCGCCGCTGATGGTCTCGACGCCTCTGATGCGGAGAGCGGGCGGCACGTCGCCGTGTACCCGAACGTGATCTTCACGGTTCTGCCGAACCATGTCTTCGTGATGCGACTCGACCCGATCGCTCCCGGCCTCACCCGTGAGACGTGCACGTTCCTTCTCCCTCCTTCCACGCCGGCGATCTCTGATGACGACATGAAGGCGACCCGCGACTTCTGGTCCGACGTCAACGCCGAGGACATCGACATTTGCGAACGGGGCCAGCGCGGCCTGACCCGCGGTCGGATCAATGCCGGGCCGCTCGCCCCCCGTTTCGAGGAGCCGTTGCACCGTTTCCACAACATGCTCGCCGATTGCATGACCGCCGACTCGCTGGCAACCGGGCTCATGATCCCTGCCGGCGACGATCGTTCCGAGGAGTCACGGCTCGGCACCGGACCCAACCCTGCCCCACCAACCATCGAACTCAAGTCATGAAGGCTCGCTCATGAAGACCAACACTCAAGTCGTTGTGATCGGCGGCGGTGTCGTCGGCGCATCGGTCCTCTACCACCTGACAAAGGCGGGTTGGACCGACGTCGTCCTGCTGGAGCGGGCCGAATACACGGCCGGCTCGACGTGGCACTCCGCCGGCGGCATGCACACCCTCAACGGTGACCCCAACGTCGCCAAGCTCCAGCAGTACACGATCAAGCTGTACGAGGAGATCGAGAAGGAATCGGGCATGGACGCATCCATGCACATCACCGGCGGCGTGATGCTGGCCGACACCCACGAGCGCATGGATTGGCTGAAGATGAGCCACGCCCGGGGCCAGTACCTCGGGATGGAGACGGAGCTCATCTCGGCCGAGGAGGCCAAGGAGCTTCTGCCGATCCTGGATCCGAAGTACTTCGTTGGCGCCATGTGGGACGCTCATGAAGGACATCTCGACCCGAGCCAGATCACTCACGCCTACCTCGAGTGCGCCCGTAACCGTGGCGCGGAGACGCATCGCCACTCCTGGGTTCGAGACATCAACCGAGCCGCCGACGGCGGCTGGGATCTCACCGTCTACGACACCCAGTCCAACGAGGACAAGGCGATCGTCCACTGCGAGCACGTCGTCAACGCCGGTGGTCTCTGGGCCCGCGAGGTCGGTCGCATGGTCGGGCTGGAAACCCCACTGCTCGCCATGGAGCACATGTACCTACTCACCGAGGAGATTCCCGAGGTTGTCCAGCACAACAAGGACACCGGCAAGGAGATCATCCACGCCGTGGACTTCGGTGGCGAGATCTACATGCGTCAGGAAGGCAATGGCCTTCTCATGGGCACCTACGAACGACGAGGCAAGCCGTGGTCCACGTCGCAGACTCCCTGGGATTTCGGGGCTCGACTGCTCACCCCCGATCTCGACCGCATCGCGGAATCGCTCGAGACGGGTTTCAACCACTTCCCGGTCTTTTCCGAGGCCGGCATCAAGCAGGTCATCAATGGGCCGTTCACGTTTGCGGCGGATGGCAACCCGTTGCTCGGGCCGGTTCGCGGCCTGCCCGGCTACTGGTCGGCGTGTGCGGTCATGGCCGGCTTGTCGCAGGGCGGCGGTGTGGGTCTCTCGCTCGCCAACTGGATCACGGACGGCGACCCCGGGTTCGACATCTGGGGGATGGACATCAGCCGCTACGGCGACTACGCCACGATGGCCTACACCAGCGAGAAAGTTCGTGAGAACTACTCGCGGCGCTTCCGGATTTCGTTTCCCAACGAGCACCTCGCCGCCGGCCGAGGCGTCCAGACCTCGCCCATCTACGACCGCCTGGCCGCGAAGAACGCCGTTTTCGGTGTCGGCTTCGGCCTCGAGTCGGCGCTGTGGTTCCAGAAGGAGGGTGAGGAACCATTCGAGGACGTGACGTTTGGTCGGTCCAACGCCTGGGACCAGGTTCGCGAGGAGGTTCTTGCGGTCCGGTCGAGTGTGGGCATGTGGGAGACCACCGGCTTTTCGAAATTCCGCTTCTCGGGACCGGGTGCCCGGGCGTACCTCGACCGCCTGCTTGCCGGTCGTATCCCGAACCCGGGTCGGATGTCGCTGACTCCGATGACGAATCCCGCCGGCAACCTGATCGGCGACCTCACGGTCGCCACTCTCGGCGCCGCCGCCGGGGTGGCCGAGGGACCCGACACCACAATCACCGGCGGTGCCACCGCCAATACCCGAGACGCCGAGGAATTCATTCTCTTCGGTTCGGGCATTGCCGAGCGTTACTACGAGCGCTGGTTCGACCAGCATCTGCCTTCCGACGGCTCGGTCGAGTACGACACGCTCGGATGGGAGATGGCCGGGCTGTCAATTGCAGGCCCGAATGCCCGCGCTCTCCTCGAGAAGGTCACTGACGCTGACGTCACCCAGAACGGCATGCGCTTCATGTCGTTCAAGGAGATCGGCATCGGCCTCGCCCCGGTCTGGTGCGGCCGTGTGACGTTCACCGGCGACCTCGGCTACGAGTTCTGGATGCCGGCCCGCTACCAGCGCTATGTCTACGAGGTGCTCACAGAGGCGGGGGAGGAGTTCGGACTGACGATGTTCGGTCTCCATGCCCTCAACTCCTTGCGGCTCGAAAAGGGCTTTGGTTCATGGGCCCGTGAGTACCGGCCCATCTACGACCCATTCGAGGCCAACCTCGGTCGCTTCATCCAGATGGACAAGGACTTCATCGGCCGTGACGCACTCGCCGCCAAGTATGCCGATGACGGCCCCGGCGCATCGTTGGCGCTCCTCACCTTCACCGTCGAGAGCGATGCGGGCCGTGACGGCGTCGACGTGATCGGCGATGAGCCGATCTGGCACGACAACGAGGTCGTCGGGTGGATCACCTCGGGCGGCTATGCCCACCACAGTGAAACCAGCGTCGCCATGGGCTACGTGCCTGCCGCGCTCGCCGAGTCGGACGGCCTGTTCGAGATCGAGATCATCGGGCAGCGGCGGACTGCGACTCGGGTCGAGGGATGCATTTGGGACAGAGACGCAGAACGGATGCGGAGCTGAGGATGCCCGGTCGAGTTCGTCGCTCCGTCCAGCAGGCTCTCGACGGCACGCCCGAGGTTGCGTTTGCGGCCGGCGCGGGTCACCATCTTGCGATCGGTCCGGGCGAGGCGCTGACTTCGGAGTGGGTCGCCGACGGACTAGAGCTACCTGACCTCACGGCGATGCGCCGATACCGAGTCGAGCGGATTCGGCAGAAGCTCCAGGAGTTGGACTACGGGGGCATCGTGCTCTTCGATCCCCTCAACGTCCGCTACGCCACCGACTCGACCAACATGCAGCTCTGGGTGATGCACAACGGTGCCCGGTATGCGTTCGTGAGTGCGGCGGGCCACGTCATCATCTGGGACTACGAGAACACCGAGTTCCTCTCGGGCCACAGCGAGGTGGTCGACGAGGTGCGGCCGGCCATCGGGTCGACCTTCTTCCTCGGCGGTACCCGGTGGGAAGAGCAGGCACTTCGTTGGTCCGGAGAGATGATCGAGGTCATCGAGGAACACTGTGGCCGCGGCGCGCGGATCGCCGTCGATCAGTGCCATCGAATCGGGTATCAGGAGTTCGCCAACGCCGGTATCGACGTCGGCGAGGGTGGCGAGGTCATGGAGTTGGCTCGCGAGATCAAGAGCCCGGATGAGATCAATGCGATGCGCTGTGCCGCCCACGCCTGTCAGACCACGATGGGCGAAATGCGCGAGGCGGTGAAACCGGGCATGACCGAGCGGGAGGTGTGGGCGATGCTCCATGCCGGGAACATCGCCCGAGCCGGTGAGTGGATCGAGACTCAGATCCTGGCGTCCGGCCCCCGCACCAATCCGTGGATGCAGGAGGCGAGCGCCCGGGTGATCGAGAACGGCGACATTCTCGCCTACGACACCGACCTGGTCGGGGCCTACGGGATGATGATCGACATCAGCCGCACTTGGATCGTCGGCGATGCGAAGCCGACGCAACACCAACAGACGCTCTTTGACATGGCTCACGACATGGTCGTCGCCAATGCCGAGCTCCTCACCCCGGGGCGCACGTTCCGTGAGCTCACGTTTGATTCACACGTCATGCCCCGCGATGTGTACCGGCACTATTCGGTGATCTACCACGGCGTCGGTCAATGCGATGAGTACCCGTCCATCTACATGCCGTGGAGCTGGGACGACTGGGGCCACGACGGCGAACTCAAGGCGGGGATGGTCCTCACCTCCGAGAGCTTCATCGGCTCGCGAGACGGGGGAGAAGGCATCAAGCTCGAGGACCAGTATCTCGTCACCGACAATGGTCCCGAGCTACTGACCGACTTCCCGATCAGCCTGGTCTGATCACTGCTGCGTTGGGGTCGTCGGTCATGCCGTAGCTGTTCCACGGGGTGAACCCACACAGCTTCAAGAGCTCTGGTGACATGGCATCTCGGACCTCGGAACGCATGCCGTAGGTGAGGTTGGCGAGCCCGCGCATGATCGGCGCGCAGTAGTAGGTCACGATGCCGAAGCGGGGGTGGTCCGCCGTGTTGAGCCCGGCCGCATGCCAGGTGCGTCCTTCCCAGACGAGCACGGAGCCGGCCGGCGCTTCGATCGCCACCGCCGGATAGTCCTGGCGTGACGGATCGGGGAGACAACCGCTCAGATGGCTGCCCGGCACCATGCGCGTGGCGCCGTTGGCCTCGGTGAAGTCGCTGGCCATCCACATCATGTTCGCGGCGAGCGGGGGCGAGATCGGTACTGCTGCCGATGTGGGTTCGCCGTACGGGCCGCTCGTGCGGGTGAGATCGCCTTGGCGCCCGTGAGGTGTGCCGGGCATCGCCGGCTGCGGCATCCACCATTGATCGGCGTGCAACGGCATCGTCTTGTTGCCGGGGTAGGTGATGTGGGCATCGAGCGACGACAACAGGTGGTCAGCGCCAAGGAGGTAGGTCGCCAACTCCCGCGCGGCAGCGTTCAAGGCGAGTTGCTGGAACTCTTCGCCCTTGTTGATGAGTTGGTAGACCCACTGATTGACGTCGTCACCTTCGGCCTCGGCGGGGTAGTGGAAGTCGAGTGCCTGCGCCCGCTCCGCCGACGCCTGCGCCGAGATCCGTTCGCAAAGGGCAGCAGCCTCCTGTTGAGTGAGGGCTTCGGCGATGATGCAATAGCCGAACTCGTCGAGGTCAGCACGTTGCCGGCTCTGGTCGGTCGTGGGTTCGGGAAGCGGCATGACACCTAGTCAATCAGAGCGTCGGACCGGACTCGTTGCTGCTCCGCGTCCAAATGCTCCTGCAAGACCCGCCCGAACAGTTGCTGCGTTCGTTCGACCCGGCCGATCACGCCGGGCTTTTCGGTGTAGGCGAAGATCGCGGCATGACGGGGCCGAGAGTGCGCGCGGACTCGCGACACCTGGTGCAGGCTGTGGCGGCCCCGGAAGATCTGCATGTCGCCGGGGCGAAGATCGAGGGTGTGCACTCCCTCACGGCCGCCGTCGAGGACATGTCGAATCCGGTCGAAGCCCTCATCCTGGGCGCTGCGGATCGCTGGGCAGTATTCGAACAGTCCGCCCTCATCGGCCTCCTGCACCAGCACGGTCACGGCAAAGTCGTTCGTGTCGAAGTGCCAGGTGAAGAGTTGGCCGGGGTCGAGGATGTTGGCGGTGAGCCCGGCCAAGGGGTCGGCGTAACAGTGGAGCTCGGGGATCTCCAGACAGTCGGCGAGAAAGCTGGTGATCTCCGGTGCTCGAAAGATCATGTCGGTGGCGCAGTTCGAATCCCAGGAGTCGCCGGGAACGAAACCACTGGAGCGCTCCAGGAAGGTGTTGACCGGATGGTCAGCCGGGAACCGGTCGTTCTTCGTGGTGTGGAAGTAGGGGTTCATCACCTCGGTGGAGAAGTGAGTGGTGTGCTTCCGTGCGATGAT
>JAJCXZ010000072.1 GCA_029263175.1 Acidimicrobiales bacterium | reverse complement strand
TTTCGCGGAGTGTCCCAATCCTCTGTGGACAAGAGCCACAGGTAGTGCATGAAAACGACTGTCGCTCTCGGCGCACTCACCCTCATCGGCATCAGCTGTGCTCCAACGACGCCAACGCAACCTGTCCTGGAGACAGCGGTTTCGTCCCCTTCCCCAACTGACGCCCTGGCTCCTGTCGCCGAAACGCCAGGCTCCGCGGCCGGACTCTTCGTCGACCCGCCAGACACGCTGGCCCGCTCGGTGGAATCACTCGCGACAACGATGGCCCACGTAATTCCAGACCCAGAGCCCGCCCAGCTCTTCCACTCGGCGGACTTCGAATCCCGCCTGTCGCCGTTGCCCGTCGCGCCTGAGGACCCGACGCAACCAGAATCGGTCGCGGCCTACGTCGTCGCCGTTTGGGCGATTGAGTCTCCCGAGGGTGAGCCGTGGGCCGAGGCTGCGTCCGATTGGATCACGCCCGGCCTCGCCGCCACCGGCCGCTCGGTGGCGCCAGTCGAGGCGAGTACCTCAACCAGCTCGGCCATCGTGAGCGCTGAGCTCTTCGAGAGCGACTTCGAGACTCACGTGGTTGTCACCGTCGAGCGGTCGGACCCGCGAACTGGAGCGTTCTCCGTGTTCGTAGTGGAGGTGTTGCTGGTTCCCACGGTCAGCGGCTGGGTGGTCGGGGCACTGGAGTTCGCCCGATGATGGTCAAGGCAACCGTCGCCGCCGTCTTCGTGCTTGCTTCCCCGTTGATCACGCTCTTCGGGCTCGTGACGCTCGTCGCCGGCAGCGCATCAGGGACAGCCAGCGCCGGCCATGCTCTGTTCGATCCCTCAGACGACGCGATCACCGACATTCCACCGCTGCTGCTGAACCTCTACGCAGCTCAGGCGGCGGCCTGTCCAGGTCTGCCCTGGCAGGTCATCGCCGGAATCGGCAAGGTCGAATCGAACCACGGCCGATATGCCGGATCATCAATCGACATCGACGGCACGGTGGCTCCATCGATCATCGGAATCCCGCTGAACGGCACGAACGGCACCGCGTCGATCCGTGACACCGACGATGGTCACTACGACGGCGACACCGTCTGGGACCGCGCCGTCGGGCCGTTTCAGTTCATCCCGTCGTCATGGGCCATCTTTGGCCAAGACGGAAACGGCGACGGTGTTCGCGACCCAAACAACGTGTACGACGCGATCCCAGCCGTGGTCGCTCACTTGTGCCCCAGCGGGACGGTCACGGATATCGAAGCGGCGATCTTCGCCTACAACCGCTCCGCCGCCTACGTACAACTCGTCCTCGAATGGGCCGCCCGCTACACCGGCCCGCTCTCCTCAGTCGGAGCGGTCGTCGCCGGCTACGCCTACCCCGCACCATCGGAATACGCGAGCGTCGCCAGCGCCACCCGAAGCCACCACGAGTATGCGGCAATCGATCTACCACTGCCGATCGGAACACCGGTGTTCGCGATGGTCGATGGCACCATCTCAGTCGCCATCGGCAACGCCGGCGTCTACGAGCCTGGCGCAGCAGGACGATGCGGCAACACCGTCATCGTGTCGGGAATCGACGGAGCCCGCTACACCTACTGCCACCTCTCAGCGATTGCGGTCGCCTCCGGCGACACAGTCACCGCCGGCCACGCCATCGGCATCAGCGGTGGGCAACCCGGAACCCCGGGTGCAGGGAACACCACCGGCCCACACCTTCACCTCGGCATCCGGGCCTACGGCCAGTCCGTATGTCCTCAGCCCGTCCTACTCGGAATCATTCGAAGCACGCCGATCCCGCCAACCGCGGCGCCAGCGACAGGGTGCTACACCCCGGGCGCATCCACCGACTGGGCTGCCTGGCTCGACGCCGTCCTCCAGCGATCGGCAGTCATCGGATGAGGGCGTCGACTCGCGGGTCCCAAGCCGAGCCAATGGCCCCTGCCTCCTCGCGGGTTCGGCTGGTGCAGCTTGGACAGGCTCCGCCGCCGCTGACCCCCCGCCTGTCAAGAGCGCTCCTCAAGCTCCTCACCAACGTGACATCGACAGAACGTGAATCCGGCGGCGTCCCAGATTCATGTCACGGTGATGTCCTAGCATCGTGAGTCATGACGAAGTTCGCTTTCTACGGGCGTGTCAGCACCGAGGACCAACAGGATCCAGCCTCCTCGCGCAACTGGCAGATTGCGAGATCCCGCCAAATCATTGAGCAAACGAGCGGCGAGGTAGTCACGGAGTTCTTCGACATCGGACAGTCCCGCTCAATCCCATGGAAGCGACGACCTGAAGCAGCACGGCTTCTTGAGACCTTCGCCGATCCTCGTCGCGGCTTCGACGCGGTAGTCATCGGAGAACCGCAACGAGCGTTCTACGGAAACCAGTTCGGCCTTACATTTCCCGTGTTCGTCCACTACGGAGTCGAACTGTGGGTCCCCGAAGTCGGAGGACGGGTCGACCCTGGCTCGGATGCTCACGAGCTGGTGATGAGCCTCTACGGCGGTATGAGCAAGGGCGAACGAAATCGGATCAAGACACGCGTCCGTTCTGCCATGGCGGCCCAAGCCGCTGTCGAAGGCCGATTCCTTGGCGGACGCCCGCCATACGGCTACACGCTCGGCGACGCTGGACCCCACCCAAACCCCAGCAAGGCAGCAATCGGACAGCGACTCCACGTCCTCGTACCCGACCCGACGGTTTCGGCCAATGTGGGACGGATCTTCGACGAATTCATCGCTGGCAAGGGCCTCTATGCCATCGCCGAAACTCTGACCGGCGAAGGGATCCTGTCCCCCTCCGCTCACGATCCAAACCGAAACCGGCATCGAGCGAGTAGCGGCGGAGCATGGTCCAAGCACGCCGTGAAGGTCATACTTCAGAACGCGAGATACACCGGCCGCGAGATCTGGAACAAGCAGCGCCGAGATGAAGTGCTAATCGATGTCGATGACGTCGCCCTCGGCCACGAGAGCAAGATGCGATGGAACGACGAGGCCGATTGGGTTTGGTCCCAGGAACAGACCCACGAGCCACTCGTCACGCCAGAACAGTTCGAAGCAGCTAGGGACATCTTCCAATCGGGACAACGGGCCGCCGTCCGCAAGACGAAGACCCGCCACCCATACATGCTTTCCGGACTCATGCGCTGTGGAATCTGCGGAAGACGGATGCAGGCCTCGTGGAACAACAACAAGGCCTACTACCGATGCAAGTTCCCGAGCGAGTATGCCGTCGCCGAAGACAAACATCCGAAAACGGTGTACGTGCGCGAGAACGCGGTCCTGCCGGGTCTCGACCAATGGATCGGTCAGCTGTTCGACGACGAACACATCGAGGCCACGTGCCAAGCTCTTTCGAACGCAAGCAATGCAGAGCTTGACGATCAGCCAGAGCAGGCGCTCGCCATCCGCCGACAGATCAAGGATTGTGACTCGAAACTCAAGAAGTACCGAGAGCTTCTCGAGACACAACCAGACATCGCGGTGGTCGGTACCTGGATCTCCGAAGTTGAGCGAGAACGCAAGAAGCTGGAACGCCAGCTCAACGTTCGGCCCAAGAACCAAAGCATGACCAAAACCGAGATCCGCGAACTCGTCACGCAACTCCGTGACATCGTCGACGTACTAGCCAAAGCCAGCCCGACCGACCGTCGAGCCGTCTACGACGAACTCGGCGTGAACCTCACCTATCACCCAGAAACGAAGATGATCGAAGCCGGTGCCGGGGCACCTCATGTACTCACGGTTGGTGTCGGAGGGGGGACTTGAACCCCCACGCCCTTTCGGGCACTAGCCCCTCAAGCTAGCGCGTCTGCCAATTCCGCCACTCCGACGTGGCCTTCCGGCGAACCGGATGCGAGGCGCAATCGTAGCGGCTCGGCGCCAGGGAGCCACCCAGAGATCGGACGGTTGCCGTACGTGGCAGACTCTCGGGATGGACCCCTTGTCGGAGCTGCCGATCGAGGACGACGCTCCCGAGCGCTCCCGCCGGCCGAAGGGCCCGAATCGCCGCCCGCTCCGCTCACTCGCAGGTATCGGCGGCCTGCTGCTGATTGCGGCGCTCGGCTGGCAGCTCCTCGACGGCGACGGTGTTGCTCAACCGGAAGCGGCTCCCGCCACGTCGACAACATCGACGACTTCCCCGCCGACCACGACCTTCGACCCCGACCTGCCCGCCCCTCCCCGGAGCTCGCTCGTGGCTCGGGGGGCATCCGTGGAACCGTCAATTGGCCTGAGCGATGGCGTGGTCGTCACTGTCACAGCCGACAGCCCCTACCTCACCCAGGATCAGCCCAGCTTGGCTCTCTGCCGCCGGGGCCGAGCGATTGCCTGTACCGACGTGGAAATGGGATCTGTCACGGTCGGCGCGGAGTCGAGTTCTGTACCGGTCACGCTCATGCGACGGTTCGTCGACTGGCAGGGCAACATCCAAGATTGCGTGACAATTTCGCCCTGCGAGCTGCGAATCCGCGCGTTCGGCAACCTGATCGAGGAGTTGAACGTCGAGATCGACTTCGACAACTCTGCCCCGCTCCAGAGCGCTCGCAAGTCGACCATCGACGAGGGCGAGCTGGAAGAGGTCGACGAGCTCAACATCACCATCCCGACAGACCGAGTGCTCGTTGCCCGTCAGTGCATCCTTGACTTGAACGACTCGTGTACCGCGGGAACGACCATCGCCCCGTCGCAGGTAACGACCATCGGTTCAGCGGCCGTCTACCGCACCTTCCCTCGCCGCCACATGATCACGGCGCGGGGGCCACACGACTGCGCGATCGATGGGCCGTGCGAGCTCCGCTTCATCACTGAGGACAGCCAACGCATCGACCCGGTCAGCCTCGAATTCTTGACCGACAGCGACGGCGCTGCGGCCGGAGTCGGGCTCAGCGTTCGACCCAGCGTTGGACTCAGCGAGCGCGACGTGATCGAAGTCCGACTCAGCAATGCCGGGGCCTCGGTCGCCTCCCTGTGGCTGTGTGCCACCGACGTTCCGACCTGCATCTCGCTGGCAACAGCTTCGACGAGCGAAGCGACCCTGATCTCGATCCCACGATTCGTCGACGATCGCCACGATCGTCTGGCGGGCGAGTCGATCATCGACTGCGCGCTGACCCCCTGCTCGCTCACCGCTGCTGTCGCCGGCGAGTTCGTCTCGGTGCCGGTGTCGTTCGTAACCAGCAACGCCGCGGCCATCGTTCCGGAAGTCGGAATCGACGGATCCGGGCCGTTCGAGGCCGGCGATGAGATTCGGATAGTGGGTCGAGGCCTCTTTGCAAACGCGGCAGTGGACGACCCGTTTGTGTCCACCCGAATCCGATTCTGCGAGTCCCCCGACGGCACGCCCGACGACTGCATCGCCACGGCCGGGTTCAGTACTGGAATCCAGCGTGACGGCACGGTCGATGCCATCCTGCAGATCCCGAACTTCGATCGTCGACGAACAATCGCAGTGGGCGCGCTCGCGCCGGTGAGCTTCTGTCTCGACTCATGCTGGCTGATCGTCGAGACAAGACTCGAAGTGCCCGGCGTGATCATTCCGATCGACATCGTCGATCGCGGTTGAGATCTACGATCCACCACCAAGACGAGAGAGATCGAGCGTGCCGTCGCTGCGATGCCGGAGCCCGTCGAAGTCGGGCCCGATTCCCACTCGCACCTCGAACTGTCCGATGAGCAGCATCAAGCCCAGGTCACGCATTTCGTCTTCGAGGCTGGCGATGAGGATCCGCCGGCGCGCCGGGTCAGACTCGGCCGCCACCCCCTCGATCAGCTCCTGAAGCTGATCAGACTCGGCACCGGTCACATCATCGACCCCGCCCGCCACACGGAGCAGCGCGTCGGCGGATCCAGATCCTCCCGCGATGGCGAGCGGGTAGAACACGGCCTCGCCCGATGCCACACGGGCGGCGAACTCGTCGGCCTCGGACTCTCGGAGTTCGACATCGACTCCGAGACTCAGAAGCTGAATCTCAATCGCTCGGCCAATCGTCGAAAGCGTCCCCGCGGGGACGTCGACCACGATCGACTCGGGCAGGTCGTCGGACGCGGCCGCGCCGGTCAGCTGATTCGGAAGCGGGTTCAGAGACGGAATGCCCGTGGATAGCTCGGCTGCCACTATTGAGCCCAGCAAGGCTCGACGAGCCGTCTCGTCGCCGAGACGAACCACCATCGCAACGCGGAGATCCAACGGTTGACGGATTACGTCGCCGGGCAAGCCGTCGCTCGCTTCGCCGGGAGAGAGAACGACCCAGTCGACCAAATCGTTGGCCAGCAGATCGCCGGGACCCGACTCGGAGCGAACCAATGTGATCTCGGTCACGACCGCATCATCGGCCACGGCGACCAGCGTCATGTCACCGTCGTAACGATAGGCGCCGGTGGTTCGGATCTCGTTGTCCTCGGTGAGGCCGGTGATGCCGAAGGCGGGAGCCGCCAGCACGTCAGGCAGCATCTCGAAGGGTTCGTCGAGCCTGATCACCAAAGTGGTCACATCGGGCGCCGAAATTCCGGCGACTCCGCCGGATTCCCCGTTCATGAAGTCCGTCCACCCGCGGATCGGCTGAAGGCTGGTGGCGGCCTGGTCGACCGGGCCCCTCGCCGCAACACCTTCGAGCGAGAGCTTTACATCTCGAGCAGTCAGCGCAAGACCGAGCCCGTCAGTAAGGCCTGAGGGCAGCACGAAGGTCCATGTCAGTCGATCTTCGGTGACGAACCAGCGGTCGGCGAGTCCCGGGCCGATCGAACCGTCCGCGCCCAGGTCGGTCAGGCCCTGGTGCAACAGATCGGCAACAACACGAAGTGACAACGATGCCGGCCCTGCATCGGCGGGGTCGCCGGTCCAGTCGGCACCGACTCCGAGACGCAGGGTGATGTCTTCGACCTCATCCGCCTCGACGGAATCGTCGGTCTCTTCAGATTCGTCGGCGTCGGCATCGGAGGCCGCCGATGTGACCTCTCGCTCCGCTCCTTCGCTTCGCAGCGTGGGCCGTTCGCCCGCGCACGCGGCGGCCAGGAAGGCGAGAAGGGTGAGCAGGGCCAAGAGCCCTGCATGGGGACACAGGCGACGCACCTGCCTCCATCGGCCCGAGGGGGCCGGTCCTGGAGTGCTTCAGCTCAGAAGATCAGGCCGTAGGAGACGGACGTGAAACCAAAGACGATGGCAGCCACAACCGTGATGCGGTCCAGGTTGCGCTCAACGACAGTCGAACCGGCCGCTGCCGCACCTGCGCCGCCCCCGAACATGTCGGACAGGCCACCGCCCTTGCCGCTATGCAGCAGGACAAGGAAGACCAGCGTCAGGGCCGAAATCACATGGAGCGGAGCAACAAGCCAAATCACGGGCTAGAGCGTACCCAGAGTTGCAGCAACTACACCTGGTAGAGGGGGAACTTGACGATGCGGGCGAAGTCGTCGGCGTCGAGGCTGGCGCCGCCCACGAGGGCGCCGTCGATGTCGGCTTGGCCCATGAGTTCCGGGGCGTTGCCCGGCTTCACCGAGCCGCCGTACTGGATACGGACGTTGGCGGCAGCGGTGGCCCCCCACTCGCTCGCCACGAGCGAACGAATATGGCCACACATCTGCTGCGCGTCGGCGGGTGTGGCGGTCTCGCCGGTACCGATCGCCCAGATGGGTTCGTAGGCGATCACAAGATCGCCGATCGTGGCCGCATCGAGTCCGGCGAGGCTTCCGCTGATCTGGCCCGCCACCTTCGATTCAGCCTGGCCGGCCGTGCGCTCCTCGAGCGTTTCGCCGCAGCACACGATCGGAGTCATGCCCGCAGCAAGAACCGCCTTGGCCTTCTCGTTCACGATCTCGTCGGTCTCGCCGAACAGCTCACGACGCTCGGAATGACCCACGATCACGTAGCTGACGTCAAGTTTCTGAAGCATCGACGGCGAGATCTCGCCGGTGAACGCCCCACCGACGGCCTGATGCACGTTCTGCGCCCCGAGCGCAATCGGGATGTCGTCGGCCTGGATGACCGTCTGAACCGAGCGGAGGTCGGTGAACGGCGGGTGCACCGACACGTCGACAGCTCTGTAGTCACTCTCTTCGAGGGCGTACGCCAGCTTCTGGATCGTCTGGATCGCTTCGAAGTGGTTGTGGTTCATTTTCCAGTTGCCGGAGATGAGTGGTTTGCGAGCGTTACTGGCCATTGGGGGCTCCTCGTAGCGCCTCCAGGCCCGGCAAGTCGCCCTTCTCGATCAACTCGAGAGAGGCGCCACCACCGGTGGAGACGTGATCCATGTCTTTGTCGACCTTGAACAGCTTTGCGGCTGCGGCGCTGTCGCCACCACCAACGATAGTGAATGCCCGGGTCTCGGCCATCGCTGCCGCGACCGCGCCAGTGCCGCCGCCGAAGCGAGGATCCTCGAACACGCCCATCGGGCCGTTCCACAGGACCGTGCCCGCTTCCATGATGACATCGCCGAACGCGGCGGCGGATCCGGGGCCGATATCGACACCCATCCAGCCCTCGGGCACATTGGCCCCGATCTGGCGCACGTCGCCCCCGGCCGCAGGGTCGAACAGCTTGCCACCGGGGCCGAGCGCGGTGAGGTCGTAGGGCAAGTGGATGGTCTTGGGACCCTCCAGCAAACGCCTGCACGTATCGACCATGTCGTCTTCACACAGCGATGACCCAACGCTATGGCCCTTCGCCTTCAGGAAGGTGAAGCACATGCCGCCCCCGACGATCAACGAGTCGACCGAGTCGAGCAGCGCCTCGATCACCGCGAGCTTGTCGCTCACCTTTGAGCCGCCCATCACGGCCACGAATGGCCGACGGGGGTTCTCCCGCATTCCGCTGATGACCTCCACCTCACGGTGAAGAAGACGGCCTGCCGCCGAGGGCAGATGCTGCGGCGGCCCAACAATCGATGCATGCGCTCGGTGCGACGCGCCGAAGGCATCGTTGACGTAGGCATCGTGGCCCTCGATCAGCTTCGCCACGAAAGCGGGATCGTTGGCGGTCTCCCCCGGATCAAACCGCAGGTTGTCGAGCAACGTGACTTCAGGGACGAGCTCGTCAAGCTTCGCACGCACCGGCTCGACCGAATACGCAGGATCCGGCACGCCCTTGGGGCGACCGAGGTGAGTGCACGCAGTGACGCTCGCACCCGCGCCGAGCAACCACTTGATCGTGGGCAGCGCGGCGCGGATGCGAAGGTCGTCGGTGATCTCCCCATCAGAGATGGGGACGTTGAAATCCGCCCGCAGGAGAACGGACTTGCCCGTGAGGTCGCCCAGGTCCTCCAGGGCCGGGACCCTACTCAATTGAGGGTCCTGCTCACTTCTTCTTGGCGGCGGTGGGACGCTTGCGCACGGCCTTCTTGGCAGCAGCCTTCTTGGGCTTCTTCTTGCCAACGATCATCGCCATGTCGACGAGACGGTTGGAGTACCCCATCTCGTTGTCGTACCAGCCGAAGATCTTGACGAGCTTGCCCTGCGACATGGTGAGACCGGAGTCAAAGGTGCACGAAGCTGCCGAGCCGACGATGTCGGAGGAAACCAGAGGCTCATCGGAATAGTCGAGAACCTTGCGTAAAGCGCCGCTGGCCGCGGCCTTCTTGAACGCGGCGTTGATCGCATCGACCGATGCTTCCTTCTTGAGGATGCCGGTGAAGTCGGTGATCGAACCATCGGGGATCGGCACACGCATCGACGTGCCGTCGAGCTTGCCTGCCATCTTCTTCATCACGAGGCCGGTGGCGCGAGCGGCACCGGTGGACGTGGGCACGATGTTGACCGCGGCGGCGCGAGCACGACGAAGGTCAGAGTGCGGGCCGTCGACGAGCGCCTGATCGCCGGTGTAGGCATGGATGGTGGTCATGAGGCCCTGCTCGACGCCGAAAGCATCGTCGAGCACCTTGATCATCGGTACGAAGCAGTTGGTGGTGCACGATGCGTTGGAGATGACGTGGTGACGATCGGGGTTGTAGGTGTCGTCGTTGACGCCGACCACGAAGGTGGCGTCACAGTCGCCGGACGGAGCCGAGATGATGACCTTGGGGGCGCCGGCCTTGCGGTGCATTCCGGCGGCTTCCTTCTTGGTGAAGATGCCAGTTGATTCGATGACGACGTCAACGCCGAGGTCGCCCCACGGGAGCTCCTCGGGGTTGCGGACGGAAAGGACCTGGAAGGTGTCTCCGTCGACGCTGATACCACCGCGGACGGCCTTGATCTTGCCATCGAGACGGCCATGGACCGAGTCGTTCTTCAGTAGATGGGCCATGGTCTCGATGGAACCGAGATCATTGACGGCGACGAGGTCGATATCGACGCCTTGAGCCTTGGCGGCTCGGAGGAAGTTGCGGCCGATACGGCCAAAGCCGTTGATGCCGACGCGTACGGTCATGTGAGGGAGCTCCCTGATAGCAAATTGCGCTGGTTGGATGTCAACGCGACAGCGATCCTAACCGTGTGGGCGAGCTGGCAGCTGCCTCCGGCGGACCCAATCGTCGCAACGATCAGGCGCGAATGTGAGCAGCCAGGAGGTCGAGGGCTGATGCCAGCTTGATCGGGTCGTGGGCGTCTCCGCCAACAGCGACCAGGTCAGCAGAGACCACCTTCCTCGCATACTCCGGAGGTATCGACGCATCGCTGCCGGCAAGAACGACATCGGGCTCGATTCCATGGCGGCGAACCGCCGTGATGTGGTCGACGAGGTCATACCCCGCGGTCTCGCTCGGCTCCGCCGCCAGGTTGGCGACATAGACCACCAGGGCACTTGTGGCGTCGAGGGCAGCACGAACGCCCGGTACAAGCGCGGCAAGCACGCTCGTGTAGAGCGAACCGGGGCCGACGACGACCAGATCGGCTTCGTTGATCGCGGCAATGACCTCGGGGGGAACCTCGGGCTCCTCGGGAGAGAAACGCAACGACTCGATCGCAGCACTCTCGCTCACCGCGACCTGACCCTTCACGGTGCCACGGGCGGCCGAGGCGATGAGATCGACCTTGCCCGTGGTGGCCGGAAGCACTCGACCCCGGGCACCGACCATCTCGACCATGGCGTCCATGACCGCGACCACGTTGTCTTCGACTTCGAGCAGCGACGCAAGCATGACATTGCCGGCCGGATGCCCATCGAGCACTCCTGTGTCGAAGCGATGCTCCAACGCGTCACGAACGATCCCCGGAGGCGTCAACGCCACAACGCAGCGTCGCATATCGCCGGGAGCAACGATGCCGAGATCTCGCCGAAGACGACCGCTCGACCCGCCGTCATCAGCCACCGAAACGACGGCGGTCAGGTGATCACAACAGTCGACGAGCGCGCCGAGCACCATCGACAATCCACGACCGCCGCCGATCGCGACGATGCGGCCGACCATCGGCTCGTTCACTTTTCGACGTCCCGGTGAACAATTGCCGGCGAATGGCCAAGGCGGTCCAGGGTTTCCGCCATCTTCTCGGCAATGGCGACCGAGCGGTGACGGCCTCCGGTGCAACCGAACGCGATGGTGAGGTACGACTTCCCCTCCTGCACATAGAAGGGGAGAATCAGTGCGAGCAAGCGCTCGAGCCGCGCCAGGAATGCGCCGGTCACGGGCTGTTCGAGGACGTACTTCGCGACGGGCTCGTCGAGCCCGGTCTGCGGCCGTAGTTCCTCGACCCAGTGTGGGTTGGGGAGGAAGCGACAGTCGAGGACGAGGTCGACGTCGAGCGGCATGCCGTGCTTGTACCCGAAGGACAACACGGTCGTCCGCATCGTGGGTTCCGCACCCCCGCCCGCAAAGACCTCGAGGATTCGTTCACGGAGCTGATGGACGTTGAGGTCCGACGTGTCGATCATGATGTCGGCCTCGGCACGAAGTGATTCAAGCGCAACGCGCTCGGTCTCGATCGCGTCGCCCAGTGTTCCCCCCGTGTCGGTATCAGCGAACGGATGCCGGCGACGGGTCGACTCGTAGCGTCGCACCAGCACCTCGGTCGAGGCATCGAGGAAGACCAGTTGAAGCCGGTCGACCTGGCTGCGAAGCACACCGATGAGCGGCACGATCTCGTCGTGATACCGGCCCGATCCGACAACGAGGGCAAGGCGGTCACCCGCGGGCCCGGAGCCATCCGCCAGTTCGGCCACCTTGGGAATCAACGATGGAGGGAGGTTGTCCATCACGAACCAGCCGAGGTCCTCGAGATTGTTGGCCGCAACGCTGCGACCGGCGCCCGACATACCCGCGACCACCACGAGTTCGCTCATCGTGTACCACCGGTGCGTTCGCCCACGAGAAGCAGGAGCCGCGGCGTGGTGACGACGACGTCGTGCTCGTACTCCCCCGCTTTGGCCAGGAAGCCCGGAGGCGGCGCCGGCTCGTGCATCGCCGAGAGTGTCATGCCGGCATCGATCATGGCGTTGACATATCGGCTCAGCGGCCGGTGCACGAAGCGAACGTAGACATCCTTTTGCACCTCTTCGATCGTGACGGCCTCGGGGATGTATGGGCCGATCCGCCAATAGGTCTCGGGCGGTTCGATCATGTGATCGATGATCATGCCGCTGCCAGGGGTCTGCAGCAATGGGTGATTCAGGAAGAACACGAACGTGCCGCCGGGGCGAAGCACGCGTGCAACCTCCGCCATCGACTCGTCGATTGCATCCACGTGTTCGAACACCAAGCACACGACGACGGCATCGACTGACTGGTCCGGAAGCGGCAGCGCGTCGCTGCCGGCCATTGCGTAGACCGGCCCACCGCCACGTTCGATGGCCGCAGAGATCTGCGATTCGGTCGGGTCGATGCCGACCACCTCGAGCCCGAGCACGGTCGTGGCCGCTCGGGCGATCTGCCCCTCGCCGGTACCCAGATCGAGGATTCGGCCACTCGACGGGAGGTTCTCGAGCGCGAGCGGAATGATCTGCTCGACGTACTCGGGATCAACGCCGTCGGTGAATTCTCGTTGCCACCAGTCGGCGTGTTCGTCCCACTGGGGTTCAGTCATCGAGGTGAGCCTGTCACCGCTCGGGCAAGGTGACGCGGACCACGGAGCGTTCGCCCTGGACCGCAACCCATACCGAACCGTTGCCGACTGCGATTCCCGTCGGCCCACCACGGCTGCTTGCGCCGAGCGGGGTCTGGGTCACGATCTTGTAGGTGGCGGTATCGAGCTGTATGAGGTTGCCCGCATCAGTCACGGTCACCCAGGCATAGTCACCCTGGACGGCGACTTCGGTCGGGCCGGCCCCGACCGCGATCGTCTCGAGGACCTCAGCGGTTTCCAAGTCGACAACCGCGATGGTGTCTTCTTCGTGATTGGCGACCCACGCCAGACCCTCGTGAACGGTGAGACCGACCGGACCCGCACCAACGATCACACGCTCGACGATCTCGAACGAATCAGAATCGATCCGCACGAGTTCGCCGGTGTCGAAGATGGCGGCCCAGATACCGAAGTTGGTCGTGACCGCCACAGCAGTCGGCTTGCCCTGCACATCAACTTGGTCGAGGATCTCGCCATCGGCGGAGTTGACCCGAGCGACGAACAAGCCGTCGTGCGAGGCGACGATCAGATTCCCGTCATCCTTGGCGATGCCATCAGGGCCCGGGAACGGGAATGTCGAGAGAACCTCATTGGCGATCGGATCGACCCGAACGATTTCGCTACCGCCGTAGTTGGTGGTCCACACTGCGGAGGCCGTACGCATGACACGCGTGGCTCCCGATGCGACCTGGCCGGTGGCGGTGACGGAGTTGGTTGCCGGATCGATGGCGGCGTACGCGCCGAACGGTCCGACCACGGCGACCGAATCGGCTCCGACACTGACGAACTTTGCGTCGGCGGCAACGATGATGCGGCGCAGGGCCGTGCCCGGCAGTGCCGGAATTGGTTGCACCAGCAGCTCAGTCTCGAGCTCGGTCACTCGGTCCTGGCTGGCCGCGAGCTCACTCTCGACAGCATCGAAGTCGGCCTGCGTGAGTCCGGCCGGGTCACCGGTTCCATCGGTGCCCGTGTCGGCTGCGGTGCTGGTGCTCGGCGACCCGTCCTCAGCGATCTCGGGCGACGAATCGTCGCCGCCCGTCAGCCACAAGGCCGCCAGTGCCGCTATGACGAGGGCTACAACACCTGCGCCGATGAGGAATGGTTTGCGCGGCAGCGTGATGCTGTCGTCCGTGGACGCAGGGGGCGACTCGCCGGCCGGTGAAGCAACGGGAGGAACGGGGCGAGGAGCAGGATCGGCCACGACCGGAGTCGGTGTCGGCTCATCGGCGACAACTGGTTCCGGAGGAGGAGTGATGTCCGTCGGCTCCGGAGGAGGAGTGATGTCCGTCGGCTCGGCGGTCGGCAACAAACCAAGCGCCTCCGGCGGGATCCACGGCTCATCCGCGGGTGCGGGCGCGGCGGGCTCTGGTGCCGGCGGCGGGACGACGACCGCTGAGGGTTCGACCGGCGGTAGCGGATCGCTCTCCGAGGGAACGAACGGGCGGAGCACACCGCTGTCCGTAGTTGGGGTTGTGTCGCTCATGACAGGCTCCTCGATCCCGCGGCGTGCCCACGGTATCAATCTCCCCGACTGCCGTAGGACAGTCAGGATCTCCTTGCCGACCCACCGGGGCGGTGCAGAGCACGAAAGACGTTCTCTGCTACCCCGTCGGGCAACCAGGGCAACTTCTTGAGGGAGTCGAGATCTGCCTGCTTCACGGCGTTCACACCACCGAGCTCTTTGGCGAGCCGTTTTTTGCGCGCCGGTCCCAACCCAGGGATGTCGTCGAGTGCGCTTTTGGTCATCCGTTTGTCTCGGAGCTGACGATGGAATGTGATCGCGAACCGATGTGACTCATCGCGAATCCGCTGAAGCATGTACAACGCCTCGCTCTGCCGCGGCAGCCGGATCGACTCGGACTTGCCGGGCACAAACACCTCTTCGAACTGCTTGGCAAGGGAGACAACCGGGATCTCATCGCTGAGACCAAGGTCATCGAGCACCTTCACCGCAGAAGACAGCTGCCCCTTGCCACCGTCGACGACCAGCAGCTGCGGCGGGTACGAGAACCGGCCCTCCCGTTGCTCGACCGGCACATCACGCTCGGCCAGATACGCCGTGAAGCGGCGAGTCAGCACTTCCTCCATCGCCGCGAAGTCGTCGTTGCCACCGACGGTCTTGATCTTGAACCGCCGGTAGTCGGACTTCTTCGGCAGGCCGTCTTCCACCACCACCATCGAGCCGACATAGTCGGTGCCCTGAATGTGACTCATGTCGTAACACTCGATGCGCAGCGGAGCCGCCGGGAGACCGAGGTACTCCTGGAGCTCGTTGAGCGCCCGAGCACGGCTGTTGTGATCCGCCGCCCGCTTCATCCGATGCCGCTTGAAGGTCTCCTCTGCGTTCTTGGTGACCGTGGCCTGCAGCTGACGCTTGTCACCACGCTGCGGGATACGGATCGTGACGTTCGACTCGCGAACCTCGGTGAGCCACTCCTCGTAGAGCTTCGGGTCGTGCGGCAACTCGGGCACGAGCACTTCCTTCGGCCAACCCACCGGATTGTCGTCGAAGTAGAGCCGCTCGAGCACGCGACTGACGAGCTCCGCGTCGTCGAGTTCCTCGGCCTTGTCGACCACAAAACCGCGACGGCCCATGACCCGACCCTTGCGCACGAAGAACACCTGGACTGCAGCTTCCAGCTCGTCGCCGAAGATTCCGATCACATCAGCGTCCTCGTTGCGGTTGAAGACCATCTGCTGCTTCTCGACCGCCTTGCGCACTGCCGACAGACGGTCGCGCAGATGAGCGGCCAGTTCGAACTCGAGCGCGGCGGAGGCCGAACCCATCTGGGCTTCCAGCCTCTCGATCACCTCGTCGGTGTCGCCCTCGAGGAACGAGATCAGCTCCCGGACGAGCTCGGCGTAGTCGTCCTTCTCGATCTCTCCGACACAGGGCCCCGCACACTTCTCGATGTGGAACAACAGGCACGGCTTGCCGAGTTTCTCGTGGCGAGAGTATTTGCCATCGGTGCAGGTTCGGATCGGGAACGTGCGAAGGAGTAGATCGAGTGTGTCGCGGATCGCGTAGGCCTGTCCGTAGGGCCCGAAGTAGCGATTGCCCTTCTTGCGCTTGCCCCGCATCACCATGGCTCGCGGCCACTCATCGAGGAGGGTGACGCACAAGAACGGGTAGGACTTGTCGTCCATGTAGCGCACGTTGAATCGCGGCTTGTGCCGCTGGATCAGCGCGTACTCCAGCATCAGGGCCTCGACCTCGTTGCCGACCTGCATCCACTCGACGGTTTCAGCCGTCTCCACCATCTGCCGCGTTCGCAACGGGAGATTGTGCGGATTCTGGAAGTAGTTCGACAGGCGCGAACGCAGGCTCTTCGCCTTGCCGACATAGATCACACGACCTTCGGCATCCTTGAATTGGTAGGAGCCGGGTGTATCCGGAATCGTGCCGGCCGGCGGTCGCTGCACCATCGATCCGAGACTAGGGCGAAAGACCTACCGACGGTCGCCGATCTGCCGATGAGAACACATGGCGAATCTTCTGGAAACGATCGCGCCTCCTCCCCGCAAGGCCAAAGGAGTCGGGTGACATGACCGACTCCCGCCCCGTCGTGGCTCTGTACCATCACCTCCCACCGGGCGGTGCTCATCGCGCGATGTTCGAGCTGACCCGGCGGACCAATCAGCGGTACCGGTACGTGCTCTACGAGGTGGAGCCCACCGACCAGGACCCGTTTGCGAGTGCTCGCCTGGCTCCGCTGGCCGACGTAGTTGCTGAGGTTCATCGTCACCGAGCGCCGGTCGGTGGCGAAGGTCGTATTCGCCGCTGGACGCGGGCCGTCCCCGCCATCATCAAGGCGGAGCGCCAGATCGCCCGTCAGATCGAGCAACTCGCCGCATCGGCAACCGTCGTGCACCACCAACGGTTTCTCCAGGCCCCGAGCCTGCTTCGTCATCTGTCGGGCCCCAGCCTCTACATGGCCCAAGAGCCCCGCCGTCGCAGCTTCGAATACGCAATCCGTCACCCAACTGAACGAGGGCCGCTTCGTCGCACCGCGGAACTCCCTCTCGACCTGTTGGAGGGCTGGGCCCGCCGACAGGACCTCTCGGCGACGAGAGCAGCCACCGCGATCGTCTGCAACAGCCACTACTCCCGCGAGACGATCTGGCGCGGCTACGGGCGAGATTCCACCGTATTGCCGTTGGGTGCCGACCAGGACCAGTTCACGCTTCCGCCCGATGACCACCGCGAACACGAGATCGTCGCCGTGGGTGCTCTGGACGACAGCAAGGGGCATGACCTCGCCATTGCCGCGGTGGGGCAACTGCCGTTGCCCGATCGACCTGCGTTGCGCATCATCCACAACCGAGCGGCACCGAACCAGGCCGACAAGCTGCGCACACTGGCCAAGGAACACGGCGTCCGGCTGGTGCTCGAGGCCGACATCGACGAATCAACCCTCGTCTCGCGCTATCAGCGCGCATCTGCCGTCATAGCAACGGCGCGAGTCGAACCCCTCGGTCTCACCCCTCTCGAGGCAATGGCCTGCGGCACTCCGGTGGTAGCCGTGAACGAAGGCGGCTACCGCGAGACCGTGACCCCGGGAATCACCGGCGCGCTGGCCGACCGCTCACCGGAAGCACTGGCTGCTGGGCTGCACAGAGTGTTGTCCGACCTCCCCGGCACTGATCGATCAGCCATCCGCCAACATGCTCGGACCAGCTGGAACTGGGACCTCGCGAGCGATCGCTACGCCGCAGAACTCGATCGCCTGATCGGCTAGGCCGACGCCGTCACGCCGATGCGCTGCAAAGCGATTTGGCGAAGCGACACGTACATGGTCACCACTGAGGCGAGTGTGGCAAAAGCCGCGCCACCCACGCCCACTACTGGCAGCAACAGCGACGAAACGACGAGGTTGATCGTCAACCCCAGCATGCCGACGAGGGCAACGCGTGCCACTTCGTCGCGCATGATGAGCAACGAGGTCTCAGGCCCATAGCGAACCACGACGAGATTCCCGACGACAAGGAAACCCAAGGCGATGCCCATGTCGAGCCGCACGAAGCTGAGACCGAACGCGGCTGACAGCACGACGGCTGAGATGGCCAGGGACAAGAGCTGCGCGGCCCGAAGGGCGTGACGATCGGAGAGAACCACGTCATGAAGCGCCGGCCCCGGGTCGGGTGCTGCATATCTCGACGCAGCTCCGACGAGGTGGGCCGCCGTCGGCCATATCACCGTCTCTGCGACGCGTTGCATGATCGAGTAGAACGCCACCTTCTCGGGACCGAGGAGCCACCCGATCAGGAGCAGATCCGAGCGAACGAGCAGCAACTGCGTGCCGGCGATGAGCGCCGAGTTGAACGAGGATGTCAACGACGCCAGATCCGACCGCAGCCGGATATCCCAGGAAGGCGGTCGGGCAATCACGAGCGCGCACACCAGGAGAATGACGCCCCTGGCGACCACGAACGCACCGGGTCCGAAGAATCCGAAGCCGATGGCGATCAACGCGCTGGCCTGCGGAACGATCGCTTCCAGAACCGAGGTGGCCACCGGTTTCCCCTGCCCGCGATACTCCGCAGATTTCATCTGTAGGAGCGAGAGCCCCGCAGTCGATGTGGCCAGCGATACCACCATCGCGCTCGTCGTCAGCAGGTCACCGAGTACGACGGCACCTGCAGCCACCGACACCACGACGAGAGGGACTGCGGCAAGAACCCCCGAGGTCCACGTCGCAGTTGCCGCATGCTCGTCTGATCGTGAGACGTTGCGAGTGAGCGTCCGCCCGAAACCGGTACCAACGGGCATGGCGGCGATCTGGGAGATCGTCACGGTCAGGACAAAGATGCCGGTGTTCGCCGCCCCATGAAGCACGAGCGCGGCCAGGACAACGACCAGTCCGGCGCCCTGGGCCACTACCCGAACAGCAAGGACGGGGAGCGAACCGGATGACAAGTGTCCTCGGAGGGCGTTGACACGAGCGGAAAGCACGGCGGTCACGACCTCACCGCCGGGAGCCCGAGGGAACCGAGCTGGAGGATGGACCCGACCCGGGCCACCAGATCATCGTCACGCAACGTCCGGTGCTCGAAGATTGCGCTGGCGTAGCGGCCCGCATCATCCTCGAACCGTGCCTGCACATTCCTCGCGGCCTCGAGAAACCAGTTCGGGGAGAGCCGGGCGAGGGTCGTCGCGACTCGAGGGACGGCAACCGCCGCTTTCGTCCGTAGACCCGGATCGACCCAGTGCATTCCGCAGGCCTCGTACCAATCAAAGCTCTGGCTCTCCTGAGCACGGGCCGACTGCAAGCGTTCCTCGACCGGTCGGGTCACCGCGAGGATCGGAGCGGCGGGCCACAGCGTGGAGAGGGTTGGAATCGCCAGGCAGGCACGGTTGAACTGAAGCACGACTGGCCCATCAGAAACCGCGGCGAGTCCTTCGACGTAGGCGCGCAGGGCCGAGCGAGCGGCCGAGCTCGCCATCGCACCATGCGCGTGAGGAGCCACGTCGTGGTGAGCATCCGCAAGCCACGCCGGATCGAGCGCGCGGTACTCAGCGAAGTAGTCGAGCTCCACACCCTCATGGGTCGGATCGATCTCACGCGGCTGGGCGACCAGCGACACCAATCTCTCGTGAAGCGGTTCGTAGAACGCGGTGACACCTTCGTATGACCGGCACGCGTTCCAAACCGCAGTGCTGCCAGATCGAAACGGCGCCACTATGAACGCGACGTTCGAGGTCATCCCGCTAGCTTCGGTTGTGACACCCACGCAGGGGCGACCGCGTCGGATGGACTCACGAGCTCCCAGAGGGTCGGCAGCCACCCATCAACGGTGTAGTTGGAATGGGCGTAGGCCCAGGCGTCGTCGGCGAGGCGTCGCCGATGCTGAGTGTCGTCCACCAGTCGGCGGGCGCTCGCCAAGAACTCGTCGGGCGTGTCGGCCACAACTGCGGGGAAGCCTTCGCGCATCCCGGCGAGCGCGGCCGGCGCCACGACCTGAGGAAGACCGAGGGCTGCCGCTTCGAGCACCTTGTTCTGGATGCCGGCGGTGGAACGCAGCGGAGCGAGAGAGATCGTGGCCTGCTCCACCAGCCAGTCGTTGGACGGATAGTCCTCGACGAGTTCCCAGCCCCGGGAGCGGCAGAGATGACGCACCTCGTCGGTGGGTGCATGGCCGGCGATGAGGATCCGGAGATCGAGATCACCCGTGTCACTCTGAGCCAGCCAGCGAAGGGCCTCAACATTTGGGGCGTAGCCAAGCGAACCGAAAAACACGGCGTCGTAGGGCTTGGCCGTCGAGCCGGCAGGTCGTTGTGATGGATCGACAAGATTCGGGACCCACGTTGCCCCCAGATGGGCGGAGTCGCCCCAACCGGCGGCGACCACCTGTGAGCAGCGGTCTCGAGCCCCAGCCTCAAAACCCTCGTGCGCCTCAGCGAGCCGACGAAGCAGTTCGCCCTTCGCCCGCGACGGCGCAAGCCGCGCCCGTTGTCGATAGCTCAGACTCAAGCGATCGACGAGGTCAAGGATCGTCACCCACGGGCCGTCGACGACCTCTGGTCGATACGCCCGGCTTGTCTGGAGCACAACGACATCAGGCTCAAGGGCCCGAAGGCGCTCGGCCACCACTCCCCCACGCCACACCGCGGCCTCCGGCACCATCTCTCGACGGAGGAGCCGACGGGCGTCGGAGATCGTCGGGCCGAGCAGTTTCCGATCGAGGAATCCCAAGTCGGTGGCCTCCCCGCCGGCAGCACGAAACAGTCGCAGCCACGTCTGCGTGCGGCGAATCTCTCCGAACGCGGGACGGCCAGGGCGCAGCACGACAGCTTTGAGCGCGCTCATCGTGACCCCACTGCCAGGGCAGTCTCGGCGACGCGCCAGCCAGCGCCGGTTTGGCGCGAGGCGTACGTACGCGCGCTGGCACGACGGTGCCTGGCAACCACATCGGACCGCGAACCATTGTCGGATCCACCGACCAGGTGCACCGCCGGGCGGATGTCCTTCAACTCGATCTCGATGTCGGGACGAGCCACGGCGAGGCGCTGCTGAAGATCGGCGTCCTCGAAGTAGAGGAAGTACGACTCGTCGAATCCCCCGACGACACGAAGAGCATCGGTTGGCATCGAGAGCACCGCCCCCGAAACCCAGCGCTCCTGGAGCGACCAGCGGCCTGAAGTCTGGCCCAAGGCTTCGACATGACCGGCTCCGTAGCGGCCGAGCAGTCGTGCGACTATCGACCGAAGGCGACCACCTCGCGGCGCGAACCGGCCCAGCCGGTAGGCGGTTGCGACAAACGCGAGGACGGTCCAGTAGGGACTGACGACCGCGTTCGGTGCGCCGTCCTCCTCGAGAAGCGGGATGGCCACGATCGTCGAACCGTCCGCGCTGTCGAGCGCTTCGAAATGACACGGGTCGAGCCGGGTATCCGGATTGCAGAGGAGTACCCGCTCACTGGTCACTTCGGCGAGAGCGAGATTCATTCCCGCGCCGAAGCCGACGTTGCGGCCGGGCCAGAGATGGCGCGAACTCGGGTGTTCGCATGCACCGAGATCGAGGCGATCGTCGTTGTGAACGATGATGACCTCGGTGTCGGACGGCACCCACGAGAGGTCGAGTGCATCGATCCCGTAGGCCACGACGAGGACGGTCGACTGGCTCATCGGCCCCGCCCCCGAACAACGCTGCGAATGGTTCGGACCATGATTCGCAGGTCCATCGCGAGCGACTGATGACGGAGATACCAGAACTCGTACTGAAGCTTCTCCAGGGCGTCGCTCTCGGAGGCCGCGTATCCCTGGTGAATCTGCGCCCACCCTGTCAGCCCCGGCTGCACCAGGTGACGTAGCTCGTAGAACGGCAGCTTCGTCGCCAACTCCCGGACATAGTGGGGCTGCTCCGGGCGGGGCCCGACCATCGAGAGCTCGCCCCGCAGGATGTTGATGACCTGGGGCAGCTCATCGATGTGAGATCGTCTGAGCAACGAACCGAATCCTGTCACTCGGGCGTCGTTGCCCGACGTCCACGGTCCGGCGCCGGTGTCCTCGCCGGACATGGTTCGAAACTTCAGGATCTGGAAAGGCTCGCTGTTCTTCCCGACGCGGTCTTGGCGAAAGAACAGCGAGCCTCGGTTGCCGATCCGGTTGGCCACCCAGACGAACGGGATCGCCACGACCAGAACAGGAAGACCCGCCGCAGCCACGAGCACGTCGAGAATACGTTTCCGTCGGCCGTAGCGCGCTCGGTGGATCTCACCGATGTCGAACATCAGCGAGATCCGCTCGAGTTCGCTGATCGGCAGACGCAGAAGCCACTGCTCATAGAACAGGGAAAGTGTGCGGACACGCACGCCGCGCTCGTGGAGCATCGCGACCTGATCGACGATCGTTTGGTCCATCTGCGCTTGACGGTCGAGCACGACCACCGTGGCCTCGACCGCGGCCGCCGCTCCAAGCAGCGGAGCGTGATCGTCGGGCTGGGAGCGAGCGACCGATGGATCGACCACCGCAGCGAGCACAGGTGGATGCGGTGCGGTTTCCAACTCCGCGACCAGCTGAGCGGCTCCTTCCGCCTCGGCGACCAAAAGCACCCGGTCACCTGACTGGACGCGACTCCGTTGCCGACGCAATAGCGAGGAGACTGCGACCAGCCAGAGGACCGTGAGACCGGCTCCGGCGATCACCACGAATCGAGGGAGGACCTGTGATCCCAATCCCGCCTGAGCGGCAGCGAGGCCGAGTGAGCCGAACAGACCGGCGCCCACCGCTGCCGCGAGTGCCTGCCGGAAGACGCGGGGCACATCCGGGAGACCAAAGGCGTATGCACCGACCCAAAGGGTCGAGGCGTACACCAGACCCCACCACAGACGCATGCCGCCGTAGGAGTACGAAGGATCCGCCAGTTCGGCGTGAACCATACCGAGTCCCACGACGAGGCCGAAGATGCCGCCGGGCATCACAAGTGCGAATGACCGGTTCATCGGGGGCGGCGGAACTCCGACACCGCGATCCAGCCTTGCCAGCGGAGACGCTCGGAAAGGCCAAGGATCCATCGATCGGCGGATGCAAGCGCGGCATGGAGCCGTCGCCCCCACCAGCGGTCAGCGATCGGGCTGGTGAGGATCGCAAGAAGATGGAAGGTTTCGACCTGGACTTCCTCGAAGTACCGGCGCGCCAGTCCGTAGTCCTCCCACCGCAACGGGTGTTCGAAACGCGTCCGGGACTCCGGCGTACGACGCCGGTAGGCGTTGATGACCGGGTTGTGACCGAGCGGTTCGATCAAGACGACTCGACCACCGGGACGAAGCACCCGACTCATCTCCGCACACGCACTGGCGACATCGAGATGGTGGAGCACTGCTGTGCCCACCACTCCGTCGAATTGACCGTCCGCAAATGCCAGCGACTCGGCATTCATGACCTCAAATGACAGGCCAGTGAGCTCTTGCTGACGAGCCCGCTCAGCGGCGGCCTGCACGGCGGTCGCCGAGATGTCGATCCCCACGACCTCGATACCTCGCTCGGCGAGACGGAAGGCGAGCGACTCGACTCCGCATCCCAGCTCGAGAACTCGCTGGCCCGGGCTGAATCCGTTCACCAGCTCTCGAAAACGAGCCTCCGATTGAGCGAGTCCTTCATAGAACCTCTCCTGGGCTCCACGCTGGTGCCGGCGGTGACGATCGTCGGGGAACGCGCGCTCAATTTCAATCCGCTCGTCGATCGTGATGCCCATGGGGATCCATCGGCATCTGGGCCGAACGAATCAAGTCGATAGCCGACTTCTGTCCCGACTATCAGGGTGGGCTTCAGCGCCGCTGAGCCGTAGGACGAGCGCTCAATCGAGTAGGGGCGCCAGGAACCGACCGGTGTGGCTCTCGGGCACCTGCGCAAGCTCCTCGGGCGTGCCCGTGGCGACAACGGACCCTCCGCCCGAACCGCCCTCGGGGCCGAGGTCGATGATCCAGTCAGCCGTCTTGATCACATCCAGGTTGTGCTCGATCACGAGCACCGAGTTGCCTTGATCAACAAGGCGACCCAGCACGCCGAGCAGCTTGCGAATGTCTTCGAAGTGCAAGCCGGTAGTGGGCTCGTCCAGGATGTAGATGGTGTGGCCGGTGCTGCGCTTTGCCAGCTCCGAGGCCAGTTTCACTCGTTGGGCCTCGCCGCCGGACAACGTGGGCGCGGGTTGACCGAGGCGCACGTAGCCGAGGCCGACATCGACCAGCGTCTGCATGTGCCGGGCGATCGGAGGCTGGTTGGCGAAGAAGCCGAGTGCCTCTTCGATCGGCATGTCGAGCACCTCAGAGATGTTCTTGCCCTTGAAAGTGATCTCGAGCGTGTCGCGGTTGTAGCGCTTGCCCTTGCAGACCTCACACGGCACATACACGTCGGGCAGGAAATGCATCTCGATCTTGATGGTGCCGTCGCCCTGGCAGGCTTCGCAGCGGCCACCCTTGACGTTGAACGAGAACCGGCCCGGAAGGTAGCCGCGGATGTTGGCCTCATTGGTCTGAGCGAACAGCTTGCGGACGTGGTCGAACACGCCGGTGTAGGTGGCGGGGTTCGATCGTGGCGTGCGCCCGATCGGTGACTGGTCGATGGCAATGACCTTGTCGAGGTGATCGATGCCCTCGATGCGGGTGTGGAGGCCCGGCGGAACCTTGGAGGTGTAGATCCGCTGCATCAGCGATCGATGCAGGATGTCGGAGACAAGGGTGGACTTGCCAGAACCGGAAACGCCGGTGACACACACGAACTTGCCCAACGGGAAGTCGACGGTGACGTCCTTCAGGTTGTTTTCCTTGGCCCCGACGATCCTGATGAAGGTGCCGTCGCCTATGCGTCGCACGCCGGGAACCGGGATCTTCCGACGACCCGACAGGTATTGGCCGGTGAGGGACTCCTTGTTCTTGAGGAGTTGCTTGAAAGTGCCGGAGTGCACGATGCGACCACCGTGCTCCCCCGCGCCGGGACCTATGTCGACCACATGATCAGCGACCTTCATCGTGTCTTCGTCGTGCTCCACCACGATGACGGTGTTGCCGAGATCTCGCATGCGCAAAAGCGTCTCGATCAGCCGTTGATTGTCGCGCTGGTGGAGCCCGATCGACGGCTCGTCGAGCACGTAGAGCACGCCGACCAAACCAGAACCGACCTGGGAGGCAAGACGGATTCGCTGGGCCTCCCCGCCGGCAAGGGTGGCTGCATTGCGGCTCATGCTCAGATAGTCGAGACCGACGTCGAGAAGGAACCCGAGCCGGGAGCTGACCTCCTTGAAGACCTGCTCGGCGATGATCGCATCGCGCTCACTGAGCTCCAGTTCGCCCAGCGTCTTTGCCGCGTCGGCAATCGACATTGCACAGAGATCGTGAATCGAGTAGCCCGCGATGGTGACCGCCATCGACAGCGGGTTGAGCCGTGCCCCTGCGCAGTGGACGCACGCCACCAGGCGCATGTAGCCCTCGATCTGCTCGCGGGTGGCATCGCTCTCGGCCTCGGTGTGGCGACGACGCAGGTACGGGATGACTCCCTCGTACTTCGCCTGGTAGGTGCGGGTGCGGCCGTAGCGGTTCTTGTATTGGACCTGGATGCGGCTCTTCACCCCCTTGCCATCGAGCAGGAGGGCGTGCTGCTTCTTCGTGAGCTTCCCCCATGGCTTGTCGATGGGAATGTCGTAGACGTCGCAGACCGACTCGACCAGGCGAGAGAAGTAGCGACTGCGGCCCCCCGCCCACGGGGTGATGGCGCCACCCTCGATCGTGGCTTCGGGGTCGGTGACGACAAGCCGGTGATCGACTTGATAGACGGTGCCCAGCCCGTCGCAATGGGTGCACGCGCCGTATGGCGAGTTGAAGGAGAAGTTGCGAGGGGCGAGCTCGTCGAACGACTTGCCATCACTCGGCCGAGACAGATGCTGGCTGAAGACGATCGTCTCCGGTTCCCCGTCCTTCGGCACGATCTGGAGCTCGGCGAGACCACCCGCGAGCGTCAGCGCGGTCTCGATGGAATCGGTGAGGCGACGCTCGATTCCCTCCCGCAACACAAGCCGATCGACGATGACCGAGATGTCGTGGGTCTCGTATCGCTCGAGGTCGGCATGGACCTCTTCGCTGAGATCGACCTGTTCACCGTCGACGATCGCGCGGGCGAATCCTTGGCCGGCCAGGTCGGCGAGCATCGTGTCGTAGGTGCCCTTGCGGCCCTTCACCACCGGTGCCAGAACCTGGAAACGGAGACCGTCTTCCATCTTCAGGATCTTGTCGACGATCTGCTGAGGCGTCTGGCGGACGAGTTCTTCGCCCGTCTCGGGATCGTGAGGCACCCCGATGCGTGCGTAGAGCAAGCGGAGGTAGTCGTACACCTCGGTGACAGTGCCGACCGTGGACCGCGGATTGCGAGACGCGCTCTTCTGATCGATCGAAATGGCGGGCGACAGACCCTCGATGAAATCGACATCGGGCTTGTCCATCTGCCCGAGGAACTGACGCGCATAGGCGCTCAGCGACTCCACATAGCGCCGCTGTCCCTCCGCGTAAATCGTGTCGAACGCCAGACTCGACTTGCCCGAACCCGATAGGCCCGTGAACACGATGAGCTTGTCGCGCGGCAGGTCGAGATCGACCTCTTGGAGGTTGTGTTCTCGGGCGCCCTGGATGACGAGACGTTCAGCCACGGCGGGCACTCTAGCGGGGTTCGGCCCGCCGAACACCTGTTCGTTAGCCCGAGGGTTCCATGACGCTCACGGCCAACACCAGATCGCCCATGAGCGGCACGTATTCCTTGTCGACGACGGTCCAGCCCGGCACCTCGGGTGGGCTGTCCTGGAGCCAACCACCGACGTAGGCAATCCTCGTGAAGCCGGCGTCGAGAAGAAGCTCGCCGGCCTCCGCTCGTGTCTCCGGCGTGGCGGTCACGAACCACTGCTCGTCGAGGTTCAGGGCGCCGGCTTCACGGGCGCGATGCCCACCGTTGAACAAGATGACCTGCTCATCACGATCAGCCAAGGCTCGCATTGCGTCGGCGTTGGAATGCGTGCGCATGGCCGCAAACGTCACTCCGGCCATGGTGATGGCGAACCCGATCACCGCAACGCGAGTCAGCAGAGTCCGAGCATTTGTGCTGGTGAAGAGGGTCGGGGCCGCGGTGATGAGCAACGCTCCCGAAAGCAGCAGATAGCGGCCGCCCCACTGTGGACCCGCTCCACCGGTGTAGCCGAAGACCCACACCAGCGGCATCGTGCCCAGCGCGACCAACCCGACAAGTCGATGACGTTCGTCGCGCCAGACACGCCCGGCCACGAGGGCGGCCACCGGGGTGGTCGCCACCAGCCCCGGCGTGAAACCGAGCCCGTTGATCAGATTGTCGAAGATCCAGAGCGCGAGAACCGCACCACCGATGAGCAGGTAGGGCCGCTGCGCCTCCGGCCGCTCCGCCCGAAGACCGAGCTGCACCATGGCGAAGGCAAGGATGATCGCGATCGCGATATTGAGCGTGGTGGCCTGAGCAAACGGCGAGATGCCGGTGATGACGGCCTCCTTGAAGCGCAGCAGCGGATCGCCGCCGCCGGCCACGAATGTGCCGCTGACCCGAGTCGACCGCGTCGACTTCCCGATGACCCACCACTCGATCAGTGTGTTGGCCCCGACCATCGTGAGCGCGGCCCCGCCATAGGCCACACATCGTCCGAGCATGGTGAGAAACCGACCGGACAGGAGCAAACGGAGCGCCAGGGCGGCTCCGATGACAACGCCGTACAGAATCGCTTCCTGGCGCATCGCGGCGGCGAGTCCCAGCACGAGTCCGGACAAGAGCGCCGAACGCCAGGACCCGTCCGGCTCAGAGGCGTCCATGGCGTGGACCACACCCCACATCATGAGTGCGAGCGCCGGAGCGTGCTCCCAGAAGTCGAGCGCATAGATCGTGGCCGGGGATGCCAGCCCGACCAACCAGAATGCCATCACCCCGTCTCCGCCCAGACGGCGCGAGATCGAACGAGCGGCGAGAGCGGCCAAGACAGTGCCGAGCAACGGGATCACGCCAACGGCCAGTCCGCCTCCGACCGCGTACAGCGGCCGGGCAGTGAAGATCATCGGGAGTGACGTGACGTTGATCCAGGTGTCGCCGACATGAGATGTGCTCGCCATCGGGTAGAGCGAGCCGTCCGGATCGAGATCCTCGGCCCAATAACCCAGGTCAGGCGACCAATCGCCTCGTCGATCCATTGCCTCCAACGTAGCCATCTTGCCGCCGACGTCGGTGGCAAGGAAGCCGCCCGTGTCGGTGGCCAGCAAGAACGCGAAGAGCACCAGTCCGAGGACCAGCGCGGCGCGACCAGGCCGGGCCCACCAGTCCGCGGAGACATCCTTCGATGTGGGGCGCGATTCCGAGGCGACGAGCACCTGCAACAATCGGCACGCCTGCAGCGAAGTTCAGCGCATCTCCCGGAGTTCTCGCTTGAGCTCCTTGATCTCATCGCGGAGGCGAGCCGCGTATTCGAATCGAAGGCCGACCGCCGCATCGTGCATCTCGGCCTCGAGCGTACGAATCAGTCGCTCGAGCTCGTCCTCGGGAAGGTCGCTGAGATCCTCCACGGCCCGGCGCTTCTTTCCGATCTCGCTCAGCCTCTCCGGCACCGGTGCCCGGTCGGCGGCGGGCCGAATCATCGACAAGATGTCGGTGATCTCCTTACGTACCGAGGTCGGGTCGATGTTGTGCTCGATGTTGTAGGCCTGCTGCAAACCACGGCGTCGCATCGTCTCGGAGATCGCCCGCTGCATCGAGTCGGTCATCTGATCGGCGTACATCACCACTTGGCCGGCCACGTTTCGAGCGGCACGGCCGATCATCTGGATCAGCGATGTCTGGGAACGCAGAAAGCCTTCCTTGTCGGCATCCAAGATGGCAACCAGAGACACCTCGGGCAGATCGAGGCCCTCCCGGAGGAGGTTGATACCGACCAGCACGTCGAACTCGCCGAGCCGAAGGTCGCGCAGTATCTCGATCCGTTGGATCGTGTCGACCTCGCTGTGGAGGTAGCGCACCCTGACACCGAGCTCCAGGAGATAGTCGGTGAGATCCTCTGCCATTTTTTTGGTGAGGGTCGTGACGAGAACACGCTCGTTGTTGTCGGAGCGGCCTTTGATCAGCTCGTGGAGATCGTCGATCTGGCCCTTCGTGGGTTTCACGATGACCTCGGGGTCGATCAAACCCGTCGGTCGCACGATCTGCTCGACGACCTGGGTCGACACATCGAGCTCGTAGCGGCTCGGCGTGGCCGAGAGGAACACGACCTGATTCAGCCGGGTCATCACCTCCTCGAACGTCAGCGGTCGGTTGTCGGCCGCGGACGGCAAGCGGAACCCGTGGTCGATGAGGGTGGCCTTGCGGCTGCGGTCGCCCTCGTATTGACCGTGGAGCTGCGGCACCGCGACATGTGACTCGTCGATCACCAGCAGGAAGTCTTCGGGGAAATAGTCGATGAGTGTGTAGGGCGGCTCGCCTCTGCTCCGGCCATCGATCGGGCCCGAGTAGTTCTCGATGCCGTTGCAGTAGCCGAGCTCCTGCATCATCTCGAGGTCGTACTCGGTGCGCATGCGAAGCCGCTGCGCTTCGAGCAGCTTGCCGTCGTCCTCGAATGCCTTGAGCTGTTCTTGCAACTCGATCTGAATCCGATCAATCGCCGCGACCATGCGCTCTTCGGATGTGGCGTAGTGGGTGGCCGGGAAGATGACCAGCTCCTCGAGCTGCTCGAGGCGCTCACCCGTGAGCGGGTCGACGACCGTGATCTGTTCGATATCGTCGCCGAACAGCTCGATTCGTACTGCGGTCTCGTCGTAGGCAGGGTGGACCTCGATCGTGTCGCCACGTACCCGGAACTTGCCGCGGACGAGGTTCATGTCGTTGCGCTCGTATTGGAGCTCGACCAGTCGCTTCAGGATCGACCGCTGATCATGCTCCTCCCCCACACGAAGAACCAGCAGTTGGGTTTCGTATTCCTCGGGCGAGCCAAGGCCGTAGATCGCCGACACGGAGGCCACCACGATCGTGTCTCGGCGGGTGAGCAAGGACGAAGTGGCGGAGTGTCGGAGACGATCGATCTCGTCGTTCACCGACGAGTCTTTCTCGATATAGGTGTCGCTCGAAGGCATGTAGGCCTCGGGCTGGTAGTAGTCGTAGTAGCTGACGAAGTACTCGACCTGGTTGTCGGGAAAGAACTCCTTGAGCTCATTCGCCAACTGTGCGGCAAGCGACTTGTTGGGCGCCAATACGAGTGTCGGACGCTGCACTTTCTCGATGGTCCAGGCGATCGTGGCGCTCTTACCGGACCCCGTGATGCCGAGCAGCGTCTGGAAGCGATCCCCCCGCTCGATGCCCGCTGACAGCGCTTCGATCGCCGCGGGCTGATCACCTGACGGCTGGAAGCTCGAGGTCACCTTGAAGGCGGTCTTCTTGGACGGAACGGTGACAGGCGCCATGGCGCCAACCTACTCAGAGCGTGTGACAACCTGCTCCTCCGAACCAACCCGAAATTGCTGCCGCCAGCCCACCTCACCGGTGGAAAAGTCGTAGGCAGAATGGGGTGGGCCGATCAGGCGAGCGACTGGGCCCACTCCCATGCGGCGTCGACCTGGGGACCGAGAGAGTCGAGATCGCCTGAGTTGTCGATGACCACATCGGCGACTGCGCATCGGGCCTCGCGTGATGCCTGGTTGGCGATTCGCCCACGAGCATCATCGGCGTCAAAGCCACGAAACGTCACGAGTCGTTCGACCGCGAGTTCGGCATGGACATCGACGACGATGATGCCCTGCAGGTGGGAGTAGCGATCCTCGACGGGGTCGCCGTCGGGCTTCACCAGGAGTGGGATGTCGAACACGACGATCGCATCGGTCTCCTTCAGCTCGTCTCGACGAGACTGCATTGCCTCACCCACAGCCGGGTGCACGATGTCGTTGATCGCCTTCAACTCATCCTCGTCGGCGAACACGATCCTGGCGACGGCGGCACGATCCAGGGAGCCATCGTCTGCCACTATCGCGTTGCCCCATCGCTCGACCATCGCTTCGAAGACGGGAGCTCCCGGCTCCTGCAGCTCTCGCACGATGCGGTCGGCGTCGATGAGCACAGCGCCGCGTTCGACGAGCATGTCGGCCACGGTCGACTTGCCCGATCCGATGCCTCCAGTGAGTCCGATCTCGATCACCGCCGCAAACTAACGGACGGACGGCTAACGCCAAAACCGTAACGGGCGGGGCCGGAGCGCCACCCGGCAGCACCACTACACCCGCTCAGCGTCTGGTCTCGACCGACCGTGCGCTCAACTATCCGCCGTAGTTCTGGCCACCGGCAGTCACCACTCGGCTGGCGGACTTGTCGACGCTTCCGCTCACGCCGTCACCGAATACGGTTACCGACGCGAGACAGACAAGAAAGATCAGTCCGACAAGAAGGACATATTCGACCAACGATGCTCCCCGATCACCGCTGGCGGCGGGGTGGTCGTTGGTGCTCTCAACATGGTCCCGAACAATGAGGTGGCGATTCACGGGTGGACTCCCTGGTATCTCGACACGTCCCAGTGCGCCGATGTAGTCCCATCGACACGAATCACGGGTTGCTAGATGGACCGTTCGACCCAATACGTGAGTCATCGGTCCCATAGACCCCGGCAACATGGCCTATCCGCGGGTCATGCGCCCCGGCCGTGCCAAAACGGGGTACGCCGCCCGGATGGGCGGCGTTCCTGGGAGACCGTTCTTGGGAGACATTGAGGCCGGGTGTTCTCTCTTCAAGAGAAGCACTCTTCAAGAGAAACACTATTCAAGAGAAACAATGCCCATTCGTACGGCCTGGAGAACGGCCTGGGTGCGGTCACGGGCATCGAGCTTCTGGTAGATCGACGCCAGATGGTTCTTGACGGTCTTCTGGCTGATGTACATCTGGTCCGCGACCTCAGAGGTCGAGCAACCGTCAGCGATCAGTTGGAGAACTTCTTCTTCACGCTTCGTCACGACGCGGTCTTCGCGAGTCGGAGCCATGTCCAGCTTGCGGACTTCGTCGAGCATCGATGCGGCGAGCTGAGGTGAGAGCGCCGTGTCGCCCGTGGAGGCCATTCGCACGGCGCTGGCGATCTCCTCGGTCGAGCAGTCCTTCACCAGATACCCACAAGCACCGGCGCGGATGGCGTTGGCCAGTACTTCCTGGTCGGCGTGCATCGTCAGCATCACAACTTTGGTGCCGGGCACGGCAGCGCGGACCTGACGGCACGCTTCGACGCCGTCCATCTCCGGCATCGACACGTCCATGAGGATCACGTCGGGGTTCAGGCTGTAGGCCATGTTGACGGCTTCGACGCCGTCTCGGGCCTCACCGACCACATCGAAGCCATGCTCCGACATTGAACGGCTCAGGCCTTCCCGAAGCATTCGGTGGTCATCAGCGAGCATCAATCGAATCGTCATATTTTCCTGGTGCTTTCCTCGAGCTCCCATGGTCCGGCAGGACCAAACTCTGCACTTTCAACCGTTTCCGGTCAGGGAGTCCATCGGTCATTGGTCCTAGTTCATTAGGACTCCGGGCCTAGTCTCCTCACCCTTTGTGGCCGAAAGTCCCGGATCAGCCGCGACCCCGGTGCCCTGAGCCGCGAAGTTGCGACTCAGACCCGACGGGCGCCGTTGCGATCAGCGGGAAGGAAGCATCGAATCACGGTGCCTCGGCCTTCCTCACTGTGCAGTTCGAGCGTTGCGCCGATGCTTGCGGCGCGCTCTCGCATCCCCATGACGCCGTAGCTGTCGATCCGACCAGCCTTGCCTTCGGGGAAGCCCTTGCCGTCGTCGGCGACCTCCAGGGCAGCAGCGTTGCCGTCACAGCGCCAACGCACGGCGGCGCCTCGAGCGTCAGCGTGGCGTTCGACGTTTACGAGCGCCTCCTGGGCAATGCGCCACATCTCTCGTTCCTGGAGAAGCGGGAGACGGGTGCCCTGCTGATCGGCGTAGACACGAATGTCGATCTCGCTGCGCTCCATGAGGCGGGCGGCGAACTGTTCGAGCACCTCACCGATCTCGAACTCCTCGGACACATCGGTACGAAGGTCGTACAGGGTGTCGCGGACCTCACCGATCACCCCGCGTAGGTCGTTGCGGAGCTGATCGAGGGATGGTCCGACCTCGTCGCCGCGCTCCTCCTTTGAGACGATTCTGTCGAGTTCAAAGGCGAGGTACGCCAGCGACTGACCGATGTTGTCATGGAGATCGCGGGCGATGCGCGTGCGTTCTTCGTCTGCCCCAACCGTGCGCAGACGGCTGAACCAGCGGGCGTTGTCGATTGCGAGCGCCACCGGCTCCACGAAGCCGTTCATCAGCTCTGTTTCACGGCGACCGAACGCAGCGGGTTTGCGGGATTCGACCGCCAGCAGACCAATGATCGAGCCGCGTGCCGGGAGCACCGTGTAGATCCCGGATGATGACATCGGCGAGATGCCGGGACCGTTCGGTTGGCTGAGGTCGGAGAACTCCACCAGCTTGTTGCTCGACATTGCTTCCATCAGCGGCCTCGGCAGCTCGGTGGGGCCGAGCCGGCTCGGAAGGGCGGCGCCCTCTCGGCGAACCACCTGCCAGCTGGCATCGGTGTCGTCGAAGACCAGGATCGCAACCGAGTCAAAGTCGACGAGGCCACGAAGCCGGGCAACGGTCGTATCAAGCACATCGCCGAGGTCGAGCGACGCCGGAAGCGTCTGGGCCACGCGGTGGAGCGAGAAGAGCAGGGCGTTGGCATCGCTGAGTCGATCAAGTCGATCCAGGGCGAGCGAATGCTGGCGGTCGGCTTCCCCGGAGATGCGGCGGGCGTAGCCGGCCACAACCCCGACCAGGACGAGAACGGCCGACCATTGCAGGGAAATCCGCAGATCGACGCCGGCATATTCAGGACGGGTGGCGTCGGCGAGGCTGATCGCCACCGCGGCCCCGATTGCGATCCGTAGACCGAACCCGAAGCCTCGGGCGAAGCCGGCGACGATGATGGCCGTCATCAAGGAGAAGACGAAGGGCGAATCCCAGTAGGAGGTGGCCGCCACTGCGGCGACGTGGAATGCGATCTCGCCGATCACTTCGAGGAGGGAACGGATGCTGCCCACATAACGAAGTGGGCTGATTGTGCGAATCACCGTGTAGCTCACGACGAGCATGCACCACAGCACGACCTTCCAGTCGTTGTGGACGAACGCGCTGGCCGACAGGGCCAACGAGACGGCGGTCATACACCAGCGAATTGCCAGAATCGCCGGTGCGAACGTGGCTACTCGGTCAACGCGATCGATGATGCCGGGGCCCATCGGGTCATAGCCATCGCTGGCCCTGCCAATGCGCGCCAACGGGCGCATCCAGGAAGAACTCCGGTGCGCAGGACGTCGGAGACGATCGACGTCAGCCGGCGAAGCCTCGCCCGGCGTCTGAATCTCGGTCATCGTGTCGATGATTCCTACCTCCTGAACCCTGCGGATCCCATCGGCCGAAAGTCACGGAATCCGAGGACTTTCGGCTGGGGTGGGAATGAAGAAGTGACTATTGGCACGCCGGGGCGCCGACCGAGCAGAGAACGGTCCAGTCGTCGTCTTCCCAGGCGACCGTCCACTCCCCGGTTCCGACCGCGAGCTCGACCAGTACGCGGTCGCTGGGCCAGAGGATGGCTGTCGGGGCGTACTCGTCGAGGACGTTGTCCCACGATGGGCTGCCGTTCAGAAGTGCGAGATAGTCATCGACCAGGTCGGCCTCGTGCAGTTCGAAACGATCATCGATCCACGATGCGGCCGATTCGGCGTAGCGGATGTCGAGATAGTTGCCGACGAAGTCCTGATGAACGACAGGCACCTCGGCCGGTGACAGGCCCATGTCCTCCATCGCGTTGACGGCGTCGATCGGATAGCGCTGCATGTCCACGTGGGGCCCCCGAATGCCCACGACCGGCACAATCACGACGAGCGCGAACATCGCCAATGATGCGAGATGAACGGCAGCTGTCGTGTATCGCCGGTCCTGGGGCCGAGGCGCCGGGAGGCCTTCGGCGAGAAGGGGCAGCATCACGATTGCGGCCACCGCGATGTTGCGGGCGCTCAGCAGTGCCATCACGATCATGACCAGTGCCGGCACGATCCGTTGCCAGCTTGCACGACGAGCGGCAACGACGGCGACGACCACGAGCAACAGGAAGGCACGGGTCCACGTCGACTCAAAGCTGCTTGCCTGCCACTCGGCGATGTGGCGAAGCGTTTCCTGGCGGCCGAGCAGATCAAGTGGGAAGAGCAGGAGCCGTGGGCCATAGGGATTGATGATTCCCGCGGCCAGCACGCCGATACCGAGCCAGATGGTGGAGTCTGCATCGCGATCCCGCCAATCTGCAGTGATCGACCCGCCGGCGACACCGCGATCGAGGCGGCCGCCGAACCACCGGGCCCCGAGGATCACCAGACCGAGCGGCCAACTTCCGTGGACACTGATCCACAGCGCACCCACCAGGACAAGCCAGCGAGGATTGCCGCGCCCCTCGGCGACGAGCAACGTCAACGCCAAGAGCACGAATGCGATCAACAGTGGACGTTCGGTCCAGGCGCGAAGACCGATCCAGAGTGTCGGCACCATCAGCGCCGCTCGGACGAGCAGGGACTTGTTTCGGCTGGTGAGGAGCCAGACCAGACCGGCGAGAGTGCCCGCGATGACGGCCATCAGCAGACGGAGTCCGTGAAAGCCACCGAGTTCATCGACGACGCCGTAGAGCAGAGACGCGAGCCAGCTCTGGACCACGATCGATTCGCCGGCACTCGTCCACGTGAACACGTCCTCGCGAACGATGCCGTTGTCGAACATCTGACGCCCTGTCGCGAGATGCGTCAGGAAGCTGTTGTCTCCGAGCTTCTGCGCGCCGATCCCGATCCCAACGAGCACAACAGCAAGTCCGAGGACTCGCTCGAGCGTCGCAGGGCGACGGGCGCTGACTGCGTCCGTCATGGTTCCGGCTAGAAGTTGTTGGCGATGCGAATCGCGGCAGGGCCGAGCACGATGCAGAACAGTGCCGGGAAGATGCAGAAGACCATCGGGATCAACATCTTGACCGGTGCCTTCTGCGCCTTTTCCTGGGCGATCTGGCGGCGCTTGATACGCATCTCCTCAGCCTGGCCACGAAGGACCCGGCCGATCGACACACCGAACGTGTCGGCCTGGAGGATGGCGAGCACAAAGCTGCGGACCTCAGGGACCTCGATACGGGCATCCATTGCTCGCATGGCTTCCGCACGAGTCGAGCCCGCCCGAACCTCACCGAGCATCCGATTGAACTCTTCAGAGAGCGGACCTTCGACAGCACCGATCACTCGCTGCAGCGCCTGTTCGAAGCCGAGACCGGCCTCAACACTGATCACCAGAAGGTCGATCACATCGGGCAAGCCCCGAAGCACGTCGTGTTGACGCTCTGCGACCGCACGGTTGAGCTTGGCGTCCGGACCCAGCATCAAGACCATCGTCAGCATGAGTGCAACACCCAGTTGGGTCTTGCCGGCGAGGCCGACCGGGTTCCAGATGTAGGCGAACCAGATCACCGCAGGGACGAGCACCACCGTGACCACACGGATCGCCAGGAACCGGTCGACGGCAGAAGCACTTGGGCGACCCGAGAGTAGGAACTTGTGCCTGACACCGTCGACATAGCCGACCGGGGTGAGCCGGCGACCAACGTTGGTGAGAGCGCCCAGGACGGGGAGCAGGGCACGTTCCGCCAGTGGGTTCAACAGCACCTGGTCACGGACACTGTCGACCTCGTAGTCCTCGAGTGCACGAAGTGACTCGCGAACGGTTGCCTTCTCATGAGCCTGGGAACCGACTACCCAGATGATCAGCGCAATGCCGAAGCCGAGCAGACCAGCAGCAATTTGGGGATCCAGATCGAACACAGTCGCCTCAGATTTCGATGGAGATGATCTTCTTCATCCATGCGAAGCCGACTAGCGCGGCGACGATGGACCCACCCAGCAGAATCTTCCCGAGCGGATCGGTGAAGAGGGTGTTGATGTAGTCGGGGTTCATGGCCCACATGGCCATACCCAACAGAATCGGCAGGACACCGAGCACGATCGCGCTCATCTTGCCTTCAGCGGTGAGCGTGGCCACGTCACGACGCAGCCGCTCACGTTCGGTCATTGTCTCAGCAACAGTGAGGAGCAGCTCCGACAGGTTGCCGCCGACCTCACGCTGGATCTTCACGGCCATGACCGCCCAGGCGAAGTCATCGGAGTCCATACGGGCAGCGGAGGAATCCATGGCGTCCTCGAGCGGTCGGCCGAGCTGAGCCTCGGTCACGATGCGGCGAAGCTCGCTGCCCATCGGGTCCTCTATCTCCTGGGAAACGGCCTCGACACCTTGCATGAACGAGTAGCCGGCCTTCAGGGTCGACGACAAGAGGTTGAGGGTGTCGGGAAGCTGCGACATGAACTTCTTGCCCCGGCGAGCGGCCATGAACCGGACGACGAAGGGCGGGAGGAGTACGCCCATCATGCCCATCACAGCCAAGCCGGGAATGCCGCCGATCATGACCAGGCCAACGGCGAAGGATGCCAGCACGATGCCCGCGTAGGCCGTCATGGCCTCACCGGCGCGCAGCGGCAGGTCGGCTCGTTCGAGCAGCGCCTCGGATCGTTCGAGCGCGCCCTGACGTTCAGCGATGCCCTCGGTGATCTCGACGGCACGCTTCAGGAAAAGACTCTTCGAGAAGCCGTTGCCGCTCTCCTCGTCCGCAACCTTCTGCGCGTAGCCGTCGGTGTAGACGCCGAGCACGGCGTCGAGACCTGACTCGTCCTTTTGGAACAACATCGCAAGCGAATAGGCGCACAGCGCCGCGGCGATGGCGCCCAGAACGAGCCCAACGCTTCGGCCGGTCTCCCCATCAAGGAATCCGAGACCCGGAAGCGTGGTCGGACCGGGAGTGACGATCGGCGCCATCGCCCGTCCGCTCGTGCGGGCGTTGTTCGAGAACGTGCCGGTGATGGTCACACCATCGACGGTGATGGCAAGGGTGCGACCGAATTCGACGGCCTCACCGGAGAACCCGACCTTCCAGGTCGATGCGACGACCTGCGAGATTGACGATCCGTAGCCGGCCAACTCGGCCCTGGCCTCGGGAGCCGCATAGGCACCGGCGCCCGATACCTCGACCAGGCGGGGTTCCTCTGGACTGGTGGTTTCGCCACCGTGCAACAAGAAGACCGATGCGCCGGCGTTCAGAACGGTGCCCCGGGCTTCGCCGGCACTCGATGTCGAGGCGTTGTCCGTATTGGCGGTGAGCACTACGACATTGGCGGCACCCGGAACCGGGTCGACCATGTTCAGGACAGAGCCGCGCACTCCGTCCCACATCTTGTTGCCGCCGGAGGCGCTCAGAATGTTGGCGACGATGTCACGAGTGCGGTCGTGGTCGTTGTTGAAACCGACACGGAGGCGAGCAACGCCACCAGTGGTCCACACCTCGATGTCCTCGGTTGTCGGGGCACGACGCACGTAGTCGTCGGCCGCGGCGATGAATGAGTCGAGGAATTCGGACGACTCGGCGCTGTTGTCGATCACGATGACTGTCTGGACAGGGATGCCTGACGAGGCGATCGCAACAGGAACGTCGGTATCGACACTGACGTCTGCGATCGCGATGTCGACTCGCGACGGCTGCTCGGCGGTGCGAATGACCACATAGGGGTCCTCGGTCGCGTCGATCAGGAGTAGCTCTGGAGGCGTGGCCGGAGCCTCCGCCTCTGCGTCTTGGGCCAGCGCGGCCGGTGCGACAAACGCCGCAGCCAGCATCATCGACGCGAGAAACAGCGCGAACAATCCTCGCCGGCGAGCGACGTGGGAGGACTCGGTCACTGAGCCACCATCCCGGCGCCGTTGGGCTGGAACGTTTCCGGACCGAGCCGGATGCCCTCAGCCGTGAGCTTCTCGGCGAACTTCGGACGAATACCCG
>JAJCXZ010000071.1 GCA_029263175.1 Acidimicrobiales bacterium | reverse complement strand
GGATGGCCATGTCCTGAAGCATTGCCTTCCGACGCTCGCCAAAGCCAGGAGCCTTGACCGAGACAGAAGTGAACGTGCCACGGATCTTGTTGACGACGAGCGTGGCCAGAGCCTCACCCTCGACATCCTCAGCGATGATCAGCAGCGGCTTGCCCGACTGCATGACCTTCTCGAGAACCGGAACGAGATCACGCACGTTGGTGATCTTCGAGGCAACGAGGAGGATGTACGGGTCTTCGAGCACGGCTTCCATGCGCTCGGCATCGGTGACGCTGTAGGGCGAGATGTAGCCCTTGTCGAAGCGCATGCCCTCAACGAAGTCGAGGTCGAGACCGAAGGTCTGGCCCTCTTCGACAGTGATGACGCCGTCCTTGCCGACCTTGTCGATGGCCTCGGCGATGGTGGAGCCGATCTCTTCGTCGGCCGACGAGATCGCCGCGACGTTGGCGATCTGATCCTTGTTCTCCGAGACGTCGAGCGCGTTCTCGCGGATGGACTCGACAGCAACAGCCACCGCAGTCTCGATGCCACGCTTGATCGACATCGGGTTGGTGCCGGCAGCAACGTTGCGCAAGCCCTCACGGACCATCGCCCAGGCGAGGACGGTGGCGGTCGTGGTGCCGTCGCCGGCGACATCGTCGGTCTTCTTGGCGACTTCCTTGACGAGCTCAGCGCCGATGCGCTCGTAAGGATCCTCGAGATCGATCTCCTTGGCGATGGAAACACCATCGTTGGTGATCGTGGGAGCGCCCCACTTCTTGTCGAGAACCACATTGCGACCCTTGGGGCCGAGGGTGACGCGCACAGCGTCAGCGAGCTGGTTCATGCCCCGCTCAAGGCCACGGCGGGCCTCTTCATCGAACTGAATGGTCTTGGCCATGATTCCTCCGGAAGACGTCTATTGAGCAGTAGAGGAAGCGCCGTTGGCACTCTCCTATCGCGACTGCTAATTCAATCCGGAGGCGGTCCGTTTCGCAACCGTCTGACCACGAACGGCCGAGTTTGTCGCCTCCGGCGATGCTCGTCGTCGCCTCCGGCGTTGCTCGTTGTCGCCTCCGGCGTTGCTAGTTGTCGCCTCCGGCGTTGCTAGTTGTCGCCTCCGGCGACGGCGGGAACGATCGAAACGGTTTCACCATCGGGCACCGGCGTGGCCAGGCCGTCGATGAAGCGAATGTCATCGTCACTCACAAAAACGTTGACGAAACGACGAAGCTCACCCGCATCGTCAAGCAGACGCTCCTTGAACCCGGGGTGAGCCGACTCGAGATTGTCGAGCGCGTCGGCGACGGTGGCGCCCTCCACCGATACCTCACTCTGCCCCGCTGTCAGGGTGCGAAGAGTGGTGGGAACTCGAACGTTGACGCTCATGGTATGCCTTTCACGAACACGGTGAATCCCGACCGACTCTATCGGGATAAGCCGGAGACGCGGTCTGGCGCCTGGGCCGAACGACCCAACGGAAGCAGGCCAAAATACCCAAAAAGGGGGTTCAGTCAGCCCACCAACCCGTCGATGAATCGGGTGTCGGATACCCCCAACCACCGCCGAGGTTGACCATGGCCACCGCCACCCATCCTGTCGTTGAAACGCGTCTCGCCGAGCTCGTACGGAGCCTCACCGGAACCGACGACGACACGGCACGGGGCGCAGTCAGCGCCGCCACCGACGTTCACGGTGGCTACGGAGATCCCCTGCTCAACGTGGCCGCCGCGCTCGTCAACCTCCGCGAGCCCATGGAGACGCCCGCCTGATCTAGCCTAAGGGAGTGGGCAACACCCCGGCAAAGGCCAACTCAGCACAGAATCCTCGTCGTTCCGGCAGCCTGCCGTTCCCGGCGATCGTGGTGATCGCCGCCCTGGCTGTCTTCGGCGCCGTCACTGCGGTTCAGTGGGTGCTCGCTTCGCTGATCGGCATCATCAAATTCGGGCTCGTACTCGTAGTCATCGTCGCAGCTGTCGGTTGGGTCATCTCCGCGAAAGCCAATCGCTGACCGCTTCAGTCACACAACCGGCAGCGTCGCTCATCGCCCGCTCCGGCCCGTACAACTCGCTCAGATCGATCAGATCGAGCGGCCAACCCGCATCGGGTGCTGGCGCGGCACAGCCGACAACGGCCACGACGGGCACTCCGGCCGCCTCCGCAAGACGTCGCACGCCGCCTACGACCTTTCCGTCAAACGATGTGTTGTCGAGTGCACCTTCACCGGTGACGACCAGGTCAACCGCTTCGATCTGACCATAGAGATCCACCTCCTCCGCGATGAGCTCGAATCCGTCTCGAAGCGATGCCCCCGCCGCCGCCAGGCCTCCACCCAGCCCACCGGCCGCGCCCGAACGCGGCAGCCGTCCGACGGCCACCCCGTGCTCGCGCTCGTAGATCTCGGCGAGCCGGTCGAGACGCCGGGTGAGCAGGGCGATCTGGGCTGCACTGGCCCCCTTCTGCGGACCGAACACGGCTGCAGCGTCCGCGAAGAGGGTTGTGACATCGCATGCCACCTCGAGGTCGACCCCGCGAAAACGCGGCAATGGGGCCATCGCCTTCAGTGCGCCGAGGCCACCGTCGGTCGTAGCTGAGCCGCCGAGTCCCACCACGATGTGGCGGGCGCCGGCCTCCGCCGCGGCCGCGATGAGTTCACCGGTGCCGGCGGTTGTCGCCTCCATTGGGTCATTCGCCTCGGCACCCCCTGCCAACACCAAGCCCGACGCTTCTGCCATCTCGATCACGGCGTGATCCGCACGGAGTCGCCAACGGGCGTCCACCGGCACTCCGAGCGGACCCGTGACCGCGGTTGTGCGGTTGGATCCGCCGAAGGCATCCAGCGTGCCCTCCCCCCCATCTGCCATTGGCTGGCACGACGCCGTCCATCCAGCATCCGCGGCGGCGGCTGCGATGGCGGCGCCTGCCTCCGTAGCCGTGAGGGTGCCACGGAACTTGTCGGGACAAGCGAGGAGTCGCATAGCCCCCATGATGGGCCGGTTAGCGTGACAAATGTGACCTCGCCCATTGTTCTCGTGTCGAATCGGGGCCCCCTGTCGTTCAGCGAGACCGACGGTCAGCTCGTCGCGAAACGAGGTGCCGGTGGCCTCGTCAGCGGACTCGCCCCCCTGGTTGTGGGCACCGACACGATGTGGATCGCCGCGGCATTGTCAGACGGTGACCGAGCCGCCGCCGCTGAGGGGGTCATCGCAGCCGAGGGCATGCGGGTGCGCACGCTCGCCATCGATCCCACGGTGTTACGCCAGGCCTACGACATCATCTGCAACGCGACCCTCTGGTTTCTCCACCACGGACTCCACGACCTCAGCCGGCGGCCGTTGATCGACGATGGGTGGCTCGAGGCGTGGGCGTCATATCGCACCTACAACGAGGCGTTCGCAGAGGTGGTCGCCACTGATGCACCGGCCAACGCCACCGTGCTCGTGCAGGACTACCACCTGGCTCTGCTCGGCCCGATGCTTCGAACTGCTCGTCCCGACGTCACCACTGTTCACTTCTCGCATACACCGTTCGCGCCACCGATGCTGATGCGCGTCATGCCCCACGATGCTGCGACCGAACTCCTCGAGGGGATGGCCGGCCACGACGTTTGCGGCTTCCATTCGGCACGCTGGGCGGCTGACTTCGTTGCGTCCTGCGAGGACGTGCTGGGTCACACCCCGGCCACGTTCGTCGCCCCTCTGGCGCCCGATGCCGAGGATATCGGCGCGGTGGCGAGCGGCGCAGCCTGCGAGGCCGCAGTCACTGAACTCGACGATCATCTGGGCGAGCGGCAGCTGATCCTTCGTGTGGATCGAATCGAACTGTCGAAGAATCTCCTTCGCGGTTTCCGCGCCTACGACCTGATGCTCAGCAATCGACCCGACCTGCGTGGCTCGGTCATCTTTCGTGCGCTGGGGTACCCGAGCCGTGAGGGCCTGCCCGAGTACCTGGCGTACCGCCAGGAAGTCGAGTCGCTGGCCGACGTCATCAATCGCCGATGGGGTTTCGACGGGTGGAGTCCGATCGAACTCGATCTGAGCGACAACTTCCCGCGTTCGGTGGCCCACCTGCGCCGCTACGACGTGCTGCTCGTCAATCCGATCCGCGATGGGCTGAACCTCGTTGCCAAAGAAGGTCCCTTGGTCAACGAACGCCACGGCTCGGTCATCCTCAGCCGTGAGGCCGGCATCCACGACGAGATGGCGGACGTCGTGCTGAGCGTGAACCCCTATGACATCGCCGCGCAAGCTGCCGCACTCGCCACGGCACTCGATCGGTCGTCCGCGGAACGGGCAACGGCGGCTGCGGCCCTCGACATCGTTGCCCGCGAACGTGACCCGGGCGACTGGCTGGACGATCAGCTCGCGGCCGCTCGATCAGCGCGGCGCTGACGACACCCGTTCGAGCAGCTCCTCCAGCAGCGCCTGAGCTCCCTCGGGGCCGTCGACCACAAGGTCGGCCCGGCTGAGAAGGATCGGCGGCGCCTCCTCCGACGACACGGCGACCCGCACAGTGGCCACCCCATGCTGAGCCAACTCATCGAGCCCATCAAACGCGGGGAGATCGCCCAGATCGTCGCCGATATAGGCCACCGGGTCGAGATCCTCCGCCAGTTTCACAAGCGCCGTGCCCTTGTCGCGGTGGATCGGCGGATGGATTTCGTAGGACAGCTTGGCCGGGCGAGCTTCGGCGCCGGTGGAACGAGCCGCTTCCTTGGACCACGCCGCGATGGGCTGGGCCAGCGTCGCATCGCCGCGATAGTGGAGGGTGAGTGAAATGCCCTTCGGCTCGACCACATCGTTTCCGAACTCGGCCACCGCCTCCTCGCCCAGCTCACGCATGACCGACCGCCACGGTTCCGCCTCGTGCAACGTGTGGTGAACACCAGCGGATCGCCATTCGAGCCCGTAAAGGCCGACGATGTCGACCGACGCTGGAATCATCGACTCGAGATAGCCAACCGGACGACCTGACACGATCGCCACGCGCCCGAGACGCTCCTGGAGTGCTTCGAGCAGTTCCGGGATGCCGTCTCGCGCCACCGCGCTGTCGGGTGTCGGTGCGATGTCGGAGAGCACTCCGTCGAAGTCGAGGAACAGCCCAGCTCGTCCCGGCGCCCAACCGAAACGGTCGAGCGGATGATGTGTCACGCGGCTTTCTTGGTTTGGGGCTTAGCCCAGGGCTCCATCGCTGCCGAGCACTACCCACACATGGGCGTCCTCGTTCCCGAGTGCGTCGCCCTCCTTCACGAGGGCCAGCGGATCAGTTCCACCGAGCGGCCGGAGATGGACCTCAGACCCGCCCAACGCCTCGGCCACACCGACGGCGTCGACGTCGTAGCCCTCGATGTACCAAACCGTGGAGATCTCTGTCCCCAGTGCCGCATTGACCGGAACTGCGACATAACCGGCCGTCGTCAGCACACCAGACTGGGCGCCGGCCAAGCCGTTCACTCCCGCACCGTTCGCCACCATCACCTTGACCTCGCCCACGGGACGAGCGGTGGGCGTAACCGGAGTTGTGTCCGTGGTGGTGTCGTCGGTGGTGCCATCGTCGACCGCGAGGCTCTCATCGTCGGTGCCGTCGTCAGAGCCGCTGCCATCGTCGGCAGAATCCGTGCTGTCATCGGTGCCGGTGGATGAATCATCGGTCGCAGCGGTGTCGGCGCCGCCGGTGTCGTCTTGGATCGCAACCGCGCTGCCGTCGCCGCCAACCCCGCCCTTCCAGAGCAGGAGGATGCCGATCAGGACGGCCACTGCGATGAGGGCACCGCCTCGGGCAGCGGCATTGCCGGTGGAACGGGCAAAGGACCCGTCGTTGGATGCATAACGTCCCGGGGCGGTCATCAGCTGAGCTCCTCGCTGGCCTTGGCCAGGAGGTCCTGGCGGCTTTGGCGTCGTTGATCTCGCATCCGCCGCAGGCGACGCACAACCATGGGGTCGTGAGCCTCCGCTTCGGGACGGTCGATCAGATTGTTCAGGAGTTCGTAGTAGCGCGTGACCGTGAGGCCGAGCTCAGACGCGATCGCCTCTTCTTTGGGACCAGCTTCGGTCCACAATGATTGCTCGAAAGAGAGGATCGCGAGATCACGTGCAGAGAGCTCCATCCCGACAGCCTGCCAGATTCTGTGCCCTGGGTGGCGCCGCATGCCCCTACGCTTGTTGCCGAGTCGGTTTCAACCGGCCTCGCCCGTGTAGCTCAGTTGGTAGAGCAGCTGTCTTGTAAACAGCAGGTCGCAGGTTCAACTCCTGTCGCGGGCTCCCTTCCATGACCGGACGCCGGCTCCCCGGAACCACCATCGCGCTCTCGGCCACCGGTCGTTGAAACGGGGGTCTGACCCCCGTTTCAACTCTGGCGGCGGCGGGTTATCTCGTAGCAGGCGACGGCGGCGGCGTTGCTGACGTTGAGCGAACCGAGGACGCCGAGCATCGGAATGCTTGCGACGGTGTCGCAGCGCTCGCGAACAAGACGAGACAAGCCCGGGCCCTCGGCACCCAGGATGAGCGCGACGGGTTCGTCGGCCATCGGGAGATCGAAGATCGACCGATCGCCACCAGCGTCGAGGCCGACGGTCCAGATACCACGGCTGCTGAGTGTCTTCATTGCCGAGGGCAGGCCGCCGACAGCGGCGATACGGAGGTGCTCGATGGCCCCCGCAGCCGTCTTGGCCACGGTCGGTGTGACGTGAGCTGCTCGATGGCGAGGCAAGATGATGCCGGTCACGCCGCAGCACTCGGCCGTGCGGAGAATGGCGCCGAGGTTGTGGGGGTCGGTGATGCCGTCGAGCAGCAGCAGGAACGGCTTCGTTCCATCGATGTCGGGCTCCATGAGGTCGGCCAACTCAGTGGCGCGAAGGGGTGCCGCAATGGCCAGAACACCCTGAGCACCGTCAGTGCGAGTCATGGACTCGAACTTGCTGCGCGCGATCTCGCGCAACGTCACCTTCTGTTCGTCAGCGAGATCGATGATGTCGTCGAGAATCGGCGCCGAGTCGAGATCGCCGGCAAGGACCACCTCACGGGTGCGCCGCGTGCCGGCCATCAACAGTTCACGAACGGCGTGGCGGCCTTCGACCTGATCACCACCGAGTGAGCTACGACGGTCCTCGTCGGTGGGGCGCAGCGGCGTGGTGCCACGCTGCCCTTCGCCCCGACGACCGGTCTGCTTCGGCTGGCCCTTGCCCCGATTGTTGGGCTTGCCGCCGCCGCGGCCGGCCTTCTTTGCGCCCCGTGCTCCCTTGGGGGCACTGCCGGGCGGGCGACCGCCGCGTTTTCCTCCGCGTCCGTTGCTCATCGCAACACCAGGGCTACAGCCCACGCCGCGATGCCTTCGCCGCGGCCGAGGGCCCCGACTCCTTCGGTGCGACGACCGGTGATCGTCACCGGGGCGCCGGCGGCGTCACTCAAGTTGTGCTGCATTTCATCCTTCACAGGGGCGAGCTTGGGTTGGTCGAGAACGACCGAACAGTCGATGTTGCCGACCCGCCAGCCTTCGTCGTGCACGGCGGCGGCTGCCCTGCGAAGCAACTCGATGCTGTCGGCGCCGGCGAGCCCGGGATCGGTATCGGGGAACATCTGGCCGATATCGCCCAGTCCACAGGCACCGAGGATCGCGTCGGCACACACATGGGCGACGACGTCGGCGTCACTATGGCCGGTGAGTCCGGCGGCTTCAGGGAAGGTGACCCCACCGAGCACCAGGCGGCGCTCGGGGTCATCGCAGCGAGCGTGAATATCGAACGCCTGCCCAACACGAAACGGGATCGGATCGTCGCTCACGCGCGGTGCTCCGTCCGGTCGGTCAACAGCGCCTCGGCCACGAGCTGGTCTGCCGGAGTGGTGAGTTTCAGGTTGCGAGGATCCCCGGGCACGAGCACCACTGTGCCACCCGCAGCCTCGACCAGCGTGGCGTCGTCGGTCGCATCCATCCCGGAAGCGTGTGCAGCACGTAGCGCCGAGGCGAGAAAGCCCTGGGGCGTTTGTACCGCCACGAGCTCCGACCGGTCGACCACTCCGCCGCTCTGGCGTCGAATCGTGTCGGTGACAGGGACCGAAGGCACGGCAGCATCGGCACCCTTCCGAACCGCCGCCACCACCACCGCGTAGATGGCATCGTCGGCGAGAGGGCGAGCGCCGTCGTGGACCAGGATCACGTGTGCGTCCTCAGGCACGGCGGCGAGGCCGGCACGAACCGATCCGGCACGCGAGCCTGCGCCCGCCACCGCCACGACCGTCGCCCCAGCACACTCGGTGCCAAGCGCCGCATCGGCCAAACGGTCGGCTGGGAGAACGACGACAATGCCTTCTGCATGGCCCGCCGCCACGGCCACCGACCGGTCGATGACGCGCTCGCCCGCCAGGTCGAGAAACTGCTTCGGCGAACCAAACCGCGAGCCCGAACCGGCGGCGACCACGATGACCCAAACCCCGCGCCGTACGTCGCTGTCGCCCCTCAGGGGCACCGAGTCAACATCGGGTGGGGTCATCTCACTAGTGTGGGCGGGAATCATGACTGACTCCACCCTTCTCCGTTCGACTTTGCTTTTTGGCGATCTCGATGAAGACAGCATGCAGGAGATCGTTGCCGCCTCAGAGGAGCGTGCTCTGCGCCGTGGCGACGTGCTCTTCGCCGAACATGAGGAGCCTGATGCGCTCTACGTCGTGATCTCGGGACGAATCGCCATCGCCAACAAGTCGGTCGACGGGCGCGAGTCAGTGGTGGCGCTCATGGAGCCGGGCGACCTCTTCGGCGAGATGGGCCTGTTCGACCGGCACGGTCGGTCCGCGGAAGCCCGAGCCCTCGAACAGTCCACGGTCATTCTGGTGCCGTATGGGCCACTGCACGAGATCTACGGACGCCACCCGCAAGAGCTGTGGAGTGTGGTGAAGCTCCTGGCGCGCCGCCTTCGATCCATGGACCAGGCGCTCGCCGATTCCGTCTTCCTGGATGTCACCGGCCGAACGGCCAAGCGTCTGCTCGAACTCGCGGGCGACAGCGATGAGTTCGTCCTACCCGTCACCCAAGAGGAGTTGGCCGGCATGGTCGGCGCCAGCCGCGAGCGGGTCAACAAGGCCATCGCCTCGTTCGTGAAGCTCGGCTGGATGGATCAATCCGACCGTCGCTACGTGATCACCAATCGCGAACAACTGACAATTCGCGCCCGCTGAACCGAGTTGGTTCAATCCACATAGTCAGTCGGCAAGGCCGGCGAGGGCCATGGCCGCCGCCAATGTCGGCGCCCGCAAGATCTCGAGTTCCGGGACATCAACCGTTGCCGCCTTCGACACGATCGCCCGCTTGAACCCCATACGCGCGGACTCGGTGAGCCGCCGCTCGAGGTGACCCACGTGGCGCAGCTCGCCGCCGAGGCCGACCTCGCCGATCACAACCAGGTCCTCGGGAAGCGGCTGCCCGGTGAGTGATGAAACAATCGCCAGAGCGACCGCAGCATCGGCACCCGGATCGGTGACTCTGACGCCGCCGACGGCGAGTGCATAGACGTCGTTGGTCATCACCGCGATGCGGCACCGCCGCTCGATCACGGCCAGGAGCATCGCGAGCCGGCCCTGGTCGATCCCCTGCGCGCTTCGCCGCGGGTTCGTGAGCTGGCTCTGCGCAACGAGCGCCTGCACCTCAATGAGCAGCGGTCGGTTGCCGTCGACCGTCGGCACGATGGCCGAACCAGAAACACCGGTCACGCGATCGGACAGGAAAAGGCCACTCGGATCATCGACGGGGGTGAGCCCCGCGGCGTCCATCTGCAACAGGCCAACCTCGTTGGTCGGACCGAACCGGTGCTTGCTGGCCCGCAGCAAGCGCAGGCCGTGATGGCGATCGCCATCGAATTCGAGGACCGTGTCGACGACATGCTCGAGCACGCGAGGGCCGGCGAGCGTGCCCTCCTTGGTGACGTGGCCGACCAGCAGCACGGCAGTGCCCGCCCGCTTGGCGTGCTGTACGAGCGTGTGGGCGCACTCTCGAACCTGGGCTACCGAACCCGGGGCAGAAGCCAGAATCGGGTCGTGGAGCGTTTGCACCGAGTCGATCACAACGAGATCCGGCTTGATCTCTTCAAGGTGCCCGACGATGTGGGGAAGGACGGTCTCCGCCACGAGCCACACGTCGGAATGGACAGCAGAGAGGCGATCAGCACGGCCACGAACCTGGGCCGCCGATTCCTCACCGGACACGTAGAGCCCGCGCAGCCCGGTCTTGGCCGCGGCCCCGAGGAGCTGCAGCAACAACGTGGATTTGCCGATGCCAGGTTCGCCGCCAACCAGCGTTACCGACCCTGGCACCAGGCCACCCCCGAGCACTCGATCGACTTCGCTCAGCCCAGTCGACCGGGCTGCGGAGTCCTCATGAGTAACTGCGTCCATCGGCTGTGGTGTTGAGGGAGGCGAGAGCGGAGCGGAGGTCGCCTGGCGCACCTCGAGCTCCTCGACCATCGTGTTCCACTCTCCGCAGCCATCGCAGCGGCCGGCCCACTTCGGTGCCGCCGACCCACAGTCAGTGCAGCGATAGACCGTTCTCGTTTTCGCCATGTCGGCACCCTACGTGACTCGTATGACAGCCGAGATGCAACACACCTCGGAGCACGGGCTGCAACTAGCTCGAGCGTCGGGCTCGGAGGAGGTCTTCGAAACCGCGGACGACGGTGTGCTCTGTTTCGGGGGCTTCTTCGGCACCGGTGACGAAGAAACCGGTGGCCAGGCCCAACTGCTTGGCCGCATCGAGATGCTCGGGCACGTTGGAGAGATAGAAGCAGTCGTAGAGGTCCACCGACATGGTGCGACGGGTGGCTTCGAAAAGTGCGGGCTCGGGCAGCGTCGAACCAACATCGCCGCTGACCATCCACGACGACACCACGCCCTCGAGCGACGCCATGCGCCGGAGGCGGTCACCCCAGACGCGGGGCTGGTTGCCGACGGCGGCGACCGGCAGACGGCTGGTGGCCATCCGGTCGAGGAACGGATGCAGGCCCGGCACGAGCCGGAACGAGGACAGGTAGCGGGTCTCGATCTCGTCGGCCATCGGACCGAGACCAACATCACTCCAGAACTCCTCCGGTGAGATTCGCCCGAGAACAAGCTGACGGTGATCGTTGCGGATCACCTGCGGATCGATCTCGGGACGCTCAGCCGTTATCAGCGGGATCAGCAGGCCTTCGACCGGGTCTGTCGGGCGCACGATCACGCCGTGCACATCCACGATCAGCAGCCGCAGGAGCCGACGACGAGGACGGTTGGCCTCGGCTTCACGCGTAGCCGCACGCTTCTGGCGCAACCGGGCATCTCGGCGCCGGCGACCCTTCGGGACCCGCCACTTCGCCAACAGGTAGCTGCCGAGACGAGAGAGAAGCACGAGTGCGAGGAGAACAAACGCGATGATCGCGACGAGCGCCCAGACCCGAGGAAGGATGTCGTCCATCGACGAACGGGCATCGATATCGGTGCTGGAATCGCCGTAGGTGAAGACCCACGTAGCCGTCTCATCGGTGACTTCACCGGTGTCGGACGAGGCCCCGCTCGGCATGGTCACGTTGACCGTGAGGCCGAGCGAATCCTCGAACGATGTGCCCGCTGCGGTCTCGATGCCGAGCAGGGTGCGACCAAGAGGCGTGCCATCCAGCTCGCTCGCAAGCAGGTCGTCGCCGAGGAGTTCCAGCGGCGGGCTCGGGTCGACCGTGGCACCAAACGTGTAGTCGGTGGACGCAGGACGCAGCCCGATCTTGGAGAACTCGTGAACCTGGGTGATCTCGACATCGGAGAAGATGACATCGGCGCCGAGCAGTTCGGCCAGGACATCCTCCAGTTCGATCGCCGACAGGAACGGTTTCGACGCGATCAGCGTGATGCCGCCGTCTTCGACCGTCGGACCCTCGAGCGCCCAGCCCGCGGCAGCAAGGTCGTCGAACCGGAGTTCAGAGGGGTCGTCGGTGATCAACGAGACTGCGGCAGCATCGGCAACGACTGTGAGGGAGACGCTGCCCGACCCGTCATCGTCGATCACGACGTCGATCGTGGAGTCGACGCGGCACGCAGAGAGCAGGAGGACGAGAATCGTCCCCAAGACCAGCGCGCGCACCCGAAGCATCGGAAGAACGCTAGACGGAGTTTTGCCTTCTGCGGGTCCACCGACAAGAAACGGGACCGGATGTACCGGTGCCCCTTGTCCTCGCCAATTCCTGAACTCGTGCAATGTCATCCCTCTTCTCGTGATGAGCGTGCACGAGTTCGGACGATTTAGCCTGTCGACATGGCGAAACGAACGATCCAGCTGACGACCGGGCTCACCGCGGTCGTGATGGGAGGGGCTGCGGTCGTCCACGCCGCGTGGGCACGGGGTTCGAGCTGGCCCTGTGAGACCGACGACAAGCTCGCCGACCTCGTCGTCGGCAAGAGACCGATGCCTCCACCTGCCGCCTCCGCCGGCGTGGCAGTCGCCCTTGGCGGTGCAGCCGTGGCAGTGATCATCGCCGGCACCTCAGATTCGAACGGGCCCATCGTCCGGCTGGCTCGACTCGGCTCACTCACCGCCGCCCGAACCCTTCGAGCCAGAGGGCTCGGAGGCTTGGGGATGGCCATCGTCGGCTCCTCCACCACCGGGGCCGCAGCCGCCGAGGAGTTTCGCCGCAACGACCTCCGGGTCTACAGCCCGTTGTGCCTTGCATTGTCCGTAGGCGCGGCGAGAGCGGCCCGCAGGCCGCTCTCACAGACTCGCTAGATGCTCTCGCCGTTGACTAGAAGGTGCTTTCGACGGCGCCCTCGAGCTCCGGCTCCGGGGGCTCGAAGCCCTCGATCGAACGGAACACGACATGGAGCGCACCCTCGTCCTCGGGGTTCGGCTCCACGTCGACGATGATGATCTCACCGGCACGGAACTCCTTGTACAGGAGCTTCTCCGACAACGGATCTTCCACGAGACGTTGGATCGCACGTCGCAGCGGACGAGCACCGAGTGTGGGGTCGTAGCCCTTCTCGGCGAGGTAATCCTTCGCCGCATCGCTGAGGTCAAGGCCCATGCCCTGCCCTGCCAGCTGGATGGCGGTGCGGGCGATCATCAGATCGACGATCTGGCGGACCTCGGGCTGCGAGAGTTCGTGGAACACGATCACGTCGTCGATGCGGTTCAAGAACTCAGGACGGAAGTGCGCCTTCAGCGCCTCGTTGACCTTTTCCTTCATGCGCTCGTAGTTGACCGCTTCGTCAGACTTCGTGAAGCCGAGGTTGGCCTTCCGGAGGTCAGCGGTGCCGAGGTTGGAGGTCATGATCAACACGGTGTTGCGGAAGTCGACCGACCGGCCCTGCGAGTCGGTGAGACGACCCTCCTCGAGGATCTGCAACAGCGTGTTGAAGACGTCGGGGTGGGCCTTCTCGACCTCGTCGAACAAGACGACGGAGAACGGCTTGCGACGCACCTTCTCGGTGAGCTGGCCACCCTCCTCGTAGCCGACGTAGCCGGGAGGTGAGCCGACGAGGCGGCTGACCGTGTGCTTCTCCTGGTACTCCGACATGTCGAGGCTGATCAGCGCCGATTCGTCGCCGAAAAGGAACTCGGCGAGCGTCTTGGCGAGCTCGGTCTTCCCACCACCGGACGGGCCGAGGAAGATGAACGAGCCACTCGGACGCTTCGGATCCTTCAGCCCGGCACGGGTGCGGCGGATCGCCTGCGAGACAGCCTTGATGGAGTCCTGCTGGCCGATGACCCGCTTGTGCAGCTCGTCCTCCATCCGGAGGAGCTTCTGGGTCTCCTCTTCGGTGAGCTTGTAGACGGGAATGCCAGTCCACAGCGAGAGAACCTCGGCAATGGCTTCTTCGTCGACCTCGTCGAACAGATCGACGCCGGATGCCTTGGCATCGCCCTCCATGGCTTCACGACGAGCAAGGAGTTCCTTCTCGCGGTCGCGGAGCATGCCGGCTTCCTCAAACTGCTGACCTTCGACCGCGTCCTTCTTCTGACGGACGACGTCGGAGATCTCGGTTTCGAGTTCCTTGTATTCCGGCGGGGTCTCCATACGTTTGATGCGCAGACGCGAGCCGGCCTCATCGATGAGGTCGATTGCCTTGTCCGGAAGGTGACGATCAGAGATGTAGCGGTCGGCCAGGTTGGCCGCCGCCACGAGCGCCTGGTCGGTGATGGTGACCCGATGGTGGGTCTCGTAGCGATCACGCAGACCCTTGAGGATCTCAATCGTGTGCGGAACCGTGGGCTCCTCGACCACAACCTTCTGGAAGCGACGCTCGAGAGCGGCATCCTTCTCCAGGTGCTTGCGGTACTCGTCGAGCGTCGTGGCGCCGATGGTCTGGAGCTCACCTCGAGCAAGCATCGGCTTCAGGATCGATGCCGCATCGATAGCGCCTTCCGCGGCGCCAGCTCCGACGAGCGTGTGGATCTCATCGATGAAGAGGATGATGTCGCCGCGGGTCTTGATCTCCTTGAGCACCTTCTTGAGGCGTTCCTCGAAATCGCCGCGGTAACGCGAGCCGGCAACAAGAGCACCGAGGTCGAGAGTGTAGAGCTGCTTGCCCTCGAGAGTCTCGGGGACGGTGTCCTCGGCGATCGCCTGGGCGAGGCCCTCGACGATGGCGGTCTTGCCGACACCGGGTTCGCCGACGAGCACCGGGTTGTTCTTGGTGCGACGGCTGAGGATCTGCATGACGCGCTCGGTCTCGCGAGACCGACCGATCACCGGATCGAGAGCCTTCTCACGGGCGAGCTGGGTGAGGTTGCGGCCGAACTGGTCGAGCACGAGCGAGCCGGAGGCAGAATCGCCGCCCGAGCCGCCGGTAGTTGCTCCGGCCTTGTCGCTCGAGCCACTGGCCCCGCTACTGCCTTCGCCGCCGGCGCCTCCACCGGCGTAACCGGAGAGAAGCTGGATGACCTGCTGGCGCACACGACTGAGATCGGCGCCGAGCTTGACGAGCACCTGAGCAGCCACACCTTCGCCCTCACGGATGAGGCCGAGAAGAATGTGTTCGGTGCCGATGTAGTTGTGGCCGAGCTGCAATGCCTCACGGAGGCTGAGCTCGAGGACCTTCTTGGCCCGGGGGGTGAAGGGGATGTGTCCGCTCGGCGACGAGCCGCCCTGGCCGATGATCTCCTCAACCTGGGCGCGCACGGCTTCGAGGCTGATGCCGAGTGACTCCAGCGCCTTGGCGGCAACACCTTCACCTTCGTGGATGAGACCGAGAAGGATGTGCTCCGTCCCGATGTAGTTGTGGTTGAGCAGGCGCGCCTCTTCCTGCGCAAGCACCACCACTCGTCGAGCCCTGTCGGTAAATCGCTCGAACATCGGTTTCCTCCCAAGTCGGGGACTGTCTGGCTGAGTGTACCGGCACCCTCAGCCCTGCGATCGTCGCAACGTACGGTGATCGCTGTCTGTTCCAATGATCCGAGTTCCAGTCGGCAGGGATAGCCGTCTGGTAAAGGAACCACGTAGCGTAGGGGTGTGGCTGCCCACCCGCTTTCGATCCTTCCCTCGATGGAAGCTGATCTTTCCCGCACTGAGCACGAACTCTTCCGCGTGGTCGCTGCCGATGGAGACTTTCTCACCGAGATCGCCAGTCACCTGATCAAGGCAGGAGGCAAGCGGGTTCGGCCCGGATTTGCGATGGCGTCAGCTGCGGTTCTCGACTCATCAGGGACAGCAGCGTCGATCAACGTGATCCGCGGCGGGTGTGCGGTCGAACTGGTCCACATCGGTTCGCTGTACCACGACGATGTGATGGACGATGCCACCACGCGGCGCTCGGTGATCTCGGTCAACGCCCAGTGGGGCAACCTGCGAGCGATCCTGGCGGGCGACTATCTGCTCGGTCGCGCCTCGGAGTTGGCCGCCGCGCTGGGCACCGAGGTCGCCGGGCTGCTGGCCACCACCATCACCCAGCTGTGCGATGGCCAGATCCAGGAATTGCAGTCGCAGTTCGACCCCGATCGCTCAGTCGAGGCGTACGAACGCTCGATCACCGGAAAGACCGCATCACTGCTGGGCACAGCCTGTCGTATCGGGGCCCTGGTCAGCGATCTCCCGCGGCCAGTGGTCGAGGCACTCACAGAGTTCGGCCTGGCCTACGGCATGGCGTTCCAGATCGTCGACGACGTTCTCGACATCGTCGCCACCGACGAGCAAGCCGGCAAGCCCACCGGCAACGACCTACTCGAGGGCATCTACACGCTCCCGGTCATCCATGCGCTTGACGATCCGACCGTGGGCCACGAGCTTCGCAGCCTCCTCACACCCGAGATCACCAACGCTCAGCGAGATCACGCACAGGTGTTGGTCCGTCAGACGAGTGGTGTGCAGGTCGCCCTCGACGTCGCCCAGAGCTTTGCCGACAAAGCAGCGGGCACTCTGACCGACCTGCCCGACACGCCGGGCGCACGGGCCCTCCGCGCCGCTAGCGACGACCTCATCACCCGCGCCAACGCCCCCCTCTAGTTGAAACGGGGGTCAGACCCCCGTTTCAACTGCCGGCACGCGCCAGCCAATCGTCGATGAGTTCGCGGGCGATCGACATCGGCGGTGGGATCATCGGGAGATCATCGGGGCTGAACCACTGGGCGTCGATGACTTCTTCACCGTCGACCGAGATCTCGCCCTCGGCCCATTCGGCCACGAAACCGAGCATCAGTGAGTTCGGGAACGGCCACGGTTGGCTGCCGAAGTAGCGAATGTTGCCGACTCGCACCCCGACCTCCTCGAAGACCTCACGGTGCACGGTGTCCTCCAAGGTTTCTCCCGGCTCGACGAATCCGGCAAGGGTGCTGTACATCGGGATGTCCCACCCCCGGTTACGGCCGAGAAGACAGCGACCGTCGGAACGTTCGATCAACACGATCACTGCGGGCGAGAGTCGCGGGAACACCGTGGTGCCATCCGCAGGGCAACGCATCGCTCGTGTGTCGGAGAGCGCCTCGTTGGGAGCGCCGCAGCGGCCGCAGAACTGATGGTCGCGCTGCCACTCGAGCAGTTGTGTGGCTCGTCCGGCGATGTTCCACTCCGCATCGGAGAGGACGCCGTGCAACGACCGCAGGTCACCGACACGGTGGTCTTCGAGCGAGCCCGACTTCTCCTGCCCATCGGGGAGCCGAGACGCCCAGTAGTGAACATCATCGAGCCGTCCGAGGATTAGGTCACCGGGCTCGCGCCCCAACAGCGCCGCTGCATCCCCCGCAGCGAGCGCTCGAGCGGATCCCGCAACATCGACACGCACGACGACTCGGGACCCCGTCACGAGGATGTGGCGATGCTCGCCGATGGCCCGATCCGGGTGAGCGAAAAGTGGTTCGAACATCAGTCCATGAACTCGTGCACGCTCATCACGAGATGAGGGATGAGCGTGCACGAGTTCGAGAACGGTCGAGGAAGTCCAACACCACCCTGTTGAAGTGGCGGGCGCCCTCGACCATGAAACCGTGCGCCTGGCCACGCACGACGACCAGTTCGCTGCCCGGGATGCGAGCGGCGATCTCTTCGGCATCGGCCACGGGGGTGAGGATGTCCTGGCTGCCAGTGATCACGAGCGTTGGTGCCTTGACCTGGGCGAGCTCTTCGGTGGTGCCCGTTTCGAAGCTACGGATGGCGTCGAGTTGAGCGATGAACGCATCAGCCGGCGCACGAACCAGGAACGGTCCGAGCACAGCGGCTATGGGATACCAACGACGAACCGAACGCGGCCCGAAGAGCCATTCGAAATTCTTGATGGCGAACGCCCGCATACCTTGTGTACGAATGAGGTCTTCCCACTCGTCGAAGAGTTCGTGACGCCAGTCCAGATCACATGCCGTGCAAGCCAGCACGAGCGTTCGGACCCGCTCCGGAAATCCAACGATGATGATCTGTGAGAGCGCACCGCCCATCGACGCGCCAATGACGTGCGCCTGCTCGACCTCGAGATGGTCGAGCACCTCGACTGCGTCGAGGGCCATTCGGTCGAGTGTGTACGGGCCCGCCGGCTTGTCGCTACCGCCGGAACCACGATTGTCGACCGCAATGCATCGGTACGCCGAGAACGCGTGTCGTTGGCGGATCCAACCGATGTTGTCGGCGCCCAGACCGTGGAGGAAGAGCACCGGCTCACCGTTCGGATCGCCCCACTGGCTGAAGTGAATAGCCGTGCCGTCAGAGGTCGTGATGGAGCTCACGCCACACTCCGATCGACAGGATCTCGATCAACCGGGAGCCGCACGACCGACTTCCAGTCGTAGAGATCTTCGATGCAGTCGCGAGTTGAGCGGGAGGCAACAAAGTCGAGCTCCCGTGCAGCAGCCTCGGTCGAAACCGGTCGGCCATGGGTGAGCGACTCGACTGAATGCTCCGGAAGCGGAGCGCCAAGGACCGCCGTGGCGGCTCGAGCTACGAACCAGCCCGGTCCCCACGTGGGCACGAAGGGGCGCCGCCCGATACGGGCCGCCTCGGATCCGCGGATCGTGCCTTCGCCGGCAATGTTGTAAGCGCCGCCGACGCCCGCTCGCACGGCGGCTGCGAACGCATCGTGGACATCGTCGATGTGAACGAGCTGGAGTTGGCCTTCGAAGAACAACGGCCCGGTTGGGACGACTGGCAACCGGAGATAGCGGCCCAACGGGCTCGGGATGTAGGGGCCGACGATCGGGGCGAAGCGCAGGGCGGTCACGGTGACGTCAGGCCGCTGCTCACTGAAATCGACAGCAACGCCTTCGGCGTCGGCCATCATCCGCCCGAAGCGGGAATGGGGCTCGAGGTCTGTCCCCAGTTGAAACGGGGGTCTGACCCCACCGTGGGTTCTCCCGTAGATGTCGGTGCTGGAGCGCATGACGATTTGGCGGAGGCTGGGGCAATCGAGGGCGGCGCGAAAGACGGAGCGGGTGGCCGCGCGGGTGCGAACCTCGGCGTCGTGGGGATTGGACCGGGAGTGCGGCTCGTAGATACCGGCATGGATCATGATCTCGGGATCGAAGTCCACGAGCAGACGGGTGCGTTCCTCGACATCGGTCGGGTCGACCCGGTGGAAGATGGCGCGACGGATCCGCCGGCGCGGCGGCTCCATGTCGATACCCAACATCGAGGTCTCACGGTCCTTGTCGAAACGCAACGCCACGCCGGTGCCGATGTCACCGCCCATTCCGACAATTGCGATCCTCATGTGTATCCGTCGGTTGAACCCTGCGCAGCTCTGAGAGTTGGGAACAGCACCACATCACGAATCGTCGTGGTGTCGGTCAGAAGCATCACCAGGCGGTCGATACCGATGCCGAGACCGGCGGTACAGGGCAGGCCGTACTCGAGCGCTCGGATGTAGTCGTCATCGACAACCATCGCCTCGTCGTCGCCGGCGTCGCGGTCACCCTCCTGGGCCTCGAAGCGCTCGCGCTGGACGACGGGATCGGTGAGCTCGGAGAAGCCGTTGCACAGCTCGCGACCGGCCACGATCGCTTCGAAACGTTCGGTGTAGCCGGGACGATCACGATGTTCCCGCGAAAGCGGCGAGACCTCCACGGGGTAGTCGGTGACGAACACCGGGCCCCACAGCTCGGCCTCACACGTCTTCTCGTAGATCTCGAGGATCAGCTTGCCTGCGCCATAGTGCGGCTTGATCTCCACACCGAACTGGTCGCACAGAGCCCGCAGCGCATCGATGGGCATATCGAGGCTGACGTCGACTCCGGCGTGCTCGAGGATGAGCTCCTCCATCGTGGCTCGTCGCCACGGGGTGGTGAGGTCAACTTCTCGGCCGTCGTACTCGATCACCGTGGTGCCGTGCACGGCCACCGACGCGGCCGCAACCATCTCCTCGGTGAGCTTCATCATGTCGTCGTAGTCGGCGTAGGCCCAGTACAGCTCGAGCATCGTGAACTCGGGGTTGTGCCGGGTCGACATGCCCTCATTGCGAAAGACTCGGGCCATCTCGAAGACCCGTTCCATGCCGCCCACCACAAGCCGCTTCAGATACAGCTCGGGGGCGATGCGCAGAAACAGCTCGGTGTCGAGCGCGTTGTGGTGCGTGGTGAACGGACGAGCAAGCGCGCCACCGGGGATGGGGTGCAGCGTGGGCGTCTCGACCTCGACGAAGTCGCGCTCATGCAACCAGCCGCGAATCTCCGCCACGATCTGGGAGCGCTGACGGAAGGACGTGCGGCTCTCCTCGGTGACCCACAAGTCGACGTATCGCTGGCGATAGCGGGTGTCAGGGTCGGAGATGCCGTGCCATTTGTCCGGGAAGGGCCGTTGGGCGTGGGCCAAGACCGCCCATTCGTCGACGCGGACTGAAAGCTCACCTCTCCGGGTCATCATCACAACGCCCGTCACGGCGATCCAGTCGCCGATCGACAAACCGGTGAAGCCATCGAAATCGGGCGTCGACTTCGCCATGGCGAAAAGTTGGATACGGCCAGTGCTGTCCTGCAACGAACCGAACGCAAGCTTGCCCTGATCGCGGCGAAGCATGAGCCGACCGGCGACGGTGACAACCGCGTCTGTCTCGGTGCCTGCCTCCGTGTCGCCATGCGCGTCGATGATCTCGGCGGTTGAGTGGGTGACGTCGTAGCGGTAAGGAACAGGCGCGGTCATCGTTGGTTTCGTTGATGGACGATCCGAAGACCGTGGAGGGTGAGAAACGGTTCTACGTGTTCGATGGTTTCAGACACGGGCGAGATCAGGTGGGCAAGGCCGCCAGTCGCAACGACGTTGATGTCGCCGAGTTCGTCAGCGAAACGGCGAACCATCCCGTCGATCATGGCGGCGAAGCCGTAGACGGTGCCGGACTGGATCGACTCGACGGTGGACTTGCCGATCACGTTTCGCGGCTCGATGAGTTCCACAGCCCGGAGCGCAGCGGCACGACCGAACAGCGCGTCGAGGCTGATCTCGATGCCGGGGGCGATGGCGCCACCGAGGAACTCGCCGTTCTCAGAGATGACGTCGAAGTTGTTGCCGGTGCCGAAGTCGACTACCACGGTGGGTCCGCCGTAGAGGTCGTAGGCCGCGATCGCATTGGCGATCCGGTCGGCTCCAACCTCTTTCGGATTGTCGTAGAGAATCGGCATTCCGGTCTTCACGCCGGGCTCGATCACGATCGGCTCGAATGGCAGGTAGCGCGTGACCATGTGGCGCAGGTTCGCCAGAATCCGGGGGACACCGGAACACACAGACGCGCCGAGGAGGTCCTCGTCGAAGTCGACGTCGACCGTGTCGAGGAGCGAGCGCACGAGCACCGAGTACTCGTCGCTGGTGCGCTCCGCATCGGTCGAGAGGCGCCAGTGGTCGACAAGGCCGACCCCCGCTCCCTCCCCCGCGGTGGAGTCGAGGTCATAGAGGCCCAGCACCGTTTGGGTGTTTCCGACGTCAATCGTGAGCAGCACGGAGTTGAACGCTACCGGACGACTGCAGGGTCACCGAGGTCCGGCGCGGCGACCGGTACTCTCGGGCCGCCGGAGCGGCTGAAGATCGCCAAGGCCCTGCGGCGGAGAACCGAGCATGAAGAGAATCGTCGAGCGATTCGGCCGGGTGATCGACCTCGTCCTGTTGCCGTTCATCTACCCCGCCGGCGCCGTGCTGCGCCTCGCCCGCGAGCTCGGCATGCAACGCCTCCCTCTGTCGCGCAAAGCGCTCCGCCAGGTCGGTGTGATGCCCATTCGCGACCACTACTACGACCCCCAGTTCGACTTCGGGCCCGACGAACTCGACGGCCGTGAGCGTTCGCTCCCCGGCATCGACTTCAACCGGCAAGCCCAGCTGCAGACGTTGGAGACGTTCACCCATGCCGACGAGATCCGGTCCTTGGCCAAGGGGTTCGACGTCAACGGTGTCGACTTCAGCTTCGACAACGGATCCTACGAAGCAGGCGACGCCGAGATCTGGTTCCAACTCATCCGGTCGACGAAGCCTCGTCGCATCATCGAAATCGGCAGCGGCAACTCCACGCTGGTGGCGGTCGAAGCAATCCGCCGCAACCAAGCCGACGATCCCACCTACCGGTGCGACCACGTCTGCATCGAGCCCTACGAGATGCCGTGGCTCGAAAAGACACCGGTCACGGTCAAGCGGATGCTGGTCGAACACGTCGAGTTGTCGTTCTTCGAACAGCTCGGCGACGGCGACGTGCTATTCATCGACTCATCGCACGTCATCCGCCCGGAAGGCGATGTTGTGGTCGAGTACCTCCAGATTCTCCCCACCCTTGCGCCGGGTGTCGTCGTCCACGTCCACGACATCTTCACGCCGCGCAACTACCCGGAAAGCCTCCTGCGCGACAAGGTGCTGTTCTGGAACGAGCAATACGTGCTGGAGGCGTTCCTGACTCACAATGACTCGTGGGACGTTGTGCTGGCGCTCAACTATCTCCAGCACAACGAACACGCCGCGCTGAGCGCCGCCTGCCCGCTCCTCGGCCAGAACCACGAGCCCGGCGCCTTCTACCTTCGCCGCACGTAGGCGACCGAACTCAGCCGAATCCGCGAGAGTCCTGCTTGAGCGCGAGATCAACACTCACGGCTGACGCCACAACAAGCGTGCGCAGCGGGTCGGGTAGATCCGTATGGATCTGGAGCACATAGTTGTCCGCCGTGGTGAACATCGTCTTGGCGAAGCCTTCCCAGGTCTTGGTGATACGTGCCACCTCGTTGCCGGCGGTGTCTTGCAGGTTGAAGTTCCACGCCCGCCAGTTCTCCCCGCTCAGCGACCCGATCGTCTGTCCGCCGGCTTCGAGTGAGAACCGGATCTTGCCGATCATGTTCTTCTGGATGATGGAGCCAACCTCGTTGCCCGCGCCGTCGGTGATGTGCACCTTCGACTTGGCGAATTTCGCCGGCCGAGTGACCGTGAGATGCACGTTGCCCTCCAAGTCGACGAGCTGAAGTGAGTGCGTCATGAACTGGTCGAAACTCGAGACCAACCGGGCCGCCTTCTTCAACTTGCTCTGGCCGACCTGGCGGATCGCTCCGATCTGCGCGCCCGTCTCGTCGTAGACCGCGTATTCAGTTGTGATCTCGATCAGCTTGGCCTTCTGGTTGACCACCAGCACGCGCTGGTCCATCAACCCGCCCGCAACGGGGCCGGTTGATGGCAAACCTGCCTTTCCCTGCACCTGATGCTGGATCTTCTCCGCGCTCATTCCGGTGGCCGGAAGCGGCGCACTCACAGTGACGGGGTCGACGCTCTGGCGCCCGAAGTCCGAGACGTGCTCGGTCCAGTTGGTGCCGTCCCAATAGCGATGCTGATGCCGGCCCGCTGGATCGGGGTGCCAGTCTGGCGGGTGATCGCTCATCACATCATCCGTGTGGCCACGAAAACGGGAATGGTGCGGTCGGCCTCAGCGGCCTTGACCGCGTACTCCGTATAGGGGGGAAAGACGGCCTCGCCGCGGGCGTACCACTCGGCGCGCTCCTCACCGGTGACCTCGCGCACCCGGAAGGTCTCGGGTGCAGGGCCGTCTTGGATCGCCACATCCTGATCGGCGAGCAGGTTGTAGTACCAGCCCGGATGGTGCGGCGCTCCACCTTTCGAGGCGATGATCGCGTACTCGCCCGCGTGCTCAACGCGCATGAGCGGAACCTTGCGGACCTTGCCACTCTTGTGGCCCATCATCGTCACCACGATGATCGGGATCCCGGTCTCGCGCAGCGTGTTGGCTTCGGTGCCGCCGCTGGCCTCATAGGCCTCGACCTGGTCGGCCACCCAGCCCCATGTGCTCGGTTCGTATTCAGTTTCTGTAGTCATGAGCTTCTTCCTAGACGCGTTCGATGATGATGGCAGGTGCCATGCCGCCGCCCGCGCACATGGTGATCAGACCCACCTGCTTGTCCTGGCGCTCGAGCTCGTCGAGCACCGTGCCGATGAGGACGGCGCCAGTCGCGCCGATGGGGTGGCCCAACGCCATCGCTCCCCCGTTGACGTTGACCTTGCTGCGATCAAGATCGAGATCGCGCTGGAACTTCTCGGCCACCACGGCGAACGCCTCGTTGATCTCGAAGAGGTCGATGTCGTCGAGCGTCATGCCGGCCCGGGCCAGGACTTTGTGGGCCGCGGGCACTGGGGCGTTCAGCATCAGTGTCGGATCGTCACCCATGTTCGCACTGGCGACGAGACGGGCACGAGGTCTGAGCCCATGAGCCTGGACATAGTCCTCGCTGCCCCACAGGATCGCGGCCGCGCCGTCGACCACGCCCGACGAGTTGCCGGCGTGATGTACGTGTTGAATATCGAGGTCCGGGAACTTCTGGAGGATCAGCTCGCGGAAGGTTTTGGCGTCGTCGGCATGGCGGTAGTCGGCTATGGCGGGAAAGCTCGGAGCCAGCGCGGCCAACGACTCTGCTGTGGTGCCCGGCCGAGGGAACTCTTCCCGATCGAGCGCCACCGACCCGTCCGTGTTGAGCACGGGAATGAGCGACTTGTCGAAGCGGCCCTCCTTGATGGCCACTTCGGCGCGGGCCTGCGACTCCGCGGCGAGCGCGTCCAGGGCGGTGCGGGGGATGCCTTCGAGGGTGGCGATGGCGTCAGCGCACACACCCTGGTGTGACTGGGGGTGAATCTCCTGGAGGTGCGCATTGCCGGCTCCCATCGGCATCATCCCCTTCTTCGGCAGCGACATCATCTCGGTGCCTCCGGAGATCACGAGATCCTCCATCCCCGCCATCACAGTGGCTGCGGCGATGTTGGCCGAGGTGATACCCGACCCGCAGAAGCGGTCGAGGGTCACGCCACTGGCCTTGACGTCGTAGCCGGCATCGAGGGCCGACATTCGACCGAGATCGCCGGACTGCTCCATGACTTGCGAACTGGTACCCCAGACGACGTCGTCGACGTCGGCGGTGTCGAAGCCGTTGCGCTCCTGGATCGCTCGCAGCACGGTCGAACCGAGGTGCTGCGGGTGCAGGTGAGCGAGGGCTCCCTTGCCTTGTTTGCCGATACCGCGGGGTGTGCGGCACGCGTCAATGATGTAGGCCTCAGACATGGGGCTCCTCACGGTGATTCCGGAGCCACCGTTCTAGTACCGATCAACCGTTGAGAGAATCCCAGCCGTCGATCACATTGAAGTAGACGTTGTTGGCCGCCGCGTTCTCGCCGTTTGCCGTCCAGTTCCAGGCATCGACGAACGAGTAGGCGGAAACCCGCTCCCCGTCATGGAATGTCCAGCCATCGGCCACCGTGATGGTCCATGTGCGGCCGTCGTCGTTCGTCTCGATCGACTCGGCCACCACGTTCTCGAGTCGGCGACTGCGGTGGTCGTACTCGACAAGATTGCTGAAGAGGGTCTCCAGCACTTCGAGGCCCTCGGAATCCTTCGCGACGGGCGGGGCGAGCCGCTGTGGCTCGGCAAGGGCGGCGACGGTGTCGCCGCCGGTCATCTCCGTCCAGTTCATGTGGCCGCGCACGTCCTTGAAGGCATTGGCCACACCGAGGTTCGACACGTAGTGGTTGCCGCCGGAGTAGAGGGGCACGACTCCCACGTCGTCACACAGGGCCCGCTCGGCTCCCTCGATGTCTCCGTTGGCAACGGCCTGGTCGAACCGGGAGCTGCTGTACCCGATCGAGTTCGACGAGGAGCCCGAACCGAAGAGGGGTTCGAGGAAGCTCAGGGGCGACAGGTAGCCGGCGGTCCACTCGCCCTGGGCGGGACCGGTGACCAGCTGGTCGTCGACGAGGTCGAGATACTCGGTTGAAGGGCGGCTCTCGATCACCACATCGGAGATGTCGAGCACATCGCCGAGTTGTCCCGCTATTGCGGCTGCGACCGCCGCCTGCGTGTCATCCGCACCGTGCCAGAGAACAATGGGTGTCTCGCCAAGGGCTTCGAGTCCACCGTACGCGGCGAAGGCTGCACGGGCTCCCTCCGGGTCGAAGACCCAGTTGGCACACGCTGCTGACCCGAACTCGGAAAGCACGGGCGGAACGGCACGGTCGGCCGCGGTCACCGAACCCAGCAGGACCTCGTCGACGATCGCCTGACGGTCGATCGCCATCGACATCGCCCGCCGCAGGTCCAGCGGATACTCGCCCCACAGGTAGGCCGGGAACGCGTAGTAGTGGATATCCATCGCTGCTGATCGGTCATAGCCGGCGCCGAAGTCATCGGCCACGTACGACAACTGCTCAGCTGGGATGCACTCGGCAAGGTCGATGTAGGCGGCTTGGGCGTGGAGGTATCCGTCGGCGCACACCTCGTCATAGATGTTGAAGGTGAGGCTGGTGAGACTCGCGGGGGTCGCTCCGGCGTAGCTGGTGTTCGGCACGAGACGGATCGACGTCGCGTGCTCCCATACGCCGTCCATCATGAAGGGTCCATTCCCGACCGGGGCGTCCTCGAAAGCGACGGGATCATCGAAGAATGCCGACGGCAGCGGCGCGAAACCCATGTGGGCGAGACGCTCGGGAAAGTCGGGATCGGCCTCGGTGAGTGTGACAGTGAACGTGAGGCCGTCGACCACATCGAGACCGGCAAGGCTCGGGCCGGAGTATGAGGAAGAGGCAGGGGCCGGAGGCGATACGACGGTGTCCTCGGTCGTGTCAGCGGAAGCATCGACCTCTTCGCTGTCGGTGGCCGATGCATCGGTGCCATCGTCCTCGACGGATACGGCCACGTCGGCGTCCGGGGCGGTGTCGCCCGCGTCGTCCCCACCGATGATTCCGCACGCACTTGTGACGAACGTGAGGCTCAACAGAAGGGCCACCGGCCCAATGAGTCGTTTGCTCATCTTCTCCTCCGGATTGTCAGCCGCCGGTCGACAACCGCTACGCCGGGACACGACAGTAGTGCCACCAGTGCTCAACCTTCAGGTCAGGAAGGCAAGGCGGGCTTCCTCGGCCATACGTCGGCGACGCTACGAGGTGAGCGTCGGCAGACCCTTCCGAAGCTCGGCTTTGGCAATCTTCTCGAGGGTGGACCGCGGCAGCTCATCAACGACATGGACCGCCCACGGCACCTTGAAGTCCGCCAGATTCGCGACACATGCATCGATCACGCGGGCGGAGACGTCCTCACCCGGCACCCGGGGGATGACGAACGCCACCGGCACCTCGTCGAGCATTGTGTGCCGTTGCCCGACCACGGCGCACTCCGCGACCAGACTCGACTCCATGATCACAGCTTCGATCTCCGATGCCGCCACATTCTCGGCACCGACCTTGAGCATGTCTTTGGCTCGGTCACTGAAGAACAGCGAGCCGTCTTCGCCCATCGTGATGAGATCACCGGTGTCGAACCAACCATCGTCGTCGAACGCTGCCGCGGTCGCCTCCGCATTCCCGAAGTACTCCTTGAACAAGCTGACCCCCCGCACGCCGCGGATGTAGAGCGAACCACGTTCGCCGGGCTCGATGGTTGTGCCGTCGTCTCGCCGCACGCTGATCTCATAGGACGACGATGGACGCCCGATCGACAGCCGCGGCCCCGGATGCTCCATACTCCCCAAGATTCCCTGGGTGATGGTCTCGGTCATACCCCACCAGCCGATCGTCTGGATACCGAGCGCTTCCTCCACCTCGGGGAGGCGCACGGCGGGTCCCCAGAATCGGTAGAAGTGCTCGGCCGGCACGTCGTGGGTCAAAATGGCCTTGACCGCAAAGCCGATGAGCGAGCACCACGTCACCCGGTTTCTCACCGACACGTCCCAGAACCTCGAGGCCGAGAATCGAGGCTGCACCACCATCGTGCCACCCGACCACAGGGTGCTCAGCATGGAGTACGACTGGGCGTTGGTGTGGAACAGGGGTAGGAATGCGAGGGTGATGTCGTCGTGGTGAAGGCGCATGTGAGCCACGTTGACCTCGGCGCCCCAGAGTGCGTTCGCGTGAGTCCACAACACGGCCTTGGGGCGCGACGTCGTTCCCGACGTGAACTGGATCCCGAGGTTGGCCATCGGGTCGGCCGACCGCTCCGCGAGGCCACCCTCCGGGCGCAGGAGATCTGCAAACTGCACGTGCTCGGGAAGCTCAGCGATTGAGGCCGGCTCACCTGCATCCGATTCGGTAACGGACAGGAAGCGGATGTTGGGGGCGCTCTCGCTGACCAGGTCGGCGAATTTCGGGGACGTGATCGCCGCCACCACGCCGGCGTGATCGGCAAAATACGTCATGTCGCGGGCAACGGACCGGGTATTGGTCGAGACCGCAACCGCGCCCATCTCCGCACACGCGAACCAGCTCAGGACGAACTCCGGTGAGTTGTCGAGATGAAGGAGCACACGATCGCCGACCTCCACACCCCGTTCCTGCATCGAGGCAGCCACGGCGCGAACCTCGTCGCGGAAGCGAGCGTAGGACCACGTCTCTGCCTCACCGGTGAACGGTTCCCAGATCAGGAAGGGCTTGTTCGGGCTCTTTTCGACTGCCGAGCGCAGCAGCCAGGGAACGTCGCGGCCGGACTCCACCGCCAACTTCGCGGACCGGATCGAATCTGCCAGGTTCGTCATGGATGTCGAAGGTAGTTGTCGAGTCGGCGATCCGAAGAGTCCTAAGCTTCGGTGGGCGCCCTCGAGCGCATCGCGTCGAGGAGACCAACGTGACTGCTGCCTACGAGACAAGCATCCGGGGCCGGCTGGTCCGGTTGTTGGACTCGCCGAGTTTCCTGATCACGCGCCGCCGCGGCGGCATTCGAGTGCGGTGGTTCGAAGCGTGGGTGCCGGAGCTCGAAGACGCGCTCCTGCAACTCCCTCAGCCACACCCGTATTCCCGGGAGACCTACCGCCTGCTCTGCGAAGGACCCTTTGAGCGCGACCACCGCATCGCACTCGTCGAGGATCGCGGTGGGCCGATGGCGGTGGTCGGCATCGCGCGAGCGGCCTCCCTGGCGTGGGAGGTCGTGACGAGCGAGGTGCTGCCCGGCGATCCGTTCCCGATGCGAGCCGGATCCTTCGAGCCGGCCGCTCGAGCGCTCGGCGTCGAACTCGCCTGCTCGTTGTGGGACAGCGCGATCGATCCTGACCACGTCGGCGCTGATGTGGTCGTGCGCAAGACCTCACATCGGGCACGAGCCGGCGAGATTCGCGAGAACTGGAGCAAGAAGCACCGAAGAACCCTCAAGCAGGCTCAGACCCGGTGTGCAGGCTTTCGTCTTGAAGTGAATGCTCCGGAGGGTGCCAATTGGGTGCCACGGAAGTTCTACGAAAAGTGGGACATGTCGCAGGTCGGCTTCGCGGGCTACGTTCGCTTCTGTCAGCACCTGCTCGACCGCGGGGAACTGCAGGTCATTCGGCTGTTCGATGACCAAAAGCCGATTGGCGGCCAGGTCTCGGTGGTGATGGGCGGGACCATGTACATGATCGAAATCCACCGCGAGGATGGCTACGAATGGCACGGGCTCGGCAATCGTCTCATCGAGATCACGGTCGAGTCTGGGATCGAGCGAGGCGATGTCGAGTGGTTCGACTTCGATGCTGATCACAGCTACTACAAGACGAAGTGGGCGCCCGAGGGCGGCTCGGTCGACTACCTCTGTTTCCGCCCGCGGCGAATCAAAGCAGTGCGAAAGCTTGCCGCGCTCATCAACCGCTAGAGGATCACGGTTCCATCGTTGTCGATGAGCCGAGTACGCCCGAAGTGGACGGCCAGGAGCAGACGAACCTCGCCGTGCAACAAGGCGTCCGCCGTCAGCGTGTCAGCCTGGACCGCCGCTACATAGTCGAGCGTTGCACGCGAAGCGTCGGCGATCACCGCGGCCATCGCCGCTTCCACCGAGGTCGGGTCCCGCTCGCCACTGGCAATCGCCGTGAGGCCCGCGTCGAGCGCCCGCCGCAACGCCGGGGCCTGGATTCGCTCGTCAGGGGTGAGATACACATTCCGACTCGACATGGCCAAGCCGTCGTGCTCTCGCACAATCGGGCAGGAGACCACCTCAACCGGCATGGAGAGATCGTGCGCCATTTTGCGTACCACGGCCACCTGCTGCCAGTCCTTGGCGCCGAAGTACGACCGACACGAACCGGCGATCGAGAACAGCTTGGCCACCACGGTGGCGACGCCGGCAAAGTGTTCCGGCCGCGAGCCACCCTCGAGCAGACGAGCGATCCTGTCGACCGTGACCGTCGTCTCGATCGAGGTCGGGTACATCTCGTCGACCGACGGGGCGAGCACCAGGTCAACTCCTTCGGCCACGCAGATCTCAAGATCACGATCGAGGTCGCGCGGATACGACTCGAGGTCCTCCCCTGCCGCGAACTGCAGCGGGTTGACGAAGATGGTGACCATCGTGAAGTCGTTGTCCGCCACCGCCGAGGCCATCAACGAGGCATGCCCCTCATGGAGGTAGCCCATTGTCGGCACGAGGCCGACCGTGCCGCCTTCCCTCCGGACCGCGTCGAGGCGTTGCCGAACTTCGGGGATCGTGGTGACCAGTTCCATGTCAGCCTTCCCCGGCCAGGCGCCGAGCTTCGGCGACCAGGGCGTCATAGGCAGCGAGCTCATCGTTGGCCAAGGCCGCTCGGTGTCGATCGATCGTGTCGTTGTCGCCGCGAGCTGCAGGCCCGGTGAGAGCGGCGGCCGGGCCGAGCTCATCAACGTTGTGGACAGTTGCACGCACCAGCGCCATCAGCGCCTCGAAAGGCACGCCCGCCGTGGCGCCCACCCGCTCGGCTTGCCCGAGGAGGGCGACGAGATGGTTGGATGCGATCGCCGCCGCGGCGTGGTAACCCGCTCGAGCCTCGTCGGCGATCGTGAACTCATGGCCCCCTAGCTCGGCGACGAGCTCGCTGATGAGAGGATCACCGGCGGTGGCGAACCAGACACCGGAGCGAAGGCGCTCGGCGCCGCGCTCGCTGTCGGGGAGCGCGACCAGTGGGTGCATCGCCGCCCGGCGGGGATGAGGATGTAGTTCGGCGAGACCGCGAGAGCCTGCGAGGTGGGCGACCACAGTGGTGCCCGACGGTCGGACGGCTTTGGCCACATCAGCAATGGCGGCGTCGGGGGTTGCAACGAGGACCAGATCAACCGCCTCGGCGGCACCCGCGACATCATCGTTTCGGCCAAGGACATCGATGACATGCCACGAAGAACCCTCGAGAGCATGGGCCAATGCACCACCGGCGCGCCCTCCGCCGATGATCCGGAGCGACCTCACCCCAGCGACTCCAGCGGGCCTACGCTGCGAACACCCTCGGCGGCGGCCGCAGCCGCAACGTCGTAGCCGGCGGGCAGCAGATCCGCACCCACGTCGGCGAGAGGCACCAAAACGAACGCCCGCTCGAACATGCGAGGGTGGGGCACGATCAAATCCGTTTCGTCGACGGTCTCACCATCGACCCACAGGACATCGATATCAAGTGAACGTGGCCCCCACCGCATCACCCGCACCCGCGCCGCCGCCGATTCACGCGCCTGGCAGACCTCGAGCAGCTCGCGAGCGGTCAGTTCGGTGTCGAGTCGTACGACGAAGTTCAGGATCGTGTCCTGATCGGGACCACCGATGGGGTCGGTCTCATACACATCAGACTGCGCCACGACATCAGGGATCGCCGCCACCGCCTCCCGCAAGTACGCCACACGGTCACCGATGTTCGAACCGAGTCCGAGAAAGGCGCGGTGCGTCATCGAGATCTCATCAACCGGCCACCACATCCGAATCGATGGCCACCACGTCGGCCATCATGGCTCATTCGTCCCCGGAGGCCTCGGAGGCAAGCGCCTCAGCCCCGTCTTCGCCGCCGCCGTCGGCGAGATCTCCGTCATCCTCGTCGAGCTCGATCGGAACGTCGATGAACGCGCCGACCGGCACCGCTTCGGACGGATCGCACTTCTCGACCATCGCCACGGCCTCGCGACCGAGCTGGCCGAGTTCGCGCTCAAAGAGCCGCTCGGTGATGTTGATCGTGGCCGGGCCGTCAGGCACGAGACCCATCCACAACAGGTAGGCGGCGACGAGCCCGGTGATCTTCTCGCCGACTTCTTCGCGGTGCACGACGATCTTTTCGCCGGCATTCACGTGGTCACGAATCGACGACATCGCCCGGGTGAGACTCAGCGGTCCACCCGCCGGGCCGCCGTACGGCACGTGATGGAATGGGACGGCCATCTCTTCGTAATTGTGGAGATTCTGCGTCGACCCACACAACGACATGACGAAGTCGAAGTCATTCTGACGCAGCCAGATGATCTCCTCTTGCCGTCGCACCTTGCGGTGGTTCGCGCCGTATCCGCCAGGTCGCTCACAGACCGCGAACCGATCCTTCACGATCCACGTGAAGTTCCTCGGTTGGATCCCTTGCGCCCACTTACCCCTCATGAAGCCACCATACGCACGGCGTGGACCGTAGCCCGAACATCATGCACTCGGACCAAGTCGGCGCCCATATGAACGCCCCACGCGGCCATGGCGACCGATCCTTCCAGCCGATCATCGGCCGCCACTGCGTCGACACCGTCGCTCATGGCATGCAGATCACCGATCGACTTCTTGCGGCTGACGGCAAGAACAGCCGGTGCAATGCGCGTGAAACGGTCGAAATTCGCCACAAGTTCGAGATTGTGCGCCACCGTCTTGCCGAATCCGACCCCCGGATCGATCCAGACGCGCTCGATCCCGTGAGACCGGGCTCGCTCAGTCGCTGCTTCGAGGTACTCGGCGACTTCCGCGACCACATCGTCGTAGCGAGGATCATTCTGCATGGTCTTGCTCGGCCCGCCGGAATGCATGGCAATCCAGCCCACCCCCATCTCGGCAGCCACTTCTTCGAGCGATGCCGAGACATCGTTGATGATCGTGGCGCCGGCGGTTACCGCGGCGCGAGCCACGGCCGGTTTCTGAGTGTCGACCGAGATCTCGAGTTCTGGCCACCGATCACGAATCTGCTCGATCACCGGAACAACACGGCGGTTCTCGGTGGCTTCGTCGATCGCGTCCGCTCCGGGACGGGTGCTTTCGCCGCCGACATCGATCACCTCGGCGCCATCATCGATCATCCGAGCGGTCTGGGCGACGGCGGCATCGATGCTCTCCCATTGCCCACCGTCGGAGAACGAATCTGGGGTTACGTTCAGCACTCCCATGACGCGCGGCAGCGCCCGACCGTCGTCTTTCACGAGCTCACCCTAGTGCCGCGAGATCAGCGTCGTTCGATGAAACGCATCGCCTCGCTACGCGGGGTCGAACACCATGATCGAGTCGAGCTCGCGGTAGTGCTCGGCCACGTCGAGCCCGTAGCCCACCACGAAGTCGGGCGGGATCGGGAACCCGAAGAACTTCACGTCGTCGGTCTGTGCACCCTCGCGAACGAGGAGGGCACAGATTTCGAGGCTCGCCGGTTCGCGATCACCGAGCAGCTGGCGCAGGTACCGAAGCGTGAGTCCGGAGTCGACGATGTCTTCGACGAGAATCACGTCGCGGCCGCTGATGTCGGTCTCCAGGTCCTTCACGATGCGGACAACGCCCGAGGACTGGGTCGACTCGCCGTAGGACGACACGGCCATGAAGTCGAACTCGACCGGGAGATCGATCTCGCGAGCAAGGTCAGCCATGAAGACATAGGCACCCTTCAGCACCCCCACCAACAGCGGCGGGCGCCCCTGATAGTCGGCGGTGATCGCGGCACCGAGCTCACGGACTCGCTGGGCGAGCTCCTCGGCGCCGATCACGACGCGGCCAATCGATCCTTCGGGTGCAGTCACCATCGGCTCGGACCCTATCGCTCGCCATCAGTCTCTACGGGATCGCGGTCGAAGGCGTTCAGCGAAAGGCGTCCGCCGCTCCGGCTGATCCGGTGTCCGCCTTCGATCTCGGTCGCGACGTGCGTTCCACCAGCTACCTGCAGCACACGGTCGATTGATGCTGCGTCCGGAGAGGTGGATTCGGGCAGGTCGTGTCGCAACCAGGCTCGCAGAGCTTCAGAGGCGACCGCCTTCGGCGCGGCTGCCAGAGCCTTGGCATCGGTCGCGTCGAGCTGTGACGCTTGCTCCTGAACGACAGCGAGTGCGTCGCCCACGAGATCAGCGTGACGATTGAGCAGCGGGACCGGGTCCCGATCAAAGAGATCAGCAATCAGCGGAAGAAGCTCGTTGCGCACCCGCACGCGCGTGAATGACGGGTCGACGTTGTGCTCATCGACGATCGGAGTGATCCCGGCGTCGTCGCAAACCGCCTCGGTCTCCGCCCGGCGCAGTCGGAGGATCGGCCGGTTGACCCGCGCCATCGGCGCGGCCACGCCGGCCGGGCCGGCACCACGAAGCAGGTTGAACAACACCGTTTCGGCGCGGTCATCGGCCGTGTGGCCGACGCAGATGTTCGCGGGGAGTGCTTCGTAGCGGACGGCCCGAGCGCGGGCTTCCATGTTGGTTCCCGAATCGACAGCGATCTGTCGAAGCTCGAAAGCAACACCCAGGCGTGATGCAAGCGCATCGACCATGTCCGCATCCATCGACGACGACGGCCGCAGCCCATGGTCGACATGCCAGATGGTGATCTCTCTGCCTGCGGTCTGAGCGAGCAATGCCATGGCGACCGAGTCGGCTCCACCGCTCACACCGAGTGCGAGCGATCCGTCAGGGAAATCGCACCGATCGAGCAGCGCGGCCAGGTCCACCGAAACTCAGCCCACAGGGGCCGGAACAGCAACCCGATCGATCCATAGCTGCGGATCACGGATCTCGCCGATCGACGGCACGTTGACCGGGTCGGCCCAGGCGAAGTCAAGAGCCTCGACCCCACCATGCGCCTCGACCATCGAGATGAAGTGCTCGCCTTCGGCGTACTGCTTCATCTTCGCTTCGAGACCGGCCAGCTTCTGGAACACCTTCGTGAACCCGCTGGCACTCTGGCGACGGTTGCGCAACACCTTGGCGAAACGTTCGGCCGAGGGCACGAGACCCTGGCCCGCTCGATCCATGGTGACGTCGCCGTGGCCTTCGAGAAGGCTCATCAGGCCCGCGACTTCGTTGATCACGGCAAGCTGATCGTCCGATGCGAACAGGGCCATGATGCCACCCTGGTCCATCGGGTCTTCGCCCCGCTTGCGGGCCTCCATGAGGCGCTGGGCCGCAGCAAGGAAACGTTTGGGGTCGGGGTCGACGCTGTCCATCGTGGACTCGACCAGACCCAGGAAGTGTTCGCGCATCCAGGGCACGCCGGTGAACTGGGCGCGGTGCGTGACCTCATGCAGGGCCAGCCAGAGTCGGAACTCCTGAGGAGGGAACGCGTAGCGCTTCTCGAGCGCCAGGACGTTGGGGGCGACGTAGTACACGATGTCCTGCTCGTCGGGATTCTCGTCCTCGATGACCAGCAGGTCGTACTGCCCGAGCACACGAGTGCTCATCCATCCGAGCATCGCTCCGAGCTCGGCGCCGGCGATCTTCGGGCCCAGGGCATTTGCCTTGCCGTCCATCCTGTCGTCGAGCTTGTCGGTGATCGGCCGTAACAGACGCTGGAACGAGGCGAGGTTGGCGTCGACCCAGCCCTCACGGTTGGTTACACGGCCACGGGCATTGCCGTCGAGCGAACGCAGACCGGTACACGCCGCGACCAGATCCTCGGCCTGCGCCGTGTAGCGATCGAAGTCCTCTTCAAGTCCGTCACGGTAGCGAGCCGCCTTGTAGGGCTCGTTGCCCGCGACCTTGCTCGCAACCGTCCGGGCAACATCCCAGTCGACGGCGCCGCTCATCAGTCGCGCGGGTACCGCTTGTAGGTGACCTGCTGTAGGTAGCCCACAACCGAGGCACCGACCGCCGCCAGGGCGCCGATCACGAGAACCGGAGCGATCCAGAAGTGCCAAACAACCGCGAGAATGCTCATGGCGTGAGTGTAGAGGCGATCCAGGGTCTGTGGCGCACGCGGCGTTCTTGAACTCGTGCAACGTCGTCACGACAAGAGCAACGACGTTGCACGAGTTCGGAAACGTTCAGTCCTCGAGGACCTTGCCGCGCATCCGGGGGACGACCATGACGGCGTGGAGCGAACAGAAGTCCTGTTCGTTGTAGACGCTCAACTGTGTTTCGCAGTCGGGATCTTCACAGACACGGCCTCCGGCATTGCGAGGAGTGTGGCGTTCGGTACTGGTGAAGCGTTCGGCGTGGACCCGCATACCTTCACTAACGAAGTGAGACGTCGTTTCAGTTCCACATTCCGCGGAACTGTCATGAAGCCGTCACAGCGTGCGCGAGGTCAGTCGCCGCGGACTTCCCACTGAATCGCTTCGAAGACCTTCAGTCGCAGGGCTTCCGGGACTTGCTCTTGGCAGCGGAGCGCCACGACCTGTTTCAGTTCGGCTTCGAAACTGAAACTCTCCATACACGGTGAGCAGTACTCGATGTGGGCCTTGATCGTGGTGCGACGCTCGAGAGTCAGCTGACCATCGAGATACGTGTAGAGCTCGCGCAGCGCCTTCTGGCACTCGTCGTCACAGTGCTCGGGAGCAACGGAATCTGTGTTCTCGGAAGTCATGTCACTCACCATCACAATCGGCGCCGACGCAGGCCGGTTCAGGGTCCGGAAGCAGGCGCCGAGCCTCGGCAAAGTCATACAACCGCTTCTGCAGCTGCTTTCTTCCCCGATGGAGTCGACTCATCACCGTGCCGATGGGAATGTCGAGAATCTCGGCGATCTCCTTGTAGGCGAATCCCTCGACATCAGCGAGCAGCACCGGCAGTCGGTAGTGCTCGGCCAGACCCTCGACGGCATCCTTCACCTCGGCCTCGCCGAAGAGATCCATGAGCTCGTCCTCGGCACTGCGCCCAAGCGTCGACCCAGTGAGCCCACCTATGCGGCGATAGAGATACAAGTCCTCCACATCGTCGATGTCGGACTCGTCCGGGCGCCGTTGCTTCTTGCGGTATTCGTTGATGTAGCTGTTGGTGAGGATGCGATACATCCACGCCTTGAGGTTTGTGCCCGCTTCGAAACGTTCATAGGCGCGGTAGGCCTTGAGGTACGTCTCCTGTACGAGGTCCTCGGCGTCGGCGGGGTTGCGAGTCATCCGCAACGCGGCGGAATAGAGGCCACTCATGAGCGGCATCGAATCGTCGGCGAACGTGGCTTGATTGGCCACAAGACCTCCTGAGGAGAGTGGAGCCCGAGAGGAGAATTGAACTCCTGACCTACGCTTTACGAGAGCGTCGCTCTACCAACTGAGCTACTCGGGCGGGACTGAGAAGGTACCAAATCCGGCGTTGAATCCCGACCCGGATTCGGCCGAAACAGCGGTCAGGTCGCAGGCAACTTCAGCAGGAGCGACTGCAACAGCAACGCTTCGTTGGGATTCCGGATGAGTGCGTCAGAGGCGTCTCGCAGGTGTTTGACCGCATCAAGTGGGCCCTGGCGAGAATCGTCGCCGATGATCATCTCGCGATAGCGCGCAGCCAGCGTCGACAGCCCGAACCGCAGCTCTTCGGTTCGGAACTGGCGCTGTTCGCGCCGATGCCGGGCTTCCATGTCGCGACGACCCGAACCACGGGTGCCGAGCGCTTCTTCACGCTGTTCGAGGGCTTCGAGTTCGCCCTCGTGCTGGCGGACCTTCGCCTTTCCGGCATCATCGATCAGACCACGGATTTCCTCGACCAGCGCGGCCGCGGCCGCCCCGGTGCCATCCAGACGATCAGGCACCGACCACCACGCGTCGCGACGAAGCGCCAACTGCTCGTCTGTCGCCAGAACTCGGGCACGCTCCACGCTGCCGCCGGATGCCGCGGCAACGATGGCGGCCTGCATGGGATCGGCGAGCCCTTCGGCGATGAGCGCCGCCTCGATGTCGTCGGCCGCAACCGAGCCGAAGTCGACCCGCGTGCACCGGCTGGCGATGGTGATGTGCTCCGGCGGCACATCCTCGGCGAGCAGCACAAAGATCGACGTCGCCGGCGGTTCCTCAATGGTCTTGAGTAGCGATGCGGCGGCAGCCGGTGTCGCGGTGTGGAAGCGATTGACGACCAGGACCTTGCGGTTGCCCTCAACCGGGGATCGACTCGCTTGCACAATCAACGGCTCGGCTTCCTCGTCGCGACGCAACGAGTTGCCGACAGGGTCGAGCACGTGCACATCGGCGTGCTCTTCCTTCTCGGCGAGGCGGCGATGACGTTCCGCACCTTCGGTATCTGCAGCTGCGAGCAGCTCACCGGCAAAGACCGCTGCGGCTCGACGCTTACCCGCGCCACTCGGGCCGATGAAGAGATACGCGTGCACGGGCGCGTCGACGGCGGCCTGAAGTCGTCTCACCGCCTCGCTCTGCCCGATGACTCGCCCCCAACTCAATTGGGTGCCAACCAGTCATCGACCGCCGCATCAACCCGAGCTGCGACGTCTTCCACCGATCCGCCGGCATCGATCACCAGCCAGTGATCGGGTGCCATCGCAGCCATCTCGAGATAGCCCCGCCGCACACGCTGATGAAACTCGGCGCCGGCACCCTCGATTCGGTCGATCTGATCACCCAACCGCTCCCGGGCGACCGCCAGATCAACGTCGAGCAACACGGTGAGATCAGGCTCGATCCCGTGGGTGGCGAAGCGCATCATGTCGTCGAGAATCTTCAGGTCGAGACCGCGGCCATAACCCTGGTACGCGAGCGTGGAAGCCGTGAACCGGTCGGAGATGATCGTCTCGCCTCGCGCCAACGCCGGGCCGACAACTTCGGCGACGTGTTGTGCCTTGTCGGCCACGACGAGAAGCGCCTCGGCACGGTCATCCAGCTCACGATGTTCGGGGTCGAGAAGTATCCGGCGAATCGAACCACCGATCTCGGTAGCGCCGAACTGAAAGGTGAGCGGCAAGCCGAGTCGGCGGGCCAGCCGGCGGGCCTGTGTGGACTTGCCCGAAGCGTCGGCGCCCTCGAATGCGATCAGACGTCCACTCATTCCGCTGACTCTTTCACGACACCAGCCGTCTCACTCAAGAAGGCGCCCGATCCAGTCCGTAGGCTCCAGGACGCGAGCAGGCCGGCCGCAACGATGATCGTTGACGACAACCACAGCGTGAGCCGCACTCCCGGCACCCGCACGGTGAGGTCACCAATGCCGATCTCACCGTCCCACAATCGGTTGGACAAGCTGTCGAGCAGCTCGGAGACGATGGGCGCGACTGCCAACGCGATCAGCATGCAGAAGCGCACGACCACCAGCAGGGCTGAGAAGACCCGGCCGCGGAGGTCGTCATCAACGTTCTCGTGGAGCAGAGTGAACCCGAGCACATAGATCGGGCCGGCGGCGAACCCGACGACGGCGATCACCGGTACGACCACACCGAGCACCGATGCGGAGCCGGCTACGAACAGGGCCCCTCCGGCGAGCACGAGAGCGAACGGGAAGGCTTTCGCCCGATTGATCTTGTTCTGCAGCACGGATGCAGAAATCACGCCGACCGCCATGCCACAGCCAAGCGCGAAGAGCACGAGGTTGAAGTCAGCGGGCTCACCAGAGATCACCTCGTCGACGAAGATCGCGCCAAGCGGCACGAGCATGCCGCCACCGATGACGGCGGTCGCCAGACCCACATTCACCGCCCGAACGATCGGGTTCACGGCGATGAAGCGCCAACCCTCACGCAGCTCGCGCAGCGCGCCACCAAGATCCCATTTCCCGCGCTCGCCGGCCGTCCGCTCAGCGGGAGTGCGCCGGCGGTAGACGATGGTGGAAACAATGAGCGCAGTCGCGAGGAATGACAGGCCATCGACATAGAAGGCGAGGCCTTCCTCGTTGAGTTGCCAAGTGTGGACCCAGCCCTCGTCGGCGAATCGTTCGGAGAACTTGGCCAGCAATGCGGCGAGACCCGCAGCCACCGGGAACATGCCGTAGGCCGCGGCCACATTGAGCGAGTTGGCCGTGGTGAGCTTGTCCTTCGGCACCAGGCTCGGAACGATCGCTTCCTTGGCCGGCGACCAGAGCATCGTGAAGATCTCGAGGATGAACGACGCGATGACGAGTCCGTAGATGGTGTCGACGAACGGCAACGTGAACAGCACCGCCGCTCGGCCGATGTCGCAGACCAGCATCACTCTCTTGCGGTTCAGGCGATCGACGATGACGCCGGCGGCCGTGGCGAGGAAGAATCCCGGCGCGATTCGGGCGCCGAGCACGAGGGCGATGGCCGTGCCTTCGGAGCCGTCGCTGATGCGCTCGGCCAACGAGATGATGGCGATCAGGCCCAGCCAGTCACCGGTGGCCGAGATGACCTGGGCGATCCAGAGCTTGAAGAATTCCCAGGATCCGAAGACGCGTTCTATCCGGCCACTCGGTTTGGTGGCATCAAGCGCCTCGTTCAGACGATCTGCGCTATTAGTGCCCCGGTCGTCCACGACCACGAACCCTAGCGACCAGGGTTAGCCACCCGCAGTCGACGGCGCATCGCCGCCGTCGGTCGGCACGACAGCAGCCTTCTTGGCGGCCTTTTTCTTGGTCGCCTTCTTCTTCGTCGCCTTCTTCTTGGCAGCCTTCTTCTTGCCTGCCTTCTTGGCCGGTCCCTTGGCCCGGCGATCGGCAAGTAGCTCGGCCGCTCGTTCGACAGTCAATTCTTCGACGGTGTCGCCCTTGCGCAGTGACGCGTTGTATTCACCGTCGGTGACGTAGGGTCCGAAGCGGCCGTCCTTCACGATCATCGGTTGGCCGGATTCCGGATCCTCGCCCATCTCGCGCAGTGGCGGCTTGGGCGCCGCCTGGCCACGACGGGTCTTTGGCTGCGCCAGGACCTGCAGACACTCGTCGAGCGTGATGGTGAGCAGTTGCGCTTCGGTCTCGAGGCTGCGGCTGTCCTTGCCCTTGGCCAGGTACGGGCCGTAGCGGCCGTTCTGCACGGTGATGACTTCGCCATCGGCGGGATCGGCACCCACGGTTCGGGGCAGCGACAAGATCTGGAGGGCGTCCTCCATCGTGACGGTCTCCAGCGACATGGTGGAGAACAGCGATGCGGATCTCGGCTTGTCCTCCTGTTCGTCGAAGGTGCCCACCTGCACGTAAGGACCGAAGCGGCCGGCCTTGGCGTAGATGTCCATGCCGGTCTCGGGATCTTGCCCGATGATGCGGCCCTCCTTGGGCATCGCCAAGAACTCGAGCGCCTTCTCGAGCGTGAGTTCGTCGGGCGGGATGTCGTCGGGGATCGACGCCGTGGTCACATTGCCCGACTCGGGCTCGTCGTCTCTGACGACACCCTTCTGCACATAGGGGCCGTAGCGGCCGACACGGGCGACGACGGGTTCGCCGTCTTCGGTCATGCCCAATGGAATCGTATTGACGGCGCGTGCGTCGATGTCGGGAAGACGCTTCGACACCTTCTCCTGGAGGCCCGGCTCGCCGCCCTCTTCACCGAAGTAGAACTTGGCGAGCCACGGCACGGCCTCTTCGGTGCCGCCCGCGATCTTGTCGAGATCATCTTCCATTCGCGCCGTGAACGCGTAGTCAACGAGGTTCGGGAAGTGGCCCTCCATCACGTTGATCACCGAGAATGCCGTGAGCGACGGCACGAGTGCCGAACCCTTCTTCCACACGTAGCCGCGGTCCTGGATGGTGCCGATGATCGATGCGTAGGTCGACGGGCGGCCCACGCCGAGTTCTTCGAGCCGCTTCACGAGGCTCGCCTCGGTGAATCGACTCGGCGGTGAGGTGACGTGCCCATCGGCCTCGAGTGACACATTGCGCGCGGCATCGCCTTGCTCGAGCGGCGGAAGGCGGCGCTCGTCGTCGGCCTGATCCTTGTTCGCGTCGGCGTCGCTGTCTTCTTCGTAGACCTCGCGGAAACCACGATGGGTGATGACGGTGCCGGTCGCGTTGAAAACGACGTCGGTGCCGGATTTGGCGTGGGCGCCCAACCGCAACTGAACGGTGTCGCCGGTGCAGTCGGTCATCTGCGAGGCGACGGTTCGCTTCCAGATCAGTTCGTAGGCGCGAGCCTCGGACTGGGGAACCTGCTTCGCCACCTCTTCAGGGAGTTGGAACGAGTCGCCCGCAGGGCGGATCGCCTCGTGAGCCTCCTGTGCGTTCTTCACCTTGTTGGCGTAGTGGCGGGGGCCGTCCGGCAGGTTGTCCGCGCCGTAGCGCTCACGGATCATCGTGCGCGCGGCGTTGATCGCCGTGTCCGACAGCGTGGTGCTGTCGGTTCGCATGTAGGTGATGAAGCCCTTTTCGTAGAGGCCCTGCGCGGCGCGCATCGCCATCGCAGAACCCATACCCAGCTTGCGGCCGGCTTCCTGCTGGAACGTGGAGGTGATGAACGGAGCCGCGGGACGGCGGCGGTACGGCTTCGATTCACGCGAGCGCACCTCGTACGGAACGCCCTCGAGATCCTCGACCATCGCAGAAGCCTTTGCTTCGTCGAGAACGGTGACGTCATCTCGCGACAATTGGCCGTCGTCGTTGAAGTCGCGGCCACTGGCGAGACGAACCCCATCGATGGTGGCGAGGTTGGCCTTGAATTCGCGCTGGTCTGTGTTTTCTGACCCAGTATCAGCAACAGCGGCGAAGGAACCGGCGATATCCCAGTAGCCGGCGGCGATGAACGCCATGCGTTCGCGTTCGCGGGACACCACCACGCGGGTGGCGACAGATTGCACACGGCCCGCCGACAGTTGCGGCATGACCTTCTTCCACAGCACCGGCGAAACCTCGTAGCCATACAGGCGATCGAGAATTCGGCGGGCTTCCTGAGCGTCGACCATCTTGCGATCGAGTTCACGCGGCGAGTTCACGGCAGCTTGGATTGCGTCCTTGGTGATCTCATGGAACACCATGCGTTTGATGGGAACTTGCGGGTTCAGCACTTCGATGAGGTGCCAGGCAATCGCTTCGCCTTCGCGATCCTCATCCGTCGCGAGATAGACCTCGTCGGCATCCTTCACCAGGCTCTTCAAGAGCTTGATGTGGTCCTTCTTGTCGCGGTTCTCGACATAGAGGGGTTTGAAGTCGTTGTCGACATCGATTCCGGTCCGCGCCCACTTCTCGCCCTTGTAGGCAGCGGGGACATCCGCGGCGTTGCGCGGAAGGTCACGGATATGACCGATCGATGACTCGACGGTGTAACCGGCGCCGAGATACTCAGCGATCTTTTTCGCCTTTGCGGGCGACTCGACAATTACTAGGGCATTAGCCACGATGGTCGAACCAATCGGATGAAGAGGGGTGTTGTCAAGCGTTGACGACATCAGGGTCATCGATATCAATCTCGATGACCTCGTTGGCACGCATGAG
>JAJCXZ010000070.1 GCA_029263175.1 Acidimicrobiales bacterium | reverse complement strand
TCGATTCCGTAACCGGTGCACGCGCCGCAGTCATAACACGGCGTCCACCGGCAATCCTCGAGACCAACTTCCTCGAGGGCATCACGCCAGTCCTGCCACAAGAAATCCTTGTGGAGTCCGGCTGAGAGGTGCTCCCACGGGAGAACCTCGTCTTCGGTGCGGTGCCGGTGCACATACCAGTCGACATCGCAGTCGTTGGCCGCCATTGCTTCAAGCCACAGCTCGTAGTTGAAGTGTTCGGACCATTCCTGGAATGTGCCGCCATTGCGCCACACGTATTCGATGACCGGACCGAGGCGACGGTCGCCGCGGCTGGCAATGCCCTCCGCGAGCGTTGCCTTGGGGTCGTGCCACTTGAGCTGCACACCCTTGGTCCGGCGAAGATCATCCTTGAGCAGGTCGACCTTGCGACGCAGCTCTGAAACCGTGTTCTGCCCGAACCACTGGAACGGGGTGTTCGGCTTGGGGACGAACCCGCCGACGGACACGGTGACCGAAGGCGAATTCTGATGCCTGCGGCCGAGCTCGACACAGTTACGAGCGAGTTCGGCGATGCCGAGGGTGTCGACGTCGGTCTCGGTGGGAAGACCGGTGAGGAAGTAGAGCTTCATCCGGCGCCAGCCCTGGCTATAGGCGCTTTCGACTGCGCCGTAGAGATCATCCTCACTGATGAGCTTGTTGATGACCTGCCGCATGCGCCAACTACCGGCTTCCGGAGCGAATGTGAGCCCGGTGCGGCGCGCTCGCTGAAGCTCGGCGGCGATCCCAACGGTGAACGCGTCGACCCGAAGGCTCGGCAGGGCGACAGACACCCGGTCGTCGCCGGCATCGGTGATCGTGCCGGAGATGACGTCTTGGATGCCCGAGAAGTCGGCGGTGGACAGGCTGGTGAGCGCGACCTCGTCATAGCCGGTGCGCTTCAGCCCATTGGAGATCATCGAACGGACCTGCTCGGCGGGACGCTCTCGGACCGGACGGGTGATCATGCCGGCCTGACAGAAACGACACCCGCGTGTGCAGCCCCTGAAGACCTCGACAGACAGGCGGTCGTGCACAACCTCGGTGACCGGCACGAGCTGATTCTTCGGGTATGGCCATTCGGCCAGGTCAGCGACGGTGCGCTTTTCGACCGTGGACGGCACATCGCTGTAGCGGGGGTTGACCTCGCGGATGTGGGCGCCGTCGTACTCGACTTCGTACATCGATGGGACGTAGCAGCCCTCGACCTTCGACAGCTCCCGCAGCAGGCCCTCACGGGTGCCCGAGTTCTTCCCGGCACGCTTCCACTCGCGCAGGACATCGGTGATGTCGCCAACGGCTTCTTCGCCGTCGCCGAGGACCACGAAATCGACGAAGTCAGCGATGGGTTCGGGGTTGTAGGTGCAGTGACCGCCAACGCCGATCAAGGGGTCGGCGTCGGCCCGATCGGCTGACCGGACAGGCACCCCGGCCAGGTCGATGCAGTTGATCAGGTTTGTGAACGTGAGTTCGGCGCTGAGGTTGAACGCCAGCACATCGAACTCCCCCGCGGCCCTGTGGGTATCCACAGAAAACAGCGGGAGGCGTTCACCCCGCAGCAGTGCTTCGAGGTCGGTCCATGGCGCGTATGAGCGCTCGGCCGCAGCATCGGGGCGTTCGTTGAGGATCTCGTAGAGGATCTGCAAGCCCTGGTTGGGGAGGCCGACCTCGTACGTATCGGGGTAGGTCAGCAACCACGAGACAATGCCAGGCCCGTGTTCGGGAGTCTGGGCTCCATCTTCACAACCGATGTAGCGGGCGGGCTTCTGTACCTGAGGCAGCAGCGGCTCGAGCCGGTTCCAAAGCGATGCTGATGCCATCCGGGCAGGCTACCGGTCGCTCGCGCTCAGCCGCGGAGGGTGTAGTCGAAGCGGCGTCGGTGCACCCCCAGCACCAGGCCGATCGCAGCCATCGAAGTCAGCATTGATGAACCGCCGTAGCTGACCAAGGGCATGGGAATCCCGGTGACCGGCATGATCCCCATGGTCATCCCGGCGCTTTGGAAGACCTGGAAGACGAACATCGACATCACGCCGATCGCGATCAGGCGGTCGAATTGATCTGTTGCTCTCACCGCTATTCGCCACACCCGAAACACGAGAATGCCGAACAGCAACAGCAGGATCCCGGCCCCGCGAAAGCCCAGCTCCTCCCCCGCCACGGAGAAGATGAAGTCGGTTTGTTGCTCGGGAACCAGGTTGGAGCCGGTTTGTGTGCCCTCGAAGAGGCCCTCGCCGAAGATGCCGCCGTTGCCGATGGCGATTTGCGACTGTTCGGCGTTGTAGGCGACGCGAGCGGCGTCGGGCCCGAGTTCCGCGACTGCCTCCTCGTCGAGCACAAACACCCTGAGACGATCCTTCTGGTAGTCCGCGAGCACATCGGATTGGAAGATCATGGTGACCGCGGTGAGCGCCAACAACGCGAGCAGCACGATGTAGCGGACTCGCACCGTGCTCAATGCGATCATCACCGCGGTAACGGCGATGTAGACGAGGATCGTGCCGAGGTCCGGCTGCCGAAGAATCAGGAAGATCAATGCGGCAGCGAGTGCCAATCCTCCACCGAGACGTCGAAACGAAACCTCCTCAGTCGAAAAGACGGCGGCGAGAATCAGAATCAGCACGATCTTGCCCGGTTCGGACGGCTGGAAGGTGAAGCCGCCGAGTCGATACCACGCTCGGGCGCCATTGATGTTCGCGCCGAACTGGAGGATGCCGAGGAGGAGAACCACGAGACCGCCGTAGGCAAGCGGAAGAAACGAACGCAGGCGCCTCACATCGATGAGTGCGGCAACAACCGCCAGGCCGAGGCCGATGATGGCGAATCCGATCTGTTTCTCGAGAAACGCCGTGTTCGCCGGCTCGGTCAGCGTGGCCGGCCCACGCGTTGCCGAGTAGACGAGCAGCGATCCGAACGCGGTGATCGCAAGTGTGGTGAGGATCAAAATCGGGTCGACAACCAACCACCACGGATCGCTCTCATCGCGATATCGGCTCCGCAGGAGCCCGCCGGCCTCATTCGTGTCAAACGTCGACGCGGTCATGGCAAGGCCGCCTCGGTCTCGGCGTCGAGCGCGGCCTGCAATTCCGCTTCCTCTTCGAGCCTCGCGGCAACCAACTCGATGATCAGCGCCTCCGTCTGCTCGAGCGAGCGAGCGGGGTCAACCGTGTCGGTCGCGATTCGTTGCAGAATCCGCGCGGCCACTGGGGCAGCCGCGGAACTACCGAAGCCGGCCTCCTCCAACGCCACGGCAATCGCCACGGAGGGCTCCTCGTCGATGAAGATCCCGTAGCCAGGATTGTCAGTGGGCCCGTATGCCGCGAACAGCGATGTGTCGGCCTTGTCGTTGACCTCGGCGGTGCCCGTCTTGCCTGCCACCGGCCAAGACCCCAACGGGAAGTCGACGTCGCTGAAAGCCCGCCAGGCCGTGCCCGTCGCGCTCCCGTCGCTGCGTGGCACTCCGAGGAGTCCCTGCTCGATCGGCTCATGGAACTCCGAAGGCATCGCCAAGTCCCGAAGCACGCGAGGTCCGATCTCGCGAATGACGTCGTCCTCGTCGCCCGCTTCGGTGACCTTGAGTCCGATGTTGGGCTGGTGAACACGCCCACCGTTGGCAAATGTCGCATACGTATTCGCGAGCTGAAGGGGTGTCACCAGGAGTTCGCCCTGTCCGATCGCGAGGTTGATCGTGGATCCGCCGAACCATTGGTCGGTGCCGAAGACGCCGAGGTCGAATTGGGACCGGTAGTAGTCGCGGTCCGGTACCGCTCCACCGCGCTCGTAGGGCAACTGGATTCCCGTATCGGTACCGAGGCCCATCAGGTTGGCCCACTTCTGGATGCCTTCATCCTCGGTGACACCGTCGCCGTTGACGTCTTCGTTCGGCCGCGTCCAGAATCCTTCGCCGCCGATCTCATAGAAGTAGGTGTCGCTCGACACGGTCAGCGCCGCCGACAGGTCGACCCTGCGTGACCCGACGAACGGACTCCGGTAGATACACGTGTCGGAGTCTTCGAAGCAGCCGGAGTAGGTGTAGTCGCCTTGATCGAGATAGGCGTCGTAGATGCCGCGGATGGCATCTTCGCCCGTGCCGAGCACGCCCTCCTGGAGCGCGGCGTAGGCCGTGACGAGTTTGAAGGTCGACCCTGGCGCGTACTGCCCTTGGATCGCCCGGTTGAGAATCGGCGAGAAGTTGTCTTCCGACGTGAGTTCGTTGAACTGAGTCAACGAGATCCCGTTGACGAAGTCAGCCGGCTCGTACGTCGGGTACGACGCCATCGCCAGCACACCCCCGGTCTGCGGGTCGGTCATCACCACCGAACCGGCCGATGCGATGTACGGCGGATCAGTCGGGTCACGGATCACCTGCCGGCGGGCCATCGCGAGCCCATCGTTGAGCTCTTTTTCGGCCAGCGCTTGGTAGTCGATGTCGATGGTGAGCCACACATCGTTGCCCGGTTCCGGATCGCGCCGACGGTCCTTGTCCTCGCCGATCACATTGCTCGACCGGTCGACTTTGAGATAGCTGATGCCGGGAACACCGCGGAGCTCGGTCTCGAAGACACGCTCCACGCCGGTCTTCCCGATCTCGTCGTTCAATTGGTAGGGCTTGTCGCTCTGCTCGTCGGGGTCGGTGACCAACTCCCATTCGGCTCGGGTGATCGGGCCCACATAGCCGAGCACGTGTGCCGCCAGCGAGCCGTAGGGGTAGCTGCGCACCGTGCGCTGGACGACCTCGACGCCGGGGAACTCGTCCTTTCGCTCACCGATGAAGACCAGCAGGTCAGGGTCCACATCGATCGCAACGGGTATACGTTCGAACGGGCCGTAGGACCGGTCGGCGATCTCGTCCGCGATGGCGTCCGCCTTCGTCAGCCGACCAGAACGGCTGACAGCGATGGCCAACCGCACGAAGAGCTCCTGCCTCGCCGCATCGTCCAGCCCCGCCAACTCGGCGCGATCGATGGTGACGACCTGCACGACCTTGTTGTCGACCAGGACCTTGCCATTGCGGTCGAGTATTCGGCCCCGTGGAGCTTCTTCGAAGACGGGCTCGAGAACGTTGGTCTGGGCTTCGAACTCGAAGCGCTCATGTTCGACGGTCTGAAGAAACCACAACCGGGCGCCCAGCGCGCCGAGCAGGCTCAGCGCCAGAAACGCAAAGATTCGCATCCGCAGCCATTGCGGGTCTTCATGCATCACTGGCGCCCTTCGACGAGGGCCCATCGAACCACAGGAGCGAGCAAAGGAGTCAGCGCCCCATTGATCACGCCGACGATGGCAGCCACCCGCAGCATCTCCAGGTCGATCAGCCCCCGCTGGCCGACCACTTCACCGATCAGCGCATACCCCACGACGGACGCCACGCTGCCGAGTCCGACGATCACTGCGAGTTGGCTCCGCGAATCGTGGAAGAGGCCCTCTTCAAGCGACGCAACCGAGAAGGCGACGATGGCGAACGTGATCGCGGCGACTCCGAGCGGAGTGGGCAGATAGATGTCCCACAGCAGCCCGGCCCCGAAAGCAAGGATCGGGCCCCGCTCAACGCCGGCGTAGAAGGCGAGCAGAACGCCGAGCATGGCCAGCAACTCCGGTGCCACTCCTGCGACGCGGACCTCGACAAAGAGGGTGAGCTGGATCACCACCGCGACGATGCCAACAGTGGCGAGCTTCAGCGGGATCATCCCCCGTCACCGCTCTCGGTCGAGGTGCCATCGGTGAAGATGTCATCGGGGTCGATGCCCGGCGGCACGATCGTGTTGGGAACAACGGTGTCCGCGAGCGGGACTTGGTCAACTCCCGACGAGAGGATCACCGACACGAACCCGAGATCGTCAACGCTGTTTGCCAACTCGACGCGAACCTCGAGCGACAGGCCGCCGTCATCGGTCGCTGCGCTCGTGACCCAACCGACCGGAATCCCTGCTGGGTATCGGCTGAAGCTCGAGGTGACCACACCAGTGCCGACCGGTGGGAGCTTGCTCACGTCGCCGTCTTCGGGCCAGTCCAGACCTTGATCGATGAGGAACGCGTCGTCGTCTGCGTGACCGAGGCCGACCTCATCTGTTGCCACCAGGCGCACCCCGATGATCAGACTCGAGTCGCTGATCAGTTGCACCGTGGCTGTCGTGGCATCGACCCGGTCGACTCGACCGACAAGCCCGGCACCGGTCACAACCGCCATGCCGGACTCGAGCCCGTCTCGGTGTCCGAGGTCGATGGTGATCACGTCAGAGTCGAAGTTGCCGACCGCGCCGCGGACAACGGTGGCGACCTTCGTCTCCAGGTTCTCCACATAGGGGAGTTCCGACGCCAGGAGCAGCCGCTCCAATGCCTGGCGATCAGCCTGATTCCGGATCTCGTCCGCCTCCAGTTTCTTGACGCGCGCATCAAGCTCCTGGTTCTCGCGCTCGAGGTCGGCATAATTGAAGACGCCGTTCCACGCGTTGGAGAAGGGTGAAGCAGCGACACCCGCGACCTCGGTCACCGGATGCAGGACGTCACGGACGAACCCCTGCGCTGTTCCCAGCGGTCCGAAGCCGTTGAGGTCGAGGGTCAGCAGGCTGATCGCCGTCAGAACCAGCAGGATCAGCCGGTGGCGGGATCTTCCGATGCGCTGCGCGAGCGCCATGGCTCGTGGGTTAGAGCTCGCCGGAGCTCAGGACCACACCACGCAACGCTTCGAACTCTTCGAGAACCTGGCCGGAGCCGGTGGCAACCGCGTAAAGCGGGTCACGGGCGATGTTGATCGGCATGCCGGTCTCGTCGTTCAGTCGTTCGCTGATGCCCTTGAGCAATGCGCCACCGCCGGCAATCGTGATGCCACGATCCATGATGTCGGCCGCGAGCTCGGGCGGCGTTTTGTCGAGCGTCGACTTGACCGCGTCGCAGATTGCGGCCACGGGCTCTTCAATCGATTCGCGAATGTCACGGGTGGTGACTTCGATGGTGCGAGGAAGTCCGGTCACGAGGTCACGCCCGCGGATCTCGGCGCGCATCTCACGTTCGAGAGGCCAGGCCGAAGCCATTTGCATCTTGATCTCTTCAGCGGTTCGCTCGCCAACAGCCAACGAGAATTCCTTCTTGACGTATTGGATGATCGACTCATCGAGCTCGTCTCCACCGACACGAGCCGACTGGCTGGCGAC
>JAJCXZ010000069.1 GCA_029263175.1 Acidimicrobiales bacterium | reverse complement strand
TAGAAGAAGACAACAACCGGACCCGCCTCAACGAGGTCAGCCAGCGCGACCGACGTCCCGTTTTGATCAAGCAGTTCGAAATCGTCGACGAGATCGCCTTCGTTCAACGCAGCCTCCGGAGTTCGCGAACTGTAACGAAGCTTACCCTGGCGCTCAGAGCCGCTGTAGCGTCGGGTCGATGAGCGATCCCTTCGAGCGTGTGCGTGCCGTCGCTCTCGCTCTTCCCGAGACGAGTGAGCGCCTCAGCCACGGAGCGCCGACCTTCTTCATCCGGGAGAAGAAGACGTTCGTGATGTGCATGGACGACCATCACGGCGACGGTCGCGTCGCCCTCTGGTGCAGCGCCGAACCGGGTGTGCAGGAGGAGCTTGTGGCCCAGGAGCCGGACCGGTTCTTCCGTCCGCCCTACGTCGGCCATCGGGGCTGGATCGGGGTACGGCTCGACCGAGAACCCGACTGGGAAGAAGTGGCTGAGATCGTCACCGATGCCTATCGCAATGTTGCCCCCAAGACCCTCGTCAAACTGCTCGATGACGACCTTCCGGGCTGACAGCCATGGTCACCGCTGGAGGTCACCTACGGCCGCGATGAGCTCGTCGATTTCATCCTCGGTGTTGTAGTAGTGGACCGACGCTCGAACAACGGCGCCGAGCCCGCGCTCGGGATAGTCGAGGCGGGCCGAGCCCGGCCCCGATGTCGAGACATTGATCCGTCGGGCCCTGAAGTCACATTGGATGACCTGGGGATCGTGATCAGCGACGGTGAAGGTCACCATCGCCGACAATTCGCGACCCTTGTCGTGGACCGTCACACCTGACAGCTCCGACAGGCCGCGGCGTAGGCGGCTCGCCAACTCGCGGTTACGGGACGCAATCTGCTCGATCCCGAGGGTCGCTGCGTACTCGAGCGCGGCGGCCATCCCCACCTTCCCGGCGTAGAAGAACTCAAAGGGCTCGAACCTGCGGGCCGTCTCGAGCGGTGTGATCGCGAGCGGTTCGTCCCAGTCAGCGCCACGGCCGTCAACACCGGCAGGGTTGCCCATCTCGGCCACGGCGGCGCTGCTGGCCCAGACCATCCCCGTGGCCCGCGGGCCGCGCACGAACTTCCGGCCGGTGAACGACAGGATGTCGCAGCCGATCTCATCAACGTTCACGGGAATCTGACCAACCGACTGGCATGCATCGAGCTGATAGATGACCGGCGTATCTCGAAGGAGGCGGCCGACCTCAGCCGCAGGATTGATCAGCCCGCCCTGGGTAGGCACGTGGGTCAACGAAACGAGCCGAATCCGCTCGTCGAGCATCGACTCGAGAGCTGCAACATCGACCTGCCCGAACTCATCATCGGGAACGACATGAATCTCGACCCCCTGGATCTCCTGAGCTCGAAGGAGACCGCCCATGTTGCTCAAGTACTCGGCCCGCGTAGTGAGGACTCTGTCGCCGCGCTCGAAGCGCAGCGAGGAGAACGCCGCGTTCCATGCGCGGGTCGCCGACTCGACGAACGCCCAGTTCTCCGGTCCCCCGCCCAGAAACGCATCGGCGCGGTCGTAGACCGTGTCGAGCTGATCCGCCCTCTCGGTGGCCGTCTCGTAGCCACCCTGCAATGCCTCGGCCTGGAGATAGTCGACCACGCTGTCCACCACGATCGACGGCTGCAGGCTCGCTCCCGCGTTGTTCAGGTGGTTGACGAACGCACACCCTGGAGTGTCGCCACGGGCCGTATCGACGTCGATCGGCATGACTCAGACTCACCCGCCTCGGACTGCGAGATGGGGATTTCCGACGAAGTGTGGTCGCTCGTTGACCGATGCGATGCTCCGCTGGAACTTCGACGACACCATCACCCGGCTGACCGATGAATAGTCCACGTCGAACTTCATGTAGTCATCCGCGGGGAAATCGAGGCAGTGCCCCAGGTAGGCGTTGATGACACCGCCATGACACACGACCGCGACCCGCTGGCCGCGATGGTCCGTCACGATGCGATCGACGGCGGCAACCACGTCAGCCTTGAACTGCACCTGATCGAAGTCTTCATCGATGAACCCGGCCGCGATGCGCTGGCGATACCCGTCGGGATCGGTCGCCTTCAGCACCTCGGTCGGCACATACGCCGAACCTTCATGGTCGAACTCGCGAAGATGCTCACGAATGACCGGGGTGAGCCCGGACAGCTCAGCGAACGGCGCCGCCGTCTGCCGAGCCCGGTTCATGGGGCTCGAGTACAGCGCATCGATCCCCTCACCCATCAACCACGCGCCGACATGCCTGGCCTGCTCCTGCCCGATCTCCGCCAGGGCCGGATCAGCCCCACCCACAGCATCCACAACATGCAGAGGCCGACCATGCCGAACAAACACAAGTTCCATGAGTAGTCCTTTGAGAACGACGAGTTATCCACCCGCCAGGGCGACTTCGTTTCGATGCCGGGAGTACGGCGAAGCCGTACTCCAAGCAACGCTGAGCGTTGCCGTGGGCCTGGTGGGAATTGAACCCACGACCGAGCGATTATGAGTCGCCTGCTCTAACCACTGAGCTACAGGCCCGGCGGGACCCTATCGGAGGTCGCGCCGGGACCGGAACGCAAGACGGCCCACACGTTGAGGTGTGGGCCGTGTTTCTCGTTGCTCCGGGGGTGGGGATCGAACCCACGACATTTTGATTAACAGTCAAACGCTCTGCCAGCTGAGCTACCCCGGACTGACGGATGTTGACGATATCAGTATCAACCCATCGATCAGACCAAGAATCCTGCGGAGTTCTCTCGCTGAGTGGTAGCGAACATGGCAGCAACCGTGGACGTGCTTGTTGTATCGCATGGTCTCGTCCACGGCCGCTCGGTACGGCTTGTTGAACTGTTCCACCGGCACTCCGGTGATGGTGGACCAGTGCTCGACAGCGGCATCGAGATCAAGGTGTTCGTGCAGGTACAGCGTGACATGGAGTCGAGACTCGTCCACATCGAAGAAGCGCCGAAACCACTTGCAGAATATCTCGATGAGGGCCGGGTTCGAGTTGGCGAAGTGCACAGACGACCCTGTCTTCGCGCCATCGCCGGCGTAGAGACCGAGTCCGGCCATGAGGAACTCCCGGTCGCTCAGGTTGCCGATCTGCTCGATGCCGTGGCGTTGCAGGTTCGCTATCTCAGCCGCTTTCGCTCGCTGCAGTTTGTTCGGGCCTCGGCGGCGCCCAGCCTTCCGCGTTCGCGGGGTGAAGTCGATGTGTCGGACCCAGATGGAGACGGAGCTCTTGGCGACTCCTAGCTCAGCGGCTATGTCGGCCAGAGTCCAGGACTCTGCTCGTAGCTCGCACGCTCGTTGGCGTTCCTCAACCTTGCCGCGGTATCCCATGTCGCGAATCTAGGGAGAGGGTGTGACATCGCAGTTGCTGCGCGGATGCTGACGGTCAGCTGGTTTCGAGGTAGTCGCGGAGACGGTCGCTGCGGTGCGGGTGGCGCAGCTTGGCGAGGGTCTTGGCTTCGATCTGGCGGATGCGTTCGCGGGTGACGCCGAACTGCTTGCCCACCTCTTCGAGGGTGCGGGGGCGACCGTCGTCGAGCCCGAATCGGAGCCGCACGACTTCCTGTTCACGATCGGAGAGCTCGTAGAGCACTTCGGTGACCGCTTCGGCCAGAAGGTTGCGGGCAGCCATGTCGACCGGCGCCACGGCATTTTGATCTTCGATGAAGTCGCCGAGGTTCGTTTCGTCTTCTTCGCCGACGGGCGAGTCGAGTGACAACGGATCGAGGGCGATGCGAAGGATCTCACGCACCTTCTCGACCGGCTCGTCTACTTCTTCGGCGAGTTCTTCGACGGTCGGCTCGCGCTTGAGATCCTGGTGCATCTGGCGTTGGACACGCTTGACCCGGTTCATGGCTTCGACCATGTGAACAGGGATTCGGATGGTGCGGGCCTGGTCGGCGATGGCACGCGTGATGGCTTGGCGGATCCACCAGGTGGCATAGGTGGAGAACTTGAAGCCCTTGGTGTGGTCGAACTTCTCGACCGCGCGCATCAGGCCGAGGTTGCCTTCTTGAACGAGGTCGAGCAGCACCATGCCGCGCCCGACGTAACGCTTGGCGATGGAGACCACGAGGCGAAGGTTGGCGCGGGTGAGTTCGTCGCTTGCTCGACCGCCGTCGCGGACCAGGCGGTTGTAGCGGGCAACATCGCCGGCATCGAGCTTGCCGAGCTCGCCGGATTCGGCCAGCTGTTCGAGCGTCTCTTCTGCGTCCATTCCGCGCTTGATGCGGGCTGCGACTCGAACCTCTTGGCGGGCGTCGAGGAGCGGGACCTGCCCGATTTCCTTGAGGTACATGCGGACGGGGTCGTCGGAGCTACCGCCTTCGCTGACGCGGGACCGATCGCGTGTGCGGCGACCCGAAGGTTCTTCGACGTCGTCACCGATGGTTGCGGCGAACGCAGCGGCACGAGCGACGCGGGCCTCGTCGATAATCGGCGCATCGAGATCAACCTCGGCGACTATCACCGAACCGTCGGGTCGTTGCGGCACCGAGATCTCGGGGGGAACGGGCGACTCGTGTTCTTCGTCGAGAACCACTCCCGCAGCAGCACATGACTGACGGATGCCTTCGATGATCTCGGGATCGAACTCCACGTCCTTGAGCGCGTGGACGACCGCATCGAGCGATAGATGCCCGGACGCAGAGGCGGAGCTGAGGAGACCGGCGAACTCGGCGGCGGCAGATTCCGGCAATGCGGCGGCGACGACAGCCTCGCTCATAGTCCCCTCCCCTCAGCGTGCTCGATGAGCCACGGTAGCAACTGTGCCACGGCCGTCTCCCGCGTACCGCTCTCGGCGACCAACCCGAGCTGCGACTTCACCCATTGAATGGCGTCGGCGTAGCCCCGGCGTTGTTCGGCTCCTTCGGCCATTCGCGCCGATCGCTGGAGGTCTCGCATGACGCGATCTCCGGCGAGTCGCGCCAACCCCGCAAGAACATCGTCGGTGTCGGCGTCACCCGCGTCGACCGCCAGGCGTCGCAGAAGCGTCCCTGCTTCGGGCCCCGCACGATCGGCAGAGGCGACGAGCCCGTCTTCGGCGAGGGCCTCATACGCCTCTCGGCGGACGGGATCGCTGAAGAGCCCGGCGCTGAGGAGGCCGACGACTTCGGTTGGGCGGTGAATCGCGAGGCGGATGGCCTCGTCCTCCGGGGTGAGGCGGGTCGGCGGCGGCAGTCGCGCGTCGGGGTCAACGCGAGCGCGTTTGGCCATGACGCTTGATCGCTCGCCGGCGAGGAGCTCCCGCAGCCGCGCCACCTCGAGACGGCACCGGTCGGCGATCTCCACGACGTACTGGTCGCGCACGAGTGGGTCGGGGTGTTCGGACACGACGTCGAGCGCGTGCTCGGCGGTGCGAGCCCGCCCCTCGACGGTGGAGAGGTCGCCGTGGGCGAGGGCGCGCTCGATTCGAAACTTGAGGAACGGCATGGCCTCGTCGACCGCTCGCTGCAGCGCCTCGGGGTCCTCCCTGGCGAGATCATCCGGATCGACGCCGTCGGGGAGCGCCGCAACTCGGATGTCGAGTTCATACTCTCGTTCCCACGCGTAGACGCGCTCGGCCGCGGCGATGCCAGCGGCATCGGCGTCGAACGACAAGATGATGCGGTCGGCCGAGAAACGCTTCAGCAGCTTGACGTGGTCTTCGGTCAGCGCGGTGCCACAGGTGGCGACCGCCCGTGGGATCCCGCCGGTGGCGTAGCCGATCACATCGGTGTAGCCCTCACAGATGATGGCCTCGCCGGCCTTCACGATCCCGTCGCGATGGGCATGCAGGCCGTAGAGGATCTTGCTCTTGTCGTAAACCGACGACTCGGTGGTCGTGTTCTTGTACTTGGGACCCTCGTGACCTGGGAGTATGCGCCCACCGAACCCGACGGCGTCGCCTCGTTCGTCGGTGATCGGGAACATGATCCGACCGCGGAATGCGTCCTGCTGGCGACCGGCCTTGTTCACGAAACCCAGGCCGGAGTCGCGGAGGTCATCGTCCTTCAGCTTGAGCCGACGGGCGAGCTGATCCCAGTCATCGGGTGCCCACCCGATGCGATACGTACGCACGAGGTCGCCGTCGTAGCCACGGGAACGGAGGTAGCCCCGAGCCTCGCCCGCGTCGGCTCCGGTGAGAAGTCGGTCGTGGTAGAAGGCCACGGCTTTCTCCACGGCGTCGAGGAGCGTGCGCTTGCGGGCGCGGGTGGCCCCTTCGTTCTGCGATGTGTAGCGCAGAGTGACGCCATAGCGACCGGCCAGCGACTCGACCGCACCGACGAAGTCCAGGTTGTCGATCTCCTGGACAAACGAGATCGCGTCGCCGCTGCGCTGGCAGCCGAAGCAGTAGTAGACGCCTTTCTCCGGGCTCACGGACAGCGACGGCGTGCGTTCGCCGTGGAGAGGGCATCGAGCCATCCAGTTGCGGCCGGATCGCTTGATTTCGGTGTGCTCGCCGATCAGCTGCACGAGGTCGGCCGAGGCACGAACCTTGGCAATGTCCTCGTCGTGAATACCCATCGCCCGGGAACCTAGCAGCGGCCCGCTAACGCACACTGGGGACAGACCCCAGTGTGCTTTAGAACCGACCGATCTAGCCGAGTCGTTCAGCGAGGTAGGACTCGAGCTGGTCGATACTGACGCGGTCCTGCTCGCGGCTGTCGCGCTCGCGGACGGTGACGGCACGATCTTCGAGCGTCTCGAAGTCGACGGTGATGCAATAGGGCGTGCCGACCTCGTCCTGGCGGGCGTAGCGCTTGCCGATCGACTGTGTCTCGTCGTAGTCCGCCATCCAGCGTCCCTTGACGATGTCGAAGATCTCGTGTGCGGTCGGCGTGAGCGTGTCCTTCTTGGACAGCGGGAGCACGGCCACCTTGTACGGCGCGAGCCGCGGGTCGAGACGAAGCACCGTGCGGGTGTCGTCGTTCACGGTCTCTTCGTCGTAGGCCGCCATCAGGAACGCCATGGCGGTGCGCGTGGCGCCTGCAGCCGGCTCGATCACATGAGGCGTATAGCGCTCGTTGGTGGCCGGGTCGAAGAAGTCGAGCTTTTCGCCGGACGCATCGGCGTGCTGGGTGAGGTCGTAGTCGCCACGGTTGGCGATGCCCTCGAGCTCGTCCCAACCCCAAGGGAACAGGTATTCGACGTCGGACGTGCCGCTCGAGTAATGGCTCAGCTCGTCGTCGTCGTGCGCACGCAGCCGGATCTTGGCGGGATCCATACCGAGATCGAGGTACCAGTTCATCCGCGCCTCGCACCAGTACTCGTACCACTGCGTTGAGTCGGCGGGCGGGACGAAGAACTCCAGCTCCATCTGTTCGAACTCGCGGGTTCGGAAGACGAAGTTGCCCGGTGTGATCTCGTTGCGAAACGACTTGCCGATCTGGGCGATGCCGAACGGCGGCTTCTTGCGGCTGGTGGTGAGCACGTTGGCGAAGTTGATGAACATGCCCTGTGCCGTTTCGGGGCGCAGATACACGTCGGCCGCAGTGTCGGCGACCGGGCCGGCCTGCGTCTTGAACATGAGGTTGAACTCACGGGCCTCGGTGAATGTGCCCGAGCTGTCGCACGTAGGACACGTCGTCGGGTCGTCGAGCTTGTCGAGACGGTGACGTGCGTTGCAGTTGGTGCAGTCGACCAGCGGATCGGAGAAGTTGGCCAGATGACCGGAAGCCTGCCAAACCTGCGGTGGCGACAGGACCGACGCATCGAGGCCGACCACGTCGTGACGCAGCTGCACCATCGAACGCCACCAGGCGTCCTTCACGTTGCGGAGCAGCAGAACACCGAGCGGGCCATAGTCGTATGTGGACCGGAATCCGCCGTAGATTTCCGCGGACTGGAAGACGAAACCTCGACGTTTCGAGAGGTTGACGATCTTGTCGAACAGTGCGGGATCGGGGGTGTCGGCTGACATAGCGCCGAAGGTTACCGGCCTCCTGCCCGCCCATGCGCCAAGATATGGGTCGTGCAGCCCCAAGTCTCCCCCTTCGCCGACGACCCCACCGCGGTCATGGGACGTCGAACCCTCGCCTTCGTCATCGACGCGTTGATCGGCACCGCCATCTTCATCGGAGTCGTGGCCGCCACGTTCACGACGTCAGAGTTCGCGTCGACGACGGCAGCGGAAGATCTGTGCACGCAAATGGAGTTCTTCACCGATAACGCATGCGTCAACTTCGGTGCCACCGTCTGGGTGGGTGAGCCAGCCGACCTTGGCATCGTCTTCTTGGTCTGGGGTCTCTTCGTGCTCCTCAACACGTTACTGATCCCCGGCTTCACCGGGTGGAGTCTCGGCAAGCTGGTCATGGGTTTGCGAGTGGTCAAGCAGGACAGTTTCGAACTGGCCGGGATGGGCCCCAACCTCGGCCGAGGGTTCCTCTGGATCGCCGACTCTTTCCCGTTCTTCGTCCCGCTGGCAGGATTCGTGTTGGGACTCGCGACACCGGGCCACCGTCGGATCGGCGACATGGTGGCGAAGACGTTCGTCATCGACAAGTCTCTGGTCGGCCATCCGATATCGGTGCGAGGTATGGGCAGCGCTCCCACCCAGACAGTTGCGGCCATGCCCTTCCCGCCACCGCCCGGAATGCCGATCGCTCCGCCCGCCACCGCCAGCGCACCGCCTCCGCCGTCGACTCCGCCCCCGCCGTTCGCTGCTCCGACCGGGCCGCCTGTCGTCGCCTCGCCGACGCCTGCTCCGCCAACACCTGTCGCGCCACCGCCCGCGGCGCCACCGCCCGTCTCATCGGCGCCGCCTGCCTTCCCCCCGCTGTCAACCGAGCCCGACACGGTCGAACCACCCCCGCCGCCCGCCACACCCGCACCGTCTCCGGCACCCGACCCGGAACCGCGTCGGCCAGGCATCGACGGTCCGCAATGGGACGAAGCTCGCGACACCTACATCCAGTGGGATCCCGAACTCGCCGAGTGGATGGAATGGAACGAAGCCGGTGGCCGATGGGTGCCCATCAGCCGGTGATCGATCAGATTTGGGTCTGATCCAGCACTGCCACCGACCGGAGCCGTCGCTCGAGGTGGTGTTCCATCAGCGCGGTTGACAACAGGTCGACCTCGCTGGTGGCTGGGCCGACTGGCTCCGACAGCACGCCGGCGAGACCTCCACCGAGGATCCGCTGCAGGATGTCGAGCGCTCCTGCCGACACGGGGCGGCCCCGGCGACAGTTGCGACAGAACACACCTCCGTCGCCGAGATCGATCGCCTCGAGTTGCTCGGTCGCTCCACACGAGACGCACTCGTCGACCTGCGGCTGCAAGCCCTCGTGGGCGAGCAGCTTGAGGAAGAAGGAAGCCACCACCAGCGGTGAGTCCTGGTCGTTCAGGGTGCCGAGCGCCCTCACGAGCATCACGTGCAGCCGAGGATCCGGTTCGCGCTCTTGGGCGACGTGCTCGACACATTCGAGCATCGCCTCGGCTCGAGCGAAGCGATCGGGGTCTGTGCGCAGATTGCTGAACCGGTGGAGTGTCTCGACCTGGGTGATCGTGTCGAGGTCGCCCCGGCCGCGGTAGAGCTGGATCGAGATGTGGCTCAGCGGTTCGAGGCGCGCCCCGAACTTCGATTTGGTGCGACGGACACCCTTTGCGACGCCTCGCACCTTGCCGTTGTCGAGCGTGTGCATCGAGATGATTCGATCGGCTTCGCCAAGTTTCCACGCCCTCAGCACGACGGCCTGGTCGCGGTAGAGGCTCATGTCAGCCGCCTACGCCCCCGAATCGCCGCTCGCGATCCTGATACTCGGCAATGGCGCCAAAGAGAGCCTGACGGTCGAATTCCGGCCAGGGCGTCTCGGTGAAGAGCAGCTCGCTGTACGCAAGCTCCCACAACAAGAAGTTGGAGATGCGGTACTCCCCCGAGGTGCGAATCATCAGATCAGGATCCGGCATGTCGGTGTCGTAGAGGTGCTTGGCGATCGTGCGCTCGCTGATCTTGTCGGCCGGTGTGCCGGCTTCGACGATCTGCTTCACGGCGTCCACGATCTCGGCCCGCCCGCCGTAGTTGAAGGCGATCGTGAACGTGAGTCCTTTGTTGTTCTTGGTGAGCTCGACCGATTCGTCCATTCGCCGGATCAACCGCTTCGGCACCCGCCAATCGCGCCGTCCGACGAAACGAATTCGCACATCCCGTTCATGGAGCTCTTCACGGCGGCGGACAAGGATTTCCTCGTTGAAGTTGATGAGGAAACGAACCTCATCCTTGGGGCGCTTCCAGTTCTCGGTGCTGAAGGCATAGACCGTGAGCCAGTCGACTCCGAGGTCAGAACAGCCTTCGACTACCTCGAAGAGGGAGTGCTCACCGGCCTTGTGGCCTTCTGTGCGAGGCAATCCCTGGGCTAGCGCCCAGCGGCCGTTGCCGTCCATGACGCACGCAATATGCTCGGGAATCCGGTCCGGATCAAGTCCTCCGAGGGTCACCCGCAGAACCTACCCTCTCCCCACCGGTACAACGCGGTCCGGGTCCTACGATGCCGGTCGCAACTTCGGTTAGCGCCGTTCCCAACTCGTGACTAATGTCACGCTCGTGCCGGGGAATGAATGGGCCGACGAGCTCTCGCGACTACATGGGATCGAAGGCGGCGTGAAACGCCGTCGCTACGTCCGTCTGCTGACACTCGTGCTCGTGTCGATCGTGATCGTCGTGGTGGTACTCGCGTTGGCGTAGGCTCCGTCGATTCCAGAGCCCCCAGTTCCCCCGAAGAGCCAGCCTCTTGGCGACGCGACCCTGCAGCTTCTCGATGCCGTGACCGCGGCGCTCCCCGGTGGCGGGGAGGCTCGGGCCGGTCAGCGAGAAATGGCCGTGTCGGTCGCCGAGGCGATCACGAATGACGGCCACACGGTCGTCCAGGCCGGAACCGGTACGGGCAAATCATTGGCGTATCTTGTTCCTGTTGTGGCCGCACAACGGCAGACGATCGTCGCCACCGCGACCAAAGCGCTGCAGGATCAGCTCGCGCAAAAGGACCTGCCGTTCCTGGTCGAGCAGACCGACGGCGCACTCGAGTTCGCGGTGCTGAAGGGCCGGTCCAACTATCTCTGCCTGCAGCGCCTCGACGAAGCCGAGGACGGATCAGCCGGCACGCTCGAGATCAACGTCGACGATGACCCTCTCGATCCTGCGACGCTGGCTCAGTTGCGCGAGTTCGCGGCGACGAGTCCTACCGGCGATCGCGCCGAACTCAGCGATATCACCGACCGCACGTGGCGGCTCGTCTCCGTCGGGCGCGACGAGTGCCCGGGCGCGTCGCGTTGTCCACGGGGCGATGACTGCCTCGCCGAGCGGGCACGCCGCCAAGCTGCCGCAGCCGACGTGCTTATCGTCAACCTCCACCTCTATGCCCTCGACGTGATGAATCCCGGCATTCTCCCTGATCATGACCTGGTCATCATCGACGAGGCCCACCAGCTCGAGGACATCATGGCGGAGGCGGCCGGTCGCCAGCTCAGCCCGGCTCGAGTCATCACCACCGCACGCATCGCCGGCGCGATCCTCTCGGAGTCCGAGTTCGGCCAGGCGGCCGAAGACACCGCCGTCGCCCTTCACGCGGCCCTCGAAGGCCAGATTGGAGAACGGCTCCTCGAGGGGCCGACCGAAGAGCTCGGCCGAGCCATGGACTCTGTTCGATCCGCGGCCGACAAGATCCTCAATGCCCTGCGGGCAGTGCCCGACGACGCCCCCGCTGATGCGAAGGCCAAGGCCGTCCGTGCCCGCCAGGTAGCCACCGGCCTGGTCGACGACCTCGACGCAATGCGTTGGCCGATCGACTCCGAGGTGCTGTGGGTCGACGGACCACCATCCAATCCCACGCTCCGGTCCACCCCGATCGCCGTCGACGGAATCCTGGCCGACGCGCTTTGGGACAAGCGTGCGGGAGTGCTCACCTCGGCCACGCTGCCGAAGAACACCACCGCGCGGCTCGGGCTTCCCACCACCACCACCACCCTCGACGTTGGGTCGCCGTTCGACTACGAGCACAACGCCTTGCTCTATTGCCCGATCGATCTCCCCGACCCTCGCGCCGCCGATCACAAGGATGCTCAACTGGCCCAGATTGAGTCGCTCATGGTGGCTGCCGGCGGCCGCACGCTCGGACTGTTCACGAGCTTCGCGGCCATGAGAGATGCTGCCGAACGGCTCGGCCCACGCCTGCCATGGCCGGTTCTGGTGCAAGGCGAAGGATCAAAGGGAGCGCTGCTCGAACAGTTCGTGGAGGAGCCTGAGACCTCCCTCTTCGCCACCATGTCTTTTTGGCAGGGTGTCGATGCACCAGGGTCGACATGCAACCTCGTGATCATCGACCGGCTGCCATTCCCGCGGCCCAACGACCCGGTGTTGCAAGCCCGTCGCGACCGAGCCGGAAAGGCCGCCTTTCGCACCATCGACCTGCCCCGAGCGGCGACACTGCTCGCTCAGGGCGCAGGACGGCTCATCCGATCAACCACTGACCGCGGCGTCGTCGCCGTGCTCGACCCCCGTCTCGCCACCGCTCGCAGCTACCGGTGGGAGCTCGTGAAAGCGTTGCCGCCGATGCGCCGAACCCGTGATCTGAGCGAGGCCGAAACGTTCCTGCGGGATCTACGCGACGCCGACCAGCAGCACGACGCGTCGCCTGGCTGAGCGAGCGTGGAGCGAATCCTCGCTTTTCCTTCGGATCTGCCGACGGGAGGCCCGTGAACGAAGAAGTGTGGTGGTACGCAACACGCGCCGCAGGCCTGATGACTTGGGCCACAGCGTGTGGATCGGCCCTTATCGGGTTGCTCCTTTCCCTGAAGTCGATCAAGTCGCGCACCGGGCCTTGGTTCTTCGACCTGCACCGGTTCCTGAGCAGCGTGTCGGTCATCTTTCTGATCGGCCACCTCGGGACCCTGATACTGCACGACTCGGCGGTCTTCACCTGGAAGGCTCTCCTCATCCCGGGCGAGTCAACGTGGGAAACGACCGCCGCGTCCATGGGTGTCATCGCAGCCTGGTCGCTCATCGCCGTTGAACTCACATCGCTCCTCCGAAAGCGCATCAGCAACGCCATTTGGCGAGTCGCCCACAGCCTGGCCATCGTGACTGTCGCCGCCGGCACATATCACGCGTGGCTCGGTGGCTCCGACGTGCGCAACCCGATCACCTGGGCAATTGCGGGGATCGGTTGCCTGCTGGCCGTCGGTCTGATCGCCATGCGCCTCCAGCGCAAGGACGACGTCCCGGCCGGTCACCTGCGCAGGTCAGACCACGAGGAGCTGCTCGCGGAGATGCGAATTCGCCTCGAAGGCCTCCCCGTGCCCGAACAGGTATCGCAGCCCGAGCTCGAGCTCGACAGTTCGATTGCACTCCCCCGCCGCGCCCCCATGAGCGCGGCTGCCGGAGCCGATGACCCCCTGTTCGCCCCGGGTTCACCAGTCGCCCCCGACGACCTGTTCTCACCGGACCCGTTCGCGGCCGTGCCCCTGGCCGACGGTGAGCCCGAGCTCGGAGGTTGGGTCGACGAATCGCCCGAAGACCCGATGGCAGCGGGTGCCGGCCTCGATCCTTTCCGCCACAACGAACGCCCGCCTGAAGCCGATGGCGCTGGACTGATTCCGGTCCACCCGAGCGCCGACCCCTTCCAGCGGGCCCGCCACATCGCGGAGACCGAATCCTCGTCGCCGATCAATCCCTTTGCAAGTTCGGAACCGAGCACGCCAGACCCCGATCCGTGGGGCGGTCAGCCCTTCAGCGACAGCCCGTTCGGCGCTACTCCATTCGAGGACAGCCCGTTCCAGGACGCGGCGCCGTTCGGCGACACCAATCCCTTCGCTGAACCCGGCGCGGAACCCATCTCAGACATACGTCGGAACCCGTTTGGCGAATCGGCTCCACCCTTCCTCCCCAAGAACCTCGTCCCGTCAACTCTTGCGAGCGAGCCCTCACCCGATGCCCCGGCGCCTTCGGCACCCGAGCAGGGGCGGACCGAGAGTCACCAGCCGCCCTTGGAGGCCGGATCGAATCCGTTCGCCTCGCCAGAACCCACGGTGTCTGCGTTCACGGCGCCACCGGAGCCGGTGCCTGCCACCAGTTCAGCTCCCGCCTCGGCGATGGCTGCCTCGGCCCCGGTTCCTCCGCCTCTGCCGACGGCATCCGGCGAGGTCGACGAAGCGGCCTACACGGCCTGGTTGGTCGAATGGCTGGCGTTCGCCGAGAAGTACGGGGACGAAGCGCCTGAGGATCCGAACAGGAGCTGAGCGGACTCAGTAGCCCAGCTCGGCAACCGACGCCGGACGCCGTTGCCAGTTCTTCTCAACCCGCACGAACAACTCGATGAACGCGCCGTCGGGCATCTGTCGACGCACCGCCGTGCCGGCCTTCTTGAGCGTCTCGCCGCCCTTGCCGATGACCATCGCCTTCTGCGATTCACGCTCGACGAGGATCTCGCACCGGACACGAGGCCATTCCCATTCTGTGACGCGAGTTGCGATCGAGTGCGGAAGCTCCTGACGAGCGACGGCAAGAAGCTGCTCACGGACCAACTCGGCGACCCAGAACGCGTCGGGAACATCGGTGATCATGTCGTCGGGGTAGAACTGCGGACCGACTGGGAGCCGGCCCCGTAGGTGGGCGATGAGCTCGTCGACACCCTCACCGGTCTTGCCGGAAACGGGGAACCATGCATTCGCATCGAGCTCCGAGGTGGCTGACAATTGGCTCAGCACCTGCTCGGGTTTGGCGATGTCGGCCTTGGTGACGACAACCACGGCGTTCGAAGGGAGTGACTTGGCGATGTATTCGTCGCCGCGACCGTAGGGCGCAGTGGCGTCCAGGACGAAGCACACAACGTCGACGGAACGGGTGGCATCGGCGGCAGTGGCGTTGAGGCTCGATCCCAGCGCGCTCCGCGGCTTGTGGATGCCGGGGGTGTCGACAAAGATCAGTTGGAAGTCGGGCTTGGTCAGCACGCCGCGGATCTGTGTCCGCGTGGTCTGCGGCTTGTCCGAGACGATCGAAACCTTCTGCCCGAGGATCTGGTTGAGCAGAGTCGACTTGCCGGCGTTGGGGCGGCCCACAAGGGACACGAAACCCGACTGATGCTCGGTCTCCTCGGTCGTGGATTCAGCGTCAGTCATCCGTGAGTCTCGACAGGCGCACTCGGGTGATTCGGCGCCCTTCCATTCGTTCCACCCCGAACCGTATCTGACCGTTGTCGACAGACTCCCCGATCTCGGGAACATGCCCGAGCGTGTTGAAGATCAGACCACCGACCGTGTCCCAGTCGCCGTCGTCGAGTTCGGCGTCGATCAACGACTCCAGTTGATCGACCGGCATGCGGCCGTGAACGATCAGCCCTCCTCCGGCCGTAGGCTCGAAGAGCGGTTCTTCCTTGTCGAATTCGTCAACGATCTCGCCGACGAGTTCCTCCACGAGATCCTCAAGGGTGACCAGGCCGGCGGTGCCGCCGTATTCGTCCACAACCACGGCGAGATGAGGACGACCCACCTGCATCTCGCGCAGCAACTCGTCTGCGTGTTTGGTCTCGGGGACGAACCATGCCGGACGCATGAGTCCACCGATCGGTTCTTCCCCTTCGGGGCGCCCTCCCAGCAGGTCTTTCACCATCAGGATCCCAACGATGTCGTCGATCCCATCGCCGACAACCGGGAGTCGACTGAACCCCTTGTCGGAGACCAGGTCGAGGATTTCGCTGACTCCTTCGACTGCGTCGACCGTGATCATGTCAGTCCGCGGCACCATCACCTCCCGTATGATCGTGTCGCCGAGGGCGAAGACCGACTCGATCAGTTCACGCTCTTCGTGCTCTATCTCGGCACCAGCAGCAGCAGCTTCGGTCAGCGCTATGAGTTCGATTTCCGATACGACGGGAGCGCGAGCCGGGCCCGGGCTCACCATGTTTCCGATGCGGTTGAGCAAGCGGGTCACCCATCGCAGCGGGGCAATGCGCAGGATGCCGAGAAGTGGCCGGGCCGCCCTTCGGGCGGCGAGGTCCGGGTGATGCAGGGCCCAGGTCCTAGGTGCTGCTTCGGCAAAGACGTACAGCACGAGCCCAATGGTCACCGCCGCAGCGGTGGCCGCGGTCTGGCCGTGATCCTCGAGAACCGCCACCACAACCACTGCAACGGCCGCGACCTGGCTTCCGAGGCGGATGAGCAACAGAGGAGCGAGGCTCGCCTGGCGGTCGTACAGGAGATCGAGGAGCGCGGCGGAAGCGGGATCGTCCTCGGTGACCAGACTCGCGGCGCGGGCGCGGCTGATACGGGTGAGCGCGGTCTCAGCCGTCGCCACGACCGCGGCGAGCACGACCAGAAGTGCGGCAATCCCAAGGGCGACCGCAACGCCGGCGGTCATCGGTAGTGCGCGAGAAGCACCGTCTGCTCCAAGGCTTCCATTTCTTCTGCCTCATCATCTTCGATGTGGTCGTATCCGAGCACATGCAGCACACCGTGCACAACGAGAAGGGCGATCTCGTCGTCGATCGACCCTCGGTGATGGCCTTGGCCGGCGTGCTCGGGAGCATTGGCCCCGGCAATCGCCGGACAGACGACGACGTCTCCCAGCAGGATCTCACCGGGCAGGTCATCATCGTCGTCAAGCGGGAAGGACAAGACGTCGGTCGGCCGGTCCTTGCCCATGTGTTCGCGATTGAGTTCGTGAATCGAATCGGTGTCGACAAACAACAGGTTGAGCTCGCCGTTCACTACACCCTGGTGCCGGAGCGCATGCCCTGCCAGCGTCGACCAGCGGTCGAGGTCGAGGTCGATCACCGACTCAGCTTGTTCGTCAACCGCAACCACTACAGGATTGGCAGCGTCGCTCACGAAGGGCTACCGCTCTCGTTGGCGGTGGCCTTCTCGTAGGCGTCGACGATGTCCTGCACGATGCGGTGGCGCACGACATCGCGCCCGCTGAGTCGAACGAAGTTGACGCCATCGATGGCTCCGAGCACCGGCTCGAGGCCGCCGAGGCCGCTTTTGCTGCTTTGTACATCGACCTGGGTGATGTCGCCGGTGACGACAGCCTTTGATCCGAAGCCGATGCGAGTGAGAAACATCTTCATCTGCTCGGGTGTGGTGTTCTGCGCCTCGTCGAGAATGATGAACGACGAGTTCAGCGTGCGACCGCGCATGAATGCGAGCGGAGCAACCTCCACGAGGCCGCGATCGACCATTCGCTCCATACCGTCGTTGCCGACCATGTCGTGTAGCGCGTCGTAGAGCGGACGGAGGTAAGGATCGACCTTGGCCATCATGTCGCCGGGCAGGAATCCCAGGCGCTCGCCGGCCTCCACGGCCGGACGGGTGAGGATGATGCGTTCGACCTCGCCCTCCTGCAGAGCTCGCACGGCCATCGCCACGGCAAGCCATGACTTGCCGGTGCCCGCTGGTCCGATGCCAAACGTGATCACACTGTCGGCGATCGCCTCGACGTATGCCTTCTGGCCCGCAGACTTCGGGCGAATGATGCGACCTCGATCGGCACGCAGCACCTCGTGGGTGAAGACCGAGGATGGCCGTTCGTCGGCGCGCACCATGTCGATCGTGCGCGTGAGGGTGCGCTCGTCGAGCCGCTGGCCCTGTTCGGCCATGACCACGAGTTCTTCGAACACGGTCGCGACCGTGTCGGCGTCATCGCCGGTCAGGTGCACCTCGTTGCCGCGGACGGTGATGTCGGTGCCGAGAAAGGCTTCTTCGATACGGCGCAGGTGACAATCGTGCTCGCCGAGCAACGCGCTCATCAGGTGGTTGCCGGGAACCCGGATAGTGGTTGATTCGGTCATCTTCTGTCCGCGATGGTACCGCCCAGGGATCCCATCGGCAGCGAGTTCCGCGCGATCGCTACCCTCGGGGTGTGTCTGACGAACCCACGACGCCGTGCCAACCGATCCGATTGAGCCCGGGCGACCCTCTTGCCGCGCTCGCTCGATGGGTCGCAGAAGGATCCGCTGACCAGGCGGCCAGGTCCCGCGCCCGCCAACGTTGGCTCGAACGGCAGGCCGAAGAAGAAGCGACGCTCATCGGCTCGATCATCGACCTCGCCGAGCGCGGGCGAGCCGTCACTGTCACCACAACGGCGGGCAGCCGTCACACCGGCGCGGTCGTGGCCGTCGGCTCCGATTTCGCGATCGTTCGAGAACCTCGCCTGGGCGACATCGTGATCCGCCACGATGCCATTGCCCTCTTGCGTCCCTCCCCCGGCGACAACATTCCGACAGGCGATCGCCCTCTCGACATCAATCTCGCGTTGGCTGACGCACTCGTCGAGCTCAGTGCCGAGCGGCCTCGGGTGCTGATCGCCACCGGTGGCGAAGAGCTCACCGGTGAGCTCCGGTCCGCCGGCTACAACGTGATGACCCTGCAGCTCCACAACTCGCGGCGCGACACCATCCATGTCGCCATCGACGTCATCGACCACCTCGTGATCCTCGCTCGCTAACGCACGCTGGGGACAGACCCCAGTGTGCGTTAGGTGCGGCGGGAGCGGCGCTGACGTTCGAGGAACCGGTAGACGTCGAGCAGATCGATTCCGGGGAACGGGGTGAACTGACGACTTGATGGGGGGAGTGCCGACAAGACGTGGGAGCGTTCGGCGGCCGACGGCCAGGCAGAGTCTTGCCACTGTTCCATCAGGACCGGGTCCGGTTCGAGCTCACGGGCTCGGGCATACTCACGACGCAGGGTGTCGCTGCCGCGGAACCGGGAGGCGTACTGCGCCGGCGTCCCCAGGGCGATCGCATGGGAATTTCGGCTTCCCTCGGTCTCGATGTATGTCGTGCAGAAGTACTCACCGTCGTCGGTGACGGTGTATTGACTGTGAAGCAGAAAGCTCCCCGTTGCGTTCCAGGCCTGTCGGCTTCCCCACTGACGAGCCACCCGTTCACCCTCGTGCCCCCCATCGGTGGCGGTCGGGAACTTGATGTTGTCGTTCTGGTAGGCCTTGTCGATCACGCCCTCCGAGTCGGTGCGCAGGAAGTGGCACGGGATGTCGAAGTGCTTGGTGGCGAGATTCGTGAACCGGTGCGCCGCCATCTCGTAGGAGATGTAGAAGACCTCTTTCAGGTCCTCCACGGAGATGTCTTCCGCCTCGTCGGCTTCTTTCAGGAACGTGACGGCGGCCTGCTCGGGAGCGAGCACGGCGGCTGCAAAGTAGTTGGATTCGATGCGCTGACGGAGGTAACCGGCGAAGTCCGACGTCTCGGCGTGGTCCAATGCAAAGTGGCCGAGGGTCTGCAACACGACGCTGCGGGCCTGCCGGATCTTCAACCCACCACGATCGGGGATGAAGATGATCTTGTCGCGTCGATCGGTGATGCTCCGAGCGCTTCGAGGCATGTGGTTCACCCGCTCGATGCGGAAGCCGCACCAAGACGCCAGTTCGGTGAGTACCCGCTCTGAGATCGGACCCGCACCTGAGTAGCCCGCAGCCCCGAGCGCTCGGGCCGCGACGGCTTCGATCTCGGCGAAGTAGTTGCCCCGCTCGCTCATCTCAGTGCGTAACGCGTTGTTGGCGGCACGAGCTCGCACGGCAGCCTCATCGGATGTGGGCGGCGCGGCCGGACGGTCGGTGTACGCGGTCCAGAGCGCGACCACATGCTCGAGCACATCGTCGGAGGTCTTGGCCGATGGTTTCAGGTGAGGGAGACCCAGCGCCGTGTAGCGATGGTCGGCTTGGGCCCGTTCGATCGTGATCTCGAGCTCAGCGCGACGGTTGGGCGGTGCCGTGTCGAGCAAGTCTGCGGTGGTCGTGTCGAGTGCGGCGGCGACGTCGCCCACAAGCGAGAGCTTCGGCTCGACCTTCCCATTCTCGAGTTGGGACAGGTACGGAACCGGTCGACCGACACGTTCGCTCAAGTCGGCGAGCGTTGCGCCGGCGCGACGACGGGCGTGGCGGATGCGGTTTCCCAAGACGAGAAGGTCAAAGTCATCGGCCATAACCGAAAGAGTGTCAGATTTTGCGGAAAACGCAAACGTTTCTGCTAGATCATGACATAAGTCACGTTGTTCTTCTTTCTCATCGCGCCGAAGCTCCATACATGGCAACGGCCGTTGATGTGCTTCATAGCGTCGACTTGACCCCTCACAGTTTGGTTGACCCGGTTCTGACGCCTGACGTGCAGGAGTTCCTTGTCGATCTCCACCGCACGTTCCAACCGGCCCGGCGTCGGTTGCTTGCCGCGCACACCGAGGCAGCCGAACGCTTCGCGTCCGGCCAACTTCCGTCGTTCAACCCCGAGACCGCCCACATCCGCGCCGGCGAATGGCACATTGCGCCGCCACCGCTCGACCTGTCCAACCGTCGCACCGAACTCACCGGTCCGGTTCGGCGAGACGCAATGGTGGAGGCGCTGAACTCCGGCGCCAGCGTTTTCATGGCCGACTTCGAGGACACGACCACACCTACATGGGACAACGTGCTCGAGGGCCAGGCAGATCTCCGCGACGCCTACGCCGGCACCCTCACCGCGGTGGTCGACGGCGAGGTCCGCGCCCCGCACCCCGATGCCGCCACGCTCATGGTGCGAACGCGGGGCTGGCACCTCGACGAACCCCACATGAAGATCGACGGCGAACCGATCGCGGCCAGCCTCTTCGACTTCGGGGTGTGTGCGTTCCACAACGCTCTTCCGGCCATCGCGGCCGGCACCGGTCCCTACTTCTATCTACCGAAATTCGAAGGTGCCGCTGACGCTCGCCTCTGGTCCGATGTGCTCGAGTTCACCGAGCAACGGTTGGGCCTGTACCGCGGCACGATCCGCGTCACCGTGCTCGTCGAGACGATCGCGGCCGCCTTCGAGATGGACGAGATCCTCTTCGAGCTACGCGATCACATCACCGGTCTCCACACCGGCAACTGGGACTACCTGTTCTCGATCGTGAAGTCGTTTCGCAATGATCCGGCCTTCGTCCTACCCGATCGCATCGATCTCGGAGCCACTACGCCGTTCATTCGCTCGTTCACGGAACTGCTGGTCTCGGTGTGTCATCGCCGTGCCGCCCATGCGCTCGGCGGCATGTCCGGAATCGTGCCCGACCCGATCAATCCCGATCGCACCGCAGCGGCTTTGCGAAAGGTCACCGTCGACAAGCGTCGGGAGGCCGGTGACGGCTTCGACGGCACCCGCATCGCTCACCCTGCGATCGTGGCGCTCGCCGAGGCCGAGTTCGACCGGGTCCTCAGCTACCGGCCCAACCAGATCGAGTTCCAGCGCGACGATGTCTACGTCACCGCCGGCGACCTTCTCGCCGTCACGACCACCCGCGGAAGTTGCACCGAGGACGGACTCCGTCGCAACCTGCGGATCGGACTCCACTATCTCGGCGAGTGGCTCGCCGGCACAGGCGCAGTCGCAATCGAGGACCACATCGAGGACCTCGCCATGGCCGAGCTCTGTCGGGTCCAGATCTGGCAGTGGCGTCACCACGCCGTCGAGCTCACGAACGGGCTCACTGTTGATGAGTCACTTATTCGGCGGCTCGCTGATGAAGAGCATGAAGACTTGCGCGAGTCTCTCGGCGAAGCCGTGTGGTCTACGGGCCATTTCGACGAGGCCTTCTCGATCCTTCTGGATCTTGTTCTGGCCGATGACATCGCCGACTTCATCCCCCACCAAACCGCAAGGCTCTCGTAGCCCGACCCCGCGCCGGCAACAAACCCGGCGTTGACCCACCCCCCAAGGAGAACCCATGAACCCGAGCTTTGACGAGCAGGTCGCAGCCCTCAAGAAGGACTGGGCCGAGAACCCTCGTTGGAACGGCGCCACCCGTGACTACACCGCCGAAGACGTCGTTCGTCTCCGCGGCTCCGTCGCCCCCGAGTACACGCTCGCTCGCCAAGGCGCCGAGAAGCTCTGGGACCGTGTCAACAACATGGACTATGTCCATGCGCTCGGCACCATGACCGGCGGCCAGGCCATCAACTACGCCAAGGGTGGCCTTCCCGCCATCTACCTGTCGGGCTGGCAGGTCGCCGGTGACGCCAACCTCGCCGGTCAGGTCTATCCCGACCAATCGCTCTACCCCGCCAATTCGGTTCCCTCCGTCGTGGCCCGCCTCAACAACGCCCTGCGTCGCGCTGACCAGATCGAGTGGAGCGAAACCGACGGCAACCCGTCGATCGACTACATGCTCCCGATCGTCGCTGATGCCGAGGCCGGCTTCGGTGGCCCGCTCAACGCCTACGAACTCATGAAGGGCATGATCGAGTCTGGCGCGGCCGGCGTTCACTGGGAAGATCAGCTCAGCTCCGCCAAGAAGTGCGGTCACATGGGCGGCAAGGTCCTGATACCGACGCAACAGCACATCACCACGCTGACCGCTGCTCGTCTCGCCGCTGACGTCGCCGGCGTCCCCTCCATCGTGCTCGCCCGCACCGATGCTCTGGCCGCCAACCTCATCACCACAGACGTGGACGAACGTGACCAGGAGTTCCTCACCGGTGAACGTTCCGCCGAAGGCTTCTATTACACCGAGCCGGGCATGGCCACGCCGATCAAACGTGCCATCGCCTACGCCCCCTATTCCGACCTCATCTGGTGCGAGACCGCTACGCCCGACCTCGGCCAGGCTCGCGAGTTCGCCGAAGCCGTCAAAGCCGTCTACCCCGATCAGATGCTGAGCTACAACTGCTCGCCTTCCTTCAACTGGAAGGCCCACCTCGACGACGACGACATCGCCAAGTTCCAAAAGGAGCTCGGTGCGATGGGTTACGCCTTCCAGTTCATCACGCTCGCCGGTTGGCACGCGTTGAACACCTCGGCCTTCGAGCTCGCCAAGGGCTACACCGCCAGGGACATGACGGCATACGTCGAGCTGCAGGAGCGCGAGTTCGCCCTGGAAGGCGATGGCTACACCGCCGTCAAGCACCAGCGTGAGGTCGGGGCCGGCTACTTCGACAAGATCGCCACCATCGTCTCCGGAGGCCAGGCCTCGACCCTCGCTCTCGCCGGTTCGACCGAAGAGGAACAGTTCCACTAGACCTCCCCGGTTTTCCGATGACTTGATCGGCACTGAGCCGACCAAGTCGTCACAGAACGGGTGTTGGGGCCGACAGGTTGGGTGTGATGCCTGATCTGTCGGCCCCTTCGCGTCCAACGACCACCCCTGTGAGACGGGATGAACGGCGCTTGATCGCCGTGGCCATCGTCGTCGGCATCCTGATCGTTGCGGCGTCGTTGCTTCGTCACGACGGTGACATCGCCGGCCTCATCAAGTTTGGTGCGGGTGACACGGTCGCCGAACGAACCGCCCATGTCGAGGACGTCTTGGGCCGTGATGTGGCCACTGTCGACCTTCTCGGTCATGACGGCAGCATGTTCTTCCTGCAGGCCCTCGACCCGTTCTACCTATCGCCTGATGAGCACGCCATCCATCTGGACCGACCCGTGTACCGCGCCCAACGCATGCTGTTCCCGACCATCGCTGGCGTCGGCGGCCTGCTGCCGGCCGAAGCCGTGTTGTGGACGATGGCGGTCACAAACGTCGCTGCCCTCGCGCTCGGCACGGTCGCGGCCGGTCGTCTGGCCACCCGACTCGGCGGCACACCATGGCTTGGTCTGGCCTTCTTGCTGAACCCCGGTGTCATCTTCGAATTCGACATCTCCGGCGCCGGAATTCTCGCGTTCGCCGCGGCGCTCTGGGGCACACTCGCCCTCGAGGAGGGCCGACAACGCCGGGCCATTGCCTGGTTCGCCGCGGCTGTGCTCGCGCGCGAAGTCATGCTGCTCTATCTGGCCGGTGTCTGTGTCTACCGTCTTTGGCAGACTCGCCGGATCCCCTGGCTTCTCGGCGGCATCCCTGCGCTCACGGTGACTGCCTGGGCGGGCTACGTGCGACTGCGGCTGGATTCCCACGACGGCGTCAACGAAGTGCAAGAGTTCGGTCCGCCATTCGGCGGCATGCTCGACTCCCTGGAGAATTGGCTCGACAATCCCATCGATCTCGGTGTGGTCGCCGGGCTCATCATCGTGATGCCGCTGCTCGTCCTTCGCGCGTGGCAACGCCCCAACGCGCTCGCATTCGGTGCGACCGGTTTCATCGTCGTCGCCATCTTGATGACGCAGCAGGTCTGGTGGCGTTTCTTCGACATCAGCCGCGCCGTGGCGCCGATCATCACCGCCTACGTGATCACTGCGTTCAGCGCTTCTGGCGCTACCGAACGGCCTCGTACACCGGGTGACGCCGCCGCGCTTTCGTGAAGACCACCTGGAAGAGCTGTAGCGCCCGGACTCGGAAGCCGGCAGCTGAGCCCTTGAGGTAGTAGTCCCAGGTGCGACGGAACCGATCGTCGTATTGCGGGATCTCGCCCCACCGTGAAGCGATGTTGGTGTGCCACTCCATGAGGGTGCGGTCGTAATCCGGACCGAAGTTGTGCACGTCTTCGATCGTCCACACGTGTGCGCATGCCTTGCCGATCTGGCCGAGTGAAGGCAGCACCCCTCCGGGAAAGACGTATTTGTCGAACCACGGATCGGTGTGGGTCTGCCAGTCGTTTGACCCGATCGTGTGATGCAGCATCATCCCGTCAGGGTCGAGCAGCGCGTCACATCGTTGAAAGAACACGTCGAGATTTCGGCTGCCGACGTGCTCCATCATTCCGACGGAAACGATCCGGTCGAATCGACCCTCGAGGTCGCGATAGTCGGCCTGCTTGATGAGAACGGGCAGCCCCGCGGTCCGCTCCTTGGCAAGTTTGACTTGCTCGATGGCCGGGGAGATACCGGTGACGTGAACGTCGTAGCGCTCAGCGGCGAACTGGGCGAGACCGCCCCATCCACACCCGATGTCGAGCAGCCGCATCCCCCGCTCGAGGCCGAGCTTGCGACAGATCAGGTCGAGCTTGGCTTCTTGGGCCGAATCGAGATCTTCGGCGTGATGCCAGTAGGCGCACGAGTAGATCATGCGCTTGTCGAGCATTCGCTCATAGAGATCGTTGCCGATGTCGTAGTGCGCCGACGCGTTCTTGGACGCCCGGTCGACCGACTGACGATTCAGCAACCTCGAACTGACTGAAAGCTTGGCCAGCGCAAGGCTCGGTCGTACCGCTTCACGAAGATCGGCTTCCTGGACGACGGAGAGGAACTCGTCGAGTTGGTTCGCGCTCCACCATCCCTCCTGGTACGACTCCCCGAGACCGAGTTCTCGATCTCGAAGGATTCGGTCGTAGGCCCGTTCGTCATGAACGTCGATGTCGGCCGGCCCGTCGCCGCCGATCTCGATCCCCACTGTCTCAAGCGTCGATTGGACGAAGGATTTGGCGTCCACCGCAAACCTCCCTTTGCATCGCTCCTCGTGCACATCTTCGCGCGTGCGGTAGCCGGCGACCACCCTGGCATGTTCGCGACGAAACCATCTAGGTTCCTGGGGACATGCCCGAATCCTCGCCACAACCTCCCCTGGTCGATCGCCTGAAGGTCGAAATGATCGTGCGGATGCGCAAGGCTCACCAGCGCACTCTCGAACACTCGAGCCGAAAGAGCTTCCGGAAACGGGTCGTCGCCGCGAGCCCGCCACCACGGCTTGTGCCCGCGGCGCGGGTCTACAAGAACGTGGGTTGGCTCCCCACGAATCTCCTGGCCGCCGAGAGAATGCCGAAGGAAGCCGCCCTTCCGCTCCGCTACAACCTGCCGTATTACGGCGTCGGAAAGCTCGGCTGGGCCATCTATGGCAAGGCACCAGTGGACCCATCGATCCCGTGGTCACCCGGGAGCAGCTGGAACAGGTCCTTTCCGCCGGGCGAAGACGAGTGGGGTGATCCGTCCGAGGACTCCACATTCACCGCGCTGAGACTTCAGGGCCCCAACCCGTTCATGCTCACGAAAGTCGAACCGGATGTCGTCGCCGGCGACGGTGTCGATACTGATTGCTTTGCCCTCGACTTCACCGACCTTTTCGACGGGGTCCTCCCGGCAACCGTCGCCCGCTTCGAGGTCAAGGACGACCTGGTGGCCACTCGCATCCATATCGGTGAGGTGGTTCATCGGCCCGGCGAGGATGGTTGGGACAATGCCAAGCGCGTCGTCAACGCCCTCGACGCCCGCTATTCGGCGTTCGTCCGCCACCTCCTGAACTCCCATCTCATGGTTGGCCAGGCCTATGCACTCGCGGCGTATGCGTTGCCCGTGTGGCACCCGCTGCGGGAGTTCATGGACTTCTTCACGTATGGCACCGCGATGGTCAACAACAACGCCTACAAGGCGCTGTTCACAGAGGACAGCTATTTTCTGCGCTCGAATTTCCTCACGCCGGAGGACGCTCGCAAGCTGATCGAGAACGCAAGTCGGCTGTTCGATTTCGACGAGTGGCTGGTGCCCCGTGACCTGGAGAAGCGCGGCATCGAAGCGATCCCCGATCACCCATATGTCGAGGATGCAAAGGAGGTCTGGCCGGCCATTGTCGAAGTCGTTGATCGCCATCTCACTCAGCTCGACATCACCGACGACGACGTGCGGTCCGACAATGACCTCATCGGCTGGTATTGGACCCTGCGTCGGTTGTTGCCTGATGCCGACAACAACATTCCCACCCTCGAGAGCCGGGCCGACCTCGCCGAGCTGATGACCGCGCTCATCTACAACAACGTCATCCACGAGGTCTGCGGAAACATCTCGCCGATCCTCGACTCTCGCGACCCCGAAGACAAGATGGCGATCGATATCAATCACCTGCGCATGCTCGCCGCCGGTGAGAAGCCGCCACCGCCATCGGCGGGCTCGGTCTTCTTGATGGACCAGGCCGCGTTCGTCAGCCGATTCAACGTGGCCGGCAACAACCTTATGACGATCAACGCCGCTCGGTTCATCGACGACCCGAAGCTGCGAGTGGCTGTCGAAGACCTCCAGGGGACCCTGCGCGAACTTGAGGCCACGCTCGTTCAGCGAAACGCGAAGCGCGACATCCCGTTCCGGATGATGCAACCCACCAACTGGGAGGCGTCAGTCAGTTTCTGACGACGGGACCCGGTCCGCGGGGTCCTGGACGTGCCGGAAGAACAGGCGATCTCCCCCGGCGGAAGCGGTGAAGTGTTTCCGTAGACGGATTCGTCCGATACTGGACTCGTCCTTCCCGTCAACGGCGAGCACGTCGTAGAGACAGGCGCCGGGTTCGATCAGCGCGAGCGTGTCGCGGAAGTCCTCGTGCGCACGGCCGCGGAACACACGCAGCACGTCGGCATGCGGCGCGAACACCAGCCGGCCCGGTCGCTGAGGGTCCGCCGCGGTCGAACCATCGGTGGCCGTGGCGGCGAGATGATCGATCGTCAGTCGGCGAGGAGCGGTAGAGACGCGGTTGAAGAACTTCTGCAGGAACTCCTGCGGCGGTCGGAGCTCCGTGTGTTCCTCGGTCAGGTCGTGGGTGAAGGTGTTGGAGAACAGGTTGATGTCTCGGCCCTGGCCAACGGTGTGGTTCATCGCCAGCAGGTCGAGTGAGGGGGCGCCGTCGACGAGCAGCTTCAGGCCGATTCCAGGGGTGACTGCCTTTTTGCCGCTCGGCGGAACGGCGAGCGACATTCGCAGCAGGCCAACACCGCCGCCGACGGGCGCGGGGGCAAGGGCGCCAGTGAACCGACTGTTGTCGTCGATCTCGAGCGCCACGAGCGCAACGGTTCCCTGGGCGTGGATGATCTTCGGTCGATCCGCAGCCATGAGATCGGTCTGGTTGTCGAGCGTCCAAGCCAGTGTCTTGCGCGGCGCAACCACCTTCAGGAACGCCGCTGGCGACGCCATCTTCAGATCGGGCTGGGTGGTCGGGTGATAGGCCGTTCCTGCGATCAGCGATTCCCACAACCAATCCGCCTTCGCGACGGCCGTCAACGACTCGTAGTTGGCCGGAGGGCGTGGGATCTCGGGGATGGCGCTCACTGGTCCGCCCCCCGGTCGCCCGCCGCCGCTATCGCCTTGTCCAGCGCCGCGACGGCATCGGCTGCCGCCTCGCTGGTCGACAGGTGAATCCCCGCGGCCTTGGCGGACTCCGTGGCGTCGCCGAGCGCAGCCTCGATCGCACGGGTGGCGTTGGTGCGGGGAAGATGCCCATTGGCCTCCATCGCCCCGAGCAATCGCGCCCCCTGTTCGGGCTCGCCAGCTCTAGCAAGCACGATCGCGACGACCCCGAGCAGATGGCTGCTGCCGGCCAGATAGTGCTGTTCGAGCGCCTCGGCGATAATCGCCCTGCTACGGCGGAGCACATCCAACAGGTCGCCGGTGCCGGCATTGAAGTGGATGATCAGACCCACGATGAGGTGAACCACGAGGTGGACCTGATGCACTGATCGCGCCCGATCGAGACCCACATCCCAGATCTGAATCGCTTGCTCGCGGTCATCAATCGCCGCCACAAGTCCCTCCGCCCATGAAGCCAATGCAGAAACGGTTGCGCTCTCGGTACGGTGCGCGATCTCGCGCAGCCGACGCGCTTGAACGGCGGCTTCCTGCTCTGACGGTTCGTAGAGCGCGAGCTGGAACGTGCGCATCGCACGGGCCCAAACCACGGCCGGGAGGATGCTGTCATCGAGGTGTTCCAGCCAGTCCCGGGTGACGGCTCCGCTCTCTGTCGGGTCGTGCACGTTGTTGAGGTATTCGGCTGCCAGTGCCAGCCGGCAGAAGCCGTAGTGATCGACCGGATCAAGCTCGAGTCCCCGTTGGGCGAACGTCACCAGGCCCGGGAGCACGGTGAGGTACGACCGCATCGCCTGAAGCCCAAACAGTGCCCCGGCATCGGCACGATCCTCGAGAGGCTCTGCCGCGAGGTCATCGAGCCACTCGAACAACTCGAACCGCATCGCCAAGCTCGCGTAGTGACCGAGATCGAGGATGAGCGTGGCAGCCTTGTCGAGCTCGCCGTGCACCAGAATCGTGTCGAACGCGGCACGAATATTCGACCATTCACGGTCGAGGTGATCCCAGATCTCGGCTTCCTTCGAGGAGAGCAGCTGACCACAGTCAACCTCGACCATCCCCGCGTAGTGGTCGGCGTGGCGTCGGAACAGAGTCTCGCTGTCTCCTGACTGGTCGAGCTGTTCCTGCCCAAACTGGCGGAGCGTTTCGAGCATCGTGAACCGGATCCGCCCGACTCCACGCTGGGTCATCACCATCGACTTGTCGACGAGCGCCATCAAGGTTTCCAGGGTGGCGATGCCGTCGTCTTCCCCGTCGAAGCACACCGCACCGACAGCATCGAGCGTGAATCCGCCCGCGAAAACAGAGAGTCGATCGAAGAGAGCCGCCTGGTCGTCGTCGAGTTGTTCGTAGGACCATCGGATCGTGTCGCGCAAGGTCTCGTGACGTCCGCCGCGGCGACCACCGCGCAGCACACGGAAGCGATCATCCAGCTTTTCGACGAGCTCTTCGGGTGTGAGCACACGGACCCATGCGGCTGCGAGTTCGATGGCCAGTGGCATGCCATCGAGTCGGCGACAGATTTCCTCCACAACCGCTCGCTGGGCCCCGCTGGCATCGAAGGACACATCGCGCTCTTGCGCACGCTGGATGAACAGATCGACCCCAAAGGTGGTGGGATCCAGTGGATTCAGGCCGAAGAGCTGTTCGCCGGGGAGTCCGACCGACTCCCGACTCGTCGCCAGAATGAGCGGACCCTCGACACCGAGAATGGCTGCGATGACTTCACGGGCTGCAGCTGACACGTGTTCGCAGTTGTCGAAGATGATCAACACGTGCTTTGACTCGAGATAGCTGGCGATGCTCTCGACCAGCGTCATCCCGGGTTGGATTCGCGCGCCGACCGCCTCGGCGACCACCGACTCCACGGCGTCGTCGACGCCCACTGGGGCGAGCTCGCACAGGACAATGCCTTCCGGTGCAGCCTCGGTCAGCCAGTGTCCGATCTCGAAAGCGAGACGAGATTTGCCCACGCCACCAGGCCCGACGATCGTCACCATGCGATGTGTGTCGAAAAGCGACAGCGCGGTGGCGACCTCCTCGTTGCGGCCGATCAGGCGGCCGAGCTGGGAAGGCAGGGGGCTTCCCATCTGGGAAACCCGGGACCGTGGCGCTCGATCGTCGGCCGTCAGGCGATCGTCACTCACGAAGTGGACGTGCTCGGAGCCGATCCCCTTCAGCACGTGGGTACCGGCGGAGTTGAGCGTGATGCCCTGCACCAGACCGACCAGCGCCTCCGAGACTGCGATCTGGTCACCATTGGCGATGTCCATAACCCGGGCGGCGCGGTTGACGGGCGGCCCGAAATAGTCACCGTTGGATGCCACAGCCTCGCCGAGATGCGCACCCATCCGCACCTTCAGTCGTTCAGCCGGACCCCAGTCGGCGGCCTGGAGCGCGAGTTGTCCGGCGACCGCTGCTTCAACTGCACGCTGCGGCGATTGGAACACCGCTGCGAACCCGTCGCCCGTGTGCTTGAAGATGTGCCCGTCGGACGCCTCGATCGCGTGTCGCAAAACCTGGTCGTGATGAGCGAGCGCAGCAGCCATCTGGGGAGCGTTGACTTCCCAGCGATCCGTACTGCCTTCGATGTCGGTGAAGAGGAACGTCAGGAGGCCGGTGGGCAAAGACTCTGTCACGACCCACCTCCTACCGTGGCGGCCACCGGGTCTGTCTCATCTTTGCGCAGATCGACCACCGCTTCGACGTCCAAGCCGTTGACCTGGTTCACGAGTAGACGGAGCCTGACCTTGTCATCCTCGCTCCAGTCGGAGGGCATGTTCGCCACGATCGGCCGTAGGTCGGCCAAGGGTTCGCGCACGCCGCGACCAAGCGCTTCGTTGATCGACGCGAGTCGAGTGGACGCCTGGGGCGTCGGGCCGAACATGATGTAGATGGCAGTTTCCGCTCCCAGCTCGATCGGTGCTGCAAGTGCCTGCATCGAGCTCTCGCGCCTCGCGGTATGGATGTTGGCGAGAGCGCGGCTGGCCTCGGTGAGCTCACCCAGCGATGCGTGGGTGATCGCCTGACCCAACAGCACATCGAAGTCGAAGGGAGCGACTCTGGTGGCTTCGGCGAGGTGGCCGAGCGCCGCCTCCGCGTCGCTGTTGTGGACGAACTCGTAGTTGGCGAGCCTGAGGTGCAGCGCAGGGTTGGGTGACGGGTTGCCCGACGCTTCGCGGTAGAGCTCGAGGGTCCGCCTGAGGTAGTCCTCACCCAGCACTTCGTGCGCGGTTTGGGCCCGACCACCGGCATTGCCTGACTGAATCGCCCACGCATTCTCGCGGGTGCGATGGGTCAGCAGGTCACGAGCCTGAGCAAATCCGCTTGTCGTGGCCGGGCTCACCAGCTGGAGTTCGTTGGTGATCTCGTACGCCCGCTCGAAGCTGGCGACAGCTGCCGAGAAGTCGCCCCTGTTGAGCTCGTACTGCGCGATTGCGACTGTCTTGTCGAGACGACCTCCGCTGCGCCGCCGCACCCGGTCCTGCACCTTCAGCGCCCCCAGGATCTTCGGGACCACCCAGCCGACGAGGAAGAGTCCACCGAGCAGCGCGGCGAGCACGCCGAGCGAATCCCAGCTCTGGAAGTCGAGGCGGCGCCACCCTTCGAGTGCGACCCGCGGCCAGATGGCCACGAATCCGACGAGAGCGTGGAACACGATCAGCCCTTGCTGCTCGAAGTACACCCGATTGCGATCGACGATCCCCGGCCCCATCTCGGCGTCGACCTCGACACGGTCCCATCGGTCCCAGAAGTAGTGCCCCAGCGAAATCAGTGCGAACCCGCCGAGGATGTAGCCGATGGCGACAACCCAGTTCGCCACCGCGGTCGACATGGCCTCAGGCACAAGCTTCTGGACATCGAACCACAGCAGCGCCGCGTCTACGACGCCCTCGTCCTTGATCAGTTCCGCGTAGCCGTCGATCACCCGCCGGTCAGTACCTTCGAAGGTTTGATAGGCGAAGAGCGCGGCCGCGGCGGCGAGGAAATAGGTGATCCCGGATCGCCACATCACCCGCCAGCGGCGATGAAAGCCATAGTCCGCCAATGCTGATCGCACCGAGCGCCCTTGGCTGGTGACCGCCGCCGCTTCCAGCAGCTCGATGCCGACATAGGTCATGCATTCGTCGACATTCAGGGAGTAGTACGTATGGTCGCGGATCGAGGACTGAAGGTTCGATACGGGCCATGCCTCCGGCCGCCCCTCAACCGAGGTGAGTGTGGGCCCGGCCGGAACAGGGTCCTTGATGGCGTAGAGGTCGAGCCACCGCGTCGTGGCGTTCATGAGCGCCGACTCCACCACCGGGATGCGATCAACGGCGATCAGCACCACGCCGAGCAGCGCAAGCGTGACGGAGGCCGCGGCGATCAAGGTCACGACACCGTGGTCGCTGGCCAAGGCCACACCCAGCATCGCCAGGCTCGTGGCGATCACCGGAACCAGCGAGACCTCGTAGGTCTCGCCGACCGGAAGCTTGCCGCGCACCTTCGGCCGTGTGCGCGAGCGCGTTCCTGCGGGCGGTGAGCTCGTGTAGCGGTTGAACCCGACTTTGATCAGCCACGGCGCCGAGAGCACAGCCACCACTGCCATGCCGACCAACCCGACCCAGCTGCCCTCCTGGTACAAGAACGCGAGCGCTCCCGCGGCGATCGAGGCCGCCACAGGCACCACCATCGACGCCTTGTGCAGGCCAAGACCACGCCGCTGATGACTGAGATGTTCAAGCGTGTTGACCTTCGGAAGCCCGGACCCGACGGTGATGAACGAATCGATGGGTTCGATCTTGGTGTTGCGGCCCTCGTCTACGTCGAGCAACACCTTGTAACTGACCGCCGCGCCTTGGCTGTGGGCCAAGAGCACGACCTTCTTGCACCCCTTGGATTGCAGCCACTCCAGACCGTCGGCCACTGGGGCCTTGATCGCTCCCGCCTGGGTCGGGCTCTCGACGAGCCGCAGACTGTCACCGATCGTGCCGACGGCCACGAGCTGAGCGCGCAGCACCGCGGCCTTCACCGCTGGAATCGGCAACGCGCTGGCGATGGCGCCCGCCAGGAGCAGGACCGTGAGCAGCACGATCACAGCAGGTGAAACAAGCACGAGCGAAAGCACGGCCAGCATCATCATGCCGATGCGGGCGCCTTCACGGATTCGCTGAAACCCGGTCGCCGATTTGTAGGCCAACACCGACCGGCTGAAGATCGCATTGGCATGCATTGCCGCGGTCGCCGGGACGGAACGGAAGCTCCAGGTCCACAATTCACCGAACGACGGCGGCTCGAATGTACCCGCCCACCAGCCTTCGGCCATGAGCCATCGCTGCGTCTCGTCACCCTTGAGATCGAGATGCATCGTGAGATTGGCGGGCACACCTCGTTCGGGGGCGAGATCCGTTCGACCGATCGTCACCGATGCCAACGGCCGGTCCGAACTATCGGGCGTCCACGTCTCCAGCCAGTTGTGCAGCGAGTCCGCCCATTGGCTCAGCGTGGCCCCACGCTTTTGATCCCCGATGCCGTGCACCACCAAGACGCCCAAGTCGAACGGTTCGTCGGCAGTACCCGTCGCACCAGAATTCATGTGTCCACCCCCAGGGACCACGAGGGTAGTGCAGCCGATGCGAACCGGACGTTCCCGATTTGCAGCGGCAAGCACAAGCACCCCCGACAGGACTCGAACCTGCAACCGCCGGGGTAGAAACCCGGTGCTCTATCCAGTTGAGCTACGGAGGCCCAAATAGCGTATGTCGGTGTGGGAGCGACCCGGTACACTCTGGGACTCACACGCCAGATCCGTTCGCGGTGACGGTAGGTGAGCGCTGGTTCGCCAGCATGGTGGGCGTAGCTCAGTTGGTTAGAGCGCCTGGTTGTGGTCCAGGAGGCCGGGGGTTCGAATCCCCTCGTTCACCCCATAGGGTTGCCACTCGGCAGCTCCTCGCACCTCTAGCTCAATTGGTAGAGCATCGGACTCTTAATCCGCAGGTTCTGGGTTCAAGTCCCAGGGGGTGTACAGAACAAAACCCCAGGTCAGGACCATTCTTCGGTCCGCCTGGGGTTTCGTCGTTTTGGACCGGAATCAGTCCGTGGTCACCGTTTGGCGTTGCACCGGCGAGTGTTTCCAGAGTGCGGCAGGATGTCTTCATGAGAACCAGGGCTGTGCCGCGGGAAGTCACCGGCAATTACGCATGAGCACGCGACTTGGTGTTGTCCTGTCGATCGCGGCCTGCGTGTTGATGGTGGCATGGCACTTCGTCCCAGCCACTGTGACCTATGAGGGACGCGAGATCCGCTGCGTATCAGCATCCGTCAATCGCTCATCCCCCGAATCCGAACTCGGAGGTCGGGACCTCGCATGCAGACCAATGGCCGCGACGCGAGAGCTCCAGGTCTACGCCGGCATGGCCATCTCCTTGGCCGTGATCTGGGGCTCCTACGGCCTCCTGGCCGTTCGAGCTGGATCGAGAACCAAGCCGGGATAGGGGGCTCCACACGGAGGCACAGTACGGGGCGCCCAGAATTCTCAGAAATCCCGAGCCGGCGTGGCTGTGCCCGCGGATCCCTCGATCGGTGTGGTCATCAGGATCTTGGGGACGAGGACGAAGCCAGCTGTGCCCGCAGCGAGCAGTAGGGCTCCGCCCATGATGTAGACCCCGCGGATGCCGAGCTGGTCGGCAAGAACTCCGCCGGCTCCGATGCTGATCAGGCGACCCGTTTGCCAAACGACGTCGTACAACGCGAAGACGCGGCCGCGGAACCGGTTGGGTGTGGTGGTTTGCAGCACGGTGTTGTAGGTGATGTTGCCGGTGCTGGTACCGACTCCATAAAGGCCGAGGCCGACGAGTGCGGAGGCAAAGCTCGAGAAGGCGGCGAGGGCAAGATCGACCACACCGCGCAACATGTAGGGCCCGAACAACAGCATTGGGTGGCGTACATCGCTGACGAAGCGCTGAAGAACGAGCGGACCGAGCCCAGCGCCCAGTCCGATGGCTGCAAGGAGGAATCCAAATCCTGTGGCGTCGATGTGGAGGTGTCGTTGGGCAAAGACCACCAAGAGCGCGCTGGTGGCGCCGGCCGAGAGTGCTGCGAGGCCTTGGACGATGGCGAGGGTGCTGAGCAGTCGGCTGTTGCGGATGATCTGGATTCCCTGGACGATCTCAGCGCCCCGAGCCAGCCGTTCGACTGGCTCGGCCGCCGGGACGACCAGTCCTCCGAGCGCCATGGCTGACAGTAGAAACGTGACCGAGTTGATGCCGAATGCTGTGCCGGCGCCGAGAGCGACAACGACTGCGCCGGCCAACGGCGCGAGCACGATCTGGGAGAGCACTGCCGCTGACCACACGGCGGAGTTCGCGGCGACGAGCTCGTCGTCGTCAACAAGCGATGGCAACAGACTCGATGCTGCCGGGTTGAAGAACACGGTCAGGGCCGACAGTCCGAAAGCGGCTGAATACAGCGCCCAGAGCTGGTCGGGTTTGAACACGAGGAACCCAGCGATCACAGCACGGCCGAGATCGGCAGCGATCATGACGTGGTGGCGCGGTAGCCGGTCGACGACAGAGCCCGCGACAAGCCCGAGCAACAAGACCGGGGCAACTTCAAGTGCGACAACCCCGCTGACGCTCACCCCGGAGTTCGTGAGCTGAAACACGACGATGACGAGAGCGACAGCGTTGAAGGTGTCACCCCACCTGCTGATGGTCTGGGCAATGAAGAGCCGCCGAAACATCGTGTGGCGCAGCACACGCTGAATCCCTGGCCGACCCGCCTCAGCTGGGCACATGGCGCACCTATCTAGAAGCGAGCTAGTGCGTCGCGCAGCTGGTCGAGGGTCGGCGACCCGGCCGGCCCGTCAGGTGTTTGGTAGACGCGACAGGAGAGCCCTACCGGATCGTCCGGGTCGGCAAATGGATCGACTCCGTCGACGAGGATGCTCGGAGAACCTCGGAAGCGGGTCCGTTCAGCCTCCTCAGGTGTGTCCACGATGTGTCGCGTGATCGACATGTCAGGGTGTTCCGCGAGCAATTCGTCGAGGTGATTGTTGGCGGCGAGCCAGTTGGGGCAGTCCTCGAAGTACAGCAGCGTCACGTCCATACCCGAACGGTAAACCTTGCAGCATGGTTCAAGGTCAAGAGCTAGTCTGCTGACATGAAGATCGGAGAGCTCGCAGGAGCTTGCTCGGTATCCTCACAAACAATCCGGTACTACGAACGCCGCGGTCTTCTTGCATTGGCGAAGCGAGATCCCAATGGATACCGGTCCTACGATGAGCGGGCGATCGAAAGAGTTCGATTCATACAGCGGGCCCAAGCCTCGGGTCTGACGCTGGCCGAGATTGCAGGAATCATTCAGGTCCGTGCCGATGGGAGCGCCCCCTGCGCACACGTCGACGGACTGCTCCGCAGCAAGCTGACCGAAGTCGATTCCCGCCTCCGCGAACTGCGCGAGCTCAGGTGCGAACTGATCGAACTCCTCGAGCGCAGCGCCACACTCGACCCTGCCGACTGCGGCACCGACGAGATCTGCCACATCCTCAGCGCGTAGACACGCCCAACCCTGCCAGGATTCCGGTGCCGACGTGGCCGTGTGCCTCGTCGATCGACTCAACAGTGCTGCCCCAAGCAATCTCAGTCAGCGCCAAACACAGGAACTCCGACCGCCACCGCCGTGGCAGCCGGCTCGAGTCGCTCGACTGGCTCGGGACGACCGAAATAGTACCCCTGCGCGAAGTGGCAGTCGTAGATTCGAAGAAAGGCGAGCTGCTCGGCTGTTTCCACTCCTTCGGCGACGACGGTGAGTCCGAGGTCGTGAGCCAAACGGATCGTCGATTCGACGATGGCGGTGTCCGTCGGGTTGGTTCCGAGACCGTTGATGAAGCTGCGATCAATCTTGATATGGGTGAGCGGCATGGTTTGGAGCTGAGTGAGCGACGAGTACCCGGTGCCGAAGTCGTCGAGCGCGATCTTCGTGCCGAGTTGGCGTATTTCGTGGAGGGCTGCGGAGGCTAGGGTCGGATGCTCGATGAGCGCTGACTCGGTGACCTCGATGTGGATCCGGCTGGGGTCTATTCCTGTCGCGCGAATGATGTCTGCGACGTGATTTGCGATGTCGGGGTCTACGAGGTCGTTCGCCGACAGATTCACGCTGACCCACAACTCGTCTGCTCCGGTGTCGTCCCAGATCAGAGCCTGTTCAGCGGATCTCTGAAGGACCCACAGGTCGATGGCTCCGATGAGCCCGGCGTCCTCGGCGATCGGGATGAACTCCGCGGGCAGGAGTAGCCCCCGGTTGGGATGTTGCCAGCGGACGAGAGCTTCGAACCCCTTGATCGTGGCGGAGGCGACATCCACGATTGGCTGGTAGTGGACGCGAAGTTCGTCGCCATGGATGGCTGTGCGTAGTTCGGTTTCGGTCTCAACTTGGTGTTGGAGCCGGGCTCGAAGAGAGCTGTCGAAGCTCTCGATACAGTCGCGGCCGGCGTTCTTGGCTTGATACATCGCTGCGTCGGCGTTGCTGAGTAGCGTCGCGGCGTCGTGGTCTCCGTCGGTGGAGCGGGCAGTGCCGATGCTGGCGGTGGTGTGAAACCAGCTGTCGCCTAGGCGAACTGGCTCTTGAAGGACATCCCTGATCCGGCCGGCCAGCAGACTCACACCGTCGGTCTCCGCTGCGTTGTTTTCCACGAGTACGACGAACTCGTCGCCGCCGTGGCGGGCAAGCGTGTCGCCCTTGCGGACCACCGTCCGGAGGCGTTCAGCGACCGCAACCAGCACCTGATCACCGACCCCATGGCCGCTCGTGTCGTTGATGAGCTTGAATCGGTCAAGGTCAAGGAACAGCACCGAGACTGCTCCGCCGTGCCGAGCCGCCCGAGCCAGCGCGTGATCTAGCCGATCAAACAGTAGTTCCCGGTTGGGAAGCCCCGTGAGGGCGTCGTGGGTTGCCTGGTGCTGCAGCCGCACCTCGAACTCGTGGCGATCGGTGACGTCACGAACCACCGCGATGAAGCGGGCCGGGTGGTCAGCGGAGGTCACGTACTGCAGGGACACATCCACCGGCACCCGGTGACCGTCCTTGTGGCGGTGGAAGGTCTCCAACCTGACCTGGCCCCGCTCACCGGTGAGCAATGGTGCGATCATGTCCCTGAACTTGGCTTCAGGAAACTCCGGTTTGATGTCGTACGGGTGTAGCCGCAACAATTCGGCTCGGTCGTAGCCGAGTTGCGCGATCGCACCCTGGTTGACGTAGGTGAACTGGAGCGATTCGGCATCGAACATGAAGACGCAGTCGAGAGTCTGGTCCAGCGTCTCTTTGAACTGTCGGAGTTCTTCGCCGATCAGGTGTTCTTCGGTGATGTCTCGGCCCGTGGCCACCACACCGCGCACCGCAGGGTGATCGAGCATGTTTCGCAGGTGCGAGTCGAGCCATCTGTACCCATCTGGGTATCGACCCCGGACGCTCACCTGTGCTGTCGCTCCACTGCCCCGATCAACCAGGTCCTCGAGCGCTTCTTTCCACGCCTCGACGTCATCAGGATGAACCAAATCGCTACTCGGTAGACCCGTCAAATAGCTCGAGTCGTATCCATCAGCGGATGGCTGCACAAACCTGAAGAGACCGTCGGCGTCGAGCACCGCGACTGCGTCAGATGTATTGAGAGCGAGTGCTTCATACCACTCGCTTTGAGCCTGTGAAACCTTGTCCGCCTCCACCCGCAGGGTGATATCTCTTGCATTGATCACGATTCCGCCGACCGACGCACTGTTGAGACGGTTGGTCAGACGCGATTCACTCCACCGGTACCCGCCGGCAGTTCGGTAGCGATACGTGACCTCAACGCTCGCTCCGTCGCCATACCGCGCCACTTCGTCAAGACTCTGGCGAACCGCGGAAAGATCGTCGCAGTGGCACCAACCCTCGATCGGCGTCCCCGGGTCGTACCACTCGAGGGCAGGCTGCACATGCATGATGGTGCCTTCGCGATCAACCACCGATGCGCCATCAAAGCTGTTGGAAGCGAGCATCGCGAAGAACTCTTGATCGGAGTAGCGGGCATTCTCCGCCTCGATCCGCCGGGAAATGTCACGCACCGACGCCATGAACAACGGGCCTGCGTCGCTGGGGATCCTCGCCAACCGGATCTCAACAGGGAAGAGATCCCCACCGCGACGCATGGCCGACAAGTCTTGACCCACCCCCATCTCAGCTCTGTCCGCCGTGCCCTCAGCAAAACCTCGAATCAGCTCATCATGACCAGCCCGGACAACCGCAGGCAGAAGCCGCGACAAAGACTCACCCACCATCTCCTCGGCCGAATAGCCGAACATCTCAGCAGCAGCCGCGTTCCAGACGTGAATCCGCTGCTCCACATCCACACACAAAATCGCATCAGAGGCACTCTCGACCAGTGAGCGATACACGTCACCACCCAAGCCAACCACTGCCGATTGAGCCAATCCCATCTACGCCAATCGGCAACAGCAATCAGGTCATGAGGCTCCTTGGCCGCGGGCGCTTGGGCCAGCATCTCGCGATCGCTGCCGGCGCGCCATCGCCACGACGGTCAGGCCCTGGTGGTCCGGCGGGCAACCTCGCGGGTGAGGACTCTGGGAGCCGAGCGGGCCAGACGCGAAGCGAACTTGTTGACCACACCGGAGATGACGATGGGTTTCTCGGCCGCCGCGGCCGCGAGGCCGCACCGGGCCACATCTGATGCCGACTGCCACACCGCGTCGGGAAGACCGAGATCGTCGATCTCGGCTCGCTCCTGGAACTCGGTGCGGGTGAGTCCGGGGCACAGACAACTCACCACGACGTTGTGTTGCTTCAGTTCGACGTGCAGCGACTCGCTCAAGCTGGTGACGAACGCCTTGGTGGCGTTGTAGGTGGCCGATGCCGGACCGGGGAGATCACCGGCGATCGACGAGACGTTCAGGATTGTGCCTCCCCCGCGGCGGGTCAAGGCGATCGCGGCCGCATGAGTGAGCTCGTGGAGCGCGGCGACGTTGACATCGACCATCAGTCGACCGCGATCGATCGGGATGTCGCCGAACTCAGCACTGAAACCGAGGCCCGCGTTGTTGACAACCAGGTCGATCGGGTCGTCGTCGCTGTCGATCCGGGCCGCGACCGCAGCAAGATCGGCCGCGTGGGAGAGATCGGCGGGCAGGACCTCGACATCGACCTGGACTCCCGCCGCCAATGCCTCCAGCCGCTCGGCATCCCGCGCGACCACGACGAGTTCGGTGCCGCCCGCCGCGAGCTGACGGGCCATCTCACGACCGATGCCACTCGATGCTCCGGTTACCAAGGCCCGCTGCCAGTGCTTCTTCATGGTGGTGTCTCCTGGATGAGAGTTGAAGCTCGTGTCGCCATCATGGCGCGGCCAAGGTCGGCGAGGACAGGCCTATCATCAAGGACGCAGCGCGGGCGGCCGATGCATGGGAGACACATGCGCCGAGTCCTCTGTTCCATTTTCGTTGTCGTCATCGCCGTTGGAACGGCTCTCGGGACGGCGGCTGCCGCACCTGCTCCGCCGGCAGGCGGTCACTTCGTGGACGACGACGGCAATGGCCACGAGGGTGCGATCGAGGCGATCAGGGCGGAAGGCATCACCCACGGTTGTAGCCCCACCCGCTACTGCCCGAACGACCCTGTCACGCGGGGCCAGATGGCGGCCTTCCTCAACCGAGCCCTCGACCTCCCCTCCCCCACCAACCCCTCCGGATTCACCGACACCGCCGGCACATTCCAAAACGACATCGAACGCCTACGCGCCGCGGGAATCACCGTCGGCTGCGCGCCCACCCGCTACTGCCCCGACCGGGCTGTGACCAGGGGTGAGATGGCGACGTTCCTGATGCGCGCCCTCGATCTAGAAGAGCTCACGCCGGATCCACGACCTCTCCCGCTGGCCGGAAACCCCGACGGCACCGCACCGATCCCAGCCGGTGGCGACGCCGAAAGCATCGCCTCTCCCGATCAGGTGATCGGCGACGGCACACCGGCCGGCTGCACCTCGGCGGCGGTTGTGGCCGCTGTCTCTCAGGGCGGCGTGATCACGTTCGACTGCGGCCCTGCCCCGATCACGATTGAGATGCTGAGTACCGCAAAGGTGTTCAACAACACCGGCCCCGAAATCGTAATCGACGGTGGCGGTCTCGTGACCCTGTCCGGCCGGGGCGAACGCCGAATCCTGTACATGAACACCTGTGACCAGGCGCAGGTGTGGACGACGCCGCACTGCCAGAATCAGGATCACCCGCGGTTGACCGTGCAGAATCTCACCTTCATCGACGGTGACGCAACGGACCACGGAATCGATCTGGAGGGTGGCGGGGGCGCGATCTGGGTGCGGGGTGGCCGGTTCAAGATCGTCAACAGCCGCTTCTTCTCCAACACCTGTGCCTCGACCGGGCCCGACGTCGCCGGAGGGGCCGTCCGCGTGTTCAGCCAGTACCAGGGACTCCCGGTGTACATCACCAACTCGACGTTCGGTGGCGCTGCCGGCCAGGGCAACGACTGTTCGAACGGCGGCGCAATCGGCAGCATCGGTGTGTCGATGACATTCACGAACAGCCTGCTCAGCGACAACACCGCCACCGGCTGGGGCGCGAACCCGCTGCGTGCCGGCACCCCGGGCGGCGGCAACGGCGGCGCCATCGCCAACGACGGCAACCTGTTCACGCTCACGCTCAGCGACACGGTGATCACCGACAACGTCGCCAACGAAGGCGGTGGGGGCGTCTTCTTCGTCAGCAACAACCGCACCGGTCATCTCGTGATCAGCGACTCGACCCTGGCGCGCAACGACAGCCTCGGCTTCGAGACAAACGGCTACCCCGGCATCTTCTATCTGGGCAACGGCGCCCCGATGGTGAGCAACTCCTCGATCACGTGACGAGCGCAATGCCATCACCGACAATCTAAGGTCGGATCCATGGCCGCATTGGACGCAGAATCCTTCGACTTTTGGATCGGCGAGTGGGACTGCGTGTTCGACGGAGGGCACGCCGTCAACACGATCACCCGCGAGTTCGAGGGCAACGTACTGACCGAGCGGTTCGTCATGGACTCGCCGCAAGCATGGCGGGGCATGAGCGTGTCGGTCTACGACCCGAAGGTCGATCTCTGGCGCCAGACCTGGGTCGACAACGACGGGAGCTACTGGCACTTCGTCGGAGGACTCGTGGACGACAACCCATCGTTCGGCACACCGGAGCCAGTCGATGCCGATCCCCTGTTCAAGCGGATGGTCTTCACCGGCATCACCGCCGACGCATTCGATTGGCGCTGGGAGTCATCACCCGACGGCGAAGAGTGGACCGAGCGATGGGCGGTCCGCTACAGCCGTCGAGCGTAGGTCGCTCAGACTTCCTACCACACCCGCTTTCGGCGAGACTCGCTCCATGACCGACAGCAGGCTGAGTGTGCCGTTCGAGGCACGCGGGTATCGCGGTGACGTCACCGTGTCGATCAGAGCGAACGAAGCCCCCGAGGCAATCGGTTGCCCGCTCTCGGCGCTGGGTTTCCCGGTCTGTGAGGCGAGAGTCGACTTCAGCGCGACCGGATACGCGGCGATCCTCGGTTGGGTCCAGGTTGTTCGCATGCGATCGCCACATCTCACACCAGATGATCAGTGGGTCGTGGACCCCCTGGAGATCTACGGACACCTGGACACGCCCTTCGGGTTCCACGGGATCGCACCGACGCTCTTCGATGCTCCCTCCCGGAGCGATCGCAGCCGCTACCTCGATTGGCAGGCCGAGAGCTACCTCTGCTTCGCACCAACATCGCCGATGGCACGAGAGGCGGTGGCTGTGGCGGCGTTCACATGGGGTTTCCTCCTTGACCGAGGGGAGGTCACTCCACGGGAGGCGAAAGTGCTGCCGCTCTCCTCATGGAGCGAGCATCTCGAGCTCCTCGGACACAGCTATCCGGGCTGGGAATTCCTACGCTCCGCGGTGCTCTAGCTCAGCTGCCGGCGATGCTGGCCTCGACCGCGGCGACCAGATTCTTGACCGAAAGCATGCCGTAGTCGAAGACGAACTCTTCGCCGTTGATCATGGTGATCTCGGCACGTTTCATGAGGCGATTTTTCGTCGCCATCACCGAGCCGATCTCGGCAGGGATGTAGTTGATGGTCCATGAGTCGGCGTTGTCGGCCACGGTCGTCTCGTGCGTGTCGTCGGGTGTTCTACTGTTCCTACGCCTAGGAGGTAGCCCAGTGCCAGCGCGCGACTCGATATTTGCCCCCGAGCGGTATGCCGCAACGCGCCTACCGATCGAGGAGGCCACGCCCCTGCCGCCCGATGTCTACTTCTCCGAAGAGTGGTACGAGCGAGAGGTCGAAACGATCTTCCGCAAGGAGTGGCTCGTCGCCACACGCGAGGAGGAGATCCCGAACCCCGGCGATTACGTGCGGCTCGACATCGTGGACGAACCGCTGGTGATCATTCGGGGCGATGATGGCGTCATTCGGGCCCTATCAGCATCGTGTCGCCATCGCGGTTCCGAGCTCATGGCAGGATCCGGCAACTGTCGCAAGATCGTGTGCCCCTACCACTCGTGGACCTACGCGCTCGACGGCCGTCTCCAGGCAACCCCGTCGATGCAGGACGCCGTCGACTTCGACAAGAACGACTATCCGCTCCCGTCGCTGCGGGCCGAGACCTGGGCCGGATTCGTCTTCATCAACTTCGACCCCGACGCCACTCCCCTGCTGCAGTCGCTCGGCGGACTCGTCGACCGGCTCGCCAGCTACCGCATGGAAGACATGGTGGTCACGAAGAAGTGGGAGAACCGCTTCCAATCGAATTGGAAGATATGGGTCGAGAACTCCCGCGAGGGATATCACGTGCGCACCGTGCATCGCGGCTCCCTCGACACCTTCTACCCCGGTGCCGTCCGCACCGCGTTCCACGCGGAAGGCGAACCGATGGTCTACGCGATCAACAGCAGCGACAACGAGAACGGGCTCTACGTGCCTCGCGGCCACACGCTGCCATTCGTTGATGGACTGTCCGACTCCGACAACGAAGCCACACACTTCATCATCCATTACCCCCACCTGCTGCTGAACGTCCCGCCGGATCGAATCACATTCCATCAATACTTCCCCGAGGGGCCAGACTGGGTGCGAATCACGTCGTGGTGTTGCTTTCCGAAGTCGACAGTCGAGCTGCCGAACTTCGAGACCGATGTGGAGGAGATGTACTACCCGTCGATGGACATGTTCCTCGCCGAGGACAAGGGCGTGTGTGAGCTCGTGCATCGAGGCATCGGCGGCCATATGGCATCCCTCTCTCGCTATTCACCCTCCGAGGAGCGCACCGTCCATGAGTTCTCGAACTATGTCCTCGACCGCGTCCTGGGGCCGAAATGACTGAACGCAACAGCATCTCGATCCCCAACGTCGGCGAACCGGCCGATCCACGAGCGGGTTCGCAGTGCATCCGCACCGGAGATCTGTTGTTCATCTCGGGCCAGATATCGCTCGACAACGGCGAACTCGTGGGCCCCAACGATCCGCTCGAGCAGTGCCGGCAGTGTCTGCGCCACATCGACAGCTTCGTCACCGCGGCGGGCGGCACGCTCGACGACATCGTGTCGCTCGACATCTTTCTCACCGACATCCGCCACCGCCCCGCGGCCGGCCAGGCCCGAGCCGAGTTCTTCGACGCCCCGGGCCCGAGCGCCACCGTTGTCGGCGGAGTCGACCTCGCCTTCGAAGGGCTTCTCGTGGAGATCAGCGCCCGGGCGGTCTTGTCTTGACCAGGGCTCAGCCGGGTCAGGCCCAGACCGTGCTCGGCCCGGTCGACGCACGAGAGCTTGGGATCACACTCGCCCACGACCACGTCCTCATGGATGGCTCGTTCATGTACGTCGACCCTCCTGCTGACGACGACCAGCACATGGCCGACGAGACCATCACCCTGCAGAACCGGGGCTGGGTGGCCTACCACTGGACATCGAATCACCACAACGTCCAGCTCGACTCAGAAGCCCTCGCAGTCAGCGAGCTTCAGCGTTTTGTGAATGCCGGGGGCCGCACCGTCGTCGACCCGACCAACGTCGGGCTGGGACGAGATCCCGCCCCTCTCGTTCGCATCGCCGAGGCCACCGGCGCACACATCTTGATGGGAGCCGGCTACTACCTGGGCGGAACCCATCCTTCAGGTATGGCCGATCGATCACCCGACTCGATCACCGCGGAGATCGTCGCCGACATCGAGCTCGGTGTCGACGGTACCGACGTCAAAGCCGGCCTGATCGGCGAGATCGGGTGCAGCTACCCGTGGCTTCCCAACGAGAAGAAGAGCCTGCGCGCCGCGGTGGCGGCCCAACTCGAGACCGGCGCCCCGCTGATGGTGCACCCGGGCCGAGACCCGTTGTCGCCAGTCGAGATCGCGCAAATCGTCGACGAGGAAGGCGGCGATCTCACCCGCACGATCATCTGTCACATCGACCGCACTTGTATCGATCGCGCCTGGCTCGCCGACATGGCTGCGACGGGCTGCTATCTCGAGTACGACCTGTTCGGCAACGAGAGTTCCTGGTACCCACCGAACCCATCGGTCGACATGCCCTCCGATGCGGAACGAATGGACGTCGTCCTCTGGCACTTTGAACAGGGCTCTGAAGGCCAGGTGTTGCTCTCGCACGACATCGCCACCAAGCACCGGCTCCACCAATACGGCGGCCTGGGCTACGACCATCTCATCACCAACGTCGCGCCGCGACTTCTCCGCCGCGGCCTCACCGAGGCCGATGTTGCCACCCTGATCGTCGACAACCCCCAGCGGATCTACGCTTTCGCCCCATGACCGCAGCAAAGACCGACCTGATCGCCGCGCTGGAGACGTTGAACGACGCCGTGCCACAAAAGCTCGAGGGACTGAGCGAGCACGATCTTCGGCGACCGATGACACCGACCGGCACGAACCTTCTCGGCATCGTCAAGCACCTGGCCAGCGTTCAGGCGGGCTACTTCGGCGATGTCTTCGGCCGGCCATGGCCAGAGCCGATGCCATGGCTCGGCCTCGGCGCCGGGATCAACGACGACATGTTCGCCACCGAAGATCAGACAAGCGATTGGGTCCGGGACTTCTACCGCCGGTCGTGGATCCATGCCTCGGAGACCTTCGCCGTGACCAATCTCGACGACACCGGCCTTGTGCCGTGGTGGCCCGAGGAGCGGCGCAACCCGACGCTCGGCACGGTGTTGGTTCACATGACTGTGGAGACCGCACGCCACGCCGGGCACCTCGACATCGTCAGGGAGATGATCGATGGCCAAGCCGGCCGGTTCGCCGGTGACCAAAGCATGCCTGAAGACTTCGATTGGGCCGCCTATGTGGCCAAGGTCAACGTCGCTGCCGGAGTCGCCGGGCACTAGCCCGACCGCAGCTTTGACGCGAGGATCGGGGCCATGGACCCGAGTCGCGCTGCATCCTTCCCCTTCATCCCCACCGAGAGTCCGCCCGTCGTCATCGACCGTACGGAAGGCGTCTGGCTGATCCGAGACGACGGTACGCGGATTCTCGATGCAGGCGGAGGGGCAATCGTCAGCAACATCGGGCACGGCCGACCCGAGGTGGTCGAGGCCGCGGCACGAGCGCTCGGCACCATCGACTATGTGCTGCCGGTTTGGACCACCGAGAATCGTGTTGCGCTCGTGGAGGAACTCACCGAACACTGGCTGCCCGCCCGGTTCACCCGCGCTTCCTTCTTCTGCGGCGGTTCAGAGTCGGTGGATGCCGCCGTCCGAGTCGCACGCACTCACCACCTCGCCGCTGGTCGCCCCGAGCGGTGGAAGGTCATCGGGCGTGACGTGTCGTATCACGGCTCCACGCTGTCGGGCCTGAGCGTCGGCAACCACGATCGCCGCCGAGCAGGTTTCGACCCGATGCTCACCGATCATCCGAAGAGCGACTGGCTCGATCCCGAATCGCTCGCCAAGGTGATCGAGCGAGAGGACGCCAACACGATCGCCGCCTTCATCGGTGAGCCGATCAACGGCGCGTCCGCGGGAGCGATGGTGCCGCCAGACGGCTATTGGCCGGCCGTCGAAGAGGTCTGCCGTGCGAACGACATTCTGCTGATCGTCGACGAGGTGATGACCGGTTTCGGCCGTACCGGCCTCAACTGGGGTCACGAGCACTTCGGGATCACGCCCGACATCATCGTGGCCGGCAAGGGCCTCTCCGGCGGCTACACGCCCATGGGCGGGGTGTACTCCACCGACGCCGTGGTCGACCCGATCGCAGCAGCGGGAATGGGGATGATGTACTTCACGTTCAGCGGCGCCGACCTGGGCTGTGCGGTGAGTGTCGAGGTGCTTCGCATCATGCGCGAGGAGGGCCTGGTCGAGCGTTCGGCGGTGATGGGCGCTCGACTTCGGCAACGGCTCGACGAGCAACTCGGTGGTCACCCGAACGTCAGCGACATCCGTGGACTGGGGCTCATGCAGGGCCTCGAACTGGTCCGCGACCGGGAGACCGGGGAGGACTTCCCCCGCTCGGTCGACTTCGCGGCGAAGGCCGCGGCTGAGGCGATCAAGCAGGGCGTGTGGCTCTACCCCTGCGGCTCGGGGCCGGTGTCCGACGCGCTCCTGATCGGCCCACCCTTCACCATCACCGACGAACACAACGACCTGATCGTCGACGGGGCAAAACCCACCATCGACGCGGCGGCCGCGTCCGCTTCGGTCTGACGCGTCCGCGGACGCGTCACTCCGATCCGAGCAGGTCGAGGGTGTAGTCGACAGCCTCGGACTGGCTCATTCCCGCTCCCGTTGCCCGGAGCTCATCCAGATTGGCGAGTCCCGCGACCGCCTCGAAGCTCCGCGCACGGACCTTGCCGAGCTCGCGAAAGCGCGGAGGCTGCCGCTCGAGGTGACCGAGCAGGATTGCGGTGGCATCAAGATGTTGCCCGCTCGCAACGTGCAGCGCGCAGACCTCCAGTGCTGACGTGATGGCGATGCCGTATCTGGCATCTCGCGCGTGGCGAAAGGTCTCTCGAACCGCGGCCACGAAGCCGTCCTGGCCGGCGTAGAGAAGCGACATGGCGACTCCAAGTCGTGCCCACGATCCGGTTTGTATTGCGCCCGATCGGTCAGCGAGCACAACCGACTCCTGAAAAGCGGCGAGAGCCTCATCGAGGTCACGCCTATCCGTCGAGACGAGGAGCAGGTTGCCGGTCGCCCGGCTCGCCTCTGCGAGCGGCGTGGGACCGCCCAGTTCTTTCGCCGCGGCCCGGTGCGCCGCGACATCGGCGGAGATATCAGCCTCACCGACAAGGAGGTCGATCAAAGCCTGCAGCAGCGCAAACCTGTCCAAGGGATCAACCAGGCGGGCCACCAACTCGCGGGCCTCGGACACAGCGGCCACGGCCTCGTCGACTCGTCCTGACCCCATGAGGCCGTAGAGCCTCATCATCTGACCGAGCGCCATCACCGAGTCATCGGCAAGTTCGGAATCGATGCACGCTGATGCAAGCTCGTGAGAGCGCTCAAAGTCCCCGGAGAAGAAGGCCCAAAATGCACCGGAGGCCAAGAGGCGTCCGTCCGACATCTGCTCCCCGTCAGCCAGCTGGGTCGTCCTCGTCGTCCAGTCCTGGGCCTCGAAGCGCAGCCGACTCGCAGCGTACATACGAGCCCCCCAAATGATCTCGATGGCTTGGCCGACATCCCCACGGGCGAGGGCCCACCCATGCGCTGCCCGAAAGTTGTCCCACTCGCGGTCGCAGAGCTCATCGGCTTCGAGTTGATCCGGCGTGCACCATAGGGGAACCACCCGGCCGGCGAGCTCCCGGTAGTACGCCAAATGCCGATCTCTGACTGCAGCGATCTCCCCTCGGTCGTCAAGTCGGTCCTCGCCGTATTGCCGGAGTGTCTCCAGCAACCGGTATCGAGTCGTTGCACCAGTTCGTTCGGCGATGACCATCGACTTGTCCACCAGCTCACCGATGAGATCGATCACGTCGTACTCGTCGACGTCGTCGCCGGCGCATATCCGTTCCGCGGCCTGGAGGTCGAACCCGCCGGCGAAGACCGACAATCGATCGAAGAGCAGCTGATCGTCGGAACTCAGCAGCTGGTATGACCAGGTGACGGTTGCCCGAAGAGTCTGGTGACGTTCCAATCCGCCGCGGCTACTGCCGCGAAGGAGGCGAAAGCGGTCGTCGAGGCGCGCGAGAACCTCATCGGGGCTCAACGATCGGCCCCGAGCCGCCGCAAGCTCGATGGCGAGCGGGATCCCATCGAGGCGGGCGCAGATTGCCTCGATCGTCGCGAGGTCATCCGCCGATGCCGCGAATGAGCTGTTCGCCGCTCTGGCGCGGTCGCAGAACAGCTCCACACCAAAGTTCGGCTCGAGTGATGGGACACGGATGACCTGCTCGCCGGGAAGGCCGAGCGGCTCGCGACTGGTTGCCACGATCGTCACGGTTGGACACCTCGCCCCGACCGCTTCAACGAGCTCAATGACAGGAGCAAGGACATGTTCACAGTTGTCGACGATGAGGAGCAGGCGGCGACCGACGAACCAGTCGACGACCGACTCCGGTAGCGGGACACCCGGCTGGGGCTGAACCGCCAACGTCGAGGCCACTGCGGCGATCACCACCTCGGCATCAGCGACCGGAGCCAACTCGACCATCCAGACTCCGTCGACGAACTCATCGACCACCAGCCATCCGATCTCGATCGAGGCACGGGTCTTGCCCACGCCACCCGATCCCGTCAGCGTCACCAAACGCGCCGAGGCAAGCGTCGACACGCGGCGCTGGAGGTCGGCAAGATCACCCACGAGTTCTGTCTGTGGTCGCGGAAGGTTGCCAGCTGTCGTCTGAGTGGAGACGAGCGGCCTTTCGGCCCAGTCCGCATCAGGGGTGTCGACCCCGAAGGCGTGGACGAGCTCGACCATGCCCTTGAGCTGCACCGTGCCAAGATCGATCAGCTCGACACCGGTCGAGTCGTCGAGCAGCGCCGCGGTGACTCCGGAAACCACAATCTGGCCACCGTTGGCCGCGCCCATGAGTCGTGCCGCCCGGTTTACCGGCGGTCCGAAGTAATCACCGCCGCGCTCCTGCACCTCACCGGTGTTGACCCCCATCCGGACCCGCAGTTCGACACCCTCCGGCCACGGCTCGGCCGCCAACTCGCGTTGGGCGGACACGGCCGCGGAGACCGCGTTGCCGGCGCGCGAGAACACGACGGCAAATCCGTCGCCGCCAGTCGAGAAGATGTAGCCCTCGGCGTCGTCGATCGTCTTGCGCAGGATGTCGTCGTGACGAGCCAACGCTGCTTGCATCGCCGAGGGCTGCGTGTCCCAGAGCCGGGTCGAGCCTTCGATGTCGGTGAACAAGAACGAGACCGTCCCGCTCGGCAAACCCTCGCTCAGCCCTGGCTCAGTCATCTGCGGACCTTAGGCGACCGGCCACCTCCACGAGCGTGTCGTGAAAGGCCGCCGAACCCTGATCGTCGGCGGGCACCGCCGGGTTCGTGAGCGCATTGACCGCCCGGCCCTGGCGGGAATGACGAAGGTGCCAACCGAACGGCACTGCGACGACCCCCGGCAGGACGTCGTCGGTGATCTCGACGCCAAGCGTGAGCCGACCTCGATCGTTGAAGACCTCGACGCGATCGCCTGGTGACACGCCCCGCGATGTCGCGTCGTCGGGATGGATCTGAAGCAACGGCTCACCGGACGTCGGCAGGTGTTCGTCGAACTGGGCGTAGTTGGCGTTGAGGAACTTCACGTGCTGCTTGCGCGTCATCAGGACAAGCGGGAACCGAGCCGCGAGGGCGGTGTTCCCGCGCGGCGTCTCGGCGCCGGGTTCGAACGTCAACACGCCGAGGTGCAGCCTGCCGTCGTCGGTTTCGGGGGCGGTGTCGACATACGGCCTCGTGCCGGGCTTGATGTTGAGCCGAGCCCACGTCTCCTCGGTCAAGCGCTCGTAGGTGATGCCATCGAGCCACTCGTGATCCGAGTCGAGCAGCTCGCGGATGAGCGTCTCGTCGTCGGCCTGGAGCTCGGGTGAGTCGAGACCCATCGCGGCGGCAAGCCGGCGGAAGATCTCTGTGTTGGGCAGCGCCTCGCCGACCGGCTCGATCGCCGGCTGATTGAGCGCCAGGTTGAGATGGCCCCACGCGATGCCGAGATCGAGGTGCTCGATCTGGGTGGTGGCGGGCAGGACGATGTCGGCGTAGCGAGCCGTGTCGGTCATGAACTGCTCGATGACGACGGTGAACAGGTCCTCGCGCTCGAGACCTTCGATGACCGGGTTCGTGTCGGGCACGATCACGGCGGGGTTCGAGTTGTGGACGACGAGCGCGTCGATCGGCGGATCGAGTGTTCGATCGTTGAGGATCTCGCCGAGCCGGGCCATGTTGAATGTGCGCCGGGGCGGGTCTGGCGGTGCGGGGTAGTTGAGCGCCGTCTCGAAGTACACCTGGGTGGACCGAGCCAGCCCCCCTCCGGTGACCGCCCACGAGCCGGTCACCGCGGGCAACATCGCAACGGCGCGCATGATGTCGCGCCCGTGCTGTCGATGCTCGGGGCCAACCAGCATCCGAATCGCAGCCGGTCGACGCGTGGCGTAGGTGTGAGCCAGCCATTCGATTCGTTCGGTCGTGAGACCCGTGATCTCCGCAGCCGGACCCGGGCTCATCGGGCGAGCCGACGCGGCGAGTTCGTTCCAACCCGACGTCTCGGCACCGATCCAATCGGCGTCGATCAGGTCATCCCGGTCGAGCACGTGGATCATGGCCAGCACCAAAGCCACGTCGGTGCCAGGCCGAAGCTGCAGGAACACGTCGGCCCGCTCGGCTGTCGATGTGCGCACCGGGTCGATCACGATGACGGTCGCGCCGTCCGCTCTCGCCTGCTCGATCACGGGCCAGAGGTGACGGTTGGTGAGATACGTGTTGGTGCCCCACAAGATGATCGTGCGGGCATGGACCAGATCCTCCGGATCGATCCCGAACGGCTGGCCCGACACGTCGCCGGCGCCCAGCCAGGCCGTGGCACCGCAGAGATGGCGATGAATGTCGGACGCGCCGATTGTGTTGAAGAAGCGGTCGGCCATGATCCCCTTCTGGATCAGGCCCTGAGTGCCGTCGAACGAGAACTGAAGGACCGACTCCGCTCCGACTGCGTGGATCAGTCCTGAGATGCGAGTCGCGATGGTCTCCAGTGCCTCGTCCCAGCTGATCGGCTCGAACCGCCCATCGCCCTTCTGGCCCACCCGACGCAGCGGCGTTGCCAGACGATCGGGGTGATAGACGCGTTCCAAGAACCGGTTCACCTTGGGGCACAACACCCCTTGTGTTGTCGGGTGGTCGGCGTTGCCCCGTAGCTTCACCGCTCGGCCGTCGGCGACAGTCACATCCCAGACGCAGGTGTCGGGACAGTCGTGATGGCACGACCCACGGACGACCAACGGTGCACTCATGAACAGCAGTGTGGCCCATTCGCGAGGTCAGATCCGGACACCAATGGTCCCGCTTCGGTTTCATGACCAACGGCCCTGGTGACATATGGTCGACCCTGGCACCGTCGCCCCAAACACCGGAAAGCGGAGAGATGACTTCGACCGAACACTTCGACGTTCTGATCGTCGGCGCGGGAATCTCCGGCGTCGGCGCGGCGTATCACCTTCTCGACCAGCGACCCGGCACGACCTTCGTCGCTCTCGAGGCCAAGGACACGTTCGGCGGCACGTGGGTGACCCACACCTATCCGGGTATTCGATCCGACAGCGACCTCTACACGTTCGGCTATCGGTTCAAGCCGTGGGTCGGAGCACCGATCGCGTCAGCCGAGGAAATCCTGAGGTACATGGGCGAGGTGATCGAGGAGAACGATCTCGACCAGCACATCCGCTACCACCACCACATCAGCGACGCCTCGTGGTCGAGCGAGGACGCCAGGTGGACCGTCAACGCCAGGAACACGGCCTCCGGTGAGAGCCGGCAGTTCACCGCCGGCTTCCTGTGGATGTGCCAGGGCTACTACAAGCATGACGAGGGCTACACGCCCGAGTGGCCCGGCATGGACGACTACGACGGGCAGATCGTGCACCCTCAGACCTGGCCCGACGACATCGAGGTCGAAGGCAAGGAAGTCATCGTGATCGGGTCGGGCGCCACCGCGGCCACGCTCGTCCCCGCCATCGCCGGCGATTGCAGCCATGTCACCGTGCTCCAGCGCTCCCCGACCTACTTTCGCGCCGGCCGCAACGCCGTGGAGCTCGCCGACGAACTGCGCACTCTGGACATTCAAGAGGAATGGATCCACGAGATCGTACGCCGCAAGACCCTCTTCGAGCAGGACGCGTTCACCAAGATGTCGTTCGACTATCCCGAAGAGGTCAAGGAAGCCCTGATCAACGACATCAAGGAACTCCTGCCCGAGGGCTACGACATGGAGAAGCACTTCACGCCGAGCTATCGGCCATGGCGGCAACGGTTGGCCTTCGTACCCGACGGGGATCTGTTCGCCGGCATCAGCTCGGGCAAGGCATCGATGGTGACCGACGAGATCGAACGGTTCACCGAGAAGGGCATCCTCACCAAATCCGGTGACGAACTCATCGCCGACATCATCGTGACCGCCACCGGATTCCATCTCTCGGTGCTGGGCAACATCGACTTCACGGTCGACGGCCAGGCCATCGACTTCGCCGACACGGTCACCTACCGCGGGATGATGTTCACGGGCGTGCCCAACCTGGCCTGGGTGTTCGGCTACTTCCGTGCCAGTTGGACACTGCGAGTCGATCTGATGGCCGACTTCATGTGCCGCATGTTCGAACACATGGATGCCGCCGGTGCCCGTCAGGTCACCCCACAGCTTCGGGCCGAGGATGAGCACATGGAGATCGGGCCCTGGATGGACCCCGAGAACTTCAACCCCGGCTACCTCATGCGAAGCATGCACCTCATGCCCAAGAGCGGTGAAGCACCCCGCTGGGCACATACGCAGGACTACTGGACCGAACGCCGCGAGCTACCCCTCGTCGACCTCGACAACGACGGGTTGGTCTTCGAGTAGCAGGGCTCCGAGATGCAGGGTTTCGAGTAGTCAGATCCGGCGAACCGACGCCTGTCCGAAGAGCCCGGTCGGGCGAACCATCAGCACAACGATCATGGTGACGTACGGCAGGATCGTCGTGTAGCCACCGCCGAGGAACGACGCGTAGTTGCCCCACAGTCCGCCGACCATGACCTGCATCATTCCTATGGTGATCCCTGCGGCATAGACGCCCCCGTATGAGTCCCAACCGCCGATGGCCAGGACCGGGATCGCTCGAAAGAACAGATCCGGCATCGATCGGGTGGCGAAGATGCCCGCGCCGAGCGGCGGAACGGCAAACGCCATCGCCGCGAACGTCGCCAGCCCAGCCGCGAGCGCCCAACCCGTTGCCATTACCCGCGAGCGGTTGATGCCCATCGACACTGCCGCTTCCTCGTCGTTGGCCATCGCCCGCGCTGCCGTGCCGAACCAGGTGCGGTTGAAACCGGCGACGCCGAGCAGCGCAGCCGGGGCCAGGGCGCAGACGACAAGCGTCGAGATGCTGACGTCTGCTCCCGCTACCTCGACACTGGCCGTGCCCCACGGCATGGCCAGGTGACGACTGATCGGAGCGTTGCCGACGAGAATGTCGAGCACGAGGGCTCCAGCCAGGGTTGCCATCGTCAAGATGAACGGAGTGCGTCCTGCGAGCGGCCGAATTACGAGCCGCTCGACGAATACGCCGAGCGCGCCAACCAGCGCCAGTGCAACCAAAAGGCACAGCACCCACCCCACGGGATGATCGGCGATCGAGGTGAGGGGGTTCTTGCCGCGAAGCGAACTGATCCCGAGGGCGCCGTCGGACACAAGGCTCGACATGATCAGCGCGCCGGCCGCGCCTAGGAACGGCAGCGTGAAATTCAGGATCTTGTTGGTCTTGTAGGTCGCCACAAAGCCGAACGCCACGAGCGCATAGACCGAACCGAGGCTCCAACCCTGAATCAGCAGAATCTCGATGGCCATCGCCCTGATCCTGCCACGCCGGACAAACCGCACCCCAACCCGAGTTGCCTAGGCCCCGCTGGTGCGCCAAGACCGCCCATCCCGATCTCTCGGTCACACGTTCGAAGCGCTCCTGGTTGCGACCGCTATCACCAATCTCGGTGATGGTGTTCGACTCGCCACCCTGCCGCTCCTTACCGCGACCCTGACCGACTCTCCACTGGCTGTTGCGGGCGTCACCGCTGCCCAGTTCTTGCCGTGGCTCGTGTTTGCGCCGGTCGGGGGCGTGATCGGCGATCGTTCTGATCGTCGTCAGCTGATCCTGCGGACGCAGGGGCGATCTCGCGCTGGTCGCCCCGATTGGCTGCCGCCGCCATTCCCCACTACGAAGTCCGGATGTCGATTCTCCCCCCTGACGGGGATCTCCGGATCCTGCACCATCGCACGTACGACACGAAGATCTACACCGACGGCACGGACATCATCGCCCGTGGCGCGATCTGTGACCGCAAGCCGCCTGGCACGCTGATTGCCGATGACACCGAGTCCATCGTGATGCACCACATGGTGATCGAGCTTCGGATCGCGGTCCCAAGCCTCGAGATCGCAGCCGTGAACCTCGGTTTCGAAGAGTTTCCCAACCACGAATGTCCATCGATCGTCACGGCATACGACGGCCTCGTCGGTCTCAGCATCGCGCGCGGGTTCACCCACAAGATCCGCGAGCTCTTCGGCGGGCCACGTGGATGCACACATGTCGTCGCCTTGCTTCAGGCACTCGCACCAGCGATCATCCAGTCCACTTGGAGCTTGTCGAAGGTCACCGGCTCAGACTCGTCCATGTCGCCGGCCGAGGCCCAGATGCGCAACCTCAACACGTGTCACATCTATGCCGAGGACGGTGAGCGGATCCAGAGCATTCGCCGAGGCGAACGAAGCGATCCGCCTCTGCCTGCGGTGCGACGACTCATCGAGCTGGGTCGGAACCCCGACGAGTTCTACGACCAGTAGGCGCAGTTAGTGCGCGGAAACATTGCCGGTGTTGCGGCTGTGGAGATCTTCGGCGTGACGGTTGAGACCGACGAGGTGCGCCTCGATGCCCCGGTCGGCGAACTTGGCGACGACAGCGTCGAGGGCGGCAACCGCTGACGTGTCCCAGACTCGGGCGCCGCTCAGATCGATCTCGACCATGGGGACCTTCACCGCGTCGTAGTCGAACGCATGGACGAGATCGTTGGTCGAGGCGAAGAACAGCTCGCCGGTGACGGCATAGAGCCGCTCGACACCGTCGGGGTCGACGACGCTTGTGACCTTGACCACGCCCGACACGTGGCGAGCGAAGAAGACGGCCGACAACACCACACCGGCACCGACGCCGTAGGCGAGATTGTGCGTGAGAACCACGGTGACCACCGTGACCGCCATGATCAGCGACTCGCTGATCGGCGTGTGCTTGAGCGTGCCGCGACGAACGCTGCGCCAGTTGAACGTACCGACGGAGACCATGACCATGACTGCCACCAGGGCGGCCATCGGGATGCGGGCCACGAGGTCGCCGAGACCCATCACAAGGATGAGCAGGAACACGCCGGAAGCGAGCGTGGAAAGGCGGGTGCGTCCCCCGGAGCGGTAGTTGATGACCGACTGGCCGATCATGGCGCAGCCGGCCATGCCGCCGAGGAAGCCGGTGGCGACGTTGGCGATGCCCTGGCCGCGGGACTCGAGGTTCTTGTCCGACGGTGTGTCGGTGAGGTCGTCGAGAAGCTGGGCCGTCAGGAGCGACTCCAGCAAGCCGACCATGGCGAGCGTGAAGGCGTAGGGAAGGATGATCTGGAGCGTGCCGAGGGTGAACGGCAACTCGGGGAGCGCAACGAACGGCAACGCAGACGGCAGTTCGCCCATGTCGCCGACGGTCGGGAGTTCGAGATCGAAGAACATCGCGCCGCCGGCCAGCACAACGATGGCGACGAGTGGAGACGGCACGGCCCTGGTGACGCGTGGAAGGCCGTAGATGATGACGAGGCCGGCGGCGACGAACGCCAGATTGAGCGGCATCTGGCTGGAGTCCGCGTCATCGCCGTTGAGAAGAATGTGCGGCACCTGAGCGAGGAAGATCAGAATCGCGAGAGCGTTCACGAAGCCGACCATCACGGTGCGGGGCACGAAACGCATCAGCGAACCGACGCCGAGATAGCCGAAGCCGATCTGGATGGCGCCGGCGAGGATCGTTGCGGCGAAGAGGTATTCGATGCCGTAGTCCTTGACCAGCGGCACGAGAACGAGTGCCATGGCGCCGGTTGCCGCCGAGATCATGCCGGAGCGCCCACCGGCGATCGAGATGATGATGGCAATCGAGAACGAAGCGTAGAGACCGACCTTCGGGTCGACGCCGGCGATGATCGAGAAGGAGATCGCTTCGGGGATCAGTGCGAGTGCGACAACCAGGCCGGAGAGAAGCTCGACCTTCGGGTTGGTGAACCACTCAGCGCGGAGTCGTGCCGCGCGCGACGGCACAGCGGAAAGTGTTTGGGAACTCATTCGGGGGGACCCTCAGGGGTTGGCCAGCGACCTGTGTCGCCTCGGCAGCAGTAAAACCCAATCGGTCCTCTTGCACCTACCCCAGAGAGTAGGCCGACAAATGGGTTCGAACTGCCCCTCTTGGTGTCGCAGATGTCACAGCAGAACCCACGTCAGGAGACATCGGAAGGATCGGCCGTAGGATTGACGGCTGTTCTCCACGGGTTGTCCACCCGTCTACGGAAGTTGCCGCAATGAGCGAGCCCCAAACGGACGAGAGCGAATCAGAACCGTCTGAATCGTCTGACTCGTCTGAAACCGATCCAACCGGATTTGCCGCGCTTGGTTTGCGCGCCGAACTCGTCGCCACCACCACCTTCCTCGGTTACGAAGAGCCGACGCCGATTCAGCGGCTCGCCATTCCCGAGATGCTCACCGGCCAGGACATTCTGGGCCAAGCCGCCACCGGCACGGGCAAGACCGCCGCATTCGCATTGCCGATCCTGAACGGGATCGAACCCAACGCTCCTGCGGTGCCGACTGCATTGGTCGTGGTGCCGACCCGCGAGCTCGCCGTTCAGGTCAGCGAAGCGATTTTCAAGTACGGCGCCGAGCAACGAATCCAGGTTGTGCCGATCTACGGCGGGCAACCGATCCATCGCCAGCTCCAGGCACTGCGCCGCGGTGTGCATGTCGTCGTTGCCACACCCGGTCGAGCGATCGATCACATCCGTCGAGGTTCTCTGGCGCTCGACTCGATTCGCACCGTTGTGCTCGACGAAGCCGATGAGATGCTCGACATGGGCTTCACCGAGGACATCGAGACGATCCTGGAGACAACGCCGAAGGACCGCCAGACGGTTCTGTTCTCGGCCACGATGCCTCGCCGCATCATGAAGATCGCCGAGAAGTACCAGCGCGATCCGAAGCAGATCACGGTTGGGGCCGCCGAGTCTGCGGCCGACAAGGCGCTGATTCGACAGACCGCCTACGTCGTCACCCGCCACCACAAGTCCAACGCACTCGGTCGAATCCTCGACATGGAGGGGCCGAGCTCGGCCATCGTCTTCTGCCGTACCCGCGGTGAGGTCGACCAGCTCACCGCCACCATGAATGGCCGCGGCTACCGCGCCGAGGCCCTCCACGGCGGCATGGACCAGCAGCAGCGCGACCGGGTGATGAGCCGTCTGCGCGAAGGCACCGCCGAACTGCTCGTGGCCACCGATGTTGCGGCCCGTGGCCTCGATGTCGACACGCTCACTCACGTCGTCAACTACGACGTTCCCAGCTCAGCGGAGAGCTACGTACACCGCATCGGTCGCGTCGGCCGCGCCGGTCGCGAAGGTGTCGCCATCACGTTGGCCGAGCCGAAGCAGCGCCGGCTTCTCAACAACATCGAGCGCCTCACCAAGCAGACATTCGACATCCGGAAGGTACCAACGGTCGGCGATCTCCGCGAGAAGCAGATTGAGGTCACTGTCGAGGCCATCCGCGAAGCAATGATGGGAGACGATCTCGAGGGTTACAATTCCGTCCTCTTCGGGCTGGCTTCCGAAGGAAGCGAGCGCAACATCGCGCTCGCCGCCATCAAACTGTTCCACCAGGGTCGCGGCGCCACCACCGACGAAGTCGAGATCCCCGATGCCTCCGAACGCATGCTGCGCGACGACCGCCCGGGCAAGGGCGGCAAGGGCAAACGTGACCATGCCGGCGACCGTGCGAGCAAGCCCGGTGGCGGCAAGCCCGGAGGCAAGGGTGGTAAGGCGGTCGGCAATGTCGGCCCCGGCACCGGCCTGATCTTCGTCGGGCTCGGCCGGAAGTCCGGCATGCGCCCCGGCGACCTTGTCGGTTGCATTGCCAACGAAACCGGGTTGACCGGTCGAGACATCGGCCCGATCCGCATCACCGAGAACTATTCGGTCGTCGGCGTGCCCGAAGAGTCGGTCGACACGGTCATCACCGCCATCGGCGCCACGATGATTCGCGGCAAGAAGGCTCGCGCCCGTCGCTACGTCGACTGACGGTCGCCGGCTGCCAGTCGCATCTGCTTCACAAACGCCTCCAACACTGTCGCTCGGCTCCACCGGGCGCGCTCTCGGGTCCGCGCTTCGTGCTGCGCATCGGTGAGCGTGCCGCGAGTGACGACGGCGCGCAGCGTGGCCGTGAGCGCCGCAGGGTCACGGTCAGAGGCAACATCCGCCCAACCGGTACGAGCAGCCCATGCCACCGTCTCCATCTCGGGCGGGCCGTACACCAGCGTTGGACGGTCACCGGCGAGACAATCAAGCGCTTTCGACGACGTGGCTCGACCGACGTAGCCGATCGACTCAGCATCGAAGTTCAACGTGACCAGTGTGGCGTCCCGGCTGAACATGAACTCGAGCTGATCAGCTCGATCCGCAAGGTTGCCATGGAACGACACCACCGCTTGTGTCTCTGGGTATTGCGCGAAGAAGGTGCCGAAGTCGTCAGCATTTGGACCGATGCAATCGATGGCAATGCGGAGGCCCTCATCAGCCAGCGCAAGTGCAGCGAACGCAACATCGCGCAGCGCCCCACTGTGCTGGACCGAATTGCATCGGCCTGCATATGCGAATCGAAAGACGTCGCCGTGCTCCACTCGTGGGACGACGATCGGATCCACCCACCGAACAAAGGGCGAGGCGACCACGCCGTATCGAGCGAACATTGATTCGCTGTGGGCGTCAGAGCAAGAGAACGTGGCGACCGCATCGCCAACCAGCCGACGGAGACTCAGGTCGCGCCGAATCGCCCGAAGTTCGTTGAACGGTGGGTCGAATCGAGCCAACTGCCACGCAACCACATCGTCGAAGACATGAGCGACATACGGAATGTCGAATCGGGCCGCCACCGTCCGGCCGAGTTCCCACCACGCTTCCGGCCACTCGTTCGCTCGGACATAGACAACGTGCGGAGAGAAGCTCTCGATGACGGCGACGTCGGCGTCGCTCAGCGCTCCGCTCGGGCACGAGATCGAGGTGCCGGCTCGCGAAGCAGAATCCGGGGACGGACCCGCGATCGTGACCTCGAGAAGCCGACTACTCGGCCATTCGTCGAAGAGCGAAGCGAGGCAGAATCCCGACGCCGATGAGGCAGACATCGGCGTCGTCGACACGACTACGACCCTGGGTAGCTCTAGATCATGGCTCACGTAGTGATGTTCCTGTCATGGCCTCGTGGAGCGCCACGAGTGTCCGCGCGATTTCTCTCCTGTCTTCTTCTCGGTCCATGTCCTTGCGCCGCGAATCGACCTTCATCTGGGTCTCGAGAGCGGCGACCGAGACATCCAGCTCCGCCATCACCTCGTTCAGTTCACGAGTCTGCACGTCGTGTCGCTCGCGAATCAGATCCATTGCCACCTCAAGGGCACAAATCTGGTTCGCAGTCTCGGCGACAAACGAATTCGTGGCTTTGGCGAGCTGACGATCCGACTGCTCCAGCTCCAGCAGAAGCTTCACGAGCAGAAGTGCGACGAGCACCGCGCATACGACGCTCAGCGCCGATGCCGCATCGGCACTGGGCTCGAGGAAAATGACGACAGCTCCCGGAATGCCCGCCACTACAGCAACGAGAACGAGCGCTATCACTCGACGCCTCTTCCCGACGACCACCTCACGCATCATGGGAGGTTACGTGCTCAGAACCGCGCTCATCCTGCCGATCAACAACCAGCGGGATCCGAAAGGAGTTGACCATGGTCGACATGGTGAAGAAGGTTCACAAGAAGGGCGCTGAGTTCTTGAACGCCGCGGAGAAGATCGAGGGAGCAGCTGTCGTTCAGGCAGTCGGGCAATTCAAGAAGCAGGTCGCGTTCGGCGCGGTCGGCGGACTCGTCGGCGCCGCCATCGGGCAGGCCGTGAAGGGCAGTGCCGAGAAAGCCGAATCCGGCTCGCTTGCTGACTCGTTCCCCAATGCCAAACAGGCGATCCTCGCCATCAGCAACCAGCGTTGGATTCTGTTCGAGCAGAGCGTGATGTCGGGTGGGCCGAAGGGCGTACTCGCCGAATGGCCGCTCGATCAGATCGTCAGAATCGATCTCGAAAAGGGCAAGCTCACCAGCAAGGTCAACATCATCTTCTCCGACGAGTCGATCGCTCAGGTCGAGGCCGTCAAGGGCGCAAAGCCCGAGGCGCTCGCCGAGGTTGCAGCCGCGAGGCGCTAGCCGCCGGACGCTTTGACCACCCCAACAATCGCAAGCGGGCAAGAAGAAGGCACGCCGGGACTCGTGCCCGGCGTGTCGTCTTCGCGTTTGGGCTCCGAAGGACAAGCATGTCTACGCTCGACTCATGAGCGAACACGCAATCTCGCGCTTTCCTGTTCCCGAGCTCGCGGACCTGCCAGACGACATCCGCACCCAGATCGAAACCGTCCAGGAGAAGTCGGGCTTCATTCCCAACGTCTTCATCGCGCTGGCCCATCGGCCCGACGAGTTCCGACCGTTCATGGCCATGCACGACGCCCTCATGGACAAGAGCGACGGGCTGTCGAAGGCGGAGCGCGAACTCATCGTCGTTGCCACCAGTGCAGTCAACGGGTGTCTCTATTGTGTGATCGCCCACGGAGCAATCCTGCGTATTCGTTCCAAACGCCCCCAGCTCGCCGACCAGGTGGCGCTCAATCCGTGGAAGGCGGACCTTTCTGAGCGCGAACGCCACATGGTCGACTTCGCGCTGCGCATGGTGAACGACTCGGCATCGCTTTCCGACGACGACCTCGATGAGATGCGCGACCGCGGCTTCACTGATGACGAGATCTGGGACATCGGCGCCATCACCGGCTTCTTCGCCATGTCGAATCGCCTTGCCAACCTCTCGGCGATGCGTCCCAACGACGAGTTCTACACAATGGGCCGCTGAGGTCCGACCCCAGGAGAATCGCATGAAACCAGAAGAGCTTGCTGCAGCCGTCGGCGCACCGTTGAACACGGTCGGCGGGGCCTACTACTTCCACCCGGACTCCGTCGCTCGTAGCAAGGAACTGGGTCTCGACGGCTTCCGCTTCTACGTGCTCGGACGCGGTGGCGTGCTGGGCGACGTGGAGGCGCCGGTCGTTCAGAGCGCGTTCGGTTGGTTCAACGGTGGCTTGATCGCCAAGATGTGGAACAGCGCTCGTGAGACCCTCGATCCTCGCCAAGCCGCCCGGGAGTTGCTCGCCTGTGGTCATGCCATCGGTCGCGCCGAGTTCAGCGACATCGACGGGCTTGACGCGTTCAACGAGGCCGCCGAGGCAGTCATTGCCGCGACCGACCCCGCCGGCCTGGCGCTCTACGCCGGCTACGCCGCCGAGCCCCTCCCCGACGATGCTCCGGCTCGAGCGATGCAGCTGGCGATCACACTTCGAGAACTGCGCGGCAGCGCCCACATCGCCGCGGTGATCGCTTCAGGCCTCAGCCCTGTCGAAGCCCATGCGATCAAGCGCCCCGACATGGTCGCCCAGTTCGGTTGGGAGGAGGAGCCGGTGCTCGAGGATCGTCATCGACATTCCCTCGCCGGTGCCGAAGACCTCACCAACAAGATCACGGCCCATGGCTTCGCGGGGCTCAGTGAGACACAAGCCGATGCCCTGCTCGCCGGCGCCAACGCAATGCTCGCCGCGTTGCAGGGCGACTGAACCCTCTCGACTACCGTTTCCGCGAAACCAACCAGGAGCACGACCATGGCCGCATACCTCATTGGCAACTACAACGTGACCGACCTCGACGGATATCGCGAGTATCAGCAGAACTCGTCACCGATCCTCGATGGCGGCGGCAAGCTCCTCGTTCTCGACAAGGCCTCCGAGGGTAAGGAAGGCGAGGCTGGTCACATGACCGTCGTCATCGAATACCCCACCAAGGAAGCCGCCGTGGCGGCATACGAGTCGGAGTCGTACCAATCGGTGGTTGGCATGCGTCACAAGGCCACGGCCAACGGCCGCCTGGTCATCGTCGACGGCTTCGGCTGAGCCCGCGGGCGCCGACGATGGACTTCGATATCCCGGACGATGTTCTGGCCTACCTCGATGCGCTCGACGGCTTCATAAAGAGCGAGATCGAGCCGCTTCAGGCCCGCGACGACAACGAGCGCTTCTTCGACCACCGTCGCGAGCACGCTCGGACCGATTGGGACAACGACGGTCTCCCGATGCAGGACTGGGAGAATCTCCTCGGCGAGATGCGGCGGTTGGCCGATGCGGCCGGCCACTATCGGTTCGCTCTGCCCGCCGACGTCGGGGGGAGCGACGGCACCAACCTCCAGATGGCGATCATTCGGGAGCACCTCGCTACCCGAGGGCTTGGGTTGCACAACGACCTGCAGAACGAGTCGTCCATTGTCGGCAACCATCCGTTCATCAAGATGATGATCGCCAAGGGCACCGATGCGCAGAAGGCGGAGTTCATCGAGGCATGTCTCATCGGGGAGCGTCGAGTGGCGTTCGGGCTCACCGAGCCCAACCATGGCAGCGACGCCACCCATCTCGACACCACTGCTGTCAAGGACGGAGACGAGTGGGCGATCAACGGCGACAAGCGGTTCAACACCGGCATGCATCACGCCACCCACGACATGGTTTACGCACGCACGAGCGGTGAGGCGGGCGACGCCGACGGCATCACCTGCTTCCTCGTGCCCACCGATCTGCCTGGGGTCGAACTCGGCACGTTCTGGTGGACGTTCAACATGCCGACGGATCATCCCGACGTGCACTTCACCGACGTCCGCGTCGGGGACGACGCGATCTTCGGTGAGCTCGGTCGTGGCCTCGAGTTGGCCAACATGTTCGTGCACGAGAACCGCATCCGCCAAGCGGCATCGAGCCTCGGCGCAGCCCAGCACTGCATCGACCTTGCGGTCGAGTACGCCAAGGAACGCAAACCGTTCGGCAAGCCGCTCTGGCTCAACCAGGCCATCCAGTTCCCGCTGGCCGAACTTCAGACCGAGGCCGCCATGTTGCGAGCGCTGATCCGTCAGACCGCATGGCATATGGACAAGTACGGCCACATGGAGATCAGCGACCAGGTCAGCATGTGCAACTACCGCGCCAACCGGCTGGTCTGCAATGCCGCTGACCAGGCCATGCAGACCTGCGGCGGCATCGGCTACACGCGCCACATGCCGTTCGAACACATTTACCGCCATCACCGGCGCTACCGCATCACCGAAGGGGCCGAAGAGATCCAGATCCGCCGCGTCGCCGGCATCATGTTCGGCAAGAAGGCCAAGCGCTAACGCACACTGGGGACAGACCCCAGTGTGCGTTAGAAGGCCGGCATCACCTCTGCTGCGAACCGTTCCATCATCTCGGTCGTCTCCCCGGACGATTGACCGAGATGGGAACTCAGGATCAGCTCGTCGATCTCGCGCTCGTCGTATTCGGAGATCTTCTCGATCATCTGCTCCGACGTGCAGACCATGAGGTTGGCGTCGAGCTCTTCGATCGTCTGGTTACGCGGCAGCACCGCGATGCAACCGTCCTTGACCTCGCCGGGGCCGGTGAAGACATTGTCGAATCTGGAGTAGTAGTCATAGGCCATCTCCAACTTCTGCCGAGCATCGGCCTCATCAGCAGCGCAATAGGCGATACGGCTGAGCATGATCCGCAGATCATCCCCTGCCGCGCCCATCTCGGCCTTTGCCTCCTTGTGGGCATCCACCTGCATTCGAAACAACTCCGGATCGCCCGACAGTGGGGTGGTCTGAATGTTGAAGCCGCGCAACGTCGAGTTGCGGATGCCCTCGTAGTTCATGGTGGCGATCATCATCCGTGGGCGGGGCTGCGTGAGCGGCCGCGGCATGATCGTGATCGGCTCGAAGTCGTAGTAATGGCCGTGGTGCTCAACTTCGTATTCAGCGAGCAATCGGAGCAACACGTCGAGCGATTCGTCGAACTTCGCCCGGCTCTCCTCGATCGGCGTGCCGAGGCGGGCCATCTCGTAGGCGAATGCGCCCCGTCCGACCCCGAGCACCAACCGACCATCGGTGAGGATGTCGGCCATCGCCACCTCGCCGGCGAACACCCGCATGTCGTGAAGCGGCAACACCGCTACCGAGGTGACGACATCGATCGTCTCCGTCACCGTCGCGACCTTGACGGCCAGTTGAAGCGGAGCAGGATTGAGCAGCACGTTGATGAGGTGGTGCTCGGGAATCGAGACACTGTTGAAGCCGAGCTGCTCGGCGAGCTTTGCCTCGGCCACCATGTCGACGTAGAGCTGCCGACCGCCGTAGGTCGGGTCCGGATAGTAGCTCGACAGGAAGAAGTTGAAGTCCATCGCTGATGCAGTGTATCGACCGGCCTCGATCGGCTGAACGACTGTCCAGTAGCGTCCTCCCATGGAAGCAGCGAGCCATGACGCGCCGGAGGCGATCACGACCTACAACCCGTTCCAGGGCAATCGGCTCGGACTCGATGCGTCCCGTGTCACGGTTGCGTCTGTCGCCGAACGAGCGGTTCACGTGGAGTTCGCGGACGGCTCAGTCACCTCGTTTCACCACCAATGGCTACGGCACTGCTGCTACTGCGCAGAGTGCGGCAACCCCGCCGACGGCATCCGCTTCAATACCGTTATCTCATTCGGGAGCGACATCGCCCCGTCAGTGGCAACGGCAACCGATGGCGACCTCTGCGTCACCTGGCCCGATGGCCACGAGTCGATCTACGGCCCCGACTGGCTGCAGCACCACGCCTACGACTCAACGGCTCGCCGGCAGCGGGCCGGTTGGCGTCCAACTACATGGCGGTCGGAGCTGGCCGACCATTTCCCGACCGTGTCCTGGGCGGATGCAACCGACGGCGGGGCTGGCCAACTCGAGGCCTTCCAGAAACTGCGCGACTACGGCATCGTGCAGATCGCCGACATCGGCGTGGACCCCGTAGCAACCGAGCAACTCGCGAATCTGGTCGGCCCGATCCATGAGACCACCGTCTACGGCCGAATCTACGACGTGAAGGCCGAACCGGTCGCCAAGCTCGGCGCCAAGACCGGCATGCCCCAGGCACCGCACATCGACGACGCCTTCTACTACTCCCCTCCCGGCATCGATGTCTTCCACTGCCTCGTCAACACCGATGAGGGCGGCATGTCAACCTATGTCGACGGGTTCGCTATCGCGGAGTCGCTCGCCGCCGACGAACCCGGCGCCTACCACCTCCTCACCACTCTTCCGATCTCCCAGATCCGCCGACACCCCGGTGAGATCGACCTGCGAAACCGCGGCCCGCTCATCTCCCTCGACGAGTTCGGACGGCCACAGGGGATCCGCTACTTCGACCGTGCGCTGGCTCCGCTCGACGTGGACGCCGAGCTCATGGATGCGTTCTACGACGCGGTGCGGGAATACAACCGTCGGATGATCGACCCGGCATTTCTCGCCGAGATTCGTGTTGCACCAGGCAACGGGATGCTGATCGACAATCACCGCGTGATGCATGGCCGCACTGGGTTCGATCCATCATTCGGACGCCACATTCGGCTGTGCCACGTGCCCCGTGACGAGTTCCACGGGCGACTCCGTGAGCTGAGTCGAGAACTCGATCCACAGCATCACGACGTGTACCTCCCCCAGGGCGCACGCTCGTAGCCGTGCGCCGTTGTATCGTCTCCTCCGACGGTCGACACGGAGGACGAGTAACGGTGAGAACGCGGCTCATACTCGTCGCCGTCACGCTCCTCGCCTCGCTTGCGGCACCAGCAGCAGCTGGTGTTGTGGAGGATGCGGTCGCGGCCAGCGCCCACACTCCAGATGAGTACCTGGCCACGTTTGACCAAGCCCTGCTCCCCGGGCTGGCCGATATCGGCGATCCTCCGTCGATCACCGGCAATACCGAGATCGACAACCGCATTCGCGAGCTCGGCGAAGCCCGCGGCTACATCCGTCGACCTGAACCGAGCCGGGATCTCGTCTGGACCGACGGCGTGTTGCTCCAGCCAGATGCTTCCACTGCGTGGGAATCACTCCAGGCTGCGGCGCGCGCCGAGGGGCAGACCCTCATCATCACCTCTGGCTATCGCAGCGGTTCACACCAGGCGTCGCTGATGAGGGCACGAAGCACCGGCTACGACGACGCGTCGATCGAAACGCTTCTCGACATCGTCGCCGTGCCCGGCTATTCGAAGCACCACACCGGCTACGCGCTCGACATGAAGTCTGACACCCATCTGCTCTTCGACTTCGCGGCCTCACCCGAATATGCATGGCTCGCTGAGAACAACTTCGAGCGAGCGAAAGCCCATGGGTTCATCCCGAGCTACCCCGAAGGCATCGTCAATGCCGGCCCGAACCCCGAACCCTGGGAGTTCGTGTGGGTCGGAGCCGGCAACATCCTCTGCGGCGACGCCGACGCCACCGAAGGTGAGCCGTTCTGCGACACCTTCGGGTCACCGTTCGGAGGAGACGTTGCCTGGCTGCTGGCCGAGGAAATCACCACCGGGTGTCGCGAAGATCGCTTCTGCACGAACCACAACGTGAGCCGGGCCCAGGCCGCAACGTTCCTGTGGCGCATGGAGCTCATGCCGGCAGCGTCGGCCACGATCGAGTTCGAGGACGTGCGCGCCGATGCGTACTACACCGAGGCCGTGCGCTGGATGGTCGAGAACGGCTACACCACCGGCACCTCAGCCACCACATTCACACCCGACAGCGACCTCACCCGTGAGCAGTTCGTGACCTTCCTGTGGCGAGTGGCGGGTAGACCGACACCAAACGAGCCTGTTCCGTTCGACGACGTCGACCCCGACGGATTCTCGGCCGCTGCGATCGCATGGGCGGCCGAGGTCGGTGTCACGACCGGGACCTCGTCAACCGAGTTCTCGCCATCGGCCACTGCCACTCGGGGCCAAGCGGCAGCGTTCCTCCACCGCTATGACACGCTCGGCCTACAACTCACCGGCGGCGTTGCATGAGTGAGTCGGTCTCGTTCAACCGAATGAGCGAGGCCACGCCAGGCAGACCATGACTACCTGACGTCCGGACGCAGCGGACCGCAACGTGGAAGCAGGTCTTCATCGAGGACCAGGGTGTTGTGGAAGACACGCAGCGAGGTCGCCGCTGACCGGCATTCGATGGCGGCCGGTTCTCCGCGGTCATGGATGCGCCGTCGCTCCACTTCGCCCGGTGGGCGGCACGCCGGCTCGGTAGTCGCTGATCCTGTCCGGCCTCAGCGAACTATCTTGCGGGAATGAGCTATTCCTCCGATGAGATCGTGCCTGACGAGAAGGATTGGACGTGGGTCCTCGAGCGGGTGTGCCCACAGTGTCGGATCGATGTCCGGAGTTTCCCCGTCGAGACCGTCGGTGAACTCATCCGCGAGAACGGCCGAGAGTGGTCTGACCTGCTGGCTCACGCCGAGAGTTGCACCGAACGACCCCGCCCCGACAAGTGGTCGCTGCTCGAGTACTCGGCTCACGTTCGCGATGTGTATCGGCTCTACCTCTTTCGCCTCGATCTCATGCTCACCCAGGACGGGCCCAGCTTTCCGAACTGGGACCAGGACGAGACCGCCCTGGCCGAGCGCTACAACGAGCAGGACCCAAACGTGGTGCGGGTCGAACTCGAGTCGGCCGCCGATGCATTGGCGACCCGGTTCGACGCCGTTTCAGGTGCCGACTGGAGCCGGACCGGCTATCGCAGCGACGGCGCCGAGTTCACAGTCGACACGTTCGCCCGCTATCTCCTCCACGACCCCGTGCACCATCTCTGGGACGTCCGCTCCAACTAAGTCACACTGGGGACAGACCCCACCGTTACTTGCGGTAGCCGGTGAAACGGCGAAGACGCAACGAGTTGGTGACCACAAAGACCGACGAGATGCCCATGGCGCCGGCGGCGATCATCGGGCTGAGGACGCCGAACGCCGCCAGCGGGATCGCCGCGGCGTTGTAGGCGAATGCCCAGAACAGGTTGCCCTTGATCGTGGCCAGGGTGCGACGCGAGAGCGCTATTGCATCGGCAACCGCACGCAGATCGCCCGCCACGATCGTGAGATCAGAGGCCTCGATGGCAACGTCGGTGCCGGTGCCGACCGCAATTCCGAGGTCGGCCTGAGCGAGTGCCGGCGCATCATTGATGCCGTCGCCGACCATCGCGACACGGTGACCCTCGGCTTGGAGCTTGGCCACCGTGGCGGCTTTGTCGTCGGGCAGGACCTCGGCGATGACCTGGCCGATTCCGACCTGCGCGGCGACGGCCTCGGCGGTCCGTTGGTTGTCGCCGGTCAGCAGGATCGTGTGCAGACCCTGGCTGTCGAGCGCCCTGATGGCCTCACCGGACGTCTCCTTGACGTGGTCGGCGATGACGAAGACGACCTCGGCCACACCCTCACGGCCTCCATAGACCACCGTTGACCCCATTTCCGCCGCGGCGCGGCCGGCAGCCAGTACAGCCTCGGGCATCGTGTCGAACAGCTCAGGCTTGCCGATGGCCACTTCGGTGCCGGCCACTGTGCCACTGACACCTCGCCCGGCATGGTTCTCGAAGGCATCGACCTCGAACGGCACCGGGGCCGCCGTGGCGACAGCTCGGGCGATGGGGTGTTCCGACCGGGCTTCCAACGACGCCACCAGTGGCACGACCTCTGAAGGATCAACTGTTGGCGCGATGACCTCGGCCAGCTCCATACGTCCGGTGGTGAGAGTGCCGGTCTTGTCGAGAATCACAGTGTCGATGGCGCGAGTGTCCTCGAGCACCTCGCCGCCCTTGATGATCACCCCGAGCTGAGCGCCACGCCCGGTTCCAACCATGATTCCGAGAGGTGTGGCAAGGCCAAGGGCACACGGACAGGCGATGATCAGAACGGCCACTGCCGCGGTGAATGCGTCGCTCACAGAGTCGCCGAGCACCAGCCAGGCGACCAGGGTGACCAGCGCCGCGCCGATGGCCGAGGGAACGAACACTGATGCCACACGATCGGCGAGCCGCTGTACCTCGGCCCGGCTCCCTTGCGCTTCGTCGACGAGCCGCATGATCTGGGCAAGAGCGGTGTCGGCGCCGACCTTGGTGGCCTCGACAACCAGCGAGCCGTTGGTGTTGATCGTGGCCCCGATCACCTCGTCGCCGGGCCCGAGGTCGACAGGAACGGGCTCGCCGCTGATCATCGCCATGTTGACCGCCGCTGTGCCGTCGACGATCACGCCATCGGTGGCGATTTTGTCGCCGGGCTTCACGACGAAACGGTCTCCAACGGCCAGGTCCGCTATCGCGATCTCACGTCCGTCCTCAAGCGTGGCGATCGGCGCACCCAGCTCTGCCAGAGCCCGAATCGCATCGCCGGAGCGTCGCTTGGCCTTCGCTTCGAACCACTTGCCCAGCAATATCAGCGCGACGATCACCGCGGCAGTCTCGAAATAGACATGAGCACCGGAGATGTCGCCGAGGAGGACGACGGTCGACCAGATGAAGGCGGACAGCGTGCCCATCGACACGAGCGTGTCCATGTTGGTGGCGCGGTGACGAAGGTTGACCAGCGCTCCACGGTGGAAGGGCAGTCCAGACCAGAAGACGATGGGAATGGTCAGACCGCCTGCCACCCATTCCCAACCGGTGAACCGCAGCGGACGAACCATCGAGATGAGCACCACCGGAAGCGCGAGTGTCGCCGCGGCGACGAACCGGTGAAAGAGATCCTGCTCTCGACGCTGCTCGGCCTCATCGGCTGCGTCGCCATCGTCGACGACTTCGTAGCCGAGGCCTTTGATCGTGGCGTGCATGGTGGCGAGGTCAAGGGACGGGTCATGGCGGACGGTGGCCCGGCCCGAGGCGAAATTGACCTGGGCATCGCTGACCCCGGGGAGACCGGCCAGGCCGCCTTCGACCCGGTTCGAGCAGGCCGCACAAGTCATGCCCGCCACAGAGATGTCAGTCCGCTCGAGCGTTGAGGTTTCTACCATGCCATCAGTCTAAAGCTTCCAGTCGGCTGGAAGGTCAAGCGATGATGTCAGATCCCGAGATCACCTGGCATCGGTTGGGATCCGTGCATGACGCGGGATCAAGCCCCTGGGCCCGTTCAGAGAGTCGTACGAGCTCAGCACGGGCCTCCTGGAGGCGTTCGATCTGCTGGTCCAACTCGCTCAGATGCCGCTTCAAGAGCTCTGTCGTGTGTTGACAACTCCCCGATCCGGCGTCCTTCAACTCCAGCACCGACGAGATCTCGGCCAGTGTCAGCCCCGTTGCCTGTGCATCTCGGACGAACCGCAGCCGCTCGACCGCCTCATCGTCGTAGTCCCGATAGCCCGAGGGCCCACGATCCGGCTCGGGCAACACACCGATCGACTCGTAGTACCGCACGGTCTTCGGGGTTACGTCGACCTGCGCCGCCAGTTCACCGATCTTCACGTCAACGATCCCTGCGTCGAGCGATCAACTCGATCTCCACCGCGGCGCCGAGGGGCAGGGCGGCCACCCCGATCGTGGTGCGGGCGGGGAACGGTTCGGAGAATCGGGTGGCGTAGGTGGCGTTCATCGCTTCGAACGTCGCCATGTCCGTCAGGTAGACGTTGACCTTCACGACGTCGCTCTCGTCGAGCCCGGCGTCGGCGAGCACGGCCATGAGGTTGTCAAAGCACTGACCGGTCTGGGCGTCGACACCACCGGCGACCAGTTCCGCGCTGTCGGGGTCAAGTGGTGTCTGGCCAGACAAGTACACGAATGGGTCAGAGGCGATCCCATGGCTGTAGGGGCCGACGGCTCGAGCGCGGGCGCTGGTGAGGGGAGAACGCATACCGCAGTTTGGCGCATCTACCCTGGGGAGGTGGTCACAACCCTGTCAGAGCTGAACTTCGACAATCGTTTCACCGAGCAACTGCCGGGCGATCCGGTGGATCTCAACCGTCCGCGTCAGGTCCACCAGGCCGCGTTCTCGCGAGTTCAACCGACGGCGACTACAGCACCGAGACTGCTGGCCCACTCCCCCGAGGTCCTCGACATGCTCGGCCTCGACCCCGCTGTCGCCGCCACCGACGAATTCCTCCAAGTGTTCTCCGGCAACGCCACGATCGACGCGATGGACCCCCACGCGGCCTGCTACGGCGGCCACCAGTTCGGCAACTGGGCGGGTCAGCTCGGTGATGGTCGAGCGATCACACTCGGCGAGATCGTGACCGGGGCGGGTGAACGACACATGCTGCAGCTGAAGGGCGCCGGCCCGACCCCGTACTCCCGGACCGCTGACGGTCTCGCAGTTCTTCGGAGCTCGGTCCGCGAGTTCCTGTGCAGCGAGGCGATGCACCATCTCGGCGTGCCCACCACGCGAGCACTCAGCCTCGCCACCACTGGTGATCAGGTGATGCGCGACATGTTCTACGACGGGCGCCCCGGACTCGAGCCGGGAGCCGTCGTCTGCCGTGTGGCACCGTCGTTCATCCGATTCGGATCGTTCGAACTCGCCCGTTCACGAGACGATCTCGATCTGTTGCGACAGCTTGCCGATCACACGATCACCACCCATTTCCCCGAGCTTGGCGATCCCTCGCCTGAGGTCTACACGGCATGGTTCGCCGAAGTCGCCCGCCGGACCGCCGACATGATCGTGCACTGGCAGCGGGTCGGGTTCGTGCACGGTGTGATGAACACCGACAACATGTCGATCCACGGCCTCACCATCGACTACGGGCCCTACGGCTGGCTCGAGGACTACGACCCCGGCTGGACTCCCAACACCACCGACGCCCAACACAAGCGCTACCGACATGGCGCCCAGCCCCACATCGGCCAGTGGAACCTGACCCAGCTCGCCAACGCGATCTATCCACTGGTGGAGGACGTCGAACCCCTCCAGGCCGCGCTCGAGGTGTACGTCAACCGGTTCAACGACGAGTGGGGGGCGATGATGGCCGCCAAGCTCGGCATTGCGGCCCCCGATCCCGAACGCGATCAGCCGCTCATCGGCGATCTCCTGGACCTCCTACCCAAGACCGAAGTGGACATGACCCTGTTCTTCCGCTCGCTTGCCGATGTGGCCGTGAGCGAAGGCGACGCCGAACCCTCCGACGAAATGTTGCTCGCGCCGCTGCTCGGCGCGTACTACGACCCGATTCTCCTCACCGGCGACGTGCGAGTCGAAACGCTCGCATGGCTTCGCCGCTATCGCGAGCGGATCGCAGCTGAGAGTCGAGCCGACGCCGACCGGAAGGCCGCGATGGACCAGGTCAACCCGATCTACGTCCTTCGCAACTACCTAGCCCAACTCGCCATCGACGACGCCGAAAAGGGAGACCCTGCCCTCGTCAACGAACTCCTCGATGTGCTGCGCAACCCGTACACCGAACAACCGGGTCGCGAACGGTTCTCCGAGAAACGGCCCGACTGGGCCCGCACGCGGGCCGGGTGCTCGATGCTCAGCTGCAGCAGCTAGCGCTAGCCCCGGCTGGTCCTGATCCGGCGATCCGGGCTCATGCTCCGTTGGGTGAGCCAGACCACCGACGCCAGCATGACTGCTCCGCCGACCAACGTCGCACCCGTCGGCTCCTCGGCGTAGACCAACCACACCCAAAACGGGGCGAGCACGACCTCCGCCATCAAGAGCAATGTGGCTTCAGGCGCAGGCACCACCTTTTGGGCGTGGTTGAAGAAGGGCAAGGGCAAGGCGATCAGCGCCATGCCGGCCAGTAGTGCGATGGCGACATCTCTTCCGGCGACGTCGAAACCCGACCCGGCAGCGCTGACGATGAGCCCGACAGAGCCGGCCACAAAGCCGGCGATGAGCACCGGCACGAGAGGATCGATGGTCGCGGCCGAGCGCACCAGGGTCCCGTAGAGCCCGATTCCGACCGGGATGACCAGCACGATCAGGATGGCCCAACCGACGCCGGCGTCGACTCCCCCTGAGACCATGATGACCACACCGAGCGCCGCGCCGGCGGCCGAGATGCGGGCGTCGCGAGACATCCGCTCTCGAAGGAGCAGCCAGCTGAACACCGCCGCCGAGATCGGCCCCGCTGCTTGGAACAGCAGGATGAAAGCGGTATCCGTGTAGGTCAGCGCCACGATGAACGCGATCATCATCGAGCTGACAACGAGGCCGGCGAGCACATGACGCACCTCGACGCGGCGGGCCACCGCGCCGAGATCTCCTCGGTTCTGGAACCAAATCACCGGCAACACCGCAAGGAATGCGCCGTAGCCCCGAAACGTCAGGTACTGCCACGCGTCCAGCGTGTCGGTTGCCCGGAAGAACAAGGAGCCGAAACTGAAGACCACACCGGCGCCCAGCACCATCAGTGCACCCCTGCGATGGGTGAGTGGCAACCAGCTACAGCTTCGTGATCTTGTCACCCTGCCGAATTCGGCCGGGTGTGATGACACGGGCGTTGACGCCACGAAGCTTCATCTCGGAACCGAGTTCCGAGTTGGCGAAACGTTGGGCATCGAGACCGAAGCGCTGCGTGAACTTGGCGCAGCCGGTATGGGGCTGATCGGTGATCTCGATGACAGCCTCGCCGATCGACAGCTTCGTCCACGCGGGAAGGTTGGCCGCGCTGATATCGAGATCGACAACCAGCTGGTCACCGGCGAGTGGCATCCGCTCCTCAGACTGCGCCACCATCGCGAGAAAGCGAGAATTGATGATGTTCAGCTGCATGCCAGGGTGCGGGCCACCATCTTCGGTGCGATTGGACGAACGCTGATTCCAGCTGTCGCCGGCCAGACCTTCCTCACGATTCAGTTCACCCTCGGCGAGGACCACTCTCATGTCGACGTCCGGCCGCTGCACAATCAGCTTCAGCGTGCCGCCATCGGTGGGCGATTCGCGGACTTCGCCAAGACGGGACTCGAGTTCAGCAGTGGTGAGGTGGTCCATGGCGGAGAGTCTGTCACGATGCGGCAGCGACAACATCGGAAATCAATCGTCCGAGAGCCATGCCTCAACCAATTCGACGGGAGCAAAGCTCTCCACAAGCGAGTTATGAGCGAGCTGTCGCAAGCCGTCCTCGTCGAGTGATGCCAGGTTCCATGCGTGCTCGTACTCCGCCAATAGATTGGTGGCCATCAGCGGGGGATCATCGGATCCCAGGGTGACCGTGATCCCGGCGTCCAGCATCGCTGCCAACGGGTGCTCCGCCATCGATGAGACCGCCCCCAGTGCAACATTGCTGCCCGGGCAGACGTCACACGCAATGCCTTCGTCGACCAGCATCTTGACGACCTCAGGGTCTTGCATTGCTCCGATTCCATGCTGGATTCGCTCGGCGCCGAACACCTCTATGGCGTGGCGAACCTCCCACGCTGGGCCGTGTTCGCCGGCATGACTCACTGCCCGCAAACCCGAGGCACGCGCCCGGTCATAGCACGGGCCGTAGTCGTCGATGCGCCAGGTGTCAGCCGGACCGCCCATGCCGATGGCCACTGTTCGGTTGTCGATATTGGTGAGCACCGAATCGAGCGCACGATGAGCCGCTTCAGCGCCGAGATGCGGCGAGAGGTCCGGAATCAGTAGCGACGACACGCCCAACGCATTCTCTGCCTCGTCGCACCCGGCCACGATTCCCGAGAGAATCGAAGCCCAATCCGCCACCTGCTCGACGATGTGATAGCTCGACGACACGTGGAACTCCACGTGCACCGCGCCTTGATCGTGGGCGCTGGCCAGATAGTCGTAGGCGACGCGGCGAAAGTCGTCGGGATCCCGCAGGAGCCGACAGATGAAGAAGTAGCGCTCGAGGAACCCCGGGAAACTGTCGGTGCGGAGCCAGTCCACGATTCCGGCTTCGTCATAGGCGGGTGGGACAACACCGTGCTTCTCGGCCAATGCAAGAAGCGTGGCGGGACCGACTGATCCCTCCAGATGAACGTGGAGTTCTGCCTTCGGCAATCGCCGCGCAAAAGCGGCAGGAAACGGGGCGGTCTCCGACATGGTTCGGCACGCTACCCGATCGGGTGCCGGCCGCCCTCTACGGTCTAACCATGCCGATCAAACGTCGTCGCCGTATCGCCATCCTCATCACAGTCCTGGTCTCGCTCGGGATCGGGGTGATTGCGGCCATCGCCGCCGCGGCGGGTGATTCTGAACGGATCGCCGGGTACTGGATCAGTGGGATGCTCACCGACGATGGCCTGGTCGTGACCGAGGTGATCGACTACGACTTCGGGATAACGCCTCGGCATGGCATCTACCGCGACATCCCCGATGCCCTCTCCAGGTCGGTGGCGGTCCAGTCGCCAACCGCACCCGACCAGGCCACGGTCTCGGAGGGGTACCTCGACATCTCGATACGGATCGGCGATCCGGATCGCACGATCACCGGTCGGCACCGCTATCGCATCGACTACGTGCTGCCGGTCGAGGCGGTCGTCCAAGGGGGATTCTTCGCCTGGGATGCCGTCGGCACCGACTGGACGGTTCCTCTGGAGGAGATCACGGTTGCGCTCGTTCTTCCCAACGATCTGACATCACCCGGTTGTGTGACCGGCACGGCGTGGGACGAAACCGACTGCACGCTTGTCCGCGAGGCAGCCACACGCTCGGTGGTACGCGTGGAATCCCTGGGCGCGGGCGAGGGCCTCACCCTCTCGGGAGTTCTCGGCGACGAGTCCACCGTTGATGCGACTCCGATTCCGCCAGAAGGGCCGGCCACCGATCCCGGTAGCGGCATCGTTCGCCCGGCGCTGCTGGCCGCGCTCATCGCGTTGGCAGGAGCGTTGTGCGCCACCGTGGCCGTGCGACGGGCAGGTCGCGAGCGGGTCTGGTCGGGCGGAGCCGCCGACGCGGCCTTCGGCGAGACGGAGGACGGCATGACCTCCGAACGGCTCGATGAGAAGGATCTGGCCGAGCTCGCCACCATCGAGTTCGAGCCGCCCCGTGACATGAGCGCAGTCGAAGGGGGATTGCTGTTGGAAGAACGGGTTCGGGACCAGCACATGTCGGCCTGGTTGCTCGAATCCGCCATCCGTGACGAGATCCGGATCGAGGGCGATGACGATCCCGTGTTGCACCGCGGCACATCTCCCCCGCACCCGAGCGTGCACCCGATCCTCGACGCGATGTTCGACGGACGGTCGTCGATCGAACTCGATTCGTACGACAGCGATTTCGCGGCGGGTTGGAAGCGTCTCAACGGCGATCTCGGCGCCTGGCTCAACGGGTCGGCTCACTGGGACGAAACCGGCCGTCGACGCCGCACGCTGGTTCGGGTGTTCTCGGTCCTGGCCTTCCTCACTGGCCTGCTGGCTCTTGTCGTCGGCGCGGTGATGGCAGCCCGTTCCGGTGGAGCGGGATTGCTCGCACTCGTCATCGGCAGCGCTGTCGCCGGTGGTGCCGTCGGGGCCCTCGTGAGTTCCTTCGAGCTGCTGGTGCGAACCGAGATCGGCTCGGCGCTCTGGTTGCGAATCGAGTCGTTCCGTCGCTTCCTGGCGGCTTCAGAGGCCGAACACGTGGATGATGCGGCTGAGCGTGGCGTTCTGCGGCACTACTCGGCGTGGGCTGTGTCGCTTGGCGAGTCGGACGCATGGTTCAACGCGGTTGACGCGGCGGCGAGCCGGAATCCAGAGATGGCCCGAAGCTACCGAAGCGACCTCGCCTTCATGGCGGCAGGCGCCCACATCTCATCGGCGGCTCGGGCCGCGTCCACGGCGCCGAGCTCGTCGGGCGGCGGCGGCTTCTCCGGCGGTGCCGGTGGCGGCGGTGGCGGCGGTGGCGGGGGCTCCTGGTAGTGGTCACTCCAGGTGCTTGAGCGCCTCTCGAATCGAGAGGGCTGACAATCGATCCCGACGGGACTCGACATAGGCCCGCACGGCCTCGGGGTCGGTTCGAGCGTATTGGCGCAGCGCCCAGCCGATGGCCTTGCGATAGAAGAAATCCTTTTCGTCGGCTCGTAGATCGCAATAGGCGAAAAGGCGCTCAGGGTCGGTGCGATTCTTGTAGCCGAGTTGGTGAAGGATCGCCGCTCGCGCCACCCAGAGTTGATCCGACCTCACCCACTCATCCATCTCGGAGACTGATTGGGGATGGTCGAACACGATGCGACCGAGCACGTGAGCTGCCATCTCATCGACCGTGTCCCACCACGCGTGCGTGACGATCAGCTCTCGAATGAGTGGCAGATCAGCCGGTGTGAGGTGTTTTGCCTGGCGGCGCAAAAGGGACACCGCCGTGTTGTGCCATTCGCGCTGCGACAGCGCGTAGCAGCCGCGGGCGAAGGCTGCGAGTTCACCGCTGTCAGTTGGTGGCGGAAGCAGCGCCCAGACATCGCGACAGATCGCCTTTCGATCAGTGGCGCCGATGCCGTAGAACGGAAACTGATTCCTCATGTAGGCCGCCATCTGCTCGGCCCGCTCTGGATCAGCCGTCGCTTCGAAGTGCCTTCGTACCGTCTCGATTGCGTTGTCGGTCCACTCCCCCATGGCCGGTCAGCGAACGACGAAGACCACGATGTTGGTCATGTCGTCCGGGTTGGTCGGATCGGACTCCTCGTACACCTTCTTGCGATGTACCTCGAACGGATGGATCAGTCCGTCCACCACAGCACCATCGAACCAGCGCTCGAATCCATGATCGACCCAATGCGAGGAGTTGACCCCGATGGCGCACCGTCCGCCGGACTTCACGATGCGCACAAGTCCCGTCAGCGGCGACGCGAGCAAGTGACCATGGGTGAACGTGCCCGAGCTCGTCATTCCTGCATAGGTGTCATCGGCGATGTCGAGCGGCTCGGTCACATCGGCCTCAAGCAGGTTCCGGTAGATCGGCCCGTCAAGCTCCTTCTGGGAGGCTTGCTCGAGCATCTCAGCCGAGATGTCGACGCCGTCGATAACGCCGACTCCCCGGGAGCGGAGCGCTTCTCCGACCGCTCCTGTACCGCAACCGACGTCGATCACCGGACCATCGGGGCGCACTCCACCCACCAGCAGGTCGGCCACATGCTCGTGATACCGATAGCCAGTCGCCTTGATGAACGTCTCGTCGTAGCTGTCGGCCCACTTTGCGTAGAGCAACCGGCTGTCATCCGGCGACTCGAGTGCGTACGCATCCTCGAGGCCGGGAGCCTCATACGGATCATCAGGCATTGGCCGGACGGTAGCTCAGTCCGGCTGACCGCGCCGCGCTACTCGCCCGGTTGTGCCATCGACGATCAGCCACTCGCCCACCTCGATGCGTTCGTCGCCGAGCACAACATGGTCGGGGCCGATCTCCATACCCTGGACGGACAAGACCGCCGGCACGTTCGCGCTTCTCGTCACCACGGCGGCATGGCTCTCTCGTCCGCCGACCTTGGTCAGCACGGCAGCCGAGCGGACCATTGCGCTTGCGTCGCTCGGTGACGTCCACTGCAGCGCAAGCACCACCGGCTGCCCCTGCTCGACCGCGTCCAACGCAGCATCGATATCGACGTGCAGATACCCCTCGCCGATCCCCGCTGATCCCGGATGACCCTCCGCCAGCACGACCACGTTGTCGTCGAAGTCGGAGACACCGGTGTCGGCGACCTCGAAGAGTTGAAGCTGGAGATACCAGAGCTCGCCGTCGGCGACGGCGAACTCCAGCTCCACGGGTTGTCGGAAGAGACCCTCGAGTTCGATCAGATCGCGCTGTAGCTGCGCAGCCGCCTCCGGGCATCGATCGTCGAGCGCCGTGAGCGCAAGCACCGGAACCGTGCCCGCCATGACTGCATCTCCGCGGATGCCCCAAACGAATGAACCGACGGCACCCGGTTCGCCGGTCACGGGGTTGCACGATGCCGCGGCGCCCGCCCCTGAGTGTGCCCCACCCGTCGAGTCGACCTGAAGTTGAACGACCACCGCCGTCGGCGGTACTTCGTCGTAGCCCAGAGAGGCCGCGATCGTCATCACGCGCAAGCCTTTGGTCGACTGGGCGACGGCCGTGATGGCCGAAGCCGTGGCTTCGGGCAGAACATCGAGCATCGTCTCGAACGCACCCGGAAGGGAAACTTCGGCGCCGGATCGAACAGCCAGCCGCCGCTCGGAGTCACCACCGGTCAGGTCATCCACCGCAGCTCTCAGCTCATCGTGGTGGTCGCCATCGTTGATCGCCGCCGCTGTCGCCATCGGGATGACGAACGCCGGAGGAACAGGCAGGCCGCGCCGTATGAGTTCCTGGAGCCCACACGCCTTCGCACCGTGACGGGCGGGGTCGAGATCGGGCGCATCCGCGCGGATCGAGACGATTGGGTCAGCGGCCACCACTCCGAGAGTCTGCCCTAGGAGGGGACCTCGGCGAGTTGATAGTCGGCGACGGTGCAACCGACGGCGAAGATCGGAACGGGTTCGTAGAAGCGGACTCTGCCTGTCGCGCCCAGGGCGGCAGCGCTCACCGCGACGAAGGTGCGGATCTCGAAACCACCCTGCCCAGCATCGGCGTAGACGGTGAGATCGTCGTAATCGAGGAGTGCATCCTTGTCGTTGCGGCACCAACGATCGAGGAAGTCACGATCCCAATCCTCGTTGATCTTTCCGGAGTCGGGCGTGGCCGGCCAGTGCGAGATACCACCGGTACCCACCAGCGCAAGTCGTTCGGGCACCGAGTCCGCAGCTCGCCGGATGGCATCGCCGAACGCCCAGGCGCGGTGAAGGGGCGTGAGCGGCGGACCCTGACAATTGATGTTGACCGGGATGACCGGGAGATCCCACTTCGGCGTCAGAAAGCTCAGCGGGACGGCGATGCCATGATCGAACAACCACTCCTCCGCATAGGCAACGTCGACCGAGTTCATCATCTCGGTGATCAGTCGAAGCGACAGGTCACGATTGCCGGGAGCACGGAACCTGTCGATCTTCAGCCACTCCGGATCTTCGATGGGCCCGTCGTAGAAGTCGGCCATGCCCACCGCGAACGACGGCATGTTGTTCATGAAGAAGTTGGCGAAATGTTCGGCCGCGATCATCATTATGGCGTCGGGCTTTGTCGCCTCGATGTCGAGACGCATCTGCTCAAACGCGGTGTGGACTCCATCGCGCTGCGACCGTTGAGCCAGATGAGCGCGTCCGGTGATCCCGGGGGCGTGGCTGCAGACGCCGGCGTAGACGAGGGGCATCAGTCGCTTCCTTCCTGCATGAGGCGCTCGGTGTGCGCCTCGGTTCCTTCATACCCGGTGATGGCATAGACCCCCTCCCGTACCGGACCGTAGGCATCGATGCCGTCTCTCATCTGCTGGAGGTAGTCGGCCCACTCGATCTGGTGGAACGCGGCGAAGTGCATGAGGATCTGACCGTTGACCCCGAGGTGGAAGAGCTTCCCGATGTCGGGTTTCGTGAGGGCGGCCGCCTCTTCGTCGGTCAACTCGAACGACGCGATCGCCGCATGGCGGTCGGCCCGATACCGCTCTTGAACCGCTGGATCACGATTGATCTCAAAGAGGAATTTCTGCACGTAGTACAAACTCATCTTGCATCCTCGACACTTCCGGTCGAGACCGCCCGCAGCATGCGGTCAACCATTGTCCTCATCCACCCAACTTCGGGATCGCGTGGGTGTCGAGGGCGATGGCGATGTTCTTCGTCTCCATGTAGAAGTCGAAGCTCCAGTCGCCACCGTCGCGACCGATACCGCTGGACTTGGTGCCGCCAAACGGGGTTGGGAGGTGGCGAACGTTTTGGCTGTTGACCCACACCATTCCCGCCTCGAGTGCATGCGAGACACGGTGCGCACGACCGACATCTCGCGTCCAGAGGTAGGCGGCGAGACCGTACTCGACATCGTTGGCGAGCTTGACCGCATCGGCTTCGTCGGCGAAGGGGATCGCCGTGAGCATGGGGCCGAAGATCTCTTCCTGGGCGATGCGCATGTCGTTGCGGGCGCCGGTGAAGAGCGCGGGTGGGACCCAGCATCCGTTGGCGGGGGCATCACCCCAGGGCGTGCCTTGTACGACCGCGGCACCGTCCTGCTGAGCGATGTCGAGGTAGCGCTTCACCTTCTCGTGATGGTGGGGATGAATCAGCGGGCCGATCACCGAAGCCGGATCGAGGGGATGGCCCACGGGGATGTTCTTCATCTTCTCGGCCAAGCGAACGGTGAAGTCCTCGTAGATCGTGTCCTGCACCAGGAGCCGGCTGGAACTGGTACAGCGTTCGCCGTTGAGGCTGTAGATCATGAAGATCGCCGCGTCGACAGCCCGCTCGAAGTCGGCATCGTCGAACACGATGACGGGGTTCTTGCCGCCGAGCTCGAAGTGTACACGCTTCAACGTCGGCGCACCCTGGGCCTGGATCAGCGACCCCGTCGACGATTCGCCGACGAAGGCGATGGCCTTGATCTTGGGATGCTCGGTGAGTGACTTGCCGGCGCTCTCGCCCAGCCCGTGCACCGTGTTGAGCACACCGGCGGGAAGACCCGCTTCGCTCGCGATCTCAGCCAGGAGGTGGGCGGTGTAGGGACTCCACTCCGCCGGCTTGTGCACCACCGTGCAACCGGCAGCGAGCGCAGGAGCAATCTTCCACGTGCTCAACATGAACGGCGTGTTCCATGGGGTGATCACACCGACCGGGCCGAGTGGGTGACGGGTGGTGTAGTTCACGTGATCGGCCGACGGAAGCGACAGGCCGTCATTGGCGCTAGGCGCCTGATCTGCGAAGAACCGGAAGTTGTCGGCCCCCCGAAGCGCGGCAGCCCCCATGAACCGCATCGTCTGGCCGGTGTCCATGCACTCGGTGATCGCTATCTCGTGCTGTCGTTCGACGATCAGATCGGCAACGTCGTGCAGGATCCGTTTGCGCTCGGTGCCGGCCATGCTCGACCACACACCGAACGCGTCGTCGGCAAAGTCGGCCGCCCGAGCGACATCGGTGTCATCGCCGGCAGCCACCGATCCGAGTAGCGAGCCGTCGACTGGGGATCGATTCTCGAACGTGGCGCCTGACGCACTCGACACCGTCTCGCCGTTGATGAAGTGACCGAGCGGTACAGCGGCGAACCGGGCGAGGTGCTGGTCGGCGGCGGCCAGGTTCTCGGCGAAGGTGTGGCTGGCGGCCATCTCTAGGACTCCTCCGTCAAGCGAGCGGTGACATAGTTGCGGTTCGTTCGGAATCGGGTATCGATTTCCTGGATCTCCATCGACCAGGCGATGGCGAGGGGTCCGTCGTCCGCGGCGATCCGAGCCTCCGCCGCGTCGAGCACCGTGGCGATGAAGGCCACCTTCTCGTCCGGCTCTCGGCCGGGGCCGACGCGGGCGACGATGGCGATCATGGCGTTGTTCGGATGACCGTCGGCGATCCGGTACTTCTCACGCGCCACTGCTCGAGTGCGTAATCCGCCCAACGGACCGATACCCGTCGCCTCCGCTGCCTCGTGGATTGTCGTGACCAACGCGTCCACGTCGTGGTGGTCGACGACGTTGGCGGAGTACTCGATCAGGATGTGCGGCACCCGAACTGTTTAACATGTGTAGCATCTCGGCGAAACCTCTTCGCCGAAGGACTCTGACCGAAAGTTCCCCGATGCGCCTGCTGTCCTACTCCACGCCTGCTGGTTCGAGCTTTGGCATTCTCTCGGCCGACGGCACCGGCATCGTCGATCTGAGCGAGCGCCTCGGGGTCGCCGACCTCGGCTCGCTGATCGCCTCGGAAGGTCTCGGCGCGGCCGCTGCGTTCACGGACGAAGCCGCCGACCATCAGCTGGCTGACGTCACCTACGAACGCCTCCTCCCCAACCCGGCCAAGATCTTTTGCATCGGCGTCAACTACGGCGGCCGGGCCGCCGAATACACCGACACCTCCGATGCGGCCTATCCGTCGGTCTTCCTCCGGCTCCCAGAGTCCTTCACCGGTCACGACCGCGATCTGATCCGACCGCCCGAGAGCGACCAGCTCGACTACGAGGGCGAGATCGTCGTGGTCATCGGCAAGGCCGGCCGACGTATTCCGATGGCGAGCGCTCGCGATCACATCGTCGGCCTCACCCTCGGCAACGAAGGCACGATCCGAGACTGGGTGCGCCACGCCAAGTTCAACGTCACCCAGGGCAAGAACTGGGAGTCCACCGGTGCCATCGGACCGTGGCTCGTGCCGATCGACGAGATCGGCGATCTCGAGCAACTCCAGTTGCGAACCCATGTCAACGGCGAGCTCCGCCAGGACGACACACCCGCCACCATGAAGTACCCGATCGAGTACCAGATCCACTATCTGTCGACGTTCGTCACACTTCAGCCGGGCGACCTCATCTTCTCCGGCACACCCACCGGGGCAGGCGCCCGCTTCGACCCCCCGATCTGGCTGCGGCCAGGCGATGTCGTCGAGGTCTCCGTGCCCGAACTCGGCGTGCTACGAAACACTGTCGCCGACGAGTTCCCCGATGGCTCGTCCCCCACCGCCCCGGAACCCTTCTGATGGCCAAGCCCGTGCCAATGCGTCCGTTCTCCGAGTCCCTCCCACTTGCGCTTCTGCGAGCGCGCGAGTCGGCGATGCATCATTTTCGCCCGGTTCTGGCCAGCCATGACGTCACGGAGCAGCAGTGGCGTGTCCTGCGGGCGCTGGCGTCTCGAGAGGAGCCCTATGAAGTCACCGAACTCGCAGAGCGTGTGGCCCTCCTCGGACCAAGCGTCTCGCGGATCGTGGCCAACCTCGAGGAGCGCGGTCTGATCGTCCGCACTATCGTCGCTCACGACCAACGGCGCGCCCGACTGCGACTCACACGCACGGGAAATTCGCTGGTGCGACGGATCGCCCCCGAGTCCGAAGCCGTCTACAACAGGATCGAGGAGAGGTTCGGAGCCGATCGGCTCTCTGATCTCTTGGCGGAACTCAAAGATCTGGCGGAAACCGTCGGGCACGAAATGATCATCGATGGCGAGACAGCGTGAGCACACGTTTGAGCGCTGACCAGATCGCTGCCGAGGCCGAGATCCTTGATCGGGCAGAGCACACCTGCACCCAGGTTCGTCAAACGACGTCGGTCTACCCCGACATGTCGATGGACGACGCCTACCGGATCCAAGCAGCGTGGCGCGATCTCAAGGTAGACCGCGGCGAACGCCTGGTCGGCCACAAGATCGGCCTCACTTCCCGGGCCATGCAAGCGGCGATGAAGATCTCGACCCCGGACTCGGGCTTCCTCACCGCCGACATGGTGTTCGCCCCTGACTCGACCATGACCGCCGCCGAGTTCACCGATCCGAAAATCGAGATCGAGTTGGCGTTCGTGCTCGCCCGCGATCTCTCCGGCTCCGACCTCACCGTGGACGACGTTCTCGACGCGACCGACTATGTCACGCCGGCAGTGGAACTGATTGCGGCCCGCACGCCCCGCACAAACAGCGAGGGGCGCACGCGCACCGTCATCGACACGATCGCCGACAACGCGGCCGACGCCGGGATCATCTGCGGCGGACACAGGGTCTTGCCGCGGGAGGTCGATCTTCGTTGGATCAGCGCTCTCGGCTACCGCAACGGCGTAATCGAAGAGACCGGCGTTGCGGCGGGTGTGCTCGATCACCCGGCGACCGGCATCGTCTGGCTGGCCCGCCGCTGCGCCGAGCAGGGTCTCACCCTCGAAGCGGGTCAAACGATCCTGGCTGGCTCATTCACCCGTCCGATCGATGTCCGTGCCGGCGACGAGTTCCGGTTCGACTTCGGACCGCTCGCCTCGTTCACCGTAGGATTCGATTGATGGGGAACACGTATCACCAGGATCGTGGGGAGGTCCCTCCGCCGCCCGCCGGCTGCCCCGTCCACCGAGATTGGAGCCCGCTGAATGCCGACTATCTCGAAGAGCCCTACGCGATCGCCGGTCAGCTTCAGGCCGACCACCCGACGTTCTACAGCGAGAAGCTGGGGTACGTCGTGGTCACCGAAATGGAGGAGCTCGATCGGATCTTCACCGATCACGAGACGTTCGCCTCGACCAATGTGCAAGACCCGATGTACAAGCTCTGTCCCGAGGCGCAGGAGGTCCTGTCTGCCCCTGACTTCAACCCTGTGGCCGTCATGTCGAACAGGCCGGAGCCAGACCATGGCCGAATCCGCGTCCACACTCGTCAGGGGTTCTCGAACAAGCGGATCAAGACGCTCGAGCCCTACATCCGGCGCCGCAGCGATGAGCTGATTGACACCATGGTCCAGGCCCGGCCACCGACCGAGTTCGTGCAAGCATTCGCCTTTCCCCTTCCCGGCGAGACGGTGTTCCGATTCATCGGCTTCCCGGAGGGCGATGACGAGTTGTTGAAGGGCTGGTGCGGTGACCGCAAGGCGTTTTCGTGGGGTCTCCCCACCGAGGAGCAGCAGGCCGAGATCGCCGAGCAGATGCTGGCCTACTGGCGGTATTGCCGAGAATTCACCGCCGACAAGCGAAAGAACCGTGGCGATGACCTGGCCTCTGAGCTGATCACCGCTCATGAACAAAATCCCGGCGCAATGACCTACCAAGAGGTCGAGTCGGTGATCTACGGCTTGTCGTTCGCCGGCCACGAAGCCGTCACCGCCCTCATCTGCAACTCGTTGCTGTGCCTTCTCAACCATCGCGAGCAGTGGGACGAGGTGTGCGCCGATCCATTGCTGATTCCGAACGCGGTCGAAGAGGTCCTGCGGTACAACTCGAGCCAGATCGCATGGCGGCGGGTCACCACCGAGGACACACAGGTCGGCGGATTCGATGTTCCTGCAGGGACCGGAATCTTCTTGAATTTCGCGTCCGCTCACCGCCAGGACGACATCTGGGACAACCCCGACGAGTTCGACATCCATCGCCCTAACGCCAACCGCCACATCTCGTTCGGCAAGGGTGTGCACTTCTGTCTGGGCGCCAAGTTCGCCAAGTTCGAGACTGCGTTGATGCTGGAGGCCGTGAGCCGGCGTCTGCCGTCGCTGCGACTCGTTGATCAAGAGTTCGACTACTTCCCCAACATCACCTTCCGAGGCCCGTCCCGGCTCCACCTAACCTGGGACTGACATGCCTGTACCAACTGACGCCTTCGTCGATCATCTCCGCTCGCTTCTCGACGACCGAGCGATCCTCACCGGCACCGACGCGCTCGACCGCACCGCCGACCCTCGTGGTGTGCTGTCGAGGGAACCAGTCGTGGTGGTTCGGCCGGCTGACGTCGTTGGCGTGGCAGCAACCGTCGCCGCGTGTGCTGAGGCAGGCGTGGCGATCGTCCCGCAGGGCGGCAATACCGGGTTGTCCTACGGCACACATCTACCCGCGGATCGACCCGCGATCCTGTTGTCGGTGTCGCGGCTCAACCGGATCGAGTCTGTCGACCCCGACCGGTGGACCATCACCGCCCAGGCCGGCGTCTCCATCCAGGCTATTCAAGAGGCCGCCTCGTCAGTCGGCCGCAAGTTCGCCCCCGACTGGGGTGCCCGAGGAACGGCCACCGTGGGCGGAGGCATCTCGACGGATGCCGGCGGCACCAACGTCGTTCGCTACGGCAACATGCGCGACAACGTCATGGGAATCGAGGCCGTGCTCGCTGACGGCCGTGTGTGGGACGGCCGAAGGTCTCTTCGCAAGGACTCGTCGGGCTACGACCTCAAACATCTCTTCATCGGCGGCGAGGGCACGCTCGGCGTCGTCACGTCGGCGGTGCTCAAGCTGGTGCCCGCAACGCCGTATGAGACGTCCACGCTCGCCGCCATCACGGGCCTCGACGACCTGATGCCCCTGCTCGAACTCGGCGAGCAACATGCGCCCGGCGCGATCAGCGGGTTCGAGTTGATCCCCGACATGGCCATGGATCGATTGACAGAGGTTCTCGGCATCCCCCGGTTCATCGATGCCGGCACGGAGTACTGCGTGCTCGTGCGGCTCGCTTCCTCAGAGCCGGTCGACGACATGATCGCCGGCTTCCTCAAGGCCGGTGTAGAGGCGGGTCACATTGTCGACGCCGTCGTGGCCGGCACCGCGGACCAGGAAGCCACGCTGTGGGTCATGCGTGACGAGATCACGCCGATGACGCTCTGGACCGAGCATCAGCACCTCGGTCTGAAGCTGGACACCGCCGTGCCGATCGACCAGATCGCCGAGTTCGTGCGCCAGATCTCTGCTCGTTCGGCCGAGATCGCCCCTGGTGCCCTCTGCTACGGCTTTGGTCATGTGGGCGACGGCAACATCCACATGATGATCCTGCCGACCAGCGACGAAGCGATCGAGCCGTGGCTCGCGGCAAAGCCGGCGATGGAGGCCGCCATTGACGAGACCGTCTTCGGTCTGCACGGCACCCTGTCGGCCGAGCATGGCGTCGGCCTGCTGCTGCGAGACCGGATCGGTCCCCAAAAGCAGGAATTGGAGTGGGAGATGATGCGTTGCATCAAGCGTGCGCTTGATCCCGAGAATCTCTTCAACCCGGGCAAGCTGATTCCTGACCCGGAGGTCTAGCGATGTCCACGCTCGGTTTGCGTCATGCGGTGCTGTGGGTCTCTGATCCCGAAGCGTCCGCTGAGTTCTACGTCGAGGCACTCGGCCTCGAGGTGAAGTCGTCATTTCCTGGGGGTGCGTTTCTTAGCGCTCCCCTATCGGCAACCGATCATGACCTGGCGCTCTTCGAGGCGCCGGTGCAAGAGCATCCCGACCCTCGCCAGATCGGGCTGTACCACCTGGCATGGGAGGTGGCCACACTCGCCGAGCTCCAGGAGACCAAGGCTCGTCTGGCCGAGATGGGTGCGCTGGCCGGCGAGAACAACCACGGTGCGAGCCGCAGCCTCTACTGCCAGGACCCCGACGGCATCGAGTTCGAGATCATGTGGGAAGTGCCGCAGGATCTCATTGCCGACGACGAACCGTCCAATCTCCCCCTGGACTTCGACGCCGACTTCGCCCGCTTCGGCGGCGACACCCCTGGCCGTGGCGCGTCCGGATCGGGCGCCAAGTAACGCTGGGGTCTGTCCCCAGTGTGACCTAGTTCTTGGGCAGGTCCTTGAACGGCGTGTCCTTGCCGGGGCCCGGTTCACGGGGGAGGCCGAGAATTCGTTCGCCGATGATGTTGCGCTGGATCTGGTCGGTTCCGCCGTAGATGGACGGGCCGGGCGAAAACATGGTTGTCTCCGCCACGAGGCCGCCCGTGTTCGGCTCATCCCCGCCGGTCAGCATGCCGTCGGCCTGGATGACCAGGTTGCCGAGCTCACGGAAGCCCCGGAACAGATCACTCATGATGAGTTTGCCGATGTTGGGTTCCGCGCCGGTGCGCTGGCCTGGATCCTTGGCTCGGACCTGCGACATGCGATTGACCTCGAGCAGGCTCCACATCTTGACGAACTCCTGGCGGAGAACCGGATCGGTTTCCATGCCGCGCTTACGGGCAACGTCGACCAGCTTCTCCCACATCCGCATGCCGATCGGGGGCAGGCCGGCTTCTCCACCGGAGCGCTGCGTGAAGTCCGTCACGGGTTTGTGGCGCACGCTGCGGATGCCGGACCCAGACGCAGTGGCGGGACTCTTGCCCGCCGATCCGAGCGACGCACGCTCGAACATGAGCGTCGTGTTGGCGGCGGCCCAACCCTGGCCCTCCTCGCCGAGCATGTTGGCGTGGGGGACGCGGGCTTCGTCGATGAACACCTCGTTGAACATCGCAGAGCCGGTCATCTCGACGAGCGGACGTACCTCGATTCCAGGCTGGTCCATGCTGATCGCGAACCACGTGATGCCACGGTGCTTGGGAGCGTCGGGGTTCGTGCGGGCGATGAGCATGCCCATGTCGGCGATCTGGCCGCCCGAGGTCCACACCTTCTGCCCGGTGATGACCCATTCGTCGCCGTCACGCTCCGCCTTGGTGGTGAGACCGGCGAGGTCGGAGCCCGCGCCGGGTTCGGAGAAGAGCTGACACCATCCGACTGTGCCATCGAGGATCGGAGGGATGAACTCGTCGATCTGGGCCTGGGTGCCATGCGTGGCGATCGTGGGGGCCGCGAGCATCCGGCCGAGACCAGCAGCAGGACCCATCACATTTCGGTCCGCCATGGTCGCCATCACGGTGCCGGCCTGAGAGCGACCCCAACCCTTGCCATAGGCGTTCTCAGGCAGGATCGGGTGGGCGTAACCACTCGGACCGAGGATGTCCCACCATTCACCAACGGTGAGATCCTCGCTCCAGTTGGCATCAAGCCACGCCTCGACCTCGGCCCGGACCTCTTCGACGCTGAGTTCAGTCATACCCGTATGTTAGCGAGCGTTCACTTGTTTCGAAAGTTGCAGCACACCTCGGACCAAACGCTGCATCTCAGCAATCGTCGTCGTCGCAGGGGTGGCACTCGGCTTGAAGAGTGACATGGGCGACACCCCGCTCGGCGAGCATTGTGGTGAGCCGACCGACGACCACTTGGGCCTCGTGCAGCTCCTGTGTGTCGACCTGGACGTGGGCGGTGAGGCTGACGGTCGCACCGTCGAGGGTGCGGACGTGCATGTGGTGTGCGTCGACGACCATTGGATCGGCAAGCATCGAGTCGCGGAGTTCAGCGGGATCGAATCCCTTCGGCACGCCATCCATGAGAACGTGAAGCGACGCCTGCGCCAGCCGATAGGCGGACCAGATGATCAAGGCGACAACGGCGAACGAGGCCACCGCATCGACCCGGGGCTCGCCGGTGATCAACACCACCACTCCCCCGACCAGCACCGCCAGCGAGCCGAGCGCATCGGCGACCAGATGCAGGACCGCGCCTTCGACATTCAGCGAGTGCCCGTGAGCACCATGCAGCCACTTCGCGCTCAAGCCGTTGACCAGCAGCCCCGCCACCGCGATCACAACGACGCCCAGGCCATCGATCTCGTGATCCCCGCCCCACCGGTCGATGGCTTCCCGTATCACCAGCGCCGCGCCAACGAGCAGAAGGAGGGCATGCAGCATTCCCCCGAGGGCATCGGCGCGCCGGAAACCGAACGTGTAGCGACTGCTCGCCGGCCGAGCCACGAGCACGGCGATCCCGACTGCGAGGATCAACGAGACGACGTCTGACGCCTGATGGACCGAGTCGGCCAGCAGCGCCACCGAGCCGAACGCGAGCGCGCCGGCCACCTGTACGACCAGGAGAATCGTGTTCGCTCCTGCTGCGAGCGCGAGCGCGCCCCGGCTGTCGTCGCTGCCGTGGCTGTGAGCGTGAGCGTCGGGTGCCATCGCTTCACCAGTGTGACAGATCCGCCCGGCGGGTCAGCGGCGTGAATCGATTGCGCACATCCGGCGGTGTCGCCGCCTGGCCCACCAACCCGCTAGATTCCTGCCCGTGACCTCCACAGCTGAACTCCAGGCATCAACCTTCAAGAGCGGGACCAAGGTTCGCCTCGTCGACGATGTTCCGGGCTACGACGCCGGTTCCACGGGCAAGGTCGCCCTCGCCAACGGCATCACCTGGAAGCGGTACTGGGTTCGTATGAGCGATGGATCGTCCGTCGGCCACGTCAGCCACAGCTCTGTGGTGAGGGCCAAGGACTATGACAAGTTCCTCGTCTGTCGTGAGCGTGAGGCCATCGAAGCCGAGAAGGCCGCCGCCGAGGCAGCCTCCGCACCCCAAGCCAGCTCAGGTGGCGGTGACGACGCCAGCGCCGGTGGCGGCGTCGAGATCAACGGTGTGTTCCTCGCCCAGAGCTGGCTCGACAAGGCCGCAGCCGCACGAGCGCGGCTCGGCGGTTAGCTCACCCACTCCTTGAGGCGACACATCGCCTCGTTGCAGTCACTGGACGTACCCGCGAACGAGAACCGGATGAACCGGTGCCCGTTCACCCGGTCGAAGTCGAGGCCCGGGGCAACCGCGATCCCCAACTCATCGAGCCATTGCTCGCCAAGCGCCTGAGAGTCGTCGGTCAGGTGGCTCACGTCGGCCCAGATGTAGAACGCGCCGTCTGCCGGAGCGACCTTGTCGATTCCGGCGGCCTGAAGACCGTCGAGAAGGATCTGACGGTTGATGGCGTAGTTGGCGATGTTCGACTCCGCGACATCCTCACAGTCGAACGCCACCACCGCGGCCATCTGCGAAAGGGTCGGCGCCGAGATCGTGGCGTTCTGGTTGATTCGTGTGAGGGGCTCCCGCAGCACTTCCGGCATGACGACCCAGCCGAGGCGCCAGCCCGTCATCGAGAAGTACTTCGAGAATGAATTGATCACGATTGCGTCGGGGTCGAACTCGAGTGCCGTTGGCGCCGACTGGCCGAAGGTGATGCCGTGATAGATCTCATCGGAGATGAACCACACGTCGTTGGCCTTGCACCAGTCGGTCAGGGCCCTCATGTCGTCGGCCTCGAGCATCGTGCCCGTGGGATTCGACGGAGAACTGAGAATCAACCCATCGACCGACCCGAGCGCCTCCAACTGTTCCACGGTCGGCTGAAAGCGAGTCTCGATGGTGGTCGGCAGGTCGACGACTTCCACACCCAGGATCTCCAGCGCGTTCGAATAGCAGGGGTAGCCGGGCGACGGTACGACCACTCGGTCGCCCTGGTCGAAGGCCGCCATGAACACAGCCACAAACGCACCAGTCGCTCCCAGGGTGACCATCACGGCGTCCGCAGCGACGTCGATTCGGTACCACTCGTCATAGTGCTGGGCGATGCGGGCCCGCAGCGGTTCGAGACCGCCGGAGGTCGTGTAGCCGAGCACATCCTCATCGAGAACCCGGTGAGCCTCAGCGATGACCTTGGGTGGGGCCGGGGTTGATGGTTGACCGACCTCGAGGTGCAGCACATCACCACCTTCAGCGAGGCGCAACTCCGCGGCCCGCATCACCTCCATGACATAGAACGGATTGATCCGAGCGCGAGAGGCAGCAGTGCGAGTCATGTCACCGATTCTAGAGACGGCCGCCCGAGACGCAGTACGCTGTGCTCCCGTGACGATGACGTGCGGAATCAGTGGCGGCTCAGGGGCCGGCAAGACCACGCTCACCCGCCACCTCCTCGAACGGCTCGGCCAATCCGAGGTCTCCGTCCTCGCCTTTGATGCCTACTACCGCGACCAGGGCCATCTCCCGCCTGCCGATCGGTCGCTGGTCAACTACGACCACCCGGACTCGCTCGACCACGACCTCTTCGCCGCCCATGTCGAGGCCCTTCGCACCGGCTCCGACATCGAGGCCCCTGTCTACGACTTCGCCACCCACACCCGCACCCGCGAGGTCCAACGCATCGAAGCCCGAAACGTGGTTATCGTCGAGGGCATCCTGCTCCTCAGCTTCGACGCTATCGCGGAGGCGCTCGACGTCGCCGTGTTCATCGACGTACCCGAGGACGTGCGACTCGAACGGCGGATCCTGCGTGACGTCCGCGAGCGTGGCCGGGTGCCCAACGATGTACGACGCCAGTTCGCCCAAACCGTGGCGCCGATGCACGACACGTTCGTCGAACCGTACCGCCACCTCGCCCACCGCACTGTGGCGATGCACGAGGACTACAACGATGTGGCCGATGAGCTGATGTTCAGCCTTCGTCCCGCCCGCGATATGACCGGCTGAGTCGAGCGACGCTCGGCCCAGGAACGCTACGGCAGCAGCGACTAGTCTGTCGCCCCATGTTCGGGTTGGGGGCTCGGGGCGTTTCGATGCTGGCAGTCTGCAGCCTGTTCGCGCTCGGGTGCGGGTCCGACGGTGAGAAGACCCACAGCGGCGGGCTTCTCCCGATCAGCTACGACGAACTCGACCTGTCGACGCCCGAGTTGGCGGTCAACGTCTTCGTCGATGCGTTCGCCGACGGCGACTTCATCAGCGCCGCGCTGGTCTTCCATCCGATGACCCAGGACGCAATGCAGCGGGCAATGGATGACGAAACGTTCTACGACTGGGTGGACGGGCCGGGGCAGGAAGCACTCGTTGATCGTCTCACCGCGGAGCTGGGCGGCGACCACTATCTCGAGACTCTGCGGATGTTCGACCTTGCCATGCAGTCGGCGGCAACCGCCGGTGGCCTCCGTTTCGACCTCACCGAAGGGGCGACCGAAGTCGTCACCACAACCGAAGACAGCCGCGCCGCGCTGGTTGACGTGACCATGCGCGCCACGGGGCTGACGGCCACGGTTGAGCTGGCGAAGCAGGGCGACGACTGGCGCATCCGCCAGGTTCGGTACACGAATGGCGGGATGAACGACTTCCCGTTCTCGGGCGACCCAGCGATCGCCAGCGATGTGACCGAACTGACATCGTTCGACGAGTGGTACCAACTGCTCCCGGCGAACACGCCGAAGGCGACCGTCGAGACCGTCGGCCGTCTCGTGGCCAAGGGTGATCACCTCTCGATCTACCTCCTGCTCTCCGCTGCTTCCCAAAGACAAGCGCTGATCCCCCTCAACGACCTACCCCACTTCGGTGGCGTCGAGCACTGGCTCGGGCCGGCAGCGCTCGATGAGCGGCTCGATACCACGGGATTCCCCTACGACCTCGACAAGATCGTCCAGCTGCAGGGCGGAGAGCCCATCACCGCGGCCGGAGCCACCACCGCCGCGGTCATCATCACCACCGAGACGATGGAGCTCGAAGCTCGCCTCCTTCTCGATACGAGTGGCCGGTGGCGTTTGAAGCAGGTGTTCCCACTCGGCGGTAGCGAGGTCATCGTGCCGTTCCCGATCTCCTGACAGAGAATCTCCTGCCGATAACTCCTTCATGTCAGAGATCGGAGTGTCTCACGCGTCTGACAGGGTGGTGACCATAGACGCAACCCTCTCCCCCCAGGCGGCCTCGCCTGCGGCAGTGCAGCCCCGGTCGCGCCGCGAACGACGCGCCGCTGTGCAGGACGAGGTTCTGGCGATGTACCGCACCCACCACACAGAACTCGTACGCTTCGCGAGCTTCGTCGCACCCGAGGACGGGATGGCCGAGGACCTGGCCCACGAGGCGTTCCTGAAGCTCTACAGCGCTTGGCGGCGCATCGACGACCCGCGCAAGGTCGGGGCGTACCTCCGCACAACCGTGCTCAACCTTGCTCGCGGCCGAGCCCGTCACCTCGGGGTCATCCGGCGGAATCGTCCCGAACCCCCACCCGAGCAGGCCTCGGCCGAGTGGGGAGCCATGCGAAACGACTCGCGTGAGCGTGTTGTGCAGGCGCTCCGCCACCTCAGCGCCCGACAGCGGGCCTGCCTGGTCCTACGGCACTACGAAGATCGAACCGAGACCCAGATCGCCGAGATCCTCGGGATCTCCGTCGGCTCGGTCCGCACCCATGTCCATCGAGGCATGCAATCACTCGAGAAACTCCTGGAACAGGAGGGAGAACGATGAACGAGAACGAACTCCGTCAGGCTTTCGCCGGTCACGCCGCCTCGGTGACGCCTGCTGTCAATATCGACCGCTTGTCGGCGGGCATGGCGCGAACCGATCGACTTCGATCGATCAAGATGACCAGCCTCGCCTGTGTCGCCACCGCCATCGTGACCTTCGGGGCGGTGGCATCCACCCAGGGCGAAGACGCTACTCCGCTCGATGTCGTGGATCAGCCCACTCCGACTGTTCCCAACGACTCCGATGCCGCGCTTCCGGTTGTCGATGACCCTGACTCCGAGTCGGCGACAGCCGTTCCCACGACGAGCCCCGCGACGACGGCCGGCACTCCTGATCATCTCGCCACAACCGAGGCGGAACCAGCCAACACCACTGCCACGGTCGTGACGACGGTTCCGCCAACCACAACCGTTGCGGCAACGACCACCATCTCGCCGACGACCACCACGGTCCCGATCACCTCCACGACGGCGTCTGCGGTCGGGTTCACGGCCAGCGCCCGCTACGAGAGCTGTGCCGAGGATCCGTCCTACGACGAGTACTCGGGCACCGCGAACCCGGGAGCGACCATCATGGTCACGTCGCCGTACAACTCCCCCGCCCAGGTCACCGCGGATGCTAACGGCGACTGGTTCATCCGCGTGGAGTTCCCGACCGCGCCACTGAATGAGGCGTTCAGCGTCACCGTTGGTGACGGCACGTCGTCCTCGGTCTTCGGAATGATTCACACCGGCTAGGCCGGGGTGAATGCCGCCACGGTCTCGACGTGAGAGGTGCCGGGGAACATGTCGATCACGGTGTAACGCTGCAGGTCATAGCCGGCATCTGCGAGCAGCTTGGCATCGCGCCCGAAAGCTCCAGGATCACAGCTCACCAGTACGAGCACGGCGGGCTCGGCACGCACCAGCGTCTGGACCGCACCCTTGCCGAGTCCCTCTCGGGCCGGATCGGCAATGACGACCCCAGCCGGAGACGATCGCCACCGGGCGACGTCGGTCCTGACGATCTTGGCGTCGGCATCAACCAGATTCACGCGAGCGTCAGCAACGGAGTCACGGCCACGTTCGATGGCGTGCACCGGGCGGTTCGCACCGATTGTGCCGGCGAAGATCCCAATCCCGGCGTAGGCGTCGACCAGCGGACCGTCGGCCCCATACTCGTCGACCATCTCCTGCACTTCAGCCACCAGAGCGTCGACGCCGGCGGGTCGGTTCTGGAAGAACGAGCGAGCCGAGATACGCCATGATCGACCCGCTGCCTCTTCGTGGATCCAAGCACGCTTTCCTGCCACGAGCTGGGTGTCGGTCACGATGGCAACGTCGTCGGGCAGTTCGACTCCGAAGTCGGAACCGGTGACGACGACGAGTCGTTCGCCCGTGCGATTACCCACACGGATCTGGATCTCTTCGGCATCGCCGTATCGGCCATCGACGAGGAGCTCCTCGACCAGGGGATCGACGGCGTCACACTCATCCGGAATGATGATGTCGTTGGAGGAACGGATGCGGTAGCCGGCCCGGCCGCCAGAGACGGCAGCTCGCACCGTGGTGCGACCATGGTCGTCATCAAGATCTCGCAGGCCCGGTGCCGGAGCATCGACCTCGGCGCGGACAAGTTGATCCACGACCATCGACTGCTTCATGCGGATCGCGGCACCGGCCTCAACGTGGAGGAGATCACAGCCACCGCAGCCCTCGAGCTGATGTGAGCACGCAACCGCAACTCGATCTGGTGAAGGGTCCAAGACAACGACGACGCGACCACGCGACCAGCGCTTGTCGACGCGCGTGATCTCGGCCGTGACCGTCTCGCCAGGTAGCGCACCCTCGACGAAGACAACACGTCCGTCGTCTGCTCGGGCGACCCCTGCTCCGTCCCGCGCCGTAGCGGTGATGCGAAGCTCCACGAGGCAGAACGGTATCGGCGTTCGCCGCGATTAGGGTCGGCCCCGTGAGCCGCAGCATTGAGATTGCCCCGTCAGTCCTTCCCGCCGACTTCGCTCGTCTGGGCGAGGAAATAGTCGACCTGGAGAAGGCAGGCGTCGATCGCATCCATTGGGACGTGATGGACGGTGTGTTCGTGCCGAATATCAGCATCGGTCCCGACATCATCAGCAGCTGTCGGCCCCACTCCTCGATCCACTACGAAGCCCACCTGATGGTGGCTCGGCCGGACGAAATGGCACCGCTCTACATCGACGCCGGATGCGAAACAGTCATGATCCACGCCGAGGCGAGCATTCATCTCCATCGTTCACTCGACAACATCGGAAAGCTCGGCGCACGTTCGGGTGTGGTACTCAACCCGCACACCCCGGCCAGTGTTGTCAGCCACGTCCTCGACGTCATCGATCACATTCTCGTGATGACCGTGAACCCGGGCTTCGGCGGCCAGGCCTACATCCCACTCACCAGCAAGATCGCCGAGCTGAAGGCCATGGTCGACGCCAGCGGCAACGAGATCGATATCGAGGTCGACGGCGGCATCGGTGCCACCACCATCGCCGAGTGCGCCGCCGCCGGAGCAAACGTCTTCGTCAGCGGATCCGCCCTGTTCAACTACGACGACCGTGCCGCCGGCGTCGCCGAACTCAGGTCCCTCGCCGAATCCGCCCGCTAGTTGAAACAGTGGGGTCAGACCCCCGTTTGAACCGGGGACAGGTCAACATGTCGCCTGCAGGCGGGTGAGCTGGTCGCCATTGGCGTCGAAGTTCGACGGGTCGAGCCAACGGACGAACTCGGCCTCGAGACGCGGCCACTCGGAATCGAGGACGGAGAACCACGCGGTGTCACGATTGCGTCCCTTGTAGTGAGCCGCCTGCACGAACGTCCCCTCGAACCGGAAACCGAGCCGTTTCGCCGCCACCCGCGATGGACCGTTCAGCTTGTCGCACTTCCACTCGTACCGCCGGTATCCCTGGGCGAACGCCCGCCTCATCATCAGGTACATGGCCTCGGTGGCGGCCGCTGTCCGCTGCAACGAGCGCGACAGGTGAATATGGCCGACTTCGATCGAGGCCAAGGGTGGAGCGACCCGCAGGTAGCTCGCTACCCCGGTGGCCTTCCCGGTCCGCTGTTCGATGATCGTGTAGAAGACCGGATCGCTCAGGTTCGCCACGCTGTGCAGCCATGCCGAGAACGGTTCGAACTCATGGAACGGCCCGTACGGCAGGTAGGTCCAGTCGCTGTCGTCGTCGGCCCCGGCGAAGGCCTCGAACAGGTCGACCTCGTGCGCCGCAGCATCGAGGGCGACGACGTCGCAGTACTGACCCGAAACCGGCTTGGTTGCCGGAGGATCGGGCTGGCGGAAGTCGAACGGCAACCCGACCGGTTGGCCGAACCCGTTGACCGCAGCAGTCTCAGGCGCGCGCTCAAGGCCGGCCAGGTTGTCGAGCCGCTGCAGCTGGGAGTCCACGAGCTCGGCTCGGCCAATCCCGATGTCGTACGAGGGCGAGACGATGATCTCAGCGCGCTCGACCGTGATTCTTACGAAGCGGTTCATCAGGGGAACGAACCGTGCCCACTTGACGTAGAACTCCAGCTCGAGATCACCTGCCGTGTCGACGATCTCGGCCGTGCCCGCAACACGAACCGCTCGGCGCGTCAGCACATCGGTGAACACGGCTTCCACCGTGGGGTTCGCCTGCAGGTTCGCCACGGTGCCCGGCGACCGGATCTCACCGAAGGCGATGTGAGAGTCGTCCTCCACGACGAATGTGCCCTTGACCGACGCCGCGGCGCCCCCCTCAGCAGTGACGGTGGCAACGACCGCCGTGCTGTAGGCGTCGATCAGTTCGACCATCTCCGACGTGAGCATTGCTCCCCCTCAAACCGAATTTGCCCCCGGTTTCCCCCGCCTGGCGGGGTCTGGCGGCAGCAGTTTCGGGGTGGGTGGTTCAGAGCATCTCGCCACGTCGAACGATGACGTGGTCGATGATGCCGTAGTCCTTCGCCTCTTCGGCGGTGAACCAGCGGTCACGATCGGAGTCGGCCTCGACCTGCTCATACGTCTGGCCGGTGTGCTCGGCGATGCGCTCTTGGAGCAGACGCTTGGTGTACGCCATCTGCTCGGCCTGGATGGCGATGTCGGTGGCCTGACCCTGCACACCGCCAAGGGGCTGGTGCATCATGATGCGGGCATGGGGCAACGCGTAGCGCTTGCCCGGGGCTCCCGCACAGAGCAAGAACTGCCCCATCGACGCGCCAAGGCCCATACAAATTGTGCCGACATCCGGCGCCACGAACTGCATCGTGTCGTAAATGGCCATGCCGGCGCTCACCGAACCGCCCGGCGAGTTGATGTAGAGCCAGATCGGCTTCTCGTTGTCCTGACCCTCGAGGTACAGGAGCTGAGCGGTGATGTAATTGGCAATATCGTCGTTGACGTCGGTGCCAAGAACCACGATGCGGTCCTGAAGCAGCCGGTGATAGACGTCGGCCTGCGGGTTGGCGAGCATGGCCGAAGAGTTGAACTGCGAGGAGACGTTCTGCTGCGAGGTCATATGTTGAAAGGGTACCGCCCACGCACGCCGCACTGGCGACGCATCGGGTGTTTAGGGCTCGACCTGCCATTCCCCATCACGCCAGCCGACCTGCTGACCAGTGCTGCAGTCGACTGCAGCATGGCTCAATGTGAACGCAGACAATGGTTCACCCGTCGCAACGAAACACGGCATCGACGACGGCCATCCGGCGACGACATCATCGACGTCGTACGTGGCCAGAATGATCTGAGCGTTGGCGAACGGCACCGAACATCCTGCCAGCGTAATCTCGTCGAGGCGGCCGAGAAGCTGCCACAAGCGATCGCTGGAAGCTCCCCCGCTGCTCACTTCGTCAAGGAGAGTGGCTGCCTCGACGCTGATCGGCTCGAGCGCCGAACGGTACGCAGCAGTGGCGGCACTGTCCGAGCCGAATTCAGCCGGACTCGTCACCATCACTGCGAGGAAGACGGCACAGATCCCCTCGCTGACCGGCACCAACACACCCTCTGGGGCAACCACCGGTTCGGCCTCTGGTACCTCGAGTTCGTCGTCATCAGAGAGAGCATCGTCCGAGGTAAAATCATCCGAGCCAACATCGTCGGAAACAACACGCTCGGCACCTGCGTCCGCGTCCAGGCTCTCTATCGGAACCGTTCCCCATCCCGACGACTTCGGAGCAGGGATCTCGCGTGCTCCACCCGCGGCGTCTTCAGGGTCAGAGTTGAAGCCACAGCCCGCGGCCACCAGCCCAACCGCGATGAGCAACACGACCCTTCGCCACATACTTCAAACTTCGGCGCCTCAGCATGGATCTTGAGACCGATACCCTGACGAGCGCATCACGCGGACGTGGTGGAATTGGCAGACACGCCAGGTTTAGGTCCTGGTGCCCGGAAGGGTGTGGGGGTTCAAATCCCCCCGTCCGCACAACGAAGTCGCAGGTCAGGAGCCTGCGAAGCGATTGATTTGGGCGAACTGGTCACAGATTGGTCACAGAATCTCCTAAGAGTCCATGACTACTAGCCCGACCGCACCCGTTCAGGACGGAGTATGGGAGGAGAAACTGGAGCGGCCTTCCTAGTCCTGACGCCAGTGGTTGGCGGGTGGGGCAGGATCATTCGCTGTGGGTGCCAGATGCTTCACTCCAGGTGCGCGGTCCCAGCGATGATCTCGGCGACCGTCGCCGCTGCATCGGCCTGCATCCCGGCCGTCACGTGAGAGTAGGTGTCGAGCGTGATCGCGATGGTGGAGTGCCCGAGGCGCTCCTGAACGACTTTGGGATGTACGCCAGCTTTCAAGGCCAGCGTGGCCCACGTATGGCGCAGACCCTGAAGTGAAAGCTTCGGAAACTGCCACCGGGCAACGCGTCGGACGAACTCGCGAGAGAAATGGTCCGGGTGCAGTGGTTCGCCATCGACCTTGCAGAACACCAGGTCGTTCTCCCTCCATCCGGTGCCAATGAGGAGCCGTTCTTCGTTCTGGCGTTTGCGATGGGCGCGGAGCGCCGCAATGGTCCGGAGATCGAGATCGATTCTGCGGTTTCCAGCTTTCGTCTTGGGTGTGCCGTACCGCACCTCGTGGTTGACAGTGACGACGGTTTGTCGGATCGCCAGCACCGCTTCATCTAGGTCAACGTCTGCCCATCTCAAACCAAGAGCCTCACCACGACGCATTCCCGTGGTTGCGATCAGCTCCCATGCTGCGACGTACGAGTCGCCCTCATGTCGGCTCTGCTTCAAGAATCGACCGACCGACTCGGCAGACCAAGTCACGATCTCAACTCTTGGACCGCCGCGGGGTGGATCTGCTGCATCGGCGATGTTCCGACTCAGTCGTCCCCACCTGGTGGCATCTCTGAACGCTCGGTGAAGGATCGTGTGTATGTATCGAACCGTTCGCGGTGCTAGGCCGCCTGGCTTTGTTCGGTGCCCGTCTCGAAGTAGTTCGGCGTATAGGGAGTTCAGAACTCCTGCGTCGACCTCCTGGAGTGGAATCTGGCCGATTCGCGGAATCACGTGCAACCGGATGTTACGTCCATAGGAAAAGTGCGTCGACTCCCTCACTGTGGATTTGATCGTCTCAGTCCACTCGACCAGATATTCGGCCAGGGTCTGCTTTGACGGCTCGACCCATGCACCAGAGCGCATCTCTGTAAGTAGCTGCGTTAGGGCTTCCTGAGCTGCCTTCTTCGTTTCGAAACCCCGGCGTCGAACCTGTCGTCGGCCCTGCCCGGCCGAAACATCGACGACGAACATCCAGCGGCCCGAATCGTCCTTCTTGATACTGCCGCGCCCACTCATCCTGTTTGACCTCTCCGTCCGGGTCCAAGGAGTCCTCTTCGTCTGGCTTCTTTCGCCCACCTGTGCACCGTTGTTCGGGCTACCCCGTTGGCGTCCGAGATGATTGCTGCGGGCGATGCGCCCTCCGCTGCCAGCGATGAGTGCACCTCTGCGAAGTCCTTGTAGAAGGAGTCCGGGTACTTGCCGCCGTCTGGAACCCTCAGCTTCGGACTTCGTCGAGGGCCAAGACTCGCCGTCTCCCATGGAGCGGCGGCGGAGGCGACTGCACTGTCAGCAAACGTCTTAGCTCGTTTCAGAGCTTCGTGAAACGCTCCTTCGGCTACCTTTGCCGCAGTCTCCGGAGTATTTTCACGATCCTCGTCGCCGGTCGCCACGAGCATAATCTCGATGTCCTCATCGATGCGTTCCTGGAGCAGCCGTAGTGAGTCTGGCTGGTTGGCGAAGGCTTCGATCTTGCCCCAGCGGACGCGGCGCATCGTTTCTCCGAGGGCCACTTCCGCTCCGTTGTCGCCGCGCGAGACGACGGCCTGAACAGCCTGCGCCCGCCCATCTAAAGGATCTACGACAAACCGGACCATCACCTCGGCGCTGAGACTCTTCGACCGCTCGGTGTACCTGGCCCACCCGCCTCCGCCGACCTCAAAGCGAATGACCGCCATAGCAGCTTCCTTTCGTGCCGTCGTGTCCCGTTAGATCTATTTATATCGGATTAGACGTCTAATTCCCGCAAAGAGCGCAACATTCGTTGAGTGCCGATGTACTCTCTGTACTAATTCGTTGTAAACAGACCCAAGGAGCTTCTTGTGAACCTAGTCCCACACTTCCTCGACGCGAGTGTGCAGCCCGTGATGTCAGTGTCAGAGGCTGCCGAAGTCCTACACATCTCCCGCGGTAGCGCCTACCAGGCAGTTCAGGCAGGAGAGATCCCCTCAATCCGACTCGGGCGACGACTCGTGATCCCGACTGCGGCCCTCGCTCGGATGCTCGATCTCGGTGAACCTGATCTACCGGAGCCGGCGTAGATCAATGAAGTCTCCATATCCACCGGCGCACGGCCGCGAAGACTTCGATAGAGGCAGTCGATCGCCCGGTCGTTGCGCGGCCGCGCTAGCTGTTGAACGCTCACCCATGCGGTCACGTAAGTCCCGTCAGATCTGACACGATTCAGCGGATTCGAAGTGTGATGCACAGAGCGACAACCCGGCTAGCAAGACTTCGATCAGATATGTCCTGTCCGCACTGTGAGCGCCACCTGGCTGATCCTCCTAGCAAGAAACTCAGCGACGAAGATATCGCCACGGGCGTCATGGAGAGCCTCGAAAGGCTCGACGAGTTTTGCCGCTCGGAAGCAGAGGCCAAGAGACCGGCCGATAGGACCTTCTCAGATTGGACGTGGATTGTCGGCTTCTCACAAATGGCCACGGGAGCAGAACTCCTCGATCAGGTGACCAAGGTTCGAGACGAGGTGGCGGACAGTGTCAGGTGACGGCAGACGCAGAGCCGATGCGGTGTTGGTCGCGTCGCTCGCGGGAGGCTCAACCAAAGAGGAGGCAGCCGAAGCTGCCGGGGTGAGCGAGCGGACCGTGTATCGGCGTTGTGATGACACCGATTTCGTAGCTCGGGTCGAGGAGGCTCAGCAGGAACTGATTTCCCGAACGACAGCGCGGTTGTGTGCAACGACCGGTCGGGCCGTTGACACGCTCAGCGAACTGCTGGACGCCAGTCAGCCGCCGTCAGTGCGCTTGGGTGCAGCGAGGACGGTGTTGGACTCGGCGTTGCGCTGGCGTGACGCTGAGGAGATTGAGATTCGCCTCTTGGCCCTCGAAATCACCCTAGCGGCCACCAGCGATGCGGCATGACCCTTCCGACCGCGACCCTCACTCGTTGCGGACCGAAGTCCACCCCCCTCTGGGTAGGTTCTTGTGAACCCGATCACCGCACACCTCATCGAGGCCGCTAGGTGACCGGAACCAACGATGTGTGCGTTTCGCTGCTCGACGCATTCGGTCTGCCTCCTTGGGTGACCGGCCTCGGCATGAGTACGACTGGCCACCCTGTCGACGTGTGGAGGCGCGTGTTTCGCGAATACGGCCATCTAGCATTTCCACGTCGACGAACGAGCGCCGCGGGCGTCGGTTTGGGTCTCGCCTTGTCGACCTACGTCACCTACTCCGTAAAGGACCCGCGGTTCGCGCAGACCTACGTCTCGCTCTCAACGCTTGCGGCAGACCTAGGTTCGAGCCGTCAGGCAGTTGGCAAGCTCGCCCATGAAGCCGAAGCCGTCGGCTGGTGGGAGCGAGACGAGAAGAAACGCGGCTCAACAGTGTGGAGGACACTCGGCTTCCCACGCATCGAGCCATGCCGTTCAGCGGACACCGCCCCGGCGGTTGAGCGGACAGTGACCGGGCAGTTCAGCGGACAACAGCCTGACCGTTCAACGGACACAATCTCTGTATTGACCTCCCAACATCTCCGCATAGATCAACCCAGCGACGAATTCGTCGCTGTTCGATACGTCGATACCGGGAAGAGAGCCGTGGTCCACCTGACCACAGCCCATTCACTGGCTGTCGAGGGAAAGGCTTACAAGGTCGCATGACCACCGGCTAGTCCATCCGCTCCCAACACTCGACTCTAGT
>JAJCXZ010000068.1 GCA_029263175.1 Acidimicrobiales bacterium | reverse complement strand
ATCAACGACGACATGTTCGGCGAGAAGATCGCCCACGGCACCCCGTTCCGGCGGGCGGTCGAGGAAGGCCTGCTCGACTGCGATCGAGTTGTCCAGATCGGTGTCCGTGGCACCGGCTACGCGGCCGACGACTTCGACTGGGCCCGCGACCAGGGCTTTCGGGTGGTCCAGATCGAGGAGTGTTGGCACAAGTCGCTGGATCCGCTCATGGCCGAGGTCCGCGAGAAAGTCAGCGGCGGCCCCGTCTACCTGTCGTTCGACATCGATGGCCTCGACCCTGCGTTCGCCCCCGGCACCGGCACGCTCGAAATCGGCGGCCTCACCACCCCGCAGGGGATCGAGATCATCCGCGGCTGCTACGGCCTCGACCTCGTCGGCTGCGACCTCGTCGAAGTCGCACCGATCTACGACACGTCGGGCATGACCTCCCGAATCGCGGCAGATCTCATCTACGAGATGCTGTGCGTTCTGCCCGGAGTGGAGCGCCGAGCCAAGTAGCGCTCAGTTCAGGGGGAACTCCTCACATGTGGCGCGCCGCTCGATCGTGCGCGGCCCGAGCTGTTCCCACTCGATCTCGGTGAGGTTGCGGCCGGCTAGCCCACACGCGATGTCGGCCCATGAGTCGGTGTCGTAGTTCCACAATGTGACCCGATCCTCTCCGGCGACCATGAGCACTTTGCCGTCGGCGCTGTACTGGATCCTGATCGGGGCGTACGGCAATTCCCGGCCGAGTTGAAGGCCGCTCTCAAGGTCATAGACCACCGCGGTATCTGTGCCCGGCACCGCGATCCGACCGGCCAACTCGTCGGCGACGGGGTAGAAGAATCCCTCAGGTGGCCCGATGAGCGGTGTCCCGATTTCCTCGAGCGTCCACGGATCGAAACGGCGGAGCTCTTCGTTCTCCACAACGAGAAGCCACGGCCCGGCGAGCCGCGCCGTCCCTCGGCCGTACCACGCCCCGAGGGGCTCGTATGTTTCGGTCGACCAGACGGCGATGTTGCCGCCGCCAGTGTTGAGCCCAACCACGTTGCCGTCGCTGGTGAAGCTCGGTATGGAAAGACGGTCCTGGACGGTGACGTCGGGCATCTGGAGCTCCGCCAGCAGGTCTCCATTCGACCCGTAGAGGTCGATGCGGCCGCCCGACTTGGCGAGTGCGGCGTAGCGTCCGTCAGCGCTTGCCGCTTGATCGGTCATGTCATGAGTTATCGGAATGGCGGCACTCACCGGTTCGTTGTTTGCATCGAAGAGTTGGAAGGCCGCCCAATTGAACACCATCGTGTTGTGTCCGTAGGTGTAGACGAGTGGCCCCGCAGGGTCGAAGATCGCCGGACGCAGGAGACTCAACGAGAGGTCGAACTCGGTGGTCGGGGCGAACTCCGGGAACGTCTGGGTCGAGACCAACAATCGCGACGCATCCTGCGACAGCGCGGCGTGGACCGTGCCCCCGGTCGACTCGAGGCCTGCGATCTGTTCGTTGGTCAGCGGTGCCACCTGCTCGAGGGGGCCAGAGCCATCCAGGGCCCAGAGACGGATCCCCTCTGAGCCAACCGTGATGATCCGATCGAGCACCGGGCTGTACTGGGCGTTGCGAGCCGAGCTTCGCCGAACGGGGACACCCATCGGTTTGGCGGTTGAGATGTCGTAGACGGCGATGTGATCGCTCGCTGGTGCGCCGAGCAGCATGCGGTCGGCGTCGAGCCAGAACAGCGAGCCCCGTCCCGTGCCCTCCGCCTGTGAGCGAACGGTGTTGGGGAACGGCTGTGAACCATCGGTAGCCAGATATGTGCGGAAGATGGCGTTGAGCAAACCGGATTCCACCACGAGGTGAGCGCCGTCCGGAGTGAATATCGCTGACACTGGTGCGCTGAACAGGGTCGACGGATCGTCTGGCGCCACTGAGGCCCAAAGTGGTTCGGTACCGCCCGGAGCCCATAGCTCGACATCCGAGAACTCCGTGACGATCGCGAGGCGGTCATCGACGGGATTCCATCGGGCTGACCATGCACGACCCCCGGAGGGTTCGATGAGCGCCGATCGGGTCAGGGAATCGAGATCCCAGATCTGAACCGGGCCGTCGCTGGTGACGATGGCGAGTCGATCGGTCGAGGGTGAGAGCTGGATTGACTGCACACTCGGGCCGGCATCGATAGTTCCGAGAGGCTCGCCGGTGTTTGCATTGAGAAGTTGGACCCGGCCACTGGTTTCGCCGATTGCGACGACCTCGCCGTCCGCTCTGACGGCAGAGCGGACGTTGGCGTCGTCTTCCTGCTCTAGCGCGAACGGCGTAGACCGAAGCAGTTGGCGGGTGGCGAGATTCCAGACATCGATCGAGGCAGCACTCCGAACGACCAGGGTTGTCCCATCGCTGAGCAGCGTGCCGTTGCGGTAGTCCTCCGCACCGATGGTCTTCTTCAGGCCGGGGGCGGCGGTCATGACTCGGTGCAACGTGTCCAGGCTCTCGACCGATGGATCAAGGCGGTAGGCCTCGACGGCGAGGAGCGCAGCGATGTCTGGGTTGTCGGGGGCCGTGACTTGGGCGAGTGCTCGCAGACGTTCGATGTCCGCGAGTGCTCGGGCAGTCTCGGCTTCTTCAGCTCGCTCCTCTGCCAAGAGAGCATTCGCAGAGGCATCCGAAGCGGCATCGTCCGCCCGGCTCTGCTGCCGGAGGGCGACAGCTCCGGCGATCAGGGCCATGGCGGCCACGACAGCGGTGGTGGCGAGCAACCTACGCAGCCGCCGAACTCGACCGTGCTCGGCCGCCTGTTCGGCGTCACGTTGGTTTCGGCTCGCAGCCAGGAAGTCGGCCTCGGTCGTATTCAGCGCGGGTGACTCGTTCGCGATCCATGTATCTGCACTCTCGAGCCGGACGCCGCGGTAGAGCTCGCCGTCGTCTCTATCTCGCACCTGCCACGCCGTCGCGCTCGTCGACAGGTGACGATGATTTCGAAGACCTTCCCGATCCTCATCGAGCCACTCTTGAAGCCGAGGCCACTCGCGGATCAGTGCCTCGTGCGCAACCTCGACGGTGGGCTCGCGGGTCAGTGCATGGCGATCGAGGGTCAGCAGTCGTGCCGCTCCGAATACATCAATGACGCGTTGGGTGGTTTCGTCGGCTACTGCTTCAGACAGCTGAACCCGGCGGCGCGTGTCTTCGCTGCCTTCACCCAACGTCACCAGTCGACCAAACAATGATCGGGCTCGAGTCTGTTCGAGCGACGAGAGTCCGTCGTAGAGGACATCAGCACGGCGGGCGAGCGCTCCGTTGATACCGCCCAATCGACGATAGTCATCGAGGAGAATCTGATCCGACGTGGTGGCTTCGAAGAGCTCGGTCAACGCGTACTGCAAGAGCGGGAGAGCGCCTGGCTGGCTTGCCACATCGGCGACAATTTGTGAGACAAGGCCGGGTTCGAAGGTCACGCCGACACTGGCAGCCGGGGCCACGATTGCCTTCTCGAGTTCGTCGGGGGCGGGAGGCACGACGGCCACGGTGGTTGCTTTGAGCAATGATGCGAAGCCCGCATGCCGCAGTGGCCGGTCGTAGAAATCGGCGCGGAGGGTCAGGATCACCCGAAGCGGGGAGCCAGGCTCCGTGGCCGCGGTCGCGATCGCCGCGACGAAGGCTTCGGTTGTACGCGGGTCAACCGCAGCGGTGAACAATTCCTCGAACTGATCGATCACCAGGAGGAGGACGTCCTTGTCCTCGGCCAGCACCCGACGAACGCTGCGCAGCAACCCTCGAGGATGACCACGGAGCTGGTCCAGCAAGCTGCCAGGGGGATTCACCGCCACGCGAAGCAGTGCCGTCTCGAGAGCCTCAAACGGGTGGATCCCAGGGGTCATCGTGGTTGCGAACCAGCTTGCCGACCCGGGCACTCGACCGGCCCGTAACGCCGGAACAAGACCGGCGCGGACAACGGAGGACTTCCCCGACCCGGATGGTCCGACCACCGAAACCAAGGTGCTATCGGATTCGGAGAGTTTGGCGACGAGCTCGTCAGTGAGACGTTCCCGCCCGTAAAAGTTCTCGGTGTCTGTCTCATCGAAGGCGCGGAGGCCCTTGTACGGATTCGTTCGGGGGCCGAGTGCAACCCCGGAGGGGCTGAACGATCCGCTGAATGCGGACCGAAGGGCTTGGGCGAACTCGGGAGCGGACGGGTAGCGGTCGATCGGCGATTTGGCGGTGGCGATCGCAAGGACGGCATCGACGCTGTCCGGGATGTCGGGCCGATCCGTGGCCAACCGAGGAATCGGGTTCGACAGCTGTCGCTCGAGCTGTTCGGCTGGGTCGGGGGCGTCGTCGAACGGCGTCCGACCGGCAAGGGCAGTGAAGGCCACGATCCCAAGGGCGTGCACATCGGCGGAGGGCGTGACTGGTTCGCGCCGCAGCTGTTCGGGCGAGGCGAAGACCGGAGAGCCTTCTGAGAGGGCGGCTTCGGGCGCGGCGAGTTCGGTCGCATCGAGCGCGATCCCGAAGTCGCCGAGGTAGGCGCGGCCATCATCGTCGAAAAGGATGTTGGCCGGCTTGACGTCTCGGTGAACAACGCCTGCGCTGTGGGCAGCGCTCAATGCCCCGGCGATGGAATCGATGACGGCGAGCGCGTCGTCGACATCGAGTCGGCCATCGTCGAGCCGAGCCTCGAGCGAACCACCGGTCATCAGTCTCATTACCAGGTAGGCCCTGCCGGGCTCTCGCCAGTAGTCGTACAGCGGCACGATGCTGGGATGCTCGATCTGGGCCACCATCTGGGCCTCGGCCTCGAACCGTCGAATGAACTCCGGACGGTTGGCCAGCTCAGCGCGCACGACCTTGACTGCGACGTCGCGACCCAGCGTTGACTGTCTGGCCCGGTGAACGACGGCAAATGCGCCCTCGCCGATGCGTTCTTGGATGTCGTACGCGCCGACGGTCCGGGTCGCAGTGTGGTCTGACCGGAGCTCCGGGTCATTGGCCGCGATGGCTCGATCGAGCGCCACCATCTCCTGCGACGGATCGATGCCGATCTCCTCGACAAGATGGTGGCGGTAGTCCTGAAATGCTCGGAGTGCCTCCGGTTGACGGCCCGCCTGATACAGGGCTTGCATCAGCAGCACGCGGGGTCGTTCTCGGAGTGGGTACGAGGCAACGAGACCCTCGGCTGAGGAGACGGCGGCAGTCGCTCGGCCCGCCCGAAGCAGAAGATTGGTCTTTCGCTCACGCGCCTCAACGTGGAGTTCGGTGAGCCGCTCGACCTCAGCAACTGCCCAGGACGCGTCGCTGAACTCTCCGTATGGAAGCCCTCGCCAGAGGCGCTCGGCCTGACCGATCGCCTCGATCGCTCGGACGGTCTCGCCGGTCTCGTCCAAGCGGACCGCCGTCGCGACGAGCCCGGCGAACTCATCGGCGTCCAACTCATCGCCCGAGAGTCGAAGGCGGTAGCCAGGGGTGATCGTCTCGATCCTGTCGGCGAACTCGTCGCCGAGCGCTGCCCGAAGCCGATGCACGTAGGTGCGGATGTTTCGCTCGGCCTGATCAGGCAGGTCGCCGTCGGGCCACGTCTCCTCGACCATGCGGTCGATGGAGACGATGTCTCCGGCGTTGAGCGCCAGCATGGCGAGAATCCGTCGCTGGGTTGGGCCCCCGAGTGCGATGGTCTCGCTGTTGCTGGCTTCGATTGACCCAAGCACATGGATCTGCATCTACCGACTCCGGTTTGGCGGTTGACGACACTCTTTCAGGTCCGTTCGCAGAAAGTTCGCAGACGGAGTTCCCTCTGTTTTCAACATGAAGGGGTCGGTTGACTAGCGTCCGGGCATGACCGAATTCGCCGTCGACCACAGCGACATGGTGGCCACTGTCACCATCAGCTTTCCCAGAGCCAAGAACGCGATCGAGAGCGAAGGGTGGTCAACCCTTCAAGCGATCCTCGACGATCTGGCCAACGACGTCTCCGTCCGCTGCGTGGTCATCACCGGTGAGGGCGAAGACTTCTGTAGTGGCGCGTATGTCGGTCCCGGTCGCGATCGGGGCAACGACAGTCACGGGCTGCTGGCCATGCGCAGGGTCGGCCAGTGCTGCAACACCCTCTTCAACCTGCCGAAGCCCACCATCGCTCGGGTGAACGGGGTGGCCGCCGGTGCCGGAATGAACCTCGCCCTGGCTTGCGATTTCGTGCTGGCATCGGATCGCAGCCGCTTCAGCGAGATCTTCGCCCAGCGCGGACTCAACATCGACTTCGGCGGCTCCTTCATCCTGCCGCGCATTGTTGGCATGCAGAAGGCCAAGGAACTGGTGATGCTCGCTGAGGTGATCGATGCGGCGTACGCCGACGAGTTGGGCCTCGTCACCCGCGTTGTACCCGAAGGTGAACTGGATGCGGTCGTTGCCGAGTTCGCCGGCAAGTTGGCCGCTGGTCCTCCGGTTGCGTTGGCCGCAAGCAAGAAGCTGCTCAACCAGTCGTTCACATCAACCCTCGACGAGGCGCTGGAGTCTGAAGGGTTCGCCCAGACGGTCCAGTTCGCCACCGACGATGTGAAAGAAGCCGGAGCCGCGTTCATCGAGAAACGCCAGCCCAAGTTCAGCGGGCGCTAGCGCTGGGTCGGTTCCCCGCGCCACTTGGGTCGATCGGGAGGCCGCCCGCGAGCCCGGCCATGTGGGGTCAGACCCCCGTTTCAACTTCGGTTCTTCACGATTCCCTCATAGTTGTATTGGCAGACTCGGCCTATGGGAACGCGCGCCCGCCTGATGTCTACGTCGTTGACCGCAGCTGTGGTGGTCGGTTCGGTCGCGGCGATGGCGGAAGCAGAATCACCGAGCGTTGACTCGACTGGCGAGGTTGCCGGAGCGCTGGCGGCCGCCGTTGGCGACGCGTGGGCCGTCGACAAGATGCTGGCGAGTCCTGGACCGATCGCCGCGGAGGACGAACCCGTGCGCAGCCCTGCCGGGATTCGAGTCCGAGTGAGCGGCTGATGTTGTGCACGGTCGATCGTCCGGCGATGGGTTCTCGGGCGGCGGTCTCCGCTGATGTCGATCATTCTCGGATCGAGGCCGCACACCGATCAGTCGGTGATGCTGAACAACGGTGGAGTCGTTTCCGTCCTCTCAGCATCGTCTCGCAGATCAGGAAGGCAACCGGGCTGGTACTGATCGACGACCACACTGCTGCCATCCTCGAATTCGCGGCGAGGGCCAACGCACTCACCGATGGCTGGTTCGATGCCGGACTAAGTCACGCTGGGGTCTGTCCCCAGCGTGACCTAGTCGGCGGAAGTCCGGGCTTGGATCTCGGTGGATTGGCGAAAGGATGGACGGCGGATCTGGTGGCCGATCAGCTCGTCGCCGACGGTGCGTCGATCGCGATCGTCGACATCGGCGGTGACGTTCGGGTGCGGTCGGAGCAGCCGGTGCTTGTCGAGTGCGAAGCGCCGAACCGACGATCGCGGCCGGCGGCCTTCCTGATCTGTGACGCCGGTGTGGCCATGTCGGGGCCAACCCGGGCCGGTGATCATTTGATCGACCCGCGATGCGGTGGGCCGGCCAGCGCACGAGTAAGCATCGTGGTTGCTCGCACCGCCGCCGGGGCCGAGGTGCTCGCGACCGCGGCCGCGGTCGCCCCTCTCGGCGAGGCGATGGCTCTCCTCGGGCGCGTCGGCGCCGCGGCGTGGTTGATCGAGAGCGACGGCACAGTCACGACCGCCGGGCAGCCCGAGCGCTTCCTTGCCGGCTCGGGATGGCTCGCCAACCGCTCGAGCCGAGCGTGGCTGGAGGGCCGATGCCTGGCGCTCTGACGTGGTACGTCACACGGGCATCTGGCCTCGTCGCCTGGGCGCTGCTGGCAATTGCAGCGCTTTGGGGATTGCTCTTGGTGAGCCGAGTTCTTGAACGCCGCCCGTCACCCGCCTGGCTCCTCGATCTTCACAAGCACTTGAGTGCCCTCACGGTCGCGCTCACCGCGGTGCACATCGGCGCGCTCTGGCTCGACGACTTCGTCGAGTTCAGCGCCACCGAGATCCTGATCCCACTCACTTCAGACCACCAGGCAACCGCAGTCAGCCTCGGCGTGGTCGCCCTCTGGGTCTTGGCCGTCGTGGAGATTTCGGGACGCCTTCGCAGCCGCATGCCGCTGCGGGTCTGGCGGTCCCTTCACCTGCTCAGCGCGCCCCTCGTCATTCTGGTCACGTTGCACGGCGTCATGATCGGCACCGATCTCGGCCATCCCGTGGTGGTCGTGGCCGGGTTGATCATTGCCGCTGAGGTGATCCTGGTCCTAGCCTTGCGAATCTCGGGCGGACGCCGACCCGTACCGCTGGCTTCGACCACGGGTTAGGCTCCCCGGTACAACAAATCCGGGGAGCTCGGGCAGCCGGGCTGAGAGGTCGACCACCGCGTCGGCGACCCGCTTGAACCTGATCTGGGTAATGCCAGCGGAGGAAGTAATGCTTCGAATCACTCGCCTTTTGGCCGTCGTCCTCGCCCTCGCAACCGCGGGCGTGGCGTGCAGTGGCGACGCCTCGCTCGACGGCACATCAATCACCGTGCTCGCCCACGACAGTTTCGCCATTTCTGACGGAGCGCTCGCCGCCTTCACCGAGGAGACCGGGATTTCGGTCACCGTTCAGACCCTCGGCGACACCGGGACGATGGTCAGCGAAGCGATCCTCACCGCCGGCAACCCGCTCGGCGACGTGATGTTCGGCATCGACAACACGTTTCTGCAGCGGGGCCTCGACGCCGAACTGTTCGAGGCGTACGAATCGGCAAACCTGGACGGAGTGATCGCCGGTCTCGACCTCGATCCGCGACACAGGGTCACGCCGGTGGACTTCGGTGATGTCTGCGTCAACTACTGGATCGACGCTATCCCCGGAGCGGTCCCTGCGACCCTCGAGGACCTGATCGATCCCACCAATGCCGGCCAGCTGGTCGTGCAGAGTCCGGAGACGTCCTCGCCCGGTCTCGCGTTTCTCCTTGCCACGATCGCGGGGACGCCCGACTGGGAGCAGTACTGGGCTGACCTACGAGCCAACGGCGTCAGCGTCACCTCTGGTTGGGAAGACGCCTACTACGGCGAGTTCGTTGCCGGCGGCGGGGATCGGTCCATGGTCGTGTCCTACGCGTCCAGTCCGCCCGCCGAAGTGATCTTTGCGGTCGAACCGATCGACACTCCGCCGACTGGGGTCCTGCTCGACTCGTGTTTCCGCCAGATTGAGTTCGCCGGAGTGCTCGCCGGTACGGAGAACCCGGCCGGCGCCCAGGCGTTCATCGACTTTCTGCTCACACCCGCCTTCCAGGAAGAGATCCCGCTGAGCATGTTCGTGTTCCCCGCGCTCGAAGCCGCCGAGCTGCCCCCGGAATTCCTGGACCACGCCGAACTCGCCGACACGCCTCACCTACTCGATCCCGCCGAGATCGAAGCCAACCGCGACGCCTGGGTCGACCGATGGGTCGAGATCGTGCTCGGCTGATGACCATCTTCACGAGCCGGGCCGCCCGTTGGGTGACCGTGTTCGTGCCTGGCGCGTTCGTTTCGCTGTTCTTCATCTACCCCGTGGTCACGGTGCTCGGCCGGGGGCTCGGAAGCGATGGCCTCACCGCGTTCGGTGACCTCGCATCCTCGGGACGGATCCGCGACACCATCTGGTTCACCGTGTGGCAGGCCGTGGTATCGACGCTGATCACCGTTGCGGTGGCACTCCCCGCGGCGGGGATCGTCGCTCGGCTCTCGGGTCGCCGGCAGCAGCTGGTGCGGGCTCTGGTCACCGTGCCGTTCGTGCTTCCGACCGTGGTGGTGGCCGGAGCGTTCGAGGGCCTCTTCGATCGATTCGGGCTCGACAGTGGCACAATCCGACTGCGTCACACGGTCTGGGCAATCCTGCTTGCGCACGTCTTCTTCAACTACGCGGTCATTGTGCGCGCCGTCGGTTCGTACTGGGCTGGGCTCGACGGCCGACTCGAGGACCAGGCACGCATCCTTGGAGCGTCACGGTGGCGGACGTTTCGTGAGATCACGTTGCCGAGGCTGCGGCCCGCGCTGCTGGCCTCGTCGGCGATCGTGTTCCTTTTCTCGTTCACGAGCTTCGGGGTTGTGTTGATCCTCGGTGGGCCCCGTCGGGCCACGATCGAGACGGAGATCTATCGATTCGCCGTCACTCGCTCGGACTTGTCATCGGCGGCGGCAATGGCGGTTGTGCAACTTGTGGCCGTCCTTGCTCTCATTGTGGTCACCACTCGGCTCGAGCGTCGGCGGCCGGTCACGGCTACGCAACCGCGACGAGAGTCACTGGCTGTGCAGCCGCTCTGGCTGGCGGCGAACGTCTTCGTGGCCGTTGTGCTTCTCGGCGCCCCGATCGGAACACTGATCGAGCGGTCCCTGTCCGTCGGCGATCGTTACGGCTTCGACAACTATCGGGCGCTTGGCGAACGAGTGCAGCAGCTTCCCGCCCCTGCCACCACCGCGCTGTGGAACTCGTTGGTCTTCGCGGTTGCCGCGACGGCAATCGCGGCCGGTGTGGGGATGCTCGCGTCGCTCGTGGTCGTTCACGGCATTCATTGGCTGCGGCACGTTTTCGACCTCGGGCTCACGCTGCCGCTCGGCACCTCGGCGGTCACGATCGGGTTCGGCATCCTGATTGCTCTCGACGAACCGCCGCTCGACCTTCGCACATCGTGGTGGATCGTGCCGATCGCTCACGCTCTTGTCGGGGTCCCGTTCGTGGTCAGGTCTGTCGTTCCGGTGCTCCGGTCCATCGATCCATCACTACGCGAGGCAGCGGCGGTGCTCGGCGCGGCGCCCGGCCGAGTACGCCGAGAGATCGACGTCCCCATCGGCCTCCGAGGCCTCGTCGTCGGGGCGGGATTCGCGTTCGCAGTCTCGCTCGGCGAGTTCGGGGCCACGTCGTTCATTCCCCGACGAGCGGAGTTGCTCACCGCACCAGTGGCCCTTTTCCGGCTCCTCGGCACACCCGGTGAACAACTTCGCGGGCAGGCGATGGCGCTGGCCGTCATCATCATGGTGATGGTGGCGACCGCAGTGCTCCTGATCGAGTCGACCCGTTCGTCGAACGAAGGGTCGATCTGATGCTCGAGATCCAGGACCTGGTTGTGCGCTACGGCGATGTCGAGGCGGTTGCTGGGCTGTCGATCGACGTCGCGGACGACGAGACTCTTGCGTTGCTCGGGCCGAGCGGTTGTGGCAAATCGACTCTTCTTCGTGCCATCGCTGGCCTCGAGGCGATGGCGAGCGGTGTGGTCCGGCTCGATGGTGTCGATCTGGCGCGTTTGGCGCCGCACGAGCGTGGTGTCGGGATGATGTTCCAGCAGCCCGCACTGTTCCCGCATCGAGACGTTGCAGCCAACATCGAGTTCGGTCTTCGTATGGCCGGGATGGAAGTGTCTGGCCGCCGTCGTCGAGTCACGGAGTTGCTCGAGCTGGTCGGACTGGTTGGCTACGAATCTCGCGATGTCATGACCCTGTCCGGGGGAGAGGCGCAGCGGGTGGCGCTGGCCCGCTCGCTTGCGCCCAGTCCGAGCGTGCTGCTTCTCGACGAGCCGTTCGGCTCGCTTGATCGAGCGTTGCGCGATCGGCTGGTCGACGAGCTCCCCGACCTGTTGCGCGCTGCGGGCATTGCGGCCATCCATGTAACCCACGACCATGCCGAGGCCTTCGGTGTGGGCGACCGGGTCGCCGTCATGACCGACGGCAAGCTGCTCCAGGTCGGCCCGGCTGAGGACATCTGGCGAAAGCCGGAATCAGCGGAGCTCGCTCGGTTCATGGGCCACCGGAACATCGTCGAACGTGAGGGTCGTCCGTTCCTCGTGCTTCCGACGGCTGCGTCTGTCGACGCGGTGGGCGGGGTGGACACCAAGGTGCTCGCCACCAGATTTCGCGACGGCCGCTTCGTCACAAGCGTCAAGACCGACGAGGGTGTTCTCGAGTTCGTGCTCCAGGAGCGGCTCGCGGTCGGATCCACCGTGAAGCTCACCATCGCCGGGGATGCTGTCATTCCCCTTGAGCGAGCGTGATCAGGTGCCGCGTCGCATCGGCACGTGGGGGATGCCGTCCTCCACGAACTCGTCGCCGTCGACGGTGAACCCGCGATCTCGGTACCAGCCGACCAAATAGGACTGGGCGTCGAGCACCCACGGGCCGGCGCTGTGTTCCACCACATAGTCGACGAGGGCTCGGGCCAATCCGTCGCTGCGTGCGTCGGCGCGGGTGACCACGCGGCCGATACGACGCTCGTCGCCGTCGTCAACAACTCGGACGTAGGCCCGTACCCCCGCGTCGTCCTCGATGGAGATGTGGCGAGTGCCCGACTCATGATCCCTGTCGTCGAGTTCGGGATAGGCGCACGCCTGCTCGACGACGAATACGTCGACTCGCAGACGCAAGATCGCGTAGAGCTGGGCGGTTGACAGCCGGCTGAATTCACGATCGCGAATCTTCACGTCGAGGAACCTAGTGTGGACCGATGGCGACAGTGATGAACGGGGCCATCGAGCTCTACTACGACACGTTCGGAGACCCTGCAGATCCCACCATCATTTGCATTCCGGGCATGGGCAGTCAGCTTCTCATCTATGACGAGGGCTTCTGCATGGCGCTGGTCGATCGGGGGTTTCATGCCGTCCGGATCGACAATCGAGACGCCGGGCTGTCGTCGGCCACCGTTGCGGCGGACGAGTACACGCTGAGCGACATGGCCGACGATGTCCTCGCGGTTCTGGATGCCGTCAATGCCGAGGATGCCATCGTCTTCGGCATTTCGCTCGGTGGCATGGTGGCGCAGACGTTCGCCATTGACTACCCCGAGCGAACGAGAGCACTCGTGTCCGCCATGTCCGCCACCGGTGAGCCCGGGATCGGTTCAGGGAGCGCCGAAGTGATCGAAGCGCTCCTGCTTCCCGACGCCGAGACCACCGAAGCGCAGATCGAATCCGACCTCCGCGTGCGCAAGCTCTGGTCGAACCCCGATTGGTACGACGAAGACCAACTCCGCGAGTACTTCGCCGCGAACTATGCGCGGGCCAGCATTCCCGGCGGCGGACTCAGGCAGTTTGCGGCGGTCTCGCGTAGCGGCGACCGAGTCGAGGGCTTGAGCACACTCGACGTACCGACGCTCGTGATCCACGGTGGAAGCGACACGCTCATCACCGCGGAGGCCGGGAGGCGGACCGCGGAGCTGATCTCGGGAGCCGAGTACCTCGAGATCGAAGAGATGTCGCACGACTTCGTGTATCAGGTGTGGCCTGCTTTCATCGAAGCGATGACTTCGCTGGCGGCCCACACATTCGAGTAGAACTACCGGACCGCCGAACAGAAAGGGACGCTTCGTGGGACCGCTACAAGGTGTGACGATCATCGAACTCGCAGGAATCGGGCCGGGGCCGTTCTGCGCCATGATGTTGAGCGACATGGGTGCCGACGTGATCCGTGTCGATCGTGCAGGTGCGGTGCGTGGCGGCGACCCGAACGTCCCGCCGATCGACGTGTTGGGACGTGGTCGGCGATCGATCGGCCTCGACCTCAAGTCCCCGGACGGCGTTGAGGCGCTGATGCGTTTCGTCGAGAAAGCCGACGGTCTCACCGAAGGGTTCCGCCCTGGCGTCACGGAGCGACTCGGTATCGGCCCTGACGACTGCATGGCTCGAAATCCGAAGCTGGTATACGGCAGGATGACCGGCTGGGGCCAGAGCGGGCCCTACGCGCACACGGCCGGCCATGACATCAACTACATCGCGCTTGCCGGTGCACTCGAACCGATCGGCCGCCGCGGCGAAGCACCAGTGCCGCCACTCAACCTCGTCGGCGACTTCGGCGGCGGTGGCATGTATCTCGCCTTCGGGATGGTGTGTGCCATTCTCGAAGCTCGCTCGTCCGGCGAGGGCCAGGTGGTCGATGCGGCCATGGTCGATGGTGCCGCGTCGCTGATGGCGTTCTTCCATGGATTCCGTGCGATGGGTGTGTGGAACGACGATCGCGGCACGAACATGCTCGACACCGGCGCTCCCTACTACGACGTGTACGAGACCAGCGACGAGAAGTTCGTGTCCATCGGCTCCATCGAGCCGCAGTTCTACGCCGAGCTCCGCGAGAAGCTGGGCCTCGATGACCCCAAATGGGATGCTCAGCAGACTCGGGTCGACTGGCCTGATCGCAAAGCTGATCTCGCCGAGATCTTCAGGACGAAGTCGCGTGACGAGTGGTGCGAGATCATCGAAGGATCCGACGTCTGCTTTGCCCCGGTCTTGTCGATCGAAGAAGCTCCGCAGCACCCACACAACGTGGCCCGCGGCACGTTCACCGAGGTCGCCGGCGTCACGCAGCCGGGTCCCGCTCCGAGGTTCAGCCGAACCGAGGCGAAGATTCCTCGGCCCGCAGCTCACGCCGGCCAGCACAGCGACGAACTGCTCGCCGAGTTCGGATTCGACGACTCGGAGATCGCCTCCCTGCGTGACTCAGGGGCTGTTGCATAGCCGTGGGCACTGCAGTTTTCGTCCACGCCCATCCCGACGATGAGGCCATCGCCACGGCCGGCGCCATGATGCAAGGTGTCGATCTCGGCCACCGAGTGGTCGTCGTGTGCGCCACCGATGGTGCCGTGGGGGAGGCGCACGAGAGCAAGGTGCCCGAGGGATCGACGCTCGGCGAGGTACGCACCGCCGAGATGCACGCTGCCGCCGAAGTCATGGGCTTGGATCGGGTGGTGTTCCTTGGCTACCGCGACAGCGGGATGAACGGCGAACCCACCAACGACGATCCGGAATGCTTCTGGCAAGCCGATGTCGAGGAAGCCGCTGCACGGCTGGCCGCGATCCTCCGCGAGGAATCGGCGGGATTGGTCACCATCTATGACGAGATCGGTGGCTACCACCATCCCGACCACATCCAGGTCCACCGAGTCGGCCGTCGAGCCGCCGAGCTGGCCGACACACCGATCGTGTTCGAGTCGACGATGAACCGCGAGCAGATGGCGTCGTTCGCTGACGACCCTGCGTTCGCTGACTTGGACATGTCGGAGGAGGAGCGCGCGTCGGCGCGCGAGGAATTCCGCGAACAGGATTTCGGCACGCCGGCAGCGAAAATCACCCACGCTGTCGATGTGGCCCCATGGATCGCACGAAAGCGGGCGGCGATGGCGGCGCACCATTCACAGATCGACGAGGAAACCTTCTTCCTCATGCTCCCCGACAAGGCATTTGTCGCCGCATTCGGCACCGAGTGGTTCGTTCGCCACGGCGCCTCCCGCACCGGCGAGCCGTACGAGACCGACATCTACGCCGATCTGTAGGCCCGCCGGACTCGAACGGGTGAACTACATGTCCATGGCTTCGGCGACCTCGACGCTGCCACCGTTGGCGATGACCGGGCAGCCTTTCGCGATATCGAGAGCGGCATCGATGGTGCCGGCCTCGATGAGCGAGTAGCCGGTGAGCGGGTTCGCTCCGCCACCGTCACTGACCGAACCATCGGAGTTGACGGTCTTTGCCACGCTGATGGGATTGCCGCCGTCGAGGAGGCTGCCTCCCATGCCATCGAACCATGCACCCCAGGCGGCCATGAGTTCGTTCATGCCTTCCTCGGTCTCCGGCATGCCGTGGCCTCCGTGATATGCGAGCACGTATTTGGTCATGTTTGGTTTCTCCCTCGGGGATTCGTGTTGTTTGCCTAGCCGACGAACATCAGGGGTGGGAATCGACAGCTTCGCGGAGAAAATGCGTGCATGTCCTCTGTGATCAAGAACTCCGTCACTAAAAAGTCTGTCATCAAGATCAATGCCATCACGGTTCCCAGCGAACTCGGCGATGAGGTCGCCAAGCGATTTGCGGCGCGCGCCGGTGCGGTCGATGGTATGTCCGGCTTCCAGGGTTTCGAGTTGTTGCGCCCGACCGACGATCGCGAGACCTGGTTGGTCATCACTCGATGGGACGACGAGGAGTCGTTCACCGCGTGGACCCAGTCGGCCCAGTTCCGTGACGGCCACAAGGCCGCGCTTGCCGCCGGTGGTGAGGCGCCCGCGCCGCTGCCGATCAGCGCCGAGCTGTGGAGTTACGAGGTCGAGGTCGATCGCTCGGGCTCGTGATCCGCGACATTCATGGCGTCGTCAGCTGGGCGTTCATCATCTCGAATGGCCTGGTCGGCCTGTGGGCCCTCGCGGCTCATCAATGGCCGACTGCTCGTCGCCGGGCGGGCTGGGTCGCCGTCGGCGTCGCCCAGGCGATCATCTTCTTGCAGGTGGGTCTGGGCGTCGCTCTGCAAACCTCGGAAGACATCGACAGCGGTCAGCACCAGCTCTACGGCTTCGCCGCGTTCATGAGCGTTGGCATCATCTTCGCCTACCGCAACGAAATGCGTGACAAGCCCTATCTGCTCTACGGCCTCGGCAGCCTTTGGCTGATGGGCCTCGGCCTCCGCGCCGTCTACCTGGTCTGAGTTGCAGCGCGTGCTCCGAGGTGTGCTGCAACTCCGCTACATCGCCGGGGTGACCCCCAGGGCGGCGTAGTTTTCCTTTTCGAAGTTGGCGCGGAACATTTCGCGCAATCGTGCAGCAGCTTCGTCATACGCCTCGGGGTCGTCCCATGTGTCGCGCGGGTTGAGGATCGCATCGTCGACACCCGAACAGCTCACCGGCATTTGCACGCCGAGTGTCGGCTCAGTCTGCAGTTCGGCATTGTCGAATTCGCCGCTGAGGGCTGCGTCGAGCAGGGCCCGAGTGGCCTTGAGCGACATACGATCACCCTTGCCGTAGGGGCCGCCGCTCCAACCGGTGTTGAGCAGGATGCAGCGTGTGTTGTTCTCGGCCATGCGTTTGGTGAGCAGCTCGGCGTAGACGGCCGGCTTTTGCGACATGAACGGTGCACCGAAGCAGGAGGAGAAGTTCGGCTCGGGCTCGGTGACACCCACCTCGGTGCCGGCGAGTTTTGAGGTGAAGCCCATGACGAAGTGGTACATGGTCTCCTCGGCGCTCAGGATCGAGACGGGAGGAAGCACGCCGAATGCGTCGGCGGTGAGGAGCACGATCGTCTGGGGGTGCGGGCCGGACGCGCCTTGCCGAACGCTCGGGTTGGTGTCGAGGCCGTATGCGAAGCGTGTGTTCTCGGTGATCGAGCCATCGGTGAGGTCGAACTCCTGGGGATCGGTGTCTTCGATTGCCTTGCCGGGCAGCGGTGGCACGTTCTCAATGAGCGTGCCCTTCATCGACATGGCCGCGGCGATGACCGGCTCGGCGCTCTTGTCGAGGTCGATGAGTTTGGCGTAGCAGCCGTCTTCGAAGTTGGAGATGCCGGCGTCGGTCCAGACGTGTTCGTCGTCGCCGATCAGCTCGCGGTTCGGGTCGGCGGAGAGGGTGGTTTTGCCGGTGCCTGAGAGGCCGAACAGGATGGCGGTGTCTTCGTTCGCTCCGACGTTGGCCGAGCAGTGCATCGACAGCTGCCCCTTCTCGGGGAGCACGAAGTTCATGATCGTGAACATCGTCTTCTTGTTGACACCGCAGTAGTCGGCTTTGCCGAGTACGAGACCGATCCGGTTTTCGATGTCGACGATGACGGCGCGGTTCGACTTGGTGCCATCGCGGTCTGGGTCACATTCGAAGGACGGGACGTTGATGAGGGTCCAGCCGGTTTCAGCTCGGTCGCTGTCCTCGCGCACGTTCTTGGGGAACATGATGTTGCAGAAGTACGCGTGCGTGGCGTACTCGCCGACGAAGCGGTAGGGCTCGGCGAAGGTGTGGTCCCAACCACAGAAGACGTCGGCAACGTAGAGGTGCCGGCCCCGTTCGTTGAGGTGGTCGATGACCCGGGGAACAAGCGCGTCGAACTGGTCGGCGTCGAACTTGGCAAAGCCGCTCTTCCACCAGACACGATCGGTGGTGGCGGGACGGTCGACGCAGAACGTGTCGGCGACAGGGCGGCCGGTGCACGCCGGGTCGGAGAAATAGACGAGAGGGCCGTCGACGCCGAGGGCGGTCGCGAAGGCCTTCTGGGCATCGTCAGGTCCGTCCATCTCCACACGGCCGCGATCGTTGGCGACTGCCTCGTGGAAGAGTTGGTCCTGGGTGAGTCCGTAGCGGAGCTCGACGCCTCGGAGCCCGAAGGCGGCATCAAGCTGTTTGGCGACATCGGTGGTGCTGGTCATGGGGTTCTCCCCGCTCAGTAGGCGAGCCGCGTGTCAACTGACTCGCCATCGGCGCTGGATCCCCGATCCTGAGCGTGGCACCGATTTGCCAAACCTATTCTCTCGCGTTCGTCACGTACGGGTTGGGCCAACACAAGTTTGTGATGTCACCTATCGTTTCGGCAGATTGAAAACCCAACCCCCATGGAGGGCGGTCGCAATGGCAGTCAATGCGTTCATCTTGATCCAAGCCCAAGTCGGAACGGCTGGTGATGTCGCACGAGAAACCAACGCACTTGCCCAAGTCCTCACCGCCGACGTCGCCATGGGCCCCTACGACGTGATCGCCCGCGCCGAAGCCGACAACATGGACGAGCTCGGTTCGGTCGTCGTCAACGCCATCGGCAACATCGTCGGCGTCGAACGCACCCTGCTCTGCCCAATCGTGAACCTCTAGTCCCGAAGTGGCCACCCGCGCGACCTTGGAGATCTACGTCGATCGAGGTCTAGAGATCGGGGGTTTCCATGTCGACTTCGGAACCGAGGCGCAAGGTGGTGGCGCGGCCCTCGTCGTCGAGGGTGAACTGCACACGCTGGCCGGGGCGCAACATGCGAAAGATCGAGCCCTCGAGGGCATTGTCAGCCAGATCGATGTCGTTGAAGCTGACCTCGTCGACGAGGACTCCATCACCGGATCCGGGGTCGTAGCTCTTGATAACGCCCTGCATGGATGCGCAGCGTAGCTGGCAGATGAGGCGACCGGCGACGTGGAGCCGGTACCATCCGAACCCGTGCCACGCTCCGCCTTCGACGCTGCCTCACTCCGTGCTGTGGTGGTCGCCTTCCGCGACGCCCTGAACGATCATCGCGAGTCGATCAACAACCTCAATGTGTACCCGGTGCCCGATGGTGACACCGGCACGAACATGTCGTTGACCCTTCGCTCCGTGGTCGAAGAGCTCGACGCCGCCGACCCTGACATGGCCAGCGTTTGTCACGCCATTGCGCACGGGAGCCTCATGGGCGCCCGCGGCAACAGCGGCGTGATCATGAGTCAGATTCTCCGTGGGTTCGTGGGAGTTGCGAAAGATCACGATGAGGTGAACGCAGCAGTGTTCGCCGAAGCGCTGGCAGCCGCGGCCAAGGGGGCCTACGGCGCGGTCGGTAATCCCGTGGAGGGCACGATCCTGACCGTCGTTCGAGAATCGAGTGACGCCGCCGTGCTGGCCGCGGCCGGAGGCGCCGGCCTCGTCGCTGTGCTCGATGCGGCCCGAGCTGAGGGCGGTGCGAGCCTCGAACGTACACCCACGCTGCTGCAGGTATTGGCCGACGCGGGTGTGGTCGACGCCGGCGGAGCCGGACTCCTCCTCTTTCTCGATGCCGCTCTCAAGGTCGCCGACGGACGTGCCATTCCCGAGCCCACGGTCACTGCCCCACCGGAGGAACCGATTCGCCCTGTTGGCGACGACCATCAGCCGGGTATTGCCGACCTGCGCTACGAGGTGATGTTTCTACTCGACGCGCCGGATGGCTCGATCGACGGTTTCAAGTCGGCCTGGGCCGAGGTCGGCGACTCGATCGTCGTGGTCGGAGGCGATGGCATCTTCAACTGTCACATCCATTGTGACGACATCGGCGCGGCCATCGAGTGTGGCATCGACGTTGGCCGCCCGCACAAGATCCGAATCACCGATCTGCTCGAAGAACTCGAAGAGCGGGACTGGGTAAAGGCCGAGACTTCCGACACCGGAGTCGTCAGCGGTGATCCCGTGCCCACTGCCGTCGTGGCAGTGGCGGTCGGAAAGGGTGTCGTCTCCATCCTCAAATCGATGGGCGTGCATGCCGTGGTCACTGGCGGCCAGTCGATGAACCCGTCGACGGCGGATCTCGTGGCCGCGGTGGAATCGGTGCCGGCCCCCGAGGTCGTCGTTCTTCCCAACAACAAGAACATCATCCCGGTGGCGGAGCAGGTCGACGCACAGACGAGCCGAACGGTGCGCGTCGTACCCACCCGCGGCATTGCCGAGGGGCTCGCCAGCCTGATGGCGTACGACCCACAGGCCAGTGCTGAGGCGAACGCCAAAAACATGACCGCAACTGCGCAGGGTGTGGTGGCGGGTGAGGTCACGCAAGCAGTTCGCGACTCGACGTCCGACGCCGGCCCGATCGCGACTGGCGACTGGCTTGGCATCGCTCGGATGGGCATCGCTGCCGTTCGACCGACGATGGCAACGGCAGCCACCGCGCTGCTCGACAAGATGCTCGATGATGATCACGAGTTGCTGACCATCATCGCCGGTGAGGCTGCCGACGCCGACACCACTGCGGAAATCGAAGCATGGATCGCGGAGCACCATCCCGAGGTCGAGGTCGAGGTGCACGCGGGCGGTCAGCCTCTGTATCCCTACTACTTCGGGTTGGAGTAGCCGCCGGTGCCCGCGGGCGATCCCGCACTCACGTTCCGTGATCTGGCGGAGCTCCCGGTCAACCGACTTCGCGGTGTGGGTGAAAAGAAGGCGGATGGTCTCGCCGTTCACGAGATCGAGACGCTTCTCGACCTTCTTCAGCACTATCCACGGCGCTACCTCGATCGCACCCGACAAGCCCAGATAGGCGAGCTCGTACCTGGCGACGAGGCGACGATTCTCGGCGAGGTGCGCAGCGCCAGCACCCGCCAGCTCAAAGGTCGACGCACGCTGACCAACGTGGTGATCGGTGACGGCACTGGCCAACTGTCGCTGACCTTCTTCAACCAGCGCTGGAGAGAGCGGCAACTCAAGCCGGGCATGGAGTTGCTGGTCCACGGCAAGGCCGACGTGTATCGCGGGGCGTGGCAGATGACCTCGCCGGTTGTCGACCTCGTCGGCAATCAGACCGGCCGCATCGTGCCCGTCTACCCCCAGTCGGAGAAGGCCGGCTTGATGACATCGGACCTGGCGAACTTCGTGGAGGAGGCGATCGCTCGCTGCCGTCCTCGTGGCTTCGCCGATCCGGTCCCCGAAGCGGTGCTCGACCGTTTCGACTTCGTCACGCGAGAAGCCGCGCTGCTGGGGATCCATGCACCCGAGTCGCTCACCGAAAAGGACGAGGCCCGACGCCGGCTCGTCTTCGACGAGCTGCTGCGGGTGCAACTCGAACTGGTTCGCCGCAAACGCCGTATCGAGCGCGAAACGGCCGGCCTTGCCCACACGATCAACGGAGAACTCGTCGATCGCTTCCATGACCGACTGCCCTTCCCGCTCACCGGCGCGCAGCGCCGGGCCATCGACGAGATCAATCACGATCTTGTGCTGCCTCGCCCGATGCACCGGCTGCTGCAGGGTGATGTCGGTTCCGGCAAGACGCTCGTGGCGGTCAACTCCCTGCTCGTCGCGGTGCAGGGTGGCTATCAGGGCGCGTTGATGGCTCCCACCGAAGTGCTCGCCGAGCAACACCACTTCGGCGTCACGACGATGCTCGGGGACCTGAGCGTGCCTGACCCCTCGACGCTCATGGGGGACCGACCGCTCCGAGTCGAACTCCTCACCAACCGTGTCGGCAGTGTGGATCGGCGCAAGACTCTCGCCGACCTCGTGACCGGCAAGGTCGACATCGTCATCGGCACGCACGCCTTGATCCAGGACAAGGTCGAGTACGCGTCGCTCGGTGTCGTGGTGATCGACGAGCAGCACCGATTCGGCGTTGAGCAGCGGGCTGCCTTGAAGGACAAGGGCGATGATGCCGCCGCACCCGACGTGCTCGTGATGACTGCGACCCCGATCCCGAGGACGGCCGCGATGACGGTGTACGGCGATCTCGACGTCAGCGTTCTCGATGAGCTTCCACCCGGACGTACGCCGATCGAGACGACTTGGGCTCGCACTGAGGCCGACGAAGACACCGTCTGGGAGGTCGTGCGCAGCGAGGTCGCCGCCGGACGCCAGGCGTATGTCGTGTGCCCGCTCATCGATGAGTCAGACGCCCTCGACGTTCGGTCAGCGGAAGACACATACGCCATGCTCCGGGTCGCCGAACTCGAACATCTTCGCCTCGGTCTTCTTCACGGTCGGGTCACACCCTCTGAGAAGGAGACCACGATGGGCTCGTTCAGAGCTGGAGATCTCGATGTACTCGTCGCCACGACGGTCATCGAGGTCGGCGTCGATGTCCCCAACGCGTCGGTGATGGTCATTCTCGATGCCGATCGTTTCGGCATTGCCCAGCTCCACCAGCTCCGAGGGCGCGTCGGCCGAGGGGCCCACGCCAGCCGCTGCTTCCTTGTCGGCGAACCGACAACGAGCGACGGCGAGGCCCGACTCGAAGCGCTCGTGGCTACCACCGACGGGTTCGAACTCGCGGAGGTCGATCTCGACCTCCGCGGTGAAGGCACGATCATGGGTGAGCGTCAAAAGGGCCGCAATGACCTGAAGCTTGCATCGCTGCGCCGCGACAAGGAGTGGGTTGCCAAGGCCCGGGAAGTCGCCATCGAGATCATCGATTCCGATCCTGAGCTCGAAGCGCATTCCGGACTCGCCGACGAGCTCGAGCTCGTGCTTGGTGAAGCCGACGGCGACTTCCTCATGAAGGACTGAAACCCTCAGCTGTGAACGGGTGGTTGCCTAGTCGCCGCTGCCGGCCCGAGGATCGAGATCCTCGGCGGTGATCTCGATATCCCAGCGGTCGAGGCAGTCTGCGCAGCGGAAAGCGACAATGTCGCCTGGTTCCCATCCCTCGTCGGGCTCGTAGCTGATGAGATGGCACGTGCCGAGACAATCGACGCACACGATTGTCGTGGGAATGGAAGATTCTGCCGCGCTCACAGCGTGACCGTATCCTGCACCCGCCACACTGGTCGTCATGCGCATTGTGGCCGGCACTGCCGGTGGTCGGAAACTGGTCGTCCCGAGTGGCGAGACAACGCGCCCAACGAGCGAGCGTGTTCGCGAGGCCATCTTCAATTCGCTGTATTCGATCGACGCAATCGAGGGTTCCGACGTACTCGATCTGTTTGCCGGGTCGGGTGCCCTTGCACTCGAGGCGCTGTCTCGGGGCGCAGCGAGGGCAACACTCGTGGAGACCGATCGCAACGCGCTCGATGCCATCTACGACAACATCGAAGCGCTCGGATTCGACGATGAGACCCGAGTCGTTCCCGGCGAGGCCCTGGGGTATCTCGGGCGCGCCGATGGCCATGATCTCGTCCTCCTCGACCCGCCCTACGGCTTCGACGAGTGGGAGCCGCTGCTTGCGGCAATCGATGATGGACTTGCCGGCTCGGTCGTCGTGATCGAGTCTGACCGCGAGGTGGGCATGCCAGACTCTTGGGAGATACACAGGGTGAAGCGCTACGGGAGTACCGTGGTGACACTCGCAACTGCGGGCACCAGCGTTGGAGGCAAGTGAACAGTGGCCACTCGTGTTCTGTATCCCGGGTCGTTTGATCCCGTACACAACGGCCATATCGAGATCATCGAGACGGCCGCAACACTGTTCGATGAGGTGGTCGTCGCTGCCATGCGTAACCCGCAGAAGGGTGGGGGCACCTTCGATCTCGACGTTCGCCAAGACATGCTCTGCGAGTCCGTCGCTCATCTCCCCAACGTTGAAGTCACGATGTTCTCCTCCCTGGTGGTCGATCTTGCCAAGGACATGGAGGCCGATTTCATCATCAAGGGTCTACGCGCCGTCTCCGACTTCGAGAACGAGCTCCAGATGGCGCAGATGAACAATGCCGTCTCCGGCGTGCACACGCTGTTCATCCCGTCCGCCTCGCGCAGCTCGTTTCTGGCTTCGAAATTCATCCGCGAGATCGCCAAGTTCGGAGGCGACGTGAGTTCGATGGTTCCCGACTCTGTCAACAAGCGCATTGCGGACCTGTATCGATGACTGACCACGGCCCGGACGGCATGGGGGAGAGGCCCCCGGACTATCGCGCTCCGCAAGCTGAGTCGCTCTTGCGTCAGGTGATCGAGATCGTCGAGGCGGCGCGGCCCATGCCGTTGTCGGCGTCGTCGATGATCAACAAGGAAGAAGTGCTGGCCCTGCTCCAGGCCGCGGTTCAGGGATTGCCCGAGGAGCTTCGTGCCGCGCGATGGTTGTTGAAGGAGCGCGATGACTTCCTGGCCAAAGTGCAGACCGAGGGCGATCAGATCATCGCCACCTCTCGAGCGAGCGCTGAGCAGATGGTGCAGCGCACCGAGTTGGTGAAGACGGCGGAGGAACGCTCCCGGCGTGTGGTGGCCGAAGCTGAGGACAAGGCCCGCGAGCTGAAGCTCGAAACCGAGGACTGGTGTGACCAGAAGCTCGGCGCCATGGAGATCGTGCTCGAACGCACGATGCGCACCGTGGCATCCGGCAGATCCCGACTCCAGGGTGCGAAGCCTGCCGGTGAATCCGCCGATGCTGTCGCCGAGCTCGACGAACCAGACGGCTTCTTCGACCAGGATGACGGGTGACCGTCGCCGACTCCCTGATCGTCGACATCGTCGAGCTCCGTCGTCGCACGGGAACTCGCCGTGACGTCGAGATCACCCTGATGCTGGATGACATGGCAGTGCGTGATCGCTTCGTCGTCGATGGACGCCTGGACGTTGCCCTCACGGTTGAGGCGATCACCGAGGGTGTCGCTGCGCATGGCGTCGTCAACTGCACGACCCGAGCCCCTTGTCGGCGTTGTCTCGACGAGGTCGATGGACCGATGCGGCTGGATTTTCACGAGATCTTCGAAAGTGAACCGACCGATGGCGAGACCTGGCCGATCAAGGATGAGCGCATCGATCTCACCCCGGTGATCCGTGAGATTGCGTTGCTGTCGCTACCTCTTGCGCCGCTTTGTGGCGATGATTGTGTGGGGCCGGAGCCCGAACGGTTCCCGACCGGCGTCTATGAAGAGGCCCAACCGGTGAAGGATGACCGATGGGCTGCCCTCGAAGGGCTGAGTTTCGACGAGTGAAACCTGTCGCATCTCGCTAGCCTTCACTGGTCGTGCCGGCGCTCGCCGGCCTATTCGTACGCATTGAAGCAGGAACGTCATGGCCGTCCCGAAGAAGAAAATGTCGAAGTCGAAGTCCAGGAGCCGCAAGGCTTCCGCGTGGCGTATCGGCACCACGGCTCGAAGCACCTGCCCGCGTTGCAGCGCCGTCAAGCGGCCGCACTGCGCGTGTGGCAATTGTGGTTGGTACGCAGGCCGCCAGGCCATCGAAGTCGACTAACCGCTCACGATGTTGCCAATCGCGGTCGACGCCATGGGCGGAGACCGCGCGCCTGGTGAAATCGTCGCGGGCGCGCGCCACGCGGCGGAAGAACTCGGCATCCCTGTCGTGCTGGTTGGTCGACCCGACGAGATGGGCGGGACGGGCGACCTCCCGATCATCGAGGCGTCGGAGGTGATTGCCATGGACGCCGAGCCCGGCACGAGTGTCCGCCGAATGAAGGACTCGTCCCTCGTCCGTGCCGCGGAAGCGGTTCGTGACGGCCATGCGTCCGCCATGGTCTCCGCCGGCAACACCGGTGCCACGATGGCATCTGCCCTGCTCCGCATGGGTCGCATCAAGGGCATCAGTCGCCCGGCCATCGCCACACCGATCCCGGTGCCTGGTTCCACTCCCACCACCCTGCTCGATGCGGGCGCCAATGCCGAATGTCGCCCCGAATGGCTGGTCGAGTTCGCCCAGATGGGCGCCGTCTACGCCCGCGATCGGTTCGGTATCGAGGCGCCGCGAGTCGGCCTGCTCTCGATCGGCGAAGAAGCCGGCAAGGGCAGCCCGTTCGTGAAGGAGTGCTGGGAACACCTCAGCCGGCCTGAATGGGTCACAAGCGCCGGCGCCGAGTGGATCGGCAACGTCGAAGGCCGCGATGTCATGACCAACGAGGTCGACGTCATCGTCACCGACGGGTTCACCGGCAATGTTGTGCTCAAGACCCTCGAAGGTGCGATGCAAGCGCTGATCGGGCGACTCCTCGTCGCCATCGACACCGACGACGTCACCCGCGAGGCGGGCGACACCCTCGCTCCTGCGCTCGACGAGATGGTCTCTGAGCTGCACCCCGATTCGGTCGGCGGTGCCCTGCTTCTCGGCGTGAAGGGTGTGTGCGTCATCTCGCACGGATCGAGCTCGGCCGGTGCGATGACGAACGCCATCAAGGTTGCAGCCGAGATGGTGAAGGTCGATATGGTCGGCCATCTCACCACTGCTGCGGCTCCGCAGTAGGAGGAAGTTTTCCGCGTCTTTCCGGGCCAAACCGGCTTTCACAAGCGCGCAAGCAATCGAAACAGATAGGGTGCCACCGGTTTTCGCCATTCGGGCGGCCACTCCGGCGACCGCGAGAGGGAATCCGTGCCTGCTGAAACTCATGTCGAACAGAACCCAATCGGCCGCGACGAAATCGTCACCTTGGTGAAGGATCGTCTGGCAGAGATCCTTGAGGTTGAGCCCTCGAGCATCAACGAAGGCGATGCCTTCGCCGACGACCTCGATGCCGACTCGCTGGCCTTGATCGAACTCGTCGAAGCCATCGAGGAAGAGCTGTCTGAGCGCTCGGTCGGCTTCCGTATCGAAGACGAAGATCTCGAAGACCTCCGCACAGTGCGTGACGCCGTCGAGTACGTCGTCGCAAAGCTGGGCTGACCGCTGGGCTCGGCTTCGCTTTCGACGTCCCTCGAGGACCGGCTCGGGTATCGGTTCAACGATCCCGACCTCCTCACGCATGCGCTGACACATCGCTCGTGGTGTGCCGAACATGAAGGTGAGCCGTCCAACGAGCGGCTCGAGTTTCTCGGCGATGCCGTCTTGCAACTGGTCGTCACCGATCATCTGTTTGCGCGCTTTCCGAGCCTTCCCGAAGGGCACCTCGCAAAGACGCGGGCCGCCGTGGTGAGCGCGTCGGCCCTCGCTGAGGTCGGCGCGTCCCTGTGCCTGGGAGAACGACTTCGTCTGGGCAAGGGTGAAGACACCTCGGGTGGCCGAGCGAAGGCTTCGATCCTGGCTGACGCCACCGAGGCGGTCATAGGTGCGGTCTATCTCGACGGCGGCATAGAACCGGCCGCCACTCTCGTCATCGCCGAGCTCGAATCCGGCATCGAGAAAGCGGCGCTCCGTCCCGGTAGCGCGGATTACAAGACTCGGCTGCAGGAAACCGCAGCCCACGATGGGTTCGGCCCGCCGAACTACGAGATTGCGGAGAGCGGTCCCGACCATCACAAGCGATTCCAGGCGACCGTCGAGGTTGGTGGCGAGGTTCTCGGCACCGGCGAAGGCACGTCGAAGAAGGAAGCCGAGCAGCGAGCCGCCCAGGCCGCATGGGAATCTCGGCAGACCCGAGAGGGGCCACAAAATGTTTGAGGCAAGCATGTTCGAGGTCAGCAATGTTTGAGCTGCCCGAAGTCGAGACGGTTCGCCGTGAACTCGACCGCGATCTCGTTGGCAAGAAGGTGAAGACGGTCGAGGCCTCGAGCATGAAGGTGCTCGGGCGCTACAAGAACCGCAAGGCCTTCACCTCCCAGCTCGACGACATGAAGATCGTGTCGGTCGCCCGCAAGGGTCTCTACATCCTGATCGTGCTCGACGGTGAGTCAACCCTCGTGGTTGACCTCGGCGCGAGCGGCACGCTTCGGCGTCACGCCAACAAGGATGCCGTCGAGGCCGACACCGAGGTCGTGATCACGTTCACGCAGCATGGTCAACTTCGTCTGATCGACCCGGACGGCACCGCCGAGATGTTCATCGTCGACAGCGCGGCGTTGGCTGACGAGATTCCCGCGATCGAGGACTACGGGCTCGATCCGGTCGAGGAGCCAGTGTCATGGACCGCGTTTGGTCGTGAGCTGCTTTCGCGGCGCACGAAGCTGAAGACGCTGATCATGGATGACCAGTTCGTCATCGGCATCGGCAACATCTACGCCGACGAAATCCTCTACGAAGCCGGTCTGCGCTACGACCGTTCGTCGGAGACCCTGTCGAGCCAGGAGATCCGTCGCCTCCATCGAGCTCTGGTGGGAACGATTCACGATGCACTCAAGTATCGCGGCACGTCGGTGCCGACCCGCTTGTTTGTCGATCCGTTCGGTGTGGCCGGCGAGTACGCCGATCATCTGAATGTGTGGGGCAAGAATGGCAAACTCAGTGGGCGCAGCCGCCTTCCGATCCAGCGCGCCAAGTTCGGCGGCGTCTGGACCTACTTCTGCGAAACACAGGTCTGAGACCTGCGACAAAGAGGTCTGAACCTGCGTTTATCCTCTTTCCACAGGAAATCCCCAGGGGTAGTACTACACGGATGTAATTCGGGTTGTTAGTTTCAACTCAATGCATCTGAAGAACCTCACGCTGAAGGGCTTCAAGTCGTTCGCCGATCAGGCGTCGATCGATCTCGAGCCGGGTGTCACTGTTGTCGTTGGTCCCAACGGCAGCGGCAAGTCCAACGTTGTCGACGCCATCGCATGGGTGCTCGGTGCTCAGGCACCGAGCGCGGTGCGTTCCGGGAAGATGGACGATGTGATCTTCGCCGGCACCACGGGCAAGGCTGCCCTCGGCCGCGCCGAGGTGTCGCTCACCATCGACAACCACTCCCGCACGCTGCCGGTGGAGTTCAGCGAGGTCAAGATCACTCGGACACTGTTCCGGAGCGGCGATTCGGAGTATGCCATCAATGGTGTGCCGTGCCGTTTGCTCGACATCACCGAACTGCTCAGCGACGGTGGCGTTGGCCGCCAGCAGCACGTCATCGTGTCGCAGGGCCAGATCGATGCGGTGCTCAATGCTCGTCCAGAGGAGCGCCGCGCCATCATCGAGGAAGCCGCCGGCGTCTTGAAGTTTCGCAAGCGCAAGGATCGCGCCGAGCGCCGGCTCACCGCCTCCGACGGTGACCTCACTCGGGTGAAGGATCTCATGCGTGAGGTTCGTCGCCAGCTCCGTCCGCTGGAGAAACAGGCTGAGGCGGCTCGCCGCCACGGCGACTTGATCGCTGAACTCACCGGCCTTCGGATTCATCTCGCCGGTCGTGAGATCGCCCAGCTCCGTACCAAGCTCGGCGCCAACGCCGAATTGCGTGGCAGCAAGGGCGAGCAGGAACGCATCACTCGCGCCGAGCTGGAGCGTCTTGATACCGAGGTCAGCGCGGACGAACGTCAACTCGCCGAACACGGCGGCGACGATCTCGGCGACACGCTCGTTCGGCTCGAATCGATGCGCGAACGTTCCCGCGGCCTGACTGCACTGATGATCGAGCGGCAGCGCGGCGTTGAACGTGACCGTTCCGCGTTCGCTGACCGCGCCGTGATCGCGAACCTTGAAGTCGAGGCCAGTCGCGCTCGCAAGGAACTGATCGACGTTACCGCCGCGCTCGCAGAACTCGAGCCCGATGTGGCTCGGCTCGCCGAGAGCGAGGCCGCGCTGTCCACTGATAGGCAGGCCTTCCGGATCCAGTGGGGCGACGGCGTGCCGGTGCCCAGTGGCAAGGCATCGGAGGTTCGTGGCGAGCTTGGCGCCCTGCGGGCGTCGATCGAGCGGAGCACAAGTGAGTCGGGTCGACTCGAGGCTCGTCTCGCCGAGCTCAATCAGCGTCGCCAGACCCTTGAGGCTGACGCCGCTCAACGCCGCGGTGATCTCGGCGCGCTTCACGATGAAGAAGAGCCGCTCGTGGCGGCCCACGAAGCGGCCGAGGCTGCTCGTCGTCAAGCCGACGAGGCGCTGAGCCAGACGCGCGAGATACAGGCCGAAGCGGAAACCGATCACCAGCGATGGGTGGCCCGCGCCGATGCCCTGACGCTTGCGCTTGATGCGGCCCGGGCTCGTTCCGGGGTGGAGCGGCTGGCAGAGGTCGATGGCGTGCTCGGTACGGTGCTCGATCTCGTTTCGATAGACGACGGTTGGGAAGCGGCATTCGAGGCTGCCGCGGGCGAGGCGTTGAGCGCTGTCGTGGTCGACTCGCCCGATACGGCCCGCGCCGCGCTCACGACGCTGAGCAACGGCGATGCGGCAGGGGCTGTGCTGGCGCTCGGCGTCCGCGGCGATGCCGTCGTACATCCGAGCGGCCTGCGCTCACACGTGCGCGGCACAACGCCTGCCGTCGACCAACTCCTCGATACCCTGATCGGCCATGTTGCGATCGTCGACGGCGGCTGGGCGGACGCTGCCGAGGCTGCGATGGCCGCTCCCGGCACCGTGGTCGTCACGAGGTCCGGAGACCGGTTCGCCCCCGATGGTTGGCGAATCGGTGGCGGTTCGGCAGGGGCCACTGGCGCCGCGCTGGCGGAAGCCGAAGAGCAGCTCGAGCGCACACTCGCCGTCTGCATTGCAGCCGCCGACGCCACAACGGCCGCCAAGCAGGAGCTAGCGGAGCGTGCCGGCCGAGCCAGCGAGCTGACTCAGCGCCTCGATGCGATTGACACCGGGCTCACCGCGGCGGCAGATGCGCTCCAGCGCACCGAGGCGGATCGACGCGACGTTGTCACCGAAGCCGATGGTCTGCGCAGCCGTTTCGAAGAACTCGGTACTCGACTCGATCGAGAACAAGCTCGTGTCAGCGAACTCGAGGCCGATCTGCCCGTCCTCGAGGCAGCGGAGGAAGAGTCGCTCGAAAAGGGACGTCAGCTCGCCAAGGCGCGCGCCGACATCGAGGAACGCGCCGCGGCCGTAGGTGCCCTCCGCAGCGATGTGGAGGTCCGGGCTGCCGGCTTCCAGGAACGCGAAGCCTCGCTGACCAAGCGTCTGGCCGAACTCGACGAGCGTCTCGAACGCGACAAGGGCCAGCGCGAGGCTGCCGAGGAGCAAAGCGTGGCGCTCGATCGCCGGGCCGCTGTACTCGAGAGTCTCCTTGCCGCGGTGCAGAGTCGCACTGCCGTCATAGAGGCTCGTCTCGCAGAGGTGCGCGAACGTAGACGCCGCCAGTCCGAGGCCGCCCAGGCGGTCACCCGTCGCCTTGATTCGTTGCGCCGGGATCGCTCCGCCGCCCAGAGGCGTCTGGAGGAGCTGCGCGCGACTCTCGCGAAAGCGGGGGTGGAAGAAGCCGAGCTTCGTACTCGTCTCCAGTCGAGCGTCGATCGCCTTCGTACCGACCACGATCTCGCACCCGACGTCGCCGTATCCGCGCCCTGCTCTGAGCTTCCCGAAGCGATGGAGCCGGCTCGACGAGTCGAGATGCTCGAGGCCGAACTCGACATCATGGGTCCGGTCAACCCGCTCGCACTCGAAGAGTTCCAGGCGCTGCAGGAACGTCATACATTCTTGCAGGGCCAGCTCGACGACATTCGCTCGACGCGTCGTGAGTTGCAGAAGGTCATCACCTCGGTCGACGAGGAGATCGTGTCGGTGTTCGCCGGCGCCTTCGCCGATGTGTCGGTCAACTTCACCCAACTGTTCGAGACATTGTTCCCGGGTGGTCAGGGCGCGATCACGCTGACCAATCCGGAGGATCTCCTCAACACCGGCATCGAGATCAGTGCTCGACCCTCCGGCAAGAACGTGCGCAAGCTTTCCCTGTTGTCCGGTGGCGAGCGCACACTCACTGCGCTGGCGTTCCTCTTTGCCGTCTTCCGCAGCCGTCCGTCACCGTTCTATGTGATGGATGAGGTCGAGGCCGCGCTCGACGATGTGAACCTGCATCGATTCCTGTCGCTGGTCGATGAATTCCGTGCTGATGCACAGCTGGTCCTGGTGAGCCATCAAAAGCGCACGATGGAAGCGGCTGACTGTCTCTACGGCGTCTCGATGAAGTCGGGTGGCTCAAGCCGGGTCGTCAGTGAGAAGGTTGCGGAGCGCGCAACCATGCCCGCGGCCTGACCACCAGCAATCGCGGCATCTCCGCCGCCTATAGAGGAGCCAATCATGGAATTCGGCGTCGCCATCTTCCCGACCGCCTACGCCATTCCCCCAGTGGAGCTCGGGGTCGCACTCGAGGAGCGCGGGTTCGAATCTGTTTGGGTCGCGGAGCACACCCACATTCCGGCGAGCCGGCTCTCGTCCTACCCCGGCGGTGGAGACCTGCCACAGATGTACTACGACAGCTTTGATCCGTTCCTCGCGCTCACGGCGATGGCGTCGGTCACCCACAACCTCAAGGTCGGCACTGGAATCTGCCTGATCATCGAGCGCGATCCGATCATCACTGCCAAAGAGGTCGCCACCCTCGACGTCATGTCGGGTGGTCGGTTTCTCTTTGGTATCGGTGGCGGCTGGAACATCGAAGAGATGGAGAATCATGGCACCGACGCCTCGACCCGGTTCACGCGCATGCGGGAGAGTGTCGAGGCCATGCGGGCCATCTGGGCCGACGATCCGGCCGAGTACCACGGCGCCGTGATCGACTTCGATCCCATTCACCTGAACCCGAAGCCGGCCTCGGCGCCTCCGATCCACATCGGCGGTGGATCCCCCCACGGTGCCCGTCGGGCCGCCGCCTACGGAAATGGTTGGATTCCGATCGGTGGACGCGGCGGAGACCCGCTCGACCATGTGGCGACGTTGCGCGAGGAGTGCGAGAAGGTTGGGCGTGATCGGTCCGAGGTCGAGTTGACGAGCTACTTCGCTCCGACTGACGCCGCCGAGATCGAACGTCTCGCCGAAGGCGGCTACGACCGGATCGTCTTCGGTCTGCCGCCGGCACCGGCCGACAAGATCCTCCCGATCCTCGACGACCTCGCCACCAAGTTCTGACCTGGGTCCCACTGGGGAATCGCGATCGCTGGCTCGACGCCAACGCCGAACTGCGTTCCCCGATCCAGTTAGAGGGGCTAGCCTCCCGCAAATTCGTATCGAGTGATTCGGGTGAGAACCCGCGTCGAACAATGGAGGTCTCCATGGCCCCAGCAGTGCCCGATCGGGCGCAAGTCGTCGTCGTTGGTGGGGGCATCGTCGGATGCAGCATCGCCTACCACCTCACTCGTCGGGGCATCACCGACGTGGTGGTCCTCGAACAAGGCACGCTCACGTGCGGGACCACTTGGCATGCCGCCGGGCTGGTGTCACAGCTCAAGTCGACTCACTCGCTGACCAAGCTCGCCACCTATTCGGCACGATTGTTCGAAGAGCTGGAGGATGAAACCGGCCAGGCCACGGGCTACCGCACCCCGGGCTCCATCTCGGTTGCTGACAATGAAGAGCGCTGGGAGGAGATCCTGCGTGGGGCAACCATGGCCGAAGGGGTCGGCGTCGAAACGCAGGTGATCGATCTCGATGAGGCCACCGGGCGCTGGCCGCTCATGCGCACCGATGATCTCGTCGGCGCGCTCTACATCCCGCGCGATGGTCAGACCTCGCCGGTGGACACGACGATGGCGCTCGCCAAAGGGGCAAAGGCTCGTGGCGCGCAGATCATCGAGGGTGTTTCGGTGACCGAACTCAGAGCATTCAACGGCGCCGTTACCGGCGTCGAGACCGAGCAGGGACCGATCGAGGCCGAGATCGTGGTGCTCGCCACGGGAATGTGGACCCGCCATCTCGCCAAACAGATCGGCGTCAATGTGCCGCTCCAGGCGTGTGAGCACTTCTACATCGTGACCGAGCCGATCGATGGCGTGGAGATCGGAATGCCGACGTTGCGCGACCCCGGCAACTACACGTACTTCAAGGAGGAGACCGGCAAGATCATGGCCGGCTTTTTCGAGCCACGCGGGAAGGTTTGGCGGATGGACCAGATTCCCCGTGACTTCTCGTTCGACTCTCTGCCGGAGGATTGGGAGCACGTTGGACCGATCTTCGAACGGGCCATCCACCGGGTGCCAGCACTGGGGGAGTGCGGCCTCCAGTTGTTCTTCAACGGGCCCGAGGCATTCACTCCTGATGGCGTCTACTACATGGGCGAGACCCCAGAGGTCGACAACTGCTACGTGGCCGCAGGGTTCAATTCGGTCGGTATTCAGAGCGCCGGCGGGGTCGGCTGGGCACTCGCTGATTGGATCGCCGACCGGCATCCGCCGATGGATCTCAACTCCGTCGACATCCGACGGGCCCAGCCCTTCCAGGCCGACGAGGGCTATCTCGAGGACCGCGTATCCGAGAGCCTCGGCCTGCTCTACGCCATGCACTGGCCCTTCCGTCAGTACGAAAGTGCCCGCGGCATTCGTGTGTCGCCCCTGCACGAGCGCATTGAGTCCGCCGGCGGTGTCTTCGGGGAAACGGCGGGTTGGGAGCGTCCCAACTGGTTTGCCAACGAGGGTCAGGCCCGCGAGTACGAATACTCCTACGGAAAGCAGAATTGGCAGGACAACATGGTTGCTGAGTGCATGGGGGTGCGCGAGGCAGTCGGGCTGTTCGACCAGACGTCGTTCGCCAAGTTCGTGGTCAAGGGACCCGAGGCACTCGACGTCCTCAACACCATCAGCGTCGCCAACATCGACGCCCCGATCGGCAAGGCCATCTACACCCAGTGGTGCAACCGCAAGGGTGGCATCGAGTCGGACCTCACCGTGACGCGAACCGGCGAGAACGCATTCTTCGTCGTCACTGCAGCGGCAGCCGAGAACCGCGACCTCTCGTGGTTGAAGAGAGCAGCCCGAGGCCGTCGACTGACCGTCACGAACGTCACCCACCACATGGCCATGATCGGCCTCATGGGCCCTAACTCTCGCAAGGTCTTGTCACAACTCACCAGCTCGGGACTCGACAATGAGTCCTTCGCATTCGGCACCAGCCAGCGGCTCGACGTGGCCGGAGTCGACATCACCGCGATGCGGATGAGCTATGTCGGCGAGCTGGGCTGGGAGCTCTACGTCGGCAACGATGACGCGATCGCCGTTTATGACGCACTGGTCGAGGCCGGCTCCGGTCATGGGCTGGTCCACGCCGGCTATCACGCCATGAACTCACTCCGCCTAGAGGCCGGTATGCGCCACTGGGGCCACGACATCACCGATGAGGACACGCCGCTCGAGGCAGGCCTCGGCTTCGCCATCGCGTGGGACAAGCAGTCGGACTTCGTTGGGCGAGAGGCGCTCGAATCCCAGCGCGGTGAACCCCGCAGCAAGCGTCTCATACAGTTCCGAATCGAGGATCCGCATCTGTTGACGTACCACGACGAACCGATCTACCGAGACGGTGTCGTGGTGGGTCGTACCGCTTCCTCGATGTGGAGCGCCACTCAGGATCGCTGTTGCGCGATGGGCTACCTCGAACACCCGGACGGTGAAGCGGTCGGCAAGGACTGGCTCGCGGGGGGTACGTGGGAAACCAACATCGCCGGCAAGCGCGTGCCGGTGTCGACGTCGATTCGCAGTTGGTACGACCCGCAGAACCAGCGGCCGCACGCTACCGACTAGGGAGAGACCGCCAGCACGGGGCAGGTGGCCTTCGCCACGACGTCGGCTGTGCAGCTTCCCTTCGTGAAGCGGTCCAACCCCTTGCGGGCGTGAGTCGCCATGACGATCAGCGTTGCCGATACCGACGTGGCTCGCTCGGCAATCGCCGCGCCCGGATTTCCGGAATGGAGTACCCGGAAATCGATGCCGGTGCGTCCCGTGGCAGCTTCGAGATCGTTGGCGAGGCGATGAGCACCGACGGAATCCGGGGGCAGATCGAAGCCGCCGGCACCGGCGCGAGCCTTCTCCATTTCGCGGGTGGTCTGGAGATCGAGGACGTTGACGACCTGGGGCTCGAAGTCGAACGTCTCGATCGCCTCGGCTGCCAGAGCAAGAGCGGCGGCGCCGAACGTGTCTTCCTGCGCAGCCACGATCATGGGACCATGGAGGCGAAACTTGCCCGTGGCACACTCGGGCCCGACCAGGAGGACGGGGCGGTGCGACTTGCCGAGGAACTCCTCGGCCACGCTTCCGACGACAGCGGCAGACCGGCCGCGTCCATGAGTGCTCATCACGACGAGTGCGTCCCCCTTGTCGGCCACCAAGTTGTCGAGATCCGAGCCGATCGAGCCCTCGAGGGGCAGGACCTCGACGAAGCGTTGGACCTCACCGATGTCGTTGACTTGACCGAGGACCGTGTTGCTCAGCTCCTCGGATCCATCGGTAGGTGCGTGGAACGCCACCACACGAATGGGGACACCGAGATAGTGAGCCACAGCGCTCGCCGGCCCGAGGGCGCGAGCGGACTCAGCGGAGCCGTCAACCGGCACGATCACTTCGGTGAACATGACATCCTCCTGCGGCCGGGAACGATCAGCTCGGCCACAATCATCGTGCAGGCCCGACCCGCTCCGGTGCAGGGTCTGAGGTCCCGAAAGTCCCGGCCGCGGTAGACCAGCGACGCAAGCTACGTTGCGAGTGATGAGCCTGCGCCTCACGAGTCTGGGAGTCCTGGCGTTGGCAGCGGCCGCGTGCACCCAGATCGCTCCCGAGGATCTGGTCATTCCCACCTCGTCCCCCTCGACAACGGTCTTGGCGGCGCCCGCTGAGTCGGACCTCTCCCAGAGCTTGCTCCTCGGGTCGATCGCGATCGGTGGTGGGGGCTCGACGGCGATCGTTGACCCTGAAGGTGCGTTGGCCCTGAGTGTTCCGGACGGAGCGTTCCTTCGCCAACCGACCTGGTCGAGGGACGGCGGTCAGATGGTGGCGATCGACAGTGGCTCCACCGGTCTCGGACAGGTCAGCATCTTCACGATGGCGGACGGAAGCAGGGAGAGCTCCGATGCCGGTCGTGGCTACTTCTTCTTCTCGTGGAGCGATGACGGAGAGCACATCGCCGCGCTCGGGCCGGGGCCGAGTGGCACGACGCTCGACATTCTCGGTGCAAATGGTCGGGCCCTGAACGGCCCATCGTTGGATGCGGGGAGCTTCTATCTCGCGTGGGAGCCGGGGGGCGACGATTTGCTCGTGCACAGGGATCGCACCTTGGAACTCGTCCGCGACCCGACCGATCTCGCCACCCGCGAACCGTTGGGATCGCCAGGCCAATCGTTTCTTGCCCCGGCGTGGATCCCCGGCACGCGGCACGCCCTGATCGTGGTCGACGGAGAATCCGGGGGACGGCTCGTCCGCCTCGATGTCGACACCGGCGCTGATGTCGATCTTGGCGTGGTGGGAGGATCCGCAGGGATCGTTGTTTCTCCCAATGGCTCGCGGGCACTGCTCGCCCATGGAATGGCAGGCGTGGGTGGCGATATCGACATCAGCTTTCAGGCTGGCCTCGAGCGATCGGTTCAGGATGTCGTGGCTCCAACGGAGCTGATCGACGTCATCTCCGGGGATCGCACAACCGTGTCGAACGCGCCGACGTTCTGGGCCGAATGGTCGCCCGACGGTTCGAAGCTGGCGCTGCTGCAGGCGGCGTCGGCGGGCGGGGTCGAATGGGTGATATGGCAAGACGGTTCGATCGACCCGACGGGGAACTTCTTCCCCGCACCGATCTTCTTCCGCGACTACATCTTCTTTGCGTGGCAGTTCGTCGAGTCGCCGAGAATCTGGGCGCCCGGAAGCGATGCCCTCGTCTACGCAGGCATCGACGATGACGGCACGTCAGCGATCTTCGTGCATCGCCTTGGCGAGGTTGACCCCGTTCGTGTCGGTGACGGCGAGGTTGCGTTCTGGTCGCCGTAGACGCGATGGGGCTCAGTCGGTGAGACGCGAGGTGATGCGACCGCAGGCCGAGAGAAGCGCTGCCGCCATTTCTGATCGGGAAATCTCGCCCGGGAACCGGTACGTGGGGCCGTAGACGTTGATCGCTCCGACGAGATGGCCGTTGGGCCCGGCAATCGGGGCGCCGAGACCGTTCACGTCTTCGGCGAACTCCTGCATCGTCCACACCACGCCGGTGGTGGCGATCTCTTCCATCTTCGCCGCGAGTGCGTCAGCTGATGAAACGGTGCGCGTGGTGAGTGCCGCGAGGCCATCACCGGCCAGTTGATCGCGGCGTGCCTGGCTCCAGCCGGACATCAGGGCGAGCCCTCCTGCCGCGGCATGGTAAGGGAGGCGTTCGCCCGTCCAGTCTTGTACCTGAACCGCGACCTCGGGCGGCATCGCGGTATCGATGTACAAAACCTGGTCGCCATCGTCGACCACAAGCGAAGCATTCTCGCCGAGGAACTCGGCGAGCTCCGCAAGTTCGGGGCGGGCAACTTCGCGAAGCGAGCCAACCGGGGCGGCCGCGGTGGTGAGGGCAGCAAGGCCCGATCCGAGTCCGTAGCGATCGCCGAGTCGTTCGACCATGCCGAGCGCCTCGAGGCTGGCCAGGATTCGGGAGGTCGTGCTCTTGGGAAGGTCGGCTCGGCGAGCAATCTCGGAGATCCCGGCGCGCTCCTGCCCGTGGGCGAGCGTTCGAAGAATGGCGAAGGTTCGTTCGATCGACTGCATCTTGCTGGCTAGACTAGCAGTCACTGATCGGAACGTTCCGCTCATCGGAACGCACTACTCCTTGGGGGAGACGATGCCTGGTTCGGACATGCCCGAGAGCGCTCGGTGCGTGATCATCGGCGGCGGAGCAATGGGTGTGGGCCTGCTCTATTTCCTGGCGCACGAAGGGTGGACCGACACGGTCCTCGTCGAGAAGGGCGAGTTGACCTCCGGTTCGACATGGCATGCCGCGGGGCTCGTCCCGAACTTCATCGGCGATCTCAACATGGCCAAGGTCCATCAGGAGGCGATCTCGCTGTATCCGGTGATCGAAGCGGAGACGGGCCTTTCCGCAGGCTGGCATGGCTGTGGTGCGCTGCGCTTTGCGATCTCCGACAATGACGTGCTGTGGCACCGCCAGGTTCACGCCCAGCTCAATCAGTTGGGCTATGAGAGCCACATCGTCGGACAGAAGGAAATCAGGGAGCTGAACCCGCTCTTCGAGAACATCGACGACGTTCAGACGGCGATTTACACCCCCAATGACGGCTGGGCCGACCCCACCGGGTCAACGAACGCGATGGCCAAGGGCGCTCGCCAGCTCGGCGCCAAGGTCGTCCGCAACAACCGAGTGATCGACATGAACCAGCGTGCCGATGGGATGTGGGAAGTCATCACCGAGCAGGGCACGATCGTCGCCGAACACGTGGTGAACGCCGCGGGTCACTACGCCCCCCAGCTCGGCGCGATGGTCGACCTCGACGTGCCGATCGTGTCGGTCATTCACCAATACATCATCACCGAGCCGCTGCAAGCAATGATCGACCTCGGCTTCGAGCCGCCAGTCACCCGAGACCCTCGGTCATCGTCCTACTATCGGCGCGAGATCGACGGCATCCTCATCGGCCCGTACGAGATGGCCAATGCCCAGAGCTACGGAGTCGATGGGATCGACTGGAACCTCGACTTCCACCTCACCGCGCCGGACATGGACGTCATCGCCGACTGCCTCATGGACTCGCTGGATCGTGTGCCGTCGTGGGCCGAAGTCGGAATCAAGAAGGTCGTGTCCGGTCCGATCACGCATACGCCCGACTCGGGCTATCTCATGGGTCCGGCGCCGGGTCTGCGCAACTACTGGCACTGCAACGGTGCCTCGATCGGCATCACCCAAGGTCCGGGCGCAGGGAAGTACCTCGCCCAGTGGATGGTGCACGGGCAGACCGAGATCAACGTTCGGGGCATGGATCCGCGGCGCTTCGGGGCCCACACCGGTCCGAAAAGCGAGTTTGCCATCGACAAGGCGATCGAGGAATACCACCTCATGTACGCCAGCCGGCCGCCCGGCGAACACCATCCGGCTGCCCGCAAGCAGAAGACCAATCCGCTCTACGACTCCCTCGACGCCAAGGGCGCCCAGTGGGAAGAGGTCTATGGCTGGGAACGCCCGCAGTACTACGGCGAGGCCGAACAGCACACATTCATGCGCTCGAACGCGTTCCCGATCGTGGCCGCAGAAGTCAACGGCACACGAGAGCGGGTCGGCATCGCCGATCTGACGGCCTTCGCCAAGTTCGAGGTCACCGGGGCTGACGCGGCTGTGCTGCTCAACCGGGTGTCGGCGAACAAGATCCCGGGGAAGGACGGCGGCATACGCCTCGTGCACATGCTGACTGATCTCGGTGGGATCGAGTGCGAGATGACCGTTACCCGCCTCGGCGAGAATCGCTACTACCTGAACTCCGCGATCATGGGCACCACCCACGACGAGGACTGGCTCAACCAGCACATCGAAGAGGGCGAAGACGTCACCGTCACCGATGTCACCGACGCTCACGGGATCATCGCCGTCACCGGCCCTCGGGCGCGCGACGTGCTCGGTGGTCTCACCGATGCCGATCTCACCAACGCGTCGTTCCGTTGGCTCACGGCGCAGGAGATCGACGTCGCCGGAGCGCCGGTCAAGGCACTGCGGGTCAGCTATGTCGGCGAACTCGGCTGGGAACTCCACGTGCCGATCGACCGGATGCTGCCGCTCTACGAGGCGCTCGTTGCCGCCGGCGAACCGCACGGCATGGTCCACTTCGGGTCGTACGCGATGAACGTGATGCGTATCGAAAAGGGCTACAAGGCATGGGGGAGTGAGCTCACAACTGAGATCACTCCGATCGAGGCCCGCATCGAGCGCTTCGTGGACTTCGACGGCGACTTCATCGGCAAGGACGCCACCGTCGCTCGTCGCGATCAAACCGAGCCGCTGAGCACGGTGCTCGTCTACTGCGAAATAAGCGATGGCGAAACCGACATGCGCGGCAACGAACCGGCCTATGACGGCGACGACAACGTCATTGGCATCGGCACCTCCGGCGCGTTCGGCCATGCGGTGGGCAAGAGCCTCGGCTTCGTCTACGTGACACCGGACTTCGAGGCCCCGGGCTCCACCTTCGAGCTCGACATCTTGGGCGCTCGTCGCACGGCCACTGTGTTGGTCGAGCCTGCCTACGACGCCAACAACGACTCCATCCGAGTCTGAGTCAGGGAGCTGAGATGAGCGACGAAGAACCACGCCGCCGCCGTACTGGCGGTCGATCGGGCCGCATCGCGGCGCGGCAGGCGCCCGTCGAGATCGACGATCGACCGGTTCGTCCCGGATTGTCGGGCGGCTGCTACAAGCCGCTGAGCGAGGCCGACCTCCAGCAGGTCTACGACGCCGCGCTCGACCTGCTCGAACGACTCGGGATGGGTTCTCCGATCCCCGAGTTCATCGAGGTGGTCACGAACGCCGGCGGCTGGATGGACGAACACGAGCGCCTGCACTACCCGAAGGCCCTCGTCGAAGGCGCGATCGAGATGGCGGCCAAGGACTGGATCTGGCACGGCTGGGACGATTCCAATTCGATCAATGTCGGTGGCGATCGTGTGCACTTCGGCACGGCCGGTGCCGCGGTGCTGATGCACGACTATCAGACCAACACATTCCGGCACTCGACCGGCAACGATGTCTACGACTGCGCGCGGCTCGTCGATCAGCTCGACAACATCCACTTTTTCGTGCGCACCGTGGTTGCTCGGGATCGCGAGGATTCGCGAGAACTCGACCTCAACACCGCGTACGCCACCATGGTCGGCACGACGAAGCCGTCGGGTACGTCGTGGTTCGAGAAGCAGCATGTCTACGACACGGTCGAGATGTTCGACATGGCCATGGGGGGCGAGGGCGAGTTCCGCAAGCGCCCCTTCATTGCCGCGAACAACACGTTCGTCGTACCGCCGCTGCGGTTCGCCGAGGAGTCGATCAAGTGCATGGTCGCCCAGGTCGAGACCGGCATGCCGATCAACTTGTTGTCCGCCGGCCAGGCCGGGGCAACCTCGCCGGCCGCCCTCGCCGGATCGCTCGCGCAGGCCCTCGCCGAGTGTTTGTCGGCGCTGACCACGGTCAACCTCATGTCGCCGGGTCATCCGTGTGTGCTGGGACTATGGCCGTTCGTCTCTGACCTTCGCACCGGTGCCATGAGTGGCGGGTCCGGCGAAGAGGGCGTTCTGAACGCTGCGGCGGCGCAACTCGCGAACTGGATCGGCTTGCCCTCGGGTGTTGCCGCCGGAATGAGCGACTCGAAAGTTCCCGACAATCAGGCCGGCTACGAGAAGGGGCTCAACGTGGCCCTCGCCGGTCACGCCGGCGCGAACCTCGTCTACGAATCGGCCGGCATGCTCGGCTCGCTGCTCAGCTGCTCCCTCGAAGCGTTGGTGATCGACAACGACATGCTCGGCGCGATCAACCGCACCGTTCGAGGGATCGAGGTCAATGAGGAGAGTTTGTCGGTCGCCGTGATCGAAGAGGTCATTCACGGCGCCGGCCACTTCCTCGGGTCGCAACAGACGCTGGAGCTGATGCAAAAGGAGTACATCTACCCCGACATCGGCGACCGCGATACCCCTGACAACTGGCTCGATGCGGGTGGCAAGGACGCACTCCAGGTCGCCCACGAGCGCGCCAACGAACTGCTCGAGAACCACTGGCCCGAACATGTCCCCGCCGATCTCGACCGCGAGATCCGCGACACCTTCGACATCGTCGTCAAAGCCCGCCCCGGCCTCTGAGTTGAAACAGGTGAGTTGAAACGGGGGTCAGACCCCCGTTTCAACTGGGGACAGGTCGCCGGGTGACCTAGTGGCTCAAAACGGCCTCTTCGATGAGGTCGTAGAGCTGGGCACTGAGTGACTGGCCTTGCTCGGATGTCGCCTCGATCAGCAGGTACACGCCGTAGCCATCGTCGAGATCGAGCCATACCTGCGAGCCGAACGCGCCGCCGTCGGTGATACGGCCGGATTCGCGGTCGACCCACCAGCCCATGCCGTAGCCCCACGCCGAGCCGGATGCGTCACCGTCGTAGGCCGGGCCGATTCGGTCCCCATGGGCACGATCGAGAGACTCGGGCGTGAGAACCTGAGTGTCTCCGCATGCGCCGTCGCGTAGGTGCATCAACAAGAGCGCGGCGTAGTCGGGAACCGTGACGAAGGCACCGCCCTCGATGTTCGGATTCGCCGTTTCGATGATGACGTCCACGTTGCCGTCGAATCCGGCTGGATAGCTGAACCCGCCACTGAACTGACCGAGGTTGGCAAACCCGAGCATCTCGAGACCGCACGGTTGAACGTAGATCTCGTCGAGCAATTCGGCCCATGACTTGCCCGAGGCAGCTTCGGCGAGAGCACCCGCCACCTGCCACTGTGCCCCGCCGTACCGGAATGTGGTGTCAGGGTCGAGTACATGGTCATCGTCAGCGGATGTCGTGAAGATCGTGTCGCCACATTCCTGCAAAGTCGTCGCCACCGTCCATTGGCAGACGTACGGCGCAAACGATGGGTTCGGCAAGAGGCCGACGAGACCGGAGCTGTTGGAGATGAGCTGGGCCGGGGTGACATCCGGGTTTCCGGATCCCCAGTCGACGACGTCGCTGACTGGCGCATCGAGGTCGAGCGCACCGTCCTCGTGGAGTCGAAGCAGAACGCCGGCCGAGATCATTTTCGACGAAGAGGCGATGAGCGACACCCGATCGGGTCCGTGGTCCTGCCAGTACTCCTCGTAGATCACGCCATGGTCTCGGTGAACAACGGCGAGACCGGCTCCGTTCAGACCCTCGGCGAGGACAAATTCCGACACGACCTGCGCAACTGCATCCCAGGCGCCGCCGTCATCGCCAGCTTGGACCGACTCCTCATCGGCGACCCTCTCATCCGCGACGGCCTCCTCGGCGGCTGTTTCACCACCGCTGCATCCCGCGGCGAGGAGGGCGAGGAGGAGCGTGGTAGTGACAAGGAGGAGGCGCCGCATCGGCACGACAGTAGCGATGTTTCGGCACCGTCAGGAGCCGGTGTAGCGCCGTGGTGGCTCGACGCGGCATGATGTGGGCCGTCCATAACCGGTACGAAAGGTGACGACTGTGAAGATCGTGGTCGACTTTGATCTCTGCGAATCCAACGCAATCTGCATGCAGATTGCCCCCGACCTCTTCGAGGTCCGCGACGACGACTTCCTGTACGTCCTGAACGAGGAGCCCGGAGAGGATTCGCGTGCCCGCGTGGAGGAGTGCGTCCAGCGCTGCCCGAAGCAGGCCATCTCCATCGAGGGCTGATCCTGTCTCGGGACTCCGTTCATATTGTCGGCGCGTCGCTCGCCGGTATCCGGGCTGCGGAAGCGCTTCGCCGCGAAGGATTCTCCGGCACCATCGCGCTCATCGGGGACGAGCCTCATCGCCCCTATGACCGTCCGCCGCTCTCGAAGCAGGTTCTTTCGGGAGCCTGGGAGCCGGACCGAATCGGGCTGACGAAGCCTGAGAAGTTCGACGAGATCGAGCTTGATCTACGGCTCTCGACCCGAGCCACCGCGTTCGACCTCGCGTCGCGCTCGTTGACGACCAGCGGCCCCGACGGTGAGCGCACCGAGAACGTCGACGGCCTGCTCATCGCCACCGGTGCTCGGTGTCGCTCTCTCCCTGGCACCGATGGCATGTCGGGCGTTCACATCCTGCGCGGGCTCGATGATGCGCTCGCACTGCGAGCCGACTTCGATCGTGGCCCGAAGCGAGTCGTTGTCGTCGGCGCCGGCTTCATTGGTGCCGAGGTGGCTGCCACCGCCCGGGGGCGAGAAATCCCGGTCACCATGGTCGAAGCGCTCCCTACTCCACTCGGCCGTGTGCTCGGCGAGCAGATGGGTTCGGTGATGGCCGACGTCCACCGCGAGCACGGCGTCGATCTTCGAACCGGCGTGGGCGTGGACTCGGTCAACGGCGGTGACCGTGTCGAGAGCGTCACGCTGTCCGATGGATCACTCATCGAAGCAGATGTCGTTGTCATCGGGATCGGTGTCATCCCGAATACCGAGTGGCTTGACGGCTCGGGCCTCGAGATCGACAACGGCATCGTCTGTGACGCAACCATGCTGGCCGCTCCTGGCGTCACCGCCGCGGGCGATGTCGCCCGCTGGCCCAACCATCGTTTCGACGAGGTGATGCGAGTCGAGCATTGGGACAACGCCATCGAACAAGGAGTTCACGCAGCCAAGCGGTTGTTGGTCGACGATTCGGCCGCCCAGCCGTTCACACCGGTGCCGTGGTTCTGGTCAGATCAGTATGACCGCAAGATCCAGCTGGCCGGTCGAGTGCGAGCCGACGATGACCTGGAGATCGTCGAGGGTTCGCTCGAGGAGCATCGCTTCGCCGCCCTGTATGGCCGCGAAGGCAGGCTCGTGGGAGTACTCGGATTCAACCGACCTCGTCACGTCATGCAGTACAAGATGATGATCCAGGACGGAGTCTCCTTCGCCGACGCAGTTTCTGCGGAGATCTGACCCCCGCGGTCATTGACCATGACAACCGCAGCCGCAGTTCTGCTCGCCATTGCGGCCGGTGCCGCCATGGTCGACTGGTGGGCCGTACTTCGCGACCGACTCGGCGTCGAGTTCCTGGCCAAGCCGCTTGTTGTCATCGCGCTCATCGGGGTGGCTCTGGCCCTCGAGACCGACGACAACGTCGTACGCGGCATCGTGATCGCGGCACTGGGCGCTTCGCTCGTCGGCGATGTCGTGCTGATGACTCCCGATGCCAGGTTCGAGGTTGGCCTCTTTGCGTTCCTTGTGGCTCACCTCCTCTACATCGCCGCATTCATGCGCGACTTTCAGATTGAACCGGCACTCGCCGGGGTCGCGATCGTGATCGGTGTTGCGTTTGGTGTCGTGCCGGAACTGATGGCGGCGGTTCGCCCGAGGGGCCCACTCGTCACCCGCGCCGTCGGCGCCTATGTCGGCGTCATCTGCCTCATGGCGATCGTCGCGTTCGGCACGGCGGTGATCGTTGCCGCAATCGGGGCTGTTCTCTTTGTTGCCTCCGATGCGCTGCTCGCCTGGAATCGGTTCGTGGGACCCGCCCCGGGCGGGCGAGTTCTGGTGCACGTTCTCTACCACGGCGCCCAGGTGAGTCTGGTTCTGTGGCTCGCGGTGTGAGCTGCGGCGGTTCCGTTCTCCGCCGACCGCAGGTACCATTGGGGGGTCCCGAAAGACGGGCACCGCTGCGCGCTACGCATTGCGAGCGATGCGGCCGGGAATCAATCCCAAGGAATATCAATCTACATGGCCGTCAATCTGCGCCCCAAGGCCGAAACCATCGCCGAAATGGCGAAGGCATTCGATCTCAAGGAGAACGACACCGGGTCCCCCGAGATCCAGGTCGCATTGCTCTCCGAGCGCATCAATCACCTCACCGACCACCTGAAGCTCCACAAAAAGGATCATCACAGTCGGCGAGGCCTCTTGATGCTGGTGGGTCACCGCCGTCGTCTTCTTGACTATGTCAAGGACAACGACGTCGAGCGATACCGTGCAGTGATCGCACACCTCGGTCTGCGTCGCTGAAATACTATGAGGGCGGTCCTTTCGGGCCGCCCTTTTCGGTTTCCTCCCAGGATTCGCCTGTGAGGAAACCCGACGAATCCCAGTGCTGGAACGTCCAGCAATAACGAGATTCCCGACATGTTGGTGTTAGTCGAATGGGCCGGAGCTGCCGCTCCGTCCCATTCGACTGGGTACTGGCAGTCGGGTCCTCAGGAGTAAGTAGCAAATGACTGAAACCCAAACCTACACCGGCGCTTTCACGCGTGGTGAAGGCAAAGACGCCACCTTCGAGATCGGCAAGTTCGCCCCTCTCGCCGGTGGCTCCGTAACTGCGAGCATCGGCAATACCGTCGTGCTCGTCACCGCAACTGGTGCGAAGTCGGCCCGTCCCGGCGCCGACTTCTTCCCTCTGACCGTCGACATCGAAGAGCGCATGTATGCCGCGGGCAAGATCCCCGGCTCGTTCTTCCGTCGTGAGGCCCGGGCGGGTGAACAGGCCATCTTGACCTGTCGCCTCATCGATCGTCCGCTGCGTCCGGCGTTCCCCGACGGGTATCGCAACGAGGTCCACGTCGTGGGCACTGTTCTGGGCGCCGATCAGAAGAACCCCTACGACGTGTTGGCGCTCAATGCCGCGTCGCTCGCCCTGTGCCTCTCGCCGGTGCCGTTCGACGGTCCCCTCGGCGCGGTTCGTATGAGCTGGTCGCCTGAAGGCGAGTGGATTCCTTTCCCGACCTATGAAGAGTCCGAGGAGTCGGCTTTCGACATGGTCGTTGCCGGCCGCCTTGCCGACGGCGACGTCGCCGTGATGATGGTCGAGGCCGGTGGTACCGGTAACTCGTGGAATCTCTACGAGAACGGCACCCCAAAGGTCGACGAAGACGTCCTGGCCGGTGGCCTCGAAGCCTGCAAGACCTGGATCCGCGAAATGATCGAGCTGCAGCAGCAGGCGATCGATGCGGCGGGCCCCATCACCAAGATGGATCCCCCGACCGTCACCGACTACACCGACGAGATCCTCGCTGCGGTGCAGACGGCAGCCTCCGATCGCATCGCCGAGACCCAGAAGATCGCGGACAAGACTGCTCGTCAGGATGCCGAGGGTGAGCTGAGCGCTGCCGTCGTCGTCGAACTCGAAGGTCAGTTCGCTGACACCGAGGACGCGGTCAAGCAGATCAAGAACGCGATCCGTTCGATCACCAAGGCCGTCGTGCGCAAGCGCATCGTGGAAGAGGGCATCCGCATCGATGGTCGTAAGACCAACGAGCTGCGTCACGTGTCCAGCGAAGTCGGGGTCATCCCGACCGCTCACGGTTCCGGCCTCTTCCAGCGTGGCGAGACCCAGGTCCTGAACTTCACGACGCTCGGTCTCGGCCGCAGCGACATGATGATCGACGACCTCTCGCCCATCGACAAGAAGCGTTACTTCCACCACTACAACTTCCCGCCCTTCTCCACGGGCGAGACCGGCTTCATGCGCGGACCGAAGCGTCGCGAGATCGGTCACGGTGCCCTCGCTGAGCGCGCCGTTTTCCCGGTCATCCCGTCATTCGACGAATGGCCCTACACCGTCCGCACCGTCTCTGAGGTCATGGCCTCCAACGGTTCGTCCTCGATGGGTTCGGTCTGTGGCTCGACTCTGTCGCTGATGGACGCCGGCGTGCCGATCAAGGCGCCCGTCGCCGGTATCGCGATGGGCCTCGTCCATGCCGAAGGCAAATACGTCACCCTCACCGACATCCTCGGTGCCGAGGATGCATTCGGCGACATGGACTTCAAGGTCGCCGGCACCACCGACTTCGTCACGGCGCTGCAGCTCGACACGAAGATCTCCGGCATCCCGGCCAGTGTGCTCTCGGACGCTCTTGCTCAGGCCAGGGAAGCTCGCCTCGACATCCTCGACGTGATGCTCGGCGCCATTGCGGAGCCTCGCGATGAGGTTCGTGACACGGCGCCGAAGATCATCAGCTTCGAGATCCCGATCGACAAGATCGGCGAGGTCATCGGTCCCAAGGGCAAGGTCATCAACTCGATCCAGGCCGAGACCGGCGCCGTCATCTCTGTTGACGACGACGGCATGGTCGGCATCGTCTCGATTGCATCCCCCGACAAGGGTGTTGTGCTCGAGGCCGAGCGTCAGATCGGTCTGATCCTCGATCCGCCGACGGCGGACGTTGGTGCCACCTATCAGGGTCGTGTTGTGAACATCACCAAGTTCGGTGCGTTCGTCAACATCCTCCCCGGTCGTGACGGTCTGCTCCACATCTCGAAGATCGGTGGCAGCAAGCGCATCGATCGTGTCGAAGATGTGCTCGAGCTCGGCCAAGAGGTCGAGGTTGTCGTCGAGGACGTCGATCCCAACGGAAAGATCTCGCTGAAGCCCGTCGGCGACGGGCCCGAAGCCACTGGCGGCGACGCTGGTAGCGGTGGCTCCGATCGCGGCGGCCGCAGCGATTCGGGCCGCAGCGACAGTGCTGACTCGGCTCCGGCCGAGCCCGCCGGCGATCGTGAATCCGTCTCCTTCGAGTCGGCCTTTGACAGCGAACTCGAAGGTGAGTTCGGCGATCTCGGACCCGACGCTCCCCGCCGCAGCAGCGCCGGCGGCGGTGGTGGCCGTGGTCGTGGTGGTCGCGGCGGTGGCCGCGGACGTCGATAGGTAGTCGGTGGGAGTCGCCCGGCCCATTTCGGGCCGGGTTCAGGTTCATCGATCGAACGCCAAAGATGTTGCATTTGACGTCAATACTCCGGAATTACAGGATTTTGAAGGCCGGTTCAGAGAACACTGGCCCGACATCCGCAGCTGGCAGCGGTGTCGCAACGAAGGCGTTCTTGATCCCGTGAATCCATTTCTTGGCACGCTCATTGAGCACGAAATTGCTCGTCATCGACCGCCCGCGGGTAACCAGAATGCCGAGATCGGCGCCCTCATAGCGATAGTCGCCCGGTTTCTGAATGCGCAGGAAGAAGGCTTCGCTCTCGCTTTCCACTGCGCGCCGGTGATAATCGAAACGGTCAAACACCACACGCCCATCATCATGCATCTTGT
>JAJCXZ010000067.1 GCA_029263175.1 Acidimicrobiales bacterium | reverse complement strand
GCGCCACTGCTGGGGTCGCTCGTGACCTGGGCGACGCTACGCCAGCCGAACCCGGTCATCACCGGGTCGAAGGTGATCATCGTGGCGATCGTGCCGGGGCCGCCCTCGGGAAGTTCGGCATCGATGTCGCCGAGTGGTTCGTCGAGAACGACGCTGTACGACCAGTCCCAGTTCCAGTCGGCGGCGGTGTCTCGCCCGTCCAGATCGACCGACATTTCGTAGGGAGCGGACCCCGCTGGAACCGGGATGTCCATCGGGAACCCGATGATTCGCCGGGCGAGATCGAGCGGCTCTCCGATGCCCTGCGCCCATTCGACGACGAGGTCCGGGATCTCCTCGGCTCGGATCACGGGGATCGGTGCGCTGGTATTGGGAGACGACGTGGTGGTTGTGGGCGCGGTAGTCGTGTTGGGGCTCTCGACGATCGCCGTCGTCGTCGGGGCGACGGCGATCGTGGTGCTGCTGGATGACGTGGAGGACTCATCGGGCTCGGCCGCGATGGGAGTCTCCGAACTTCCTCCGCAGGCGCCGATCAGGACGGCAACGATCATCAGCAATGCGAGCGGTCGAAGTGCAGCCACACCTGTCACGCTAGAGCGATCTCGGCGATTTCCCGGAGCCTGACTCGCTGGATCTTGGTGCCGTTGGCGCTGGGTGTGGTGGGGAACCGATCGATCGTGAGCACGGCGATCGGCACCTTGTAGCGGGCGAGGGCGGCACCACAGACGGCGATCGCGTTCGCTTCGTCGATCTCGCCGGCATCGCTGATCACGAAGGCGACGGGCCGGGCACCACTCGGGCGATCGAGGGCCACGACCTGTGCTTCGAGTACCCCGTCGAGGCCCATCAGCACGGCTTCGATCTCGGCGGGGGCGACAAGGAATCCTCCGAGCCGCAGGACGTCTCCCATTCGAGTGAGAAAAGTGAACTCGCGGGGATCCGACGGGTCGTGGTCGGCGAGGTCTCCGGTGCGGAACCAGTCGCCGTCGAAGTTCTCGGCCGTGAGGCCGTGGTCGACATGCTCGCCGCCCTCGGCGAGGTAGCCGGCGAAGAGACTCGGGCCTCTCAGTTGGAGCTCGCCGTCGACCACCCGCGCCCTGGCCGCCGAGGCCGTGATGGTGCCGCCCGCCTTTGTTCGCTGCGCCGCGGAGCCCGATGGGTCTCTCACCGAGAACAGGGCTTGGACCTCGCTCATCCCGTACAGTCCCGTGAGTCGAGCCCCAGCCGTGTCTGCCCGCTCGACGATGCCGTCGAGGCTCGTGTTGAAACGCCCGTAGCCGGCCCAGCGCAATGAGCGCATGTCGGCGCCATGGTCGAGGAGCCGGTGGAACATGTCGTCGCTTCCATGCGTGATGGTGACCTGGTCGCGCTGGATCACCTCGGCGGTCTTTGCGACATCGAATCCGGTGGGCATCACGATCGTGCTCCCGGCGGCCAACGCGCTGGTGAGCGTGCACAAACCGAAGACGCCACACAGCGGCATGGCGACGAGAACCACGTCGTCGCCAGTGATCCCTGCACCGGTGGCCATGTCGTGGGCATGGGCGGTAATCGACCGCTGCGTGTGCACGACCATCTTCGGTCGGCTCGTGGTGCCCGACGTCGTGAACACCAGGAAGTGGTCGTCGGCAGTCCCGACGCCCTCCGTCGGGCTTGTCGGGGCAGCGAGCAGTTCTGCGGCCTGCATAGTGCGACCCGGCGGCTCGGCTGGTGTCGTTTCATCGACCAGTGTCAGCGCCGCGCCGGCCCGCGTGATCAGATCGGCGGCTTCCGTGGGGCCGAACCTTGTGTTGACCGACACGGCCACGAATCCTCCGGCCGCGCAGGCGGCGAGGGCCACCAGGTAGCGCTCGCTGTTCGCCATCCAAAGAGCGATGCGGTCGCCCGGTTCGACCCCTTTCGAGCGAAGGTGCGCGGCACCTGCCCGTCCCCGCGTCGCGAGCTCCGGTCCGCTGAACGTCGCGTCGTCGAGATGGATGACCGAATCGGAGCCCTCGAGCAGGCTGAGGAAGTCGTCGCCGCGGCTCGACATGGATCACTCAGTTCGTGAAGTCGGGCCGACGCTTTTCCTGCATCGAGCGAACGCCCTCTGCGCCCTCGGGTCCGAGGAAGCCCAGCATCTCGAATGCGAGACTGGCATCGAAGATGGGGGCGGCTTGGTCCATCCAGAGATTCAGCGCCCGCTTCGTCAGCTGCAGGGCGTGCTGGGGACCGGTGGCGAGCTTGGTGGCGACCTTTTGCGCTTCGGCGAGAAGTTCGTCGCCGGGGACGGCTTTGCTCACGAGCCCGATCTGGTCCGCGGTCTTTCCGTCGATGAAGTCTGCGGTCAGTAGGTAGTACTTCGCTTTCGCCATGCCGCACAGCAGCGGCCAGCAGATGGCGGCATGGTCGCCGGCGGCAACACCGATCTTGAGATGACCGTCGGTGAACCTCGCCTCTTCGTCGATCAGGCTGATATCGGCCATCAGTGCGACCGCGAGCCCGGCCCCGACAGCGACCCCGTTGATCGCGGAAATGATGATCTTCTCGCACCGCAGCATCCGATAGACGACGTCGCCTGCCTCGCGCATGATCTGGCGCATCTCCGCCGCATCGCCGACGAAGCCGCTGATCCAGTCGATGTCCCCACCGGCGGAGAACGCCTCGCCCTCACCCGTCACGACGACAACCCGAGTGTCGGGGTCATCGTTGATGTCATCCCAGACCCGGCTCAGCGATTTGTGCATGGCCGCGCTGGTCGCGTTCAGAGCCTCCGGACGATTGATGGTCATCCAGAGGATGCCGTTCTCGCGCCGCTCGAAGCGGAGTCCCTCGTGTCTCTCGAACCAGTCGTCAGCCATGACGAGACCGTAGCGGGCTGCTCCGTTCAGGCCATTGTCAAGCCGCCACTCACGGAGAGCGTCTGGCCGGTGATGTAGTTCGCATCGTCGGCGGTGAACACGGTGACGCCGTAGGCGATCTCGTCGGGCTCGGCCATACGTCCGATCGGTACGGCCTTCGACAGGCTTCCCACGATCTTTGCGGGCAACTCACCCGCTTCGCCCATCTCGCGGATCAGATCCGTGTCGGTCGGGCCAGGGCACACGATGTTGGCCGTGACGCCCCGCTTCACTGATTCGCGGGCGACGGTCTTCGTGAAGGCGATGACGCCGGCCTTTGCCCCGGCGTAGACCGACTCGAGTGAGCTTCCGACCCGGGCGGCATCACTCGACAGGTTGACGATGCGTCCCCAGCCCCGCTCCATCATCCCCGGGAGGACCGCGTGGGTGGTGCGTAGCGAGCCCTTGAAGTTGATGTCGATGATCATGTCCCAGAACTCCTCGTCGGTATCGACGAAGCGGACGAAGCGGTCGAAACCGGCCGCGTTGACAAGGACGTCGACCTGGCCGAATTCGACCTCGACGGCCGCCACCACTGCACGAACTCGGTCTGAGTCGGTCACATCGCACGGGTGGGCGACGGCCCGAATGCCGTACTCGGCCTGCAGCTGCGCAGCGAGCGCTTCACCCTCCGAGACGAGGAGATCGGCGATTGCGACATTGCGGCCCTGGGCGGCGAGGCGCCGACAGACGGCGCCGCCGATCCCTCGGGCGCCGCCGGTGACGAGTGCGGTTCGGGTGAGTGATGCATCGGCCATGAGCCGACCCTAGGCCGGTGGCTCGCCACGGTCGAAAGCGACCATCAGCGAACGCCGTTCAGAAGTGCGAGACTTCTTTCCCGCCACCTGTCGAGAATCGGCCCGGCCGTACGTCGTATCGGCAACAGACCTCAGGAGAACTCCATGGATGAAGTGACAACCCTCGAAACCGCACTGGCGAACACGACTCGCACCGTCGCGGGAATCGGCGCCGACCAGTGGGAGAACGAAACCCCGTGCGCCAAGTGGAACGTGCGCGAGCTGGTCCAGCACACCGTTGGCGTGATGGCAAACTTCGCCGGTGGCGCCGCCAATACCGGCCCGGTCGGCGATCCCGCCGATTTCGACCTCGGCGATGACCCTGCCGCCACATGCGCAGCCGTGGCCGCGGACTGTGTGAGGAACTGGACCGCTCGCGGTGAGCTCGAGTCGATGGTCAGCCTCGGCGAGAACGAGTTCCCCGGGATGGTCGGAATCTCGATCAACATGCTCGACGCCTATGTTCACAGCTGGGACATCGCCCAGGCCACCGGCCAGAGCCACGACCTGGACCCGGCGATCTGCCAGGGGCTCCTCGCGTTCTCCCGAAACGTCATCCCCGAAGCGCCGCGTGAGGGAGACAACTTCTGGGCCGTGGTCGAAACCGGATCCGAGGCGGGAGAGGTGGCTGAGCTCCTCGGCTATCTCGGCCGCAAGCCGTAGATCGAACTACCAACTGACGAGAGGGAACACCAATGGGACAGTGGGAACTAGCCAGCAAAGCGCGGCACGATTTCGCCGACATGATGGACGGGTGCTCAGCAGAGCAGCTTGGTCAATCGACGTTTTGTGCCGAGTGGAGCGCACATGAGGTACTCGCCCACGTAGCCGGCTTCGTCGAGACCAGCGGGCCTGCCCTGTTCGGCAACATTCTGAAGGCCGGATTCAACTTCGACAAGGCGTCAATGGCGATGGTCAACAAGCGATCGGGTCGAACGGTCGCTGATCTCGGAACGTCGCTGCGGGCCAAGGGTGCCAAGACGGCTCCGCTTCCGGGCTTCCCCGAGGAGCTGAGCGTGTCCGACGTCGCCATTCACACCCAGGACGTGCGCCGCCCGCTCGGGCTCGATGGTGAGCTGGATCCCGTGGTTCTGCGCACCGCCCTTGACTTCCTGACCGCCAACAAGAAGGCCAAGATTCTCGTCGACGGCCGCCCGCTCGACGGCGTGCGCCTCCAGGCCACCGACATGGACTGGTCCTTCGGTGAGGGCGCAGAGATCACGGGAACCGGCGAAGCCCTGATGATGGGCATTGCCAATCGCCCCGTCCTCGACGACCTCTCCGGCGAAGGTCTATCCGCCTGGTCCTAGCGAGGTCACTCGCAGGTGTTGCTGTCGAGGACGAGCGCGACCTCCGTGGCGGCGGGGTCGACGGTAGCGACACCGGCAAAGTGGCAACCATCGTCGCCGGCAACGATTTCGACGTGTCCGGATAGACGGTAGTCGCCATCGAGAAGGGCGAACAGAGCTCGCCCATCGCTGTTCGTCGTTGCCGTCTGCCGGTCGAGTTCTCGGGTGATCTGGCGCTGCACGGGGTAGCACTCTCCGGCGGTCATGGCGAACGTGTCGATGAAATGCTGAGCGTTCTGTGCGGCCTCTTCACAGGTGTCGCCGCTCACGCCATCGATCTCCTCAGGACCCTTCAGGTCGATGGAGAAGGCGTCGACGAACGCTGGTTCCTCCAGGGTGGCCGTGATCGTCAGGTCTTCGACCGAACGATCGCCGATGGTCGTTACCTCGACCACCACCGTGCGTTCGCGGTCCCGCGCGCCGGCCTGCGTCTCGCCGCCACAGCCAATGGCGAAGAAGATGAGCAACGGCCCGAGAATCCAACGCATGCAGCTCAGACGTTACGAGAAGCACGCTGGTTCCTGCCCTCCCTTCTTGCGCTGTTCTTACCGAGGCGCACGAGAGTAATGGCATGTCCCCACCATCAGGATCCAACTACCGGTCAGCCGTCGTCGCCCTCCTCCTGGCGATGGCGTTGCTCATCACGGCATGTGGCGGCGAATCGGAGAGCGCCGCCCCGGAGCTGGCATCGCTGGCCGATGCCGCGGAGGTGAGCGATGACGCGACCACGTCTGACACTGGTGAGATTGATGAGATTGATGAGGCCGAGCGGACGTTCGAGGACGCCCAACTCGACTTCGCGGCATGCATGCGCGAGAGCGGGATCGAGTCCTGGCCCGACCCGGAACCGGGCGCGGACGGCCCCGGGGCGTTCCGCAACCTCGACTTCGAAGCGCTCGGCATCGACCCCCAGTCGGCCGATTTCCGCGAAACGATCGACGAATGCCGAGGCGAGTTCGAGGGCGTGGCCGGCGGGCAAGGTGAACTCAGCCCCGAGGAAGAGGCCGAGCGCCTCGACGATCAGATCGCCCTGGCCGAGTGCATCCGGCAGAACCCGGGCTGGGAAGACTTCCCGGATCCCGATCCCAACGGTGGTGGATTTGCGGGGGTCCGTGAGCTCTTCCAGGCCGGCGACCTCGACGTCGAGGCATTCCGCGAGCTCGCGCAGACCTGCGCAACCGAACTCGGCATCGAGGCCGGACCCGGCGGCGGCGCAGGCCGGGGCCCGGGCGCATGAGGGGTCGCAACGCCGTCCTGGCGATTCTGATTCTCGGCGTTGCAGTCGCCGGTGGTGCGTTCTTCCTGAGCGACTCCGACGCGGACGCCGACACCGAAGCCGTGGCGGAGGCCGTCGACGCGTCCTTCACCACGGCAGAGGTCCAACGCAAGGATCTTGTCGAAACGACCGAGCTCGATGGCACCCTCGGTTTCGGCGATCCCGTCGCCCTTCCGAATCGGGCGTCCGGCGTCCTCACATGGCTGCCCGAGGCCGGCGCGATCATCGAACCCGGCGACGTGCTGTACATGGTCGACGACGAACCGGTCATCTACCTCCCCGGAGACGTGCCTGCGTACCGCGCCCTGCGCGACGGTCACGAAGGCAACGATGTCCTTCAGCTGGAGGAGTATCTGGATGGTCGCGGCTTCATGGAACCTCACAGCGCCAGTGTCGATGGTGACTTCACGTCGTATACGGAGGGCGCGATCGAGGATTGGTACGAGGCGGACTTCGGCTTGCTCGACCGGGGCTCGATCGGTGATGGCCTGATCGTCTTCGGGACGGAGACGTTCCGGATCAGCCAGGTGACGGGCCAGGTCGGGGCGCAGATCAACGGCGGCTCGGTGATCTCCTACACCGACACAATCCGGTTGGTCTCCGTGCAGCTCGACCCTGAGCTCTCCGGCCTCTTGGCCGTCGACCAGCAGGTTGCGGTTGAACTCCCCGACGAGTCGGAGGTCACCGCCACCGTGACGTTCGTGGCCGACGTGGTCACCACGTCAGGTGATGGGCCCCAGGCGCAGTCGTGGATCGATGTCGAGCTCGTGCTGGAGGGTGCGGGTAGTGCGTTTGACGAGAGTCCCGTGGTCATCAGCGTCGATGAGGCCATCGAACTCGATGCCGTTGTGGTGCCGATCCCGGCGCTCCTCGCTCTCGCCGAGGGTGGCTACGCGGTCGAGAAGGTGATCGACGGCATGCCGGTACTGATTGCGGTGGAGATCGGCAGCTTCTTGTCGAACGACGTGTCGGTCACTGCGGATCTCGTCCCGGGAGATCTGGTCGTCGTTCCGTGACCGAGGGGACCGAAGCCGTCCTCGAACTCCGAGGGGTCGAGAAGTCGTACCCGGGCACGCCGCCGATTCGGGCGTTGGCCGGAATCGACCTCGACATCTCTGCCGGTGAGCTCGTGGCCATCGTCGGGCCCAGCGGCTCGGGCAAGTCGACCATGCTCAACATGATGGGTGCTCTCGACCGTCCGACTCGGGGAAACGTGCTGGTCCAGGGCCGTGATCTCTCCACACTCAGCGACCGCCGTGTCTCCGGATTGCGGGGTCGGCGCATCGGCTTCGTGTTCCAGCATTTTCACCTGATCGACGGCATCGGCAACATCGAGAACGTGGCCACCGGTCAGCTCTACCAAGGTGTCTCTCGCCGACACCGCCGAACCGAGGCCATCGAAATGCTTGAACGGGTCGGGCTCGGGCATCGCCTGCAGAACCGTCCCAACCAGCTCTCTGGCGGCGAACGCCAGCGCGTGGCGATCGCCCGAGCGCTGCTCGGCGATCCGGCGATCGTGCTGGCCGACGAGCCGACCGGCAACCTGGACTCCAAGACCTCCGACGAGATCGTCGAGTTGCTCCGGGTGCTCAACCAGCAAGGCTCGACGATCGTGGTCATCACCCATGACCGTGACCTCGCGGCCTCGCTGCCGCGTACCGTCTCGTTGCTCGATGGCAAGGTCGAACACGACAGTGCCCACCAAGACGGGGCACAAACCGTGCTGGCATCGTCGTGAGGCGCGGCCGCGACGAGCTCTCCTTCCTGAGGCTCGCCGACGTCATGCGCGTCGGTGGACTGGGGTTACGGGCGCGAAAGGTCCGCACACTGCTCACCGCGCTCGGGATCGCCATCGGAATCGCGGCCATGGTCGCGGTTCTCGGGATCACCGCATCGGAGGACGCACAGGTCCAAGCCGAGCTGAATGCGCTCGGTCCCAACCTTCTCGAGGTGCTCGAGGGCGAAAGCATCACCGGCGCCGAGATCGTCTTCCCGGTCGAGTCGGCCGACATGATCGAACGAATCGGTCCGGTCGAGATGGCCGCTCAGATCTCGACGGTCGACGCCACCGTCCGGCGGACGGAGTTCATCCCCGCCGCCCAAACGGGCGGGATCGCGGTGATGGCCACCGATCTCGATGTGCTGGACGCCGTCAACGGCGAGGTGGCGCAGGGGATGTTTCTTGATGAACATTCGGCGGAGATCCCCTCCGTCGTTCTCGGTTCGGTTGCCGCGGAACGCCTGGGCGTTCGGTCGCTCGACTCGACCCCAATCGTCTACCTGACCGACACGTACTTCCAGGTGATCGGTGTGCTCGAACCGGTCCAGCTCGCCCCGGGCTTCGATCGGACCGCCTTCATCGGCGCCCCGATCGCCGAGACGCTCTTCGACGCAGAGCTCGAACCCCAGACGATCTATGTCGATGTCGTCGAGGGATGGATCGATGATGTCCGCACGATCATCGGCCACACCATCCGACCCGAGGCTCCCGACGAGGTCACGGTCACTCGTCCGTCCGATGCCATCGAGGCCCGCGAGGTCACCAGCGAGAGTTTCCGGAGCCTGCTTCTCGGCCTCGGCGCGGTGGCACTCCTCGTCGGCGGTGTCGGAATCGCCAACGTAATGGTCATCTCCGTACTCGAACGCCAGAGTGAGATCGGTGTCCGCCGAGCGCTCGGCGCCACCCGTCGACACATCCGTCTGCAGTTCGTTGTCGAGGCTGCGATGCTGTCGCTGCTCGGCGGCATCGCGGGCGTGGGCCTCGGCGCCGCGATCACCGCCGGCTATGCCGAGCGAGAGGACTCCGTGGTCTCCGTGCCGCTCGAAGCGCTCGGACTCGGCGTTGCCGCCGCCCTCATCATCGGTGGGCTGGCCGGCCTGTATCCCGCAGCCCGTGCTGCTCGATTGGACCCGGCCGAGGCGGTTCGCCCCGGCTGAGCACGCTGGCTCAGGCCATCGTGTCGAGGACGAGGAGCACTCGGTCGGATCGGGTACGAGGATTCACGAAGCACATGCGGAACATGAGCTCGTCGTGCCAGCGCGTCGGCACGATCAACGCGATGCCTTGATCGGCGGTCGCCTCGGACCACTCGGTCTTCTGTTCCTCTGACCCACCAGGTCGGCGGAAGAGCACCACGCTCAGGTCGGGCTCCATCACGAGTTCGAGATGGTCGCTGGCGCGGATTCCCTCGACAACCTCGCGAGTGGTGCTGAGTGCCTTCTCGATCGCGCCGGCGTAGTGATCGGTGCCGTAGGTGGCGAGCGAGAACCAGAGTGGCAAACCTCGTACTCGCCGGCTCAGGTGAATGGCGTGATCTGACGGGTTCCAGGCTTCGCGATCAACCTGTTCGAGATACCCCGCGTGCTGCGAGTGCGCCGACGCCGACTGCACCGGGTCCCGATAGACGAGAGCGCAGCAGTCGTACGGAGCGAACAGCCACTTGTGGGGGTCTACGACAAAGCTGTCGGCTCGCTCCAGTCCGGTGAGCTGAGCGCGCACTCGAGCGGAGGCCATTGCGGCCAGTCCGTAGGCGCCGTCGATGTGGAGCCACACGTCGTTTCGCCCACAGAAGTCAGCCACCGAGTCGAGATGGTCGACGATTCCTGCGTTCGTGGCACCGACGTTGGCGACAACGGCGAAGACGCCGTCGGCCAACCCTGGGTGGGCCGCAAAAGCGGCTTCGAGCGCTTCGCCAGACATGCGACCCTCGGCGTCACCATCGACCCAGAGCACGTCGACATCCATGATGCGGGCGGCGTTGTCGATCGAAGAGTGAACGGCTCGGCTTGCGGCTATGGCCCAGCGTGCTGGTCGGGTGTCGCGCTTTTGGGCTGCGGCGTGGCGGGCAGCGACGAGCGCGCTCAGGTTGCCGACGGTGCCACCGGAGACGAACGCACCCCCGGCTTCGGCGGGAAAGCCCGCGAGCTCAGCGAGCCATCGAAGCGTCTGGTTCTCCGCCGCGATGGCGCCGGCACCGGTTTCCCAGTGGCCGCCCATGATCTGCGCCGAGCTGACGGCGAGGTCGAAGGTGAGCGCTGCCGCGGTGGGGGCGGCGGGGATGTATGCGAGATTCATCGGGTCGCCCATTGCCCGCGTGGCCGGGATGATCGTGTCGGCCCAGTGCTCCAGTGCCGCTCGCCCGCCGATGCCTTCTGGGCTGATCGCATTGGCGAGCTCGGCTTCCAAATCGCTGGCCGGTCGAGCGCCGGTCATCGGGTTGCCGCCCGCGAGGATTCGGTCGTACGACCAGTCGATCACTGAGTAGAGCAGGAGTTCGTCAGCGGGGAAGAAGTGTTCGGTCATCGGTGCCAGCTCTCTCGGGTCGTGTTCCCAGCCTTGCACGGCGGGTGGTATACCTGCGGGCTATGCGAACTCTTCGACAGCAGTGGAATGACGGCGACCGGGCGATCGGCGGTTGGCTGTCGATTCCGGCCACATTCTCGGCCGAGGTGATGTCTCGCGTCGGCTTCGACTATCTGTGTGTCGATACGCAGCACGGCAACATCGAATACCAGATGGCGGTGGAGATGATCCGCGCCATCGAGTACGCCGACACGACCCCGATCGTTCGTGTGCCCTGGAACGAGCCGGGCATCATCGGCAAGATGCTCGACGCCGGTGCCCACGGTGTCATCATTCCGATGGTGAACAGCCCTGAGGAGGCCGAGGCCGCGGTTCACGCCTGCCGCTATGCGCCCGCCGGCTCGCGGAGCTTCGGCCCGACCGTCGCGGCGCCTCGCCGAGGGAACCATGTCGAGTGGTCGCGCGACAACGTCGCCTGCATCCCGATGATCGAAACGAAACAGGCGGTTGAGGCGCTGCCGGAAATCCTGTCGATCGATGGCATCGATGCGGTCTATGTCGGCCCTGCCGATCTTTCGCTCACGCTGGGGCTGCCTCCGGGGAACAACGACGGTGAGGCCGCGTTCGATGCTGCCTACGAGCGCATCATCGATGAGTGCGGGAAGGCCGGTGTCGTGGCGGGCTGCCATGCCACCGGCGGCCTCGTGCCGAAGCGGTTCGAGCAGGGCTTCCGGATGGTGACGGCGGTCGCCGATCAGCTGGCGATTGGCATCGGCGCCAAGCAAGAACTCAGGAAGGCGCAAGGCGAGAGCGGTGACGGCGGAGCCGGCTCGCTCTACTGAACGCTACGCAACTCTGGGACTGGCCCCAGGGTTACGTAGTGGTGTTGTCGAGGATCATCACGGTCTTGAGATCGGCGTGGAAATCGAGGGCGTGGTCGCCGCCCTCGCGACCGATCCCGGAGATCCCGCAGCCGCCGAAGGGGGCGGTCAGGTCCCGAACGAGGAAGGTGTTGACCCAGATCAGACCGGCGCGAAGCTCGGCACCGAGTCGCCCGGCTCGCTCACGTGAGCCGGTGTAGACGATTGCGCTGAGTCCGTACTGGGTCGAGTTGGCGAGTTCGATCGCTTCGGCCTCGTTGGCGAAAGTCTGGAACGTGAGCACAGGGCCGAAGATCTCGTTCTGCACCACTTCGCTGTCGTTGGACTTCGGCTCGATCAGCGTGAGCTCGTAGTGGAGCGAGTCGACCATCTTGTTGCCACCCCGAACGATGGTGTCGCCGTTGGCACGAGCTCGCTGAACGAAGCCGTCGACCTTGTCGCGGTGAACAGGGTGAGCCATCGGGGCGACGTCGGTGGCGGAATCGCGTGAATCGCCGATGACAAGGGCATCGGCTTCGGCATGAAAGCGCTCGAGGAACTCGGCGCGAATCGATTGCTCGACAAGCAGTCGAGTGCCGGACAGGCAGACCTGGCCGGAGTCGTCGTACTGCCAGGCCGCCTTCTTCGCGGCCGCCGCGATGTCGGAGTCGGCGAAGACGATCAGCGGGTTCTTCCCGCCGAGCTCAGCGGTGAACGGCACGATGTTCTCGGCCGCTGCCTTGCCGATCAGACGAGCAGTGGGGACGGAGCCGGTGAACGTGATGCGGCGGACACGATCGTCGGCGACCAGTGCCGCGCCCACCTCACTGCCGATGCCCTGCACGAGGTTGTAGGAGCCGGGCGGGAAGCCCGCCTCGATCGCAAGCTCGGCGAGAAGAGCGGCGGTGAGCGGTGACCATTCGGCCGGCTTGTGAATCACGCTGTTTCCCGCAGCCAATGCCGGGGCCAGCTTCCAGGTGGAGAGCATGAACGGGGCGTTCCACGGGGTGATCACCACCGCAGGGCCGGCAGGCATACGGATGACATGGTTGTCCATGTCCTTGGCGTCCCAGCGGCGATCCTCGTGCTCGACGATCAGATCGGCGTAGAGGCGAAAGTTGATAGCGCCTCGGGCGACCAGCCGGAGCCTCATCGACTCTTCGAGGAATGCCATGTCGAGACACTCGACGTGAGCGATCTGCTCGTTGCTGGCCTCGATCAGATCGGCCAGACGATGCATGACCTCGGCCCGTTCAGCAGGTGAGTAGCGACCCCAGGTCTTGAACCCCTCGACCGCTGCCGCCACGGCGGCATCGGCCGTGACTGCGTCGCCGCGCGCGACATTGGCGAGGAGCATGTCGTCCCAGCCCAGCGGTGAACGGCTCTCGAATGTGGTCGGCGAGCCCACCCATGCGCCACCGATGAGGTGGCCGGTGGGGACAGAGACTCCGTCGACGTCAGCGAGGAGTGACTCGTCAATCATCGAGCTTGCTCTTGTAGTGCTCGGCGCCGGGGCCGAGGGGAGAGCGGATGCCGCGGAACTCCCAATCGCCGCCTTGGGCCGTCGACATGACCTCTTCGGAGCGTGACACCTGAGCGCCGACATCGGTGCGGATCGGCGTAGGGCCGGTGACGATCGTGTTGGTGAGCTCACCGAGACCTTCGACCTTCACCGTGACGACGTCTCCCGGGTAAACGGTGCGCGAGTTGGCCGGCGTGCCGGAGAGCAGAATGTCACCGGGCACCAGTGTGATGGTGCGGGCGATGTCCGCGACGATGTAGTGCATGTCCCACTGCATCTCGTCGGTGGTGGCGTCTTGTTTCACGTCGCCGTTGACGATGGTCTGGATGCGCTTGCCGCGGAAATCCCAGTCGGTGACGATTCCGGGACCCACGGGGCACAGGGTGTCGCTGCCCTTGACCCGAAGCATCGAGCCTGCATCGGTGTCGCGGAAGTCGTGCAAGCCGTAGTCGTTGCTCACGGCGTAGCCGGCGATGTAGTCACCCGCTTCTTCAGGTGACACGTTGCGGCAGGTCTTGCCGATGATGATGGCGATCTCGCCCTCGTAGTTGAGCCACTCGCAACCCTCGGGGCGTACGACGTCGGCTTCGTGCCCGCACAGCGCAGTGATGGGCTTGTGGAAGTAGGTCGGCGCCGCGGGCAGCTTGGTCATGAACTCGTCGACGCGGCTGTTGTAGTTGAGGTGGATGCAGATGATCTTGGTGGGCTCCACCGGTGACAGGTGGGTGGCATCGGTGATGGCGACCCGGCGCCCGTCATTGGCGACGAGCTCCTCGCCGTCGCGCACGACCTCGCAGGGGTAGCCATCGAGCAGAATCCGTCGGTACTCGGTCATCGGTACAACGTAGTCGATCCGAAAATGATTTGGCACCGAACGATTCCTGTCGGAATCGATGTGTCGCCTATCGTTGGGGACCGAACGATTGGGTCACGGTGAGCGACACAGAAGCTGACGAGAGCGTGCTCGACGCTGAACGCGACATTCAGGCTGCTCTCGGCGATCGACCGTTCGACTTCCGCTCCCTGCAGGCGATTTCCAACATCTATCGCGCCGCGGCCGCGGTTCGCCGCCGAGCCGAGCGCACCGTACTCGCTGAACGGAACCTGTCATGGGGCGGCTTCACCGCTCTCTGGGTGCTGTGGGTCTGGGGCGAGATGGAAACGGCGCAGCTGGCGGCCGAGTGCGATCTTGCCAAGGGCACGCTGACCGGCCTTCTGAGTACACTCGAGAAGCAGGATCTGGTCCGCCGAGACCGAGTCGAGTTCGACCGCCGCCGTGTCGTGGTCTCTCTGACCGATGTCGGTCTGGCCACCATCGAAGACGTCTTCCCCCTTTTCAACCAGTTCGAGGCGGAAATGGTCGGCGGTCTCAGCGATCCCGAGAAGGACGAGCTCGCCCGCCTCCTCCGCGTCGTCATCAACAACGCCGACTGAATTGGTCGTCAGCGTTCGGTCGCTCGCTTCAACAACTCGGCCACGAGATCGGGGTCGTGTTCGCCCAGGGCGGGGACGATGGGCTTGGCCTCGCCGGCCTCGTCGATATTGAACGGCGGCTTGTACGTCTCCGCCCTTCCGGTCGGAAGGGTCGTCTCCACGAAGCGGTCTCGTGCTCGAAGCTGCTCGTGGTTCCACAGCGTCAGCGGATCGTTGACCGAGCTGTGGGCGATTCGCGCCGAGGTGAGGCGGGCTAACATCTCGTCGGGCTCTGCGGAGGCCAGCGCCGCTCGCAGTACCGGCTCGAAGTCATCGATATTGCCGATACGGGCCTCGTTGGTGGCAAATCGAGGCTCGTCCGCCAGTTCTGGCTGCTGGAAGACATGGCGGCAAAGTGCGTGCCACTCGGTCTGGTTCTGGACCGCGATGAGGATGTCGCGCCCGTCGGCGAGGGGATAGACGCCGTAGGGCGAAATCATGGCGTGACGATGACCAGCTCGTCTCGGGATCACGCCTCGACCGACTGCGCCGTAGGTGGGTGCTGCGGTCCACTCGGCCAGGCACTCGAGCATGGAGAGTTCGATGGTGGCGCCTTCGCCCGTCCTGGTGCGCCGGAAGAGGGCGGCCAGGATCGAGGACAATGCGTACATGCCGGACGCGATGTCTGCGACCGAGAACCCGATCTTGCTCGGCTCGTCGGGCGAGCCGGTGAGCGACATCGCTCCCGCCTCTGCCTGGATGGCGAGATCATAGGCCTTGTCGTCGGTGCGCGGCCCGTCGAGGCCGTATCCGGAGATGCCGCACGCCACGATGGCGGGATGGCGGTCCCGCACCTGGCGAGGGAGGAGGCCCGCTCGTTCGGCTGCGCCAGGCGCGAGGTTCTGAATGAAGACGTCGGCGCCCGCAAGCAACTGATCGAACGTGGCCCGGTCCTCGCCGCCCTTCAGGTCGAGAACGAAGCTGTCCTTCCCCCGGTTCGCCCACACGAAGAAGGCCGACGTGCCGTCGACCGCAGCGTCGTAGTCGCGGGCAAAGTCGCCTGAGCCGGGGCGCTCGATCTTGAGGACTCGCGCCCCGAGGTCGGCGAGCTGGCGCGAAGCGAACGGCGCTGCAATCGCCTGCTCGACAGAGACGACGAGTACACCCTCGAGCGGAGCGGTCACCCGTTGGCATCCTTGGGAATGAAGCCGCCCCGTCCCTGCGGGAGCTTCATGTCGAGGATGCGGCTGGCCACGACCGTGCGCAGGATCTGAGCCGTGCCACCGCCGATGGTGAACATGCGGACGTCGCGATACATGCGTTCCAGCGGGTTGTTGCGGCTGTAGCCGGCAGCGCCGAAGACCTGAAGGGCATCGCTGACTATCTCTATGGCTGCCTCGGCCGTGAAGATCTTGGCCTGCGCCGCGAGCGCTGCGTCGGGGAACGGTGAGCCACCGTCACCGCGTGACTCCGCTGCCCGGTAGGTCAGACTGCGAGCAGCCTCGAGCTTCACCGACATGTCGGCGAGCATCCACTGGAGGCCCTGGAACTCGGCGATCGGGCGGTCGAACTGCTCCCGTTCATGGGCGTAGTCGAGGGCGAGTTCATAGGCGCCCTGAGCGATGCCGAGACCAACCGTTCCGGCTCCGACTCGTTGGCTGTTGTAGGCGTTCATCAGGTCGGCGAAGCCACGGCGGAACCCGGACGGTGGGAGCACCACCATGTCGGCCGCGACCTCCATGTCCTCGAAAATGACTTCCATCTCCGGGATCGCGCGGAGGCCCATGGTTGGTTCGCGGTCCCCGAACCGCAGACCCGGGGTTTCGTCCCGGAACGCAAGAAACCCACCGATGCCTTCCTCGCTGCCGTCTTCGGCGAACACCCGAGCGAAGATGAGATGCATGCGGCTCACGGTGCCGCCGGTGATCCAGTGCTTTTTGCCGTTGATGATGTATTTGTCGCCGCGACGATCGGCTCGTGTCGTCATCAGCGACGCAGCCGAACCGGCGCCTGGCTCGGTGATGCAGATGGCCGGCTTGTCGCCGGCGAGCACGAGTTCGGCGGCGATCTTCTTCTGCTCGTCACTGCCGTAGGCCATGACGGCGGAGATGGCGCCCATGTTCGCCTCGACCGCGATGCGGCCGGTGACACCGCACTTCTTCGCCATCTCCTCGACCACCAGTACGGCGTCGAGGAATGAATGACCGGGCCCGCCGAAATCCTTGGGCACGGTCATGCCGGTGAAGCCGGCCTCCTGGAGGGCAGTGACGTTCTCCCATGGGTACTGCTCGGCCTCGTCGACGGCCTTTGCCCGGGGGCCGATGACCTCGGTGGCCAGGGCCCGAGCCTTGGCTTGAATGGCGAGTTGCTCGTCCGTGAGTTGCCAGGTCATGAGGGGGCTCCAATGCTGGGGGTTGCGGTCAGGGTGATGATCTCGCGTTGGGCGACGCTGCCGCCGATGCGGGCAGTCGTGTCGCCAAGATCGGCAAGCGTGCGGGTCAGGGCGTGAGTGTCGCCGCCGGCGTACGCTCTGAGTCCATCGATCAGCGGACGCGCGACCTTGCGGAATATGTCGTCGACCTCGGCGCCACCGTCGGGGCGCGACGCCAGTCCATCGAACCAGCGGGCGGCGCCCGCGTGGCCAGGTCGACGGATGTATGCGAGGGCGGCATGAAGGTCGAGGAACCCACACGTGTGTCGGGCCTCGACGTCATCCCAGCGGTCCGCCATCGCATCCCAGCGGTCACCAACATCGTGACCGGCGAGTTCGGCGCGCCACAGCAGGCTGGTGGCATCACAGAGGCGGAAGGGCGTGGTGACGCTCGGTAGTTGTTCGTCGAAGATCTGGAGGACGTCGGCGATCGCGCCGATGGCGAGCAGCCGAAGCGCCAGGTGCCACCAGACATGGACGGCGAGGCCATCCTGGGCTCCCCAGACATCGGTGGTGTCGCGTAGCAAGGCGATCGATGCATCGGTGTTGTCGGTTTGTTCGTAGACGTGGGCGAGCGCATGACGAGCCCACAGGTCGAGCGGGTCAGCGTCGAGAGCGGTGGTGCCATAGGCCACGGCCTCGTTGTAGCGGCCGGATTCCTCGAGTGTGAACGCGTGCATTCCGTCGATGAAGCTCTCGCCGGGCTTGTCGATCCAGTGGTGGCGCGAGCGGTTGCTGGCACCGAGGCGTCCCTCGGCATCGCCCACGTGCAGGTAGAGATCGTGGGCGAAGCGGTAGGCCGCGAAGTCGCCGTCAGAGGCCAGATCGCCCCATCTTTCGGCGGCGGCCGTGAAGTTGCCCGCCGCGGCCAGGCTCAGTGCCGCCGCATGACCGCTCTCTCGGTCGGTCGAGGCACGGGCTTGTGCTCGGGCGAAGTCGTCCTGGACGGCCGGGGCGTCGAGCGGACTGCCGGAGAGAATGTTGTACAGCGAGCACAGAACGGGACCGAGTACAAAGGAATCGTCGTCCTGGTTCGCGGTCGCGAGGGTGGCCATCGGATCACCGTGGAAGTGGAGGAACTCTTCCCACGCGTGATCCCATGCCGCCAGTGACTCGGTTGCCCCAGTGGTGACGTCGCCCCATCGGTCGGTCATCTCACACGGACCTGGACGGACTCGAGGCCGTTCACAAAGTTCGAGTCGACGTAGATCGGGTCAGCGACAATCTCGAGCTGGATCTCTCGGCGGAGAAGCTCCTCGATCAGGATGGCGATCTCCAGGCGAGCGAGTGAGGCACCCAGACAGAAGTGGGCGCCGCCACCACCGAAGGCCACGTTTGGCGGGGGAGTGGGTCGGCCCGCATCGAAGCGAAGTGGTTCATTGAAGACCTCCGGGTCGAAGTTCGCGGCGGCGTACCACATCACGACCTTCTCGCCTTTGGCGATTGCGGTGCCGTTGAGCACACAGTCGCGGGTGGCGGTGCGGCGGAAGTAGAGGATGGCCGAGGAGTAGCGGATGACTTCTTCGGTCGCCGTTGAGATCAGTCCGGGATCGGCGCGCACACGGTCGAATTCCTGGGGGAAGTCCACGAGATTGAGCGCCAGGTGGCCGATCGATGATCGGGTGGTCTCATTGCCGGCGAAGATCATCAGCCGGAAGAAGTTCGAGAACTCCGACTCGGTCAGCTTCTCTCCGTCGACTTCCGCCTCGAGGAGCTTGGTGACGAGATCGTCGCCTGGGCTGTCGCGTCGGTACTCGGCCAAGTCACGTGCATATTCGTTCACGCCGTGGGCGGCCGGACTGTTGAACGGAAGCAACCGAAGCTCTGTGGTGTTGCCGTAGGCATCGGCGGGAAGTGGCTCGCTGCTCGTGCCCGCCACGAGATGATCGGACAGCTCGATCAGGTGGTCATGATCCGACTCGGGCACGCCGAGGATGTCGCAGATGACCCCGATCGGGATGGGCTTGGCGACCAGGTCCATCCACTCTCCGCCGCCTTCTGCCTCGAGGTTGTCGAGAGCCTCGTTCACCCGAACTCGGATGGCGTCCTGGTACGACTGCACGTGCCGAGGGGTGAACGCGGCGCTGACTAGGCGGCGCAACCGGGTGTGGATCGGTGGATCCATGTCGATCATCGAGGCGCGTGCATCAAGGGCATCTTCATCGATGTCGTACATCTGAATGTGGCCGACGGCCGAAGAGTAGGTCTCGGTGTCGCGGGACACGGCGACGACATCGGCGTGCCGCGTCACGTTCCAGAAACCGGCTTGCTCGTCGGTGCCGTCGACCCACGACAAACCATCCTGTTCGCGCAACGTAGCGAACGCGGCGTGGGGTATGCCGTTGGCGAATTCGGCGGGGTCGGTCAGGTCGATGCCATCGACGAGCGGTGTGTGGCTAGGCAAGGAAGTTCCTCGTGATCTCGTTGAACGGCTCGGGGTGCTCGATCGAACTGAGGTGGCCGGCCCCGGGAATCACCACAAGCTCGCTGTGAGGGAGAGCTTCGGCAAGGGCCTCGGAGTAGGGCAGCGGGGTTTCGCCGTCGTGCTCGCCGCATACGACGAGACATGGGTTGGCGATGCCGGCCACCACGGCGGACGCGTTGTGGTCGGCAATGGTGGCGGATGCTTGCCGGAGTGCGGTCTCGGTGACCCGGCTGAACGACTCACCAAGCGCGCTCCGTACGTCGTCGGAGAGGGGGTTTGCAACGATGGCGTCGATGGCTCCGACTGCGAGTTCAACTGGCGTACCGCCGTTGTTGACGGGGCCGAGCCAGTCGGCCAGCCACTCGGTTGGGTCGGCGCCGAAGGCGAGACTGGTGTCGGCAAGTACGGCGCGGCGGATCCGGTCGGGTGCGACGGCGAGTGCGTAGAGCGCATGCATGCCGCCGAGCGACAAGCCGACCAGATCGGCCTGCAGGATGTCGAGCGCGTCGAGAAACTCGATGACCCGCGCCCCGTGTTCCGCCGGTGTCATCGGGTCGCTCGGCTGCCCGCCATACCCGGGGGCGTCGAGGGCTATGCATCGGAACTGGTCAGAGAGGCCGGAGAGCTGAGCATCCCAGTAGTGACGGGTGCCGACAATCGGGTGCAAGAACACGACCGGACGCCCGGCCCCCTGCTCAACCCAGCTGAACGAGTCCAAACGGTGCTCAACTCGTGCATGCTCGTCACGAGAAGAAGAACGAGCGTGCACGAGTTCGGCGTCCGTCATCAGCCGATGACGAATGGGTCGCGGGTGGCGCCTTCGAGCTCCACCCAGATCGTCTTGGTTTCAAGGAACTCGTTGATCGCCTCCAGGCCGTTGTCGCGGCCATATCCGGACTGCTTCGTGCCGCCGAACGGCGCCAGCGGGCTGACGTTGCGATAGGTGTTGATCCACACCATGCCAACGTCGAGCTTGCGGGCCATGCGGTGGCTCCGGCGCACGTCGACGGTCCACACACCGGCAGCCAGGCCGTAGTCCGAATCGTTGGCGAGGGCGACCGCGTCGGCTTCGTCGGTGAACGTCTGGATGGTGAGCACCGGTCCGAAGACTTCCTCGCGCACGATCGTGGTTTGATTGGTGACGTCGGTGATCACGGTGGGGCGCACGAAGCGTCCGCCGAGATCAGGGTCGACCACACCGCCGGCGGCGATGGTGGCGCCTTCGGCTCGAGCCTGATCGATCATCGCGATGATGCGATCGCGCTGAGCGTCCGACGCAGCAGGGCCCATCTCGGTGGCGACATCGGCGGGATCGCCGAGCTTGATGGTCTCGGCTCGAGCAACGACTCGGCTGATGATCTCCTCCGCGATGCCCTCCTGCACGTAGGCCCGGGAGCCGGCGACACAGGTCTGGCCGCCGGCCGCGAAGATCCCCGCGAGGATGCCGTTGGTGGCCGCATCGAGATCGGCGTCGTCGAACACGAGCTGGGGCGACTTGCCACCGAGTTCGAGGACGAGCGGGGTGAGATTCTCGGCCGCGGCACGAGCAACATGACGGGCAGTGGCTCCACCACCGGTGAAGGTGATCTTGTCGATGCCCGAATGCGAGCTGATGGCGGCACCGACCTCGGCGCCACCGGTGACGATGTTGATCACGCCGGGAGGGAATCCGGCCTCGGTCGCCCGCTCGGCGAGGAGTAGGGCCGTGACCGGGGTGATGTCGGAAGGCTTGACCACGGCTGTGCAACCGGCGGCCAAGAGCGGCGCGAGTTTCCACGTCAGCAGGGAGAGCGGCGAGTTCCACGGGATGATGGCGCCGACCACGCCGACGGGCACCTTCTCGGTGTAGACGAGGAAGTTGCTGGCCGGATCGGGCAGCTTCTCGCCACCGATCTTGTCGGCTTGACCGGCAAAGAAATCGAAGTAGCTCTGGAGGCCCCTGGCCTGGGCGCCGGTCTCCCGGATGATCTTGCCGTTGTCCCGGCTTTCCAGCTGGCCGAGCATCTCTGCGTCACGGGTGAGAATCTCACCGAGTCTTCGCATCAGCCGACCGCGCTCGGCGGCGGGCATCGTGCTCCACTCGCCCTTGAAGGCAGCGCGGGCCGCGTCCACGGCGACGTCAACCGCGGCCGGATCGTCGGCCACCTCGGCCCACACCTCGCCGGTGAACGGAGTGGTGGTCTGCATTCGGCTGCCATTGGGGGGAGCGACGTAACCGCCGTTGATCCAGTTGTCGTACGCCTCCATCAGGGGGCTCCGGCGATTTGGATCGCGCCGCTCGGGCACTTGTCGACCACGATCTCGGCGCGGTCGCGGGGGAGCTGAGGTTCACCGACGAAGACGGAAATGTTCTCGTCGTCATCGAGCCGGAACACGTTGGGTTCGAGGAGTTCGCACTGGCCCACGCCGATGCACGCCTCGGCATCGAGGGTGAGACGAACGGTCTCGTTGCTCATCGTGGCTCCATTTCCACGGACAGGACGCCGTGTACGAAGTTGGATGGTGCGTGGACCGGTGTCTTGGTCATCTTCAGGCCGAGCCCGCGAGCAACCATCTCTTCGAGGAGTACCTGGATTTCCATTCGGGCCAAGAACGCGCCGAGGCAGAAGTGGGGTCCGCCGCCGCCGAAGGCGAAGTGTGGATTGTCGTCGCGACCGATGTCGAAGGTGAACGGGTCGTCGAACACTTCGGGGTCACGGTTGGCGGCGGCATACCACATGACGACCTTGTCGCCTTTGGCGATCTGTGTGCCGGCCAACTCCGTGTCCTCGGCTGCGGTGCGGCGCATGTGCAGCACTGGTGTGGCCCACCGGATGACCTCGTCGACGGCCTTCTCCACAAGCGTCCGGTCGGCCATGAGGCGGTCCCACTGGTCAGGGTTCTCGGCAAAGGCGATGGCGCCATGCGTCATCGCAGTACGAGTGGTTTCGTTGCCGGCGAAGATGAGTACGTGGAAGAAGTTTCGATACTCGGCGGCCGAGAGCCGGTCGCCGTCCTCCTCGGCCAACACGAGCTGTGTGACGATGTCCTCCTGCGGTGCCGCCTTTCGTTCCGCGCCGATCTTCTCGGCATACTCGTACAGGGCGTGGCTGGCCGGAGAGCCGAAGGGCAAGAGTCGAAGCGGGGTTTCGTTGCCGTAGGCATCGTCGGGGAGTGAGGGTGCATCGCCGGTTCCCTCGACCAGGTAGTTGCTGAGCTCCACGAGGAAGTCAGCGTCATCGATCGGCACACCCAGGATCGTGAGGATCACCCGGATCGGCAGAGGGGCCGCCACCATCTTCACAAAATCGCCGCCGCCAGCAGCGATGAACTCGTCGAGGAGTTCGGCGGTGATCTGACGAGTGGTGTCTTCCCATACACGAATGTTGCGAGGGGTGAAGGCTTTGCTCACGAGACGGCGGAGCCGCGTGTGGTCGGGCGCGTCGCTGTCGATGATCGAGCGACGAGCCTCGAGTGCATCAGCCTCGAGGTCCCAGAGGTTCGAGTGTCCGATGGCGGACGAGAACACGTCGGCTCGCTTCGACATCTCCTTGATGTCCTGGTGACGGGTAACCGCCCAGAAGCCGCCTCCCTTGGAGAGTGGATCGTCGTAGGGATGCCAGGTCAACCCGGGGGTCTCGCGGATCGCGGCAAAGCGATCGTGCGGGATGCCATCGAGATAGAGCGACGGTGTGGTGATGTCCGGCGCTTGCATCAGCTGTGCTCGATGAAGCGCTCGCGCTCCCAGTTGTTGACCTCGTCGGGGTCAGGGTTGTTCTCGACGGCCATGGGGATTTCGGCCGCGGCGATGGATGCGTAGCTGCGGGAGAAGACCTCCCCCAGCATTCCGGCCAGCGCCGACCCCTCGAACGCAGCCAGCGCGCCGGCGAGATCGGTCGGGATGGCGACATTGTCGCCGGGGTTGCCGTACATGTCGCCCTCGCTCATCGGCGGGATCGACAGCTTGCGCTCTACGCCGTCGGCCCCGGCAGCCAAGATCGACGCGATGATCAGGTGCGGGTGGGCATCGGCCCCGGCGGAGCGGTACTCGACCCGGTTGGGGCTGCCCCCTTCACAGATGCAGCGGGCGAGCACGCTGCGGTTGTCGAGGCCCCAGTGGATATGGGTGGGGGCAAAGGTGTAGGGACGGATTCGCCGCCCGCCGTTCGGCGTGGGCGCACCGATGAGCGTCATGGCAAGGGCGTGCTCGAGTAGGCCACCGAGCCAATGGCCCATGATTTCGTTGGGTGCTCCCTGGGAGCTGGCGAAGGCGTTGGAGCCATCGGTGTTGAGTGAGGTATGGACGTGCATGCCCGAGCCGGACTGCTCCGTCCATGGCTTCGGCATGAATGTTGCCCGGTAGCCGTGCTGCACGGCAATCTGCTTCACGATCGACTTGAACAGGACGGTGTTGTCGGCGGTGCGCATGGCGTCGGCCGGTCCGCAGTTGATCTCGACCTGACCGGGGCCGTACTCATAGTTCGACGATTCGACCTCGATGCCCGCTGCTGCGATCGCATCGCGCATGTCGTGGAGCACCGGCTCGAGCTCGATCATGTCGGTCAGCGAGCTGTACTGGATGTGGTTCTGCACGGCTTCAAACTCGGGAGTGAGCAGGTAGAACTCGAGCTCGGTTGCCACGAAGGGGTCGAGGCCCTGGTCGTTGAGCCGGGCGACCTGGTCGGCCAGCACGTTGCGGGGCGACAACGGATGGGGGTTGCCGTGTGGGTCCTCCACTGAGGCGAACACGATGGCGTAGCCCGGACGGTGAGAGAGGATCCGACCGGCGCTCACATCGGGCATCAGTTTGCAGTCGAGGTAGCCGGTCTCGGGGTTGACGAATTCGTTGTCGGGCAGATCGTTTTGCATGTCGAAGACGAACATGGCGTCGGCGATGTTGCAGCCGCCGGTGATGGTCGTCTCGAAGAAGCGATCGACGGGAACGCGCTTGCCTCGCAGGTGTCCCTGCGTGTCAGGAGTCGCGACCTCCACGGTGTGCACACCGGCCTCGCGGCACTGCGTACGGAATTCGTCAGTGGTCAGTGGTTGAGTCGATGAGGTCATTGGGTTTCACCTGGTCTGGATCGATGTGAGCAATTGGTCGGTGCTGAGATCAAACGGGGGTCAGACCCCCGTTTCATCTCATGGGAGGAGAACGAGGCGGCTTGTGAACTGGCCGGTGCGGAGACGGTCGTGGGCCGATTGGGCGTCGGCGAGCGGAAGGGTCTCGACGGAGCGAACGATCGACGGTTCGCGGCGGGCGAGAGCGAGGAGATCGTCCATCTCGGTGCGAGTCCCCCAGAAACTGGACATGAACCGGGCCTCGGGCTGCACGCTGGTGAGGCCGAACGGGATGGTGCCGCCGGCGAGACCGACGACGATGACGCTGCCCTTGCGGGCCACGTTGGCGGCCGCCGTGGCGAGCGTGACGTCGGCGCCGATGAAGTCGATCACGACGTCGCACGGTGCGATCTCGGCGTCGGGGCCCACGGCCTCGTGGGCGCCGATCGCTATCGCCTCTCCCTGCTTGTCCTCGGCCAGGTCGAGGACAACGATTGTGGCGTCGCTCATCAGACGGAGGTAGCTGATGGCGTATTGGCCGAGGCCTCCGGCGCCGATCACGAGTGCGCGACCGCGCTCGCCGACGTGGTGGAGGATGTCGAGGCCGTGGCGCACGGCGCGGTAGGCGGTGAGGCCGCCACACGCGAGGGGCGCCGAGGCGATGGGGTCGAGTCCGTCGAGCGGGGCGAGGTAGCGCTGATCCTTGACCCACATCTGTTCGCTGTAGCCGCCGTCGGTGAAGAGACCGGCTTCGGTGGCGTTGGCGCAAATCATCTCTTCGCCGTCCGTGCACTGCTGGCAGTTGCCGCATCCCCAAGGGGCGTAGAGCATCACGGGTCCGAGTTCGGCATGGACACCGGTGACCTCGTGACCGAGCACGATCGGGAGGGGGCTGGGGAAGTCGCCATCGACGACGTGGAGGTCGGAATGGCAGACACCGCAGGCGGTGACATCGATGATCTCGCCACCGTCACGGCCGGTGCCGGCGGCGGGATGGTCGTCGACAACGACGAGGGGCTCGTTGGCGGCGGGGAGTACGACGGCGCGCATGACAGCCACCTCAGTAGGACTTCGGGAGGCCGAGGCACTTCTGCGCAACGAACGCGAGCACCAGGTTGTTGTTGATCGGGGCGACTTGGTAGAGCCGGGTCTCGCGTAGCTTGCGCTCGATGTCGTACTCGACAGCGAAACCGAAGCCACCGAAGGTCTGCACCGCGGCGTTGCCTGCTTCCCACGATGCTTCGGACGCGAGCATCTTCGCCATGTTGGCCTCGGCACCGCACGACTTGCCCGCGTCGAAGAGGTTGGCGGCCTTCCACCGCATGAGATTCGCGGCCTCGAGGTTGGCGTAGGCCTTGGCCAGGGGGAACTGCACACCCTGGTTCATGCCGATGGGACGGCCGAAGACCTGGCGCTCGTTGGCGTAGGCGCTGGCCTTTTCGAGGAAGAAGCGGCCGTCGCCGACGCACTCACCGGCGATCAGGATGCGCTCGGCGTTCATGCCGTCGAGGATGTGGCGGAATCCGTTGCCCTCGGTGCCGATCAGGGCGTCAGCGGGGATCTCCACATCGTCGAAGAAGACCTCGTTGGTGTTGTGGTTCATCATCGTGGGGATCGGCGTGATGGTGAGACCGGGGATCAGTTCACCGCTGTCATCACGCATCTCGAGGATGAACACCGAAAGGCCGCCGAGACGGTCCTCGGCCTGATCGGCGGGCGACGTTCGGGCGAGCAGGATCATGAGGTCGCTCTGCAGGGCGCGGCTGGTCCAGATCTTCTGGCCGTTGATGCGCCAGATGTCGCCGTCGCGTTCGGCGCGGGTGCGGATGGCCGTGGTCTCGGAGCCCGCCGCGGGTTCGGTGACGCCGAAGGCCTGAAGACGCTTGCGGCCGTCGGCGACCTGGGGCAGGTAGTGCTGCTTCTGTTTCTCGGTGCCGTGCCGCAGCAGGGTTCCCATCACGTACATCTGGGCGTGGCAGGCCGAGGGGTTGCCGCCGCTGGCCGAGATCTCTTCGAGGATGACCGAAGCGCCGGCCAGGCTGAGCCCGCCACCACCGTATTCCTCGGGGATGAGCGAACCGAGCCAGCCCTGGGTGGTGAGTTCGGTCACGAACTCGGTGGGATACTTGTCGGGCTCGAGACCCCGCCAGTACTCGTTGCCGTACTTGTCACACAGGCGACGAACTTCGGTTCGGATGTCGTCGAAGTCGGAGGGCTTGCTCACGAGCGGCCTTTCTCGTTGGGGGAGGCAGGAGGGCTGGTCTCGTCCCAGAAGCCCTGGGTGCGCAGGGCGTCCACGGCGGCGAGCCCACTCTCGTGGAGATGGTCTTCCATGGCCCGCCGAGCGCGTTCGGCGTCTCGTTGCAGGATTGCATCGAGGATGTCCTCGTGATGCTGCACCGCCCGGGCATCCCAGCCGTTGGCGAACTCGTAGTAGTTGGCGGGCACGGAGCGCCCGAGGTGGCCGAGCAGCCAACGGGTGCGGCGGGGTGCGCTGGTGTTGATGATGCGGTGAAACGCATTGTTCAGCGCCGAGTAGTCGACTCCGGTGCCGGCGACGAATCGGGCGTGAATGGTTTCGAGTTCGTCGCGATCCTCGTCTTTGAGGGTGTCTGCGGCGATCGCGGCGGCCCGACCGGACACGAGGCCGACGAGCTCATAGTGATCCACGATGTCTTCGGGCGTGAGGCGGGCAACGAACGCGCCCCGCCGAGGTGTCACCTCGAGGAGACCCTCCTGGCCGAGCACGACCAGGGCCTCGCGGATCGGTGAGCGGCTCACCCCGAGGGCGCGGCCGATTGCGTCCTGGTCGATCTTCCAGCCGGGTTTCAGGGTGCCGGTGAGGATGAGGTCGCGCACGTAGCCGACGACTTCCTCCGCGAGTCCACCGCGGCGGCGGGCGATCGCGGCGACCGACGGGTACGAGCCGGCGTCGCTCATGCCTCGGCTGTCGACCCGAGGTACGCGGCCTGGACTCGATGGTTGGCTTGGATTTCTTCGGGCGTGCCGACGGCGATCACTGCGCCCTGGTCGAACGCGTAGATGCGGTCGGAAATGCCGGTGATGAAGCCGAGGTCGTGGTCGATGACGATCACGCCGGCGCCGACGGTGGCAGCCATGTGGCGAACCTGTTCGATCATCTCGAGTGACTCGCTGTTGCTCATGCCGCTGGTCGGTTCGTCGAGAAGAAGGAAGGAGGGAGCGAGGGCGGCGGCCCGCGCCAGTTCGAGACGGCGAGAGTTGCCGTAGTCGAGCGCGTTGGCGCGGCGGTCCCGGTGTTCCCACAGGCCCGCCTCGGCGATGAGGGCATCGATATCCGGGATCGTGCGGCCGATGCGGTGTGACTGAGCGATGAGGGATGAGACCTCGACGTTTTCGCGGACCGTGAGGGCACCGAACAGCCGCAGGTTCTGGAAGGTGCGGACGATGCCCCGCCGAGCGAGCTCGTAGGTCTGCGTCTTGCTGACGTCGTCGCCGTCGATGAAGAACTCGCCGGCGCTGGGCTGCACGAGCCCGGTGATGACATTGACGAGGGTGGTCTTGCCGGCGCCGTTGGGCCCGATGATGCCGACGACCTCCCCACCGTTGGCGTGGAGGCCGGCATCGGCGAGCGCCTTGAAACCGCCGAACTTGACGTCTATGTGCTCGGCGTGGAGCACCGACGTTGTGTCGGCCACGACCTCGGGAAGCGGCTCGGGCTGAGGATCGGGGTGGTTGCGGCGTACACGGGAACGGAGCCACTCGTCGAGCTCCCAGTCGTCAAGCAGCCCCTTGGGGCGCCAGATCATGAAGCCGAGCATGGAGAGGCCGAGGAAGACGGTCTGCAGGTTCTCCCTGAAGATCCAGTCGAGGGGCTTGCCGTCGAGGCCGATGCCCAAGATCTCGAAGCCGTCCTGGCCGAGGCGGCGAGCAAGCTCGCGGCCCGCGGTCATCACGGCGACACCGAGTACCGCGCCGGTGACGCTGTTGCGGCCGCCGACGATCAGCATCACGAGCGTGAGCAAGGTGAAGTCGAAGAAGAAGTTCTCCGGCAGCAGCGAGCCGTCCTCGTAGACCGACAGGCTTGCGCCGACGGCCACGATCGCAACGGAGATGATCAGCGCCACCATCTGCTGAACAAGCGGATTGACCCCCATGGCCCGGGCGGCCAGGTTGTCTTCGCGGGCGGCGACAGCCAGGCGGCCACTGCGACTCTGCGCATACAAGCGGGCAACGATCAGGGAGCCGAGCAGCGCCAGATAGATCGGTGCGCGAGTGTCGAGCGCCCCACCGATCGGGAAGAAGAGGCCGACTCGTTCGCCGCCGGTGAGCTCAGGCCAGTTGCGGGAAACCTCGTGAGTGACGAAGAGCAGGGCCAGAGTGATGACGGTGGCGGACACTGCGCCTGATTGAGCGCCGGAGCGGGCGAGACCGATTCCGAGAATCACCGCCGCGAGGCACGCAACGACCACGGCAATGATGATCGCCAGCGTGCTGCTCATGTCGACGTCGGCGAGACCGAATGGTGCGTCCGGGATGCGCTTGGCCTTCTCCTCCGGGGTGATGGCGAGGACGGCGAAGGTGTAGCCGGCGATGGCGCCGAAGCCGATATGGCCAAAGGACAGGACACCGGTGTTGCCCACGTAGACCTGGATGCCGAGCACGATGATGGCATCGATCAGCATCACCGTGATGAGACGCTCGGCGGCGCCGCCGTCGAACAGCGCCTGGTAGACGACGCCCGCACCCGCGAGCATGCCGAAGAGGATCAGGCTGCCGAGCAGCGGGAACGCGATGTCGCGGTCGAACTTGGGGAACATCACACACGCTCCGCATGAGCCACGGTGATCAGGCCTTGGGGACGGAAGATGAAGAGCAAGGCGATGAGTACGAACACGACACCGTCGGTGAGCGGGGCGATGCCGTCGGGAAGGCGGGATCGGAGCAGCACCTCGGCGAGCCCGAGCACGAATCCACCGAGCACGGCGCCCCGGAGGGAGCCGAGGCCGCCGATCAGCGCGGCGAGCACGCCGCTGAGCATCGGGTCGATACCGGCGCTGGGTGTGGTCGAACCGGAGCGCATGAGCCAGAACACCCCGGCGATTCCGGCGAGTAGGCCGCTCAGGGCAAAGGCGCCGCGGATGACCGAGTCGGACTTCACGCCCATGAGGCGAGCAGTGTCGAAATCGGCGGCGGCGCCGCGAAGGGCGAGTCCGAACATGGTGCGCTGCAGGAGCCACGTGGTGGCGAGCAAGGTGATGACCGTGACGACGATCACCACGGTGTCGAAGACTTCGATGTTGAGCGAGCCCACCGAGTATGTGTTGGTGACCCACCTTGGTCGGGAGAACGTCTTCACCGATGCAGAGACATAGAGGAGGAAGATCGCCGACACCACGAAATGCACGCCGAACGACGTCAGCAACAAGGTGAAGTCGGAGGCACCACGGACCCGGCTGAACGCGATGCGCTCGATGAGGAGTGATGCGCCGACTGCACAGACGATGATCAGCGGGGTGATGACGTACCAGGACCAGCCCTGGTTCGACGCGGCGTAGGCCGCGTAGCCGCCAACGGTGATGAGCTCACCGTGGGCAAAATTGAGAAGGTGCATGACGCCGAAGATGACGGCCACGCCCAAGGCCAGGAGGGCGTAGATGCTGCCTCGACCCAGTCCGTCGATGAGGTTCTGGAGAAGTTCGATCACGTCAGGCCCCGGCGCCGCCGACGAAGGTGTCGAACAGGTCGTCGCGGCCGCTGAGTTCGGTGCCGGTGCCGGTGGCGACGATCTCGCCGCTGCGCAGCACGTAGGCCCGGTCGGAAGCGGCCAGCATCCGGGTGGCGTTCTGCTCGACGACGAGCAGGGTGCGGCCCTGCTCCCTGAGAGTGGCGATCAGATTGAAGACGACGTCGACGAGAATCGGTGCGAGCCCCAGCGACGGTTCGTCCATCATGAGCAGCTTGGGACGCGACATGAGGGCGCGAGCGATGGCGAGCTGTTGCGCCTCGCCGCCGGACAAGAAGCCGGCGGCAGTCGTCCACTTGTCCCGCAGGACCGGGAAGAGCTCGGCCATTTCGTCGAGGTCGGACGCGCGATCGGCAGCGGATCGGGTGATGCCGCCGATCTTGAGGTTCTCCTCCACCGTCATGTCGGTGAAGATGCGTCGGTGCTCGGGGACCAGCGCCAGCCCGGCGCGCAGGAGCTTCTCGGGCGAGGAGCCGGTGACGTCGACCCCGTCGAAGCTGATGCTGCCCGCCGCCGGGTCGAGCAGCCCGGCAACTGAGTTCAGCAAGGTTGTCTTGCCTGCCCCGTTGGGTCCGATGAGGCCAATGACCTCACCGGACCCGACGGTCAGCGTTGCATCTCGAAGTGCGGAGATCGCACCGTATTTGGTTGTGAGTCCCGCAACTTCGAGCACGGTTGTTCAGCCTGAACTAGCTCAGCCGATGGTGTCGACGAGCGTGTCTTCGCCACCAACGATCTGGTTGATCGGGACTGCCTTCGGCGGAATGCCGTTGGTGCCCGCGTAGGTGATCGTGCCGGAGAGACCTTCGAAGCCGGAGATGGCGGCGACGGCGTCACCGATCTGGCTCGGGTCGTCACAGCCACAGTCGAGCATGGCCTGGATGCCCAGGAACATGGAGTCGACGTAGAGCGGCATGAAGCCGCGGCTCTCGAGTGCCTCACCCTTGGCGGCTTCGTAGCCGGCGAGCATGGCGTCGTTGCGGTCGCCCGCCGCGATGCTCACGTGGGGGGTGTGGACGATGCCTTCGTTGTTGTCCTCGAACTGGATGCCAGTGGCATCGAGGGCGTCGGTGCCCGCGTAGGTCAGGCCGTCGAGGCCCTGGCCTTCGAGCTGGCCCCGAAGGGCCGTGACCTGGAAGCCGAGGGCGGCCGAGTACACGATCTCGTTGTTCTCGGAGATACCGGCGATCTCGTTGACCTGAGCGGAGAAGTCGGTGTCCGCGGCCCAGACGTAGGTCTGCTCGCTGACGACTGTGCCACCGTTGGCCTCGAAGTGCGCCTTGAAGGCATCGGGGTTGACGCCGGTGTACGGCACCCCCTCACCCTCGGTGAAGAGGATGGCGCGGGTGATGCCGTTGTCGAGCGCCCACTGGGCGGCGGCCGCGGCCATCAGGTTGTCGTCGAACGTCACGAGCCAGGAGTTGATCGAGGCGTCGGCGAGCGTCGGCTCGGTCGAGGCGGCCACGAACAGCGGGACGTTTCCTTCAGTGGCCTGAAGGATCGGCAGCGCGAAGTCGGCGAAGGGCGGGCCGATCAGGAAGTGTGCGCCCCAGTCGAGGAGCTCCTGAGCGGCGAGGGAGGCGTCGTCGCCGACCTCGGCAACCTGGACTTCGACCGGACGGCCGTTGATTCCGCCGTTGCAGTTCGCCAGTTCCGCGATGTAGGGGACGAGCTTCGAGCCGGGGATGTCGACGAAGCCGACGACGTCAGAGAAGTCCATCGCCATGCCGACCTTGATCGGGTCACCGGTTGGGGCGGTTTCGCAGGCGTCGAGGTCTGCGGCGAGGATGGCGTCGATGTCGAGACCGGCGCCGTCGCCCCCGGACTCGGTGCCGCCGGAATCACCGGCGCCGGTGTCGGCGTCGTCATCCCCGCAGGCTGCGGCAACGAGACTGAAGACCGCGAGCAACGCGATCAGGAACTTGAACTTCATTGGGAATCCCTCCAGATATTGGTCCGCGAACGCTAGACCGGGTGATCGTTCGGGAACAAACGATCTTTTGTATAAAAAACACAGTTTCACGTTTCGTCAGTGGTGGCAAGGGAAACAATTCAGCCACTGGCTAGAAGGTGACGGCTAGAAGGTGACGGCTAGGTCAGATCGTCGAACGGGCCCATGGCGAGGGCGCCGCCGTCGACAAGCATCTGGGCGGCGTTGACGAATCGGCCCGACGGTGAGACGAGGTAGTGCACGAGGCCCGCGATTTCGTCCGGCTGGCCGACGCGGCCGACCAGGTTGATCCGACGCCCGCTTTCGCTGACGTGGGCGACGGCATCGGCCGCCATTGGTGTCTCGATGAGGCCGGGGTTGACCTGATTGACCCGGATGTCGTCGCCGGCCAGTTCCTTGGCGAGAGTGGTGGTGATCGCGGCGAGCCCGGCCTTGGTGGCGCCGTAGACGGCTGCGCCGGGTGACGGGCGGGTGCCGTCGAGGGAGCCGATCATCGTGATCGAGGCGTTGGTCGATTCGGCCAGCGCGGGTCGGGCGAGTTGACTCAGCCGGAGCGGCGCCCAGACATTGAGGGCCATCAGCTGATCGAAGTAGTCGCGGTCGATCTCGTCGAGTTCGCGCCATTCGGCCAGGCCTGCGTTGTTGACGAGAATGTCGAGGCCGCCCAGCTCGGTGAGCGCACGGTCGACGACGTCGTCGAGTTGGGTGGGATCGGAGAGATCAGCGGCCATTCCGTGGGCGCCGTCGCCGGCCACGCCGGATCGAGAGATGGACATGACGTCAGCGCCGGCTGCTCGAAGCCGTGCGGCGATGCCGGCCCCGATCCCTGCCGAGGCCCCGGTGACGACGGCTCTGTAGCCGACAAGATCGCGAGCGGTCATCTTGTCAGACTGACATGTCGGCGAAGGCAGCGACGAGATCACGCATGAACGGCTCGAAGTGGCGGGCGTCGTCGATGAACTGGTTGGGTTTCACACAGAAGGTCGTGTAGCCGTCAGCGATCTGTGACGGGATCGATGCGAGTCCGTCTTCGAGAGATGACGGGGAGCTGTCGTCGGGGAACACCGCCCGAATGCCGCCGATCTTCTCGAGCTCGTCGAAGTCGCGGCCGGCCGCCGTCATTCGTTCGCGGATCATGTCGAGCTCGGGGGGTGCAGGCACCCCGAGCGGATGGAATCCGGATCCGTGTTCGACGAGGCGACGGGCAATCGGCTCACCAAGCGTCTGTCCGCCGAACCAGAGGAGCGGGCCACCGGGGCGATGCGGCTTCGGTTCCATGTAGAGGTCATCGAAGGAGAAGAAGTCGGAGTGGTACGACGCCGGCGTTTGCGTCCAGAGCAGCTTCCAGATGGCGAGGTGCTCGTCGAGCAGCTTGCCTCGTTGGTGAAATGGCACACCGAGGTGCGCGTATTCGTCCTGGTGCCAGCTCACGGTGGGTTGGACGATGAGGCGGCCCTGGGAGAGGAGATCGAGGGTGGCGAGTTGCTTGGCCAGCTGCACGGGGTGGCGAAGGGGGGCGATGATTGCGCCGCCGAAGAGACGCAGCGTCGTGGTGCGCGCCGCAATGGCGGCGAAGAGCATCAGCGAGTCCGGCCACGGGGTGGCGGGATCCTGGTTGCCGGGCATTGCATAGGCCCGCGGGTTCGCCATGCGCCCCTGGTCGCCGGCCGTCGGTCCGAGCGTCAGGTGGTCGCTCAGCATGATTCCGTCGACGCCCAACCGCTCGGCCGTGACGGCCCAGTCGATCAGTGTCTCCAGATCCTGACGGTCGACGATGGTCTCGTTCTCCGTGAGGATCAGCATGATCCGCGGTGCGGTCATGGCGAGCTAGGAGTTCTCGCGTACCGCCTGGGCGAGGACGTCGACCATCTCGTCGAGGTCGGCATCTTTCATGATCAGCGGTGGGCAGAACGCAAGCGTGCCATTGATGGCCCGGCAGAGAACCCCGAGCTCGACCATTCGATCGCGAACGGCGATGCCGCGGTTGGCGATGTCGTCGCCGCTCAGCTGTGCGCCCCAGATGGCGCCGATGCCGCGTACCTCGTCGAGGAGGCCGTCGGCCTTCAGCGCGTTGAGGCCGGCGGACAAGCGTTCACCGATCTGGTTGGCGCGCTCGACGAGCCCGTCGCGCTCGAGAAGGTCGATGTTGGCGATCGCTGCTGCGCAGGCTGCCGGGTGGCCGCTGTAGGTGTAGCCGTGCATGAATACGAAGTCGGGGTCGGCCTCGAGCACATCACACACGCCCCGGCTCACGAGCACGCCACCCATCGGCTGGTAGCCGCTGGTGACGCCCTTGGCGAAGGTGATCAGATCCGGCGTCACCCCGTAGGTGTCGGTGGCGAACCAGTTGCCGGTGCGGCCGAAACCGGTGATGACCTCGTCGAACACGAGAAGCGCGCCGTTGTCGTCGCACAGGCGGCGGAGACCCTCGAGATAGCCGTCCGGGGGTGGGAAGACCCCGCCGGCCCCTTGGACCGGCTCGGTGATGACGCCGGCGATCCGCGGACCGTGCTCGGCGAAGACCCGTGCCGCGGATTCGATGTCGTCGGGATCGACCTCGATGACGTGGGGGAGCAGGTCGCCCCAGCCTTCGCGGTTCGCGGCGATGCCCTGCATCGACGTGCCGCCCAGGTTCACTCCGTGATAGCCGCGGGTGCGCTTGAGGATGATCTGGCGGTCCGGTTCGTTGTTGAGAATCGGGATCTTGCGTAGCAACTTCACCGCGGTGTCGATCGACTCTGAACCCGAGCAGGTGAGAAATACCCGACCGTCGGGGAACGGCGAGACCGACATGATCCGCTCCGCGGCCTTGTCGGAGACGTCGCTGCCGAGCGGGGCAAAGGTGTGGAACGAGCCAAGGGCTTTCATCTGCTCAGTGACAGCATCGATGATCTCGCTGCGTCCATGGCCCGCCTGGCAATACCAAAGGCTGCCGAGCCCATCGATGTACTCCTTGCCGGTGTCGTCCCACGTGCGGACGCCCTCGGCCCTCACGAGTGTGACAAAGGCGTCTTGGGATGGCTTGGCGAAGGCGTGGAGTAGTGCGGGAGGCATGGCGGCGTTCCTTCTTTGGGTCGAGCGTGGGTTTGATGCTCAGGTTGTCACAACTGGTTTCGGGATCGTAGCGATTCTTCTGTCGGGATACAGTCGCCGGGATGGGGCAGGCTGCATCTGACACGGTTGGGTGGAGCGACCATCGACAGGACGGGCTTTCGTGGCGTGAGGCCGGAGAGGGTCCGCCGGTGATCTTCCTTCACGGCCTCGGCGGCACCCGATCAGCGTGGGGGCCGCAGTTACGAGCGTTGTCGGCGCACTACCGATGTGTTGCCTGGGACATGCCGGGCTACGGGGATGCCGAGCCCCTGGCCCCACTCGACTTTCCCGGCATCGCGGCTCGTCTCGTCGACCTCCTCGACGTCATCGACGCCGAGACGGCTGACTTCGTCGGCCTCTCGTTCGGGGGCATGCACGCGCTACATGCTGCGATCGGTCACCCCGAACGTGTAGGCCGACTCGTGCTCGCCGATACCAGCCCCGCCTTTGGCATGGACGGCACCACTCGCGAAGACTGGATGCGTGACCGTCTCGCAGCCCTGGAGAATGGTGGTACCCCGGCTGACGATGCCGAGCGGATCGTCGATGCCGTCACGGCCGTCGCACTCACTGGGCAGATTCGTGACGAGACGATCGGTTGCTTCAGCCAGATCTCCCCGGAAGGGTTCCGCGCTGCGGTCGAGTGCCTTCCGACGAACGACGTCCGCGATCAGCTGCAAGAGATCCGGAACCCTGCGCTCGTCATCGTGGGCGAGCTCGATCGTGAGACGCCGCCGAGCTATGCCCAAGTGCTCCACGACGGCCTCGCCGACAGTCGATTCGAAGTGCTCGACGGCATCGGGCATCTTTCGCCGGCCGAGGATCCCGACCGCTTCAACAAACTGGTCGTCGAATTCCTGAACGAAAGAGGAGCCAATGAGTAGTCCGTTGCACACGCCCGAGCGAGTCGCCATCATCGACAAGGTCGCCGAGATCGGTCCGGCGATGGCGGCTCGGGCCGAGGAGCTCGATCGATCGGCGTCGTTCCCGTATGCGAACTGGGACGACCTCAAGGCGGCTGGGCTCCTCGCCATCTGCATTCCGAAGGAGGCCGGGGGGCTCGGCGGCGACTTCGTGGCTTATGCATTGGCGTCCGAAGAGCTCAGTCGGCATTGCGCGAGCACGGCGCTCACGTTCAACATGCACGTGGCCACCACCTTGCTGGTCGGGGAAATCGGTGGCCAGCTCGACATGGACGCCGAAGCCCAGGAGTTCCTCGATGCCCGTCGGCGGCTCATATGGAAGGGGATCGTCGAGGAGCAGCACATCCACAGCCAGCCCTTCTCCGAGGGAGCGCAGGCGAGCGCCACTGCCGGATACGCCACCCGAGCGACACCGGTGGCTGGCGGTTATCGCGTCTCGGGCAAAAAGATCTTTGCCTCACTGGCGGGCGCGGCGGACTTCCACAACGTGTTGGCGATGGTGGAAGGCGACGACCGCGTGCGCATGCTCGGTGTGCCCCACCGCGGAGAGGGTGTGGAGATCATCGGCGAATGGGACCCACTCGGAATGCGGGGCACCGACTCGCGCGACATGGTGATGACCGAGGTCTTCGTACCCGCCGAGCAGGAGTGGCTGCCGCCCGGCCACTTCAACCAGTCGGCCGACCGGTTCCCGTACTTCTTCATGACGCTCTCGTTCTCCTACGTTGGGTTGATGCGGGCGATCCTCGACTTCACCGCCGACTACCTCACCAAGAGCGGCCGTCGCGATCTCCCGATGAAGCAGCAGGGCTGGGCGGAGATGAACCTCATCTACGAACAGGCGCAGGCCCTCCTGTATCGGGTGCTCGGCGAAGTGCAGCTCGATCCGTCGCCCGCGCAGGTTCGCCGGGCCATGAGCTCGCTCGTGACGACGATGGAGGGCGCGCCCCAGATGGCGTCGCTCGCCGTGCGCGTGTGCGGTGGACGTTCTATGTTGCGTCCAAGCTTCATCGAGCGTGCCTACCGTGACGCTCGCTGCGGTGCCACGATGCTCCCCTGGAGTGTCGAGGTTTGTCTCGAGCGGCTCAGCCGTTCCGGTCTCTACGAGGATGGGGAAACATGACGGGCTCGCTCGCCGAGTGGCGCTGGGTCAAGCGCTACGCCGAGCAGTTCGAGGCATGCAATCTCCGCGCCGGCGAGGTGGCCGTGCTGTTGTCGGAGTCAGCCAGTTCGGCGCGGATCGTGCAGACGGCGCGGCTCGCCCTGGAGATGTGTGGGGCCGCCGTCGCCGACGTGCGAATGCCCACACCCGCCAACCCCGGCCCGCTGCCGATCAGATCGACCGGTGCATCGCAGGCGATCGCCGGCCATCGAGCGGTGATCGCGGCGCTGCGTGAGGCCGACTTCGTTGTCGACTGCACGGCCGAGGGTCTGCTTCACGCGCCTGAGCTGGGGGAGATCCTGAGCGGCTCGGCTCGCGTGCTGATGATCTCGGCCGAGCATCCCGAAAACGTCGAACGCTGGCCCCACGATCCGGCCCTCGCCGACCGGGTCGACCACGGTCTCGCGCTCATCGAAGCGGCGTCGATAATGCAGGTCACCTCGGCCGCCGGCACTGATCTCACCGTCGATCTCGAGGGGGCTTTCCGCGCCGGCTCCTACGGCTGGTGCACCGAGCCGGGCAGCATCGCCCACTGGCCCGGTGGGCTTGTGCTGGCGTTCCCGGCGGCGGGCACCATCAACGGCACGGTTGTGCTCGACACCGGCGACATCAATCTCACTTTCAAGGAGTACATCCGCGAGCCGATCAGGCTGACGGTCGTCGACGACTATGTCACCGAAATCGAAGGCGACGGCCACGACGCGGAACTGATGCGCTCCTACCTCGCCGCCTTTGGTGAGCCGGATGCGTACGCCGTGAGCCACATCGGTTGGGGCATGAATACCGGTGCGCGCTGGGAGTCGCTTGCCATGTGGGACAAGGCGGACATCAACGGCACCGAGTTGCGGGCGTTCGCCGGCAACGTCGTTTTTTCCACCGGCGCCAACGAGGTCGCCGGCCGCTTCTGTCGTGGCCATTTCGATCTGCCGATGCGCAACTGTTCTGTCAGCCTCGACGGCGAGGTCGTCGTTGATGCGGGGTCGTTGCGAGACGACCTGACCTAGTCAGGGGTGCCGTGCGGCGGTGGGGTGAAGCCGCCGACTGCTTCTTCGATGGCGCGGGCAAAGGCGATCGTGGTGCGGTCGGACAGGAACGATCCGACGATCTGCCCGCCGACCGGAAGGCCGGTGTCGGTGAGGCCGAGCGGGGCGACGGTCGAGGGCAGGTAGGCCGACCCCACCAGCGCGGTCCATCCGATGAGGTCGCGGTAGGGACGGTCGTGGCCGGTGAGCGGGTCGGCCCAGTTGCTGCCGCCCGGCGCCGGCTGCTGATGCACGATCGGCGCCACGGGCAGGACCGGGCAGAGGACGATGTGGTAACCCTCGAAGAACGAGGCCCACTGGCGGCGACCCGCGATGCGGATCCGGTTGAGGTGGTGCCATTCGATGTGCGTCAGTCGGCGGTCGTCGCCTTGATCCTCGTCAGTCTCGGCCGCGCTGAGCACCGGCGAGGCGGCGGCGCTGATGAGCAGTCCACCGGCTGCGGTCATCTCGGCGGCATCGAACTCCGGTCGCGCGAGGTCGATCTTTGCCCCGGCTGCTTCGAGCCGTTCGAGCGCACGTTCGTGAACCGCGCGGACGCGGGGATCGACCGGGCAGAACGGATCGTCGAGCCAGGCCGCGATTCGAAACTCGCCGAGTTCGGTCGCGGCGGCAGGGGGCAGGTCGAGGCTCCAACCCCGAGCAGCAGGGTCAGTTGGTCCGGCCAGAAGGTCGAAGACCATCTCGAGATCGTCGACCGATCTGGTGAGCGGTCCGAAGACGTTCACGTCGGCCTCCGTGTCACCGCCTTCGGCATGATCGAGGTAACCGAGCGTCGGAATGACGCCGAAGGTCGGCTTGTGGCCGTAGATGCCACAGTTCGATGCGGGGATGCGCACCGATCCGCCGATGTCGGTGCCCAGTTCGAACGGCGTCATGCCCGTCGCCACCGCCGCGGCGGCCCCGCCCGAGGAGCCGCCGGGAGTGCGGGTCAGGTCCCACGGATTGTTGGTCGTGCCGAACAGGTCGTTGAATGTCTGTACATCACCCGACCAGCAGGGGAGGTTGGTCTTGCCGAAAACCACCGCTCCGGCATCACGCAACCGCGCGACCGCAGGCGCGTCGACGTCCGGCACGTTCTCGGCGAGCTCGGGAGCACCACCCGTGGATCGAATTCCGGCCGTCTGCAGAGCGTCCTTGATCGTGATCGGCAGACCGGCCAGTGGGCCGGGAGAATCGCCGGCGGCGCGCCGTTCGTCGACGGTCGCCGCTTCGTCGGCCGCCCGCTCCGCGGCCAGCGTGACCACGGCGTTGAGCGCGGGATTGTGGGCCGCCACCGCATCGAGATGTTCGCGGAGCAACTCGCGGGCCGAGATTTCGCGGCGTTCGAGTGCCGTCATCAAGTCGATGGCTGTCGGAAGATTTCGAGAGTCGGTCACCGACCGAGTCTCCTAGGGCTACGCCCCGTGTTCCACTCCCGCCGTCAACCCGTCTTGAATCATTCGGTACCAAACGATTAGGGTGTCCGGATGGCTGAGCTTCAGGGGTTCATGTATCCGCGCACGCCCACGGGCGTGGCCGGCATCCTGCCCGGTCCGCCGTGGCACTACTCCGGTGAGATGCTCACGGTGGAGTACCGCACCGATCCGGCCAACGTGGCGGCGCTCCTGCCCGATGGCATGCAGCTCGCCGATGAAGACCCGGGCGCGTGTGCGCTGATCTGGGCCGAGTGGCAGAGCTGCTCCGACTCGTTCGAGGAGCTCCTCGACCCGGCCCGCTCGCAGTACAAAGAGGTCTTCCTCGTCGTCCGTTTGAAGTACGAGGGCAGGACCTACAGCCGCGCCGCGTACATCTGGGTCGACAAGGACTTCGCCATGGCCCGTGGTGTGGTGCAGGGCTACCCGAAGAAGATGAGTGAGATCTGGATGACCCGCCACATCACCCATGGCAAGGCCGGTCCCCGCCTCGAGCCGGGTGGTCGCTTTGGGGCAACGGTGTCGACGTGGGGTCGGCGCATCGCCGATGCCCGCTTCACCATCACCGGCACCACCGAGTCCGCCGGCTTCGTCAATGGACATCCCATGCTGCACACCCGCCAGATGCCGGCGATCGAGATGGACGGGCGTGACTCTCTCGACGAGCTCGTCACCATGGGCGGCTTCGACGTGGAGGTCGGTCCGGTCTACGCCGGCGATGCCGAGCTCGACATCCACGACAACCCAACCGAGGAGCTCCATCTCCTGCCGGTGGAAGAAGTGATCGGCGGCTTCTACCGCCAGGTCGGCAACTCGATGGCCGGTGGCACCACCGTGTGGGCCGCACCCAACCCGATGGCAGCGAAGTGATGAGCACCTACGCCGACAACTATCTCGCCAACCTCGGCCCCGACGATGCCGACATCACGTCGCACGACGCATACATCGACGGTGTTCCTCACGCGACGTTTGCTCGGCTGCGCGCCGAGGATCCGATCCATTGGACCGAGGAGGCCGACGGCACCGGCTTCTGGTCGATCCTGAAGTACCACGACGCGCTTGCGGTCAGCCGTGATGTCGCCACGTTCACCTCCGAGAAGGGCATCCGCCTCGAGGACATGGACGAAGAGGAGGCCGCGGCTCGCAAGACGATGATGGAAATGGACCCGCCGGAGCACACTCGCTACCGCCGTCTCGTCAACAAGGGCTTCACCCGTCGCACCGTCGAGACCTTCGAGGAGCCGATCCGTCAGCTCGCCGCCGAGGTGGTCGAGAAGGCCTTGCAGACCGACGAGTTCGACTTCGTTCACGACATCGCCGAAGAGCTGCCGATGCGCATGCTCGGTCGCCTGCTCGGCACCAGTGACGAGCACGGCCGTCAGCTCGTCGATTGGGGTGATGCCCTCCTCGGTAACACCGACCCGGAGTTCACCGACTTTCCGGTGGACCTCGTCGACACCGATGAGTTCCGCATGGTTCCATTCCGTTCGCCGGCATCGATCGAGATCTTCCGCTTCGCTCAGGAGCAAGCGAGTGATCGGCGTGCCTGTCCGAAGGACGACATCATCAGCCAGCTTCTCGAGCCGGCGGTCGACGGAGTGCCGTTGACCGACCTGGAGTTCAACAACTTCTTCACCCTGCTCGTGGCGGCCGGCAACGACACCACCCGCTACACGATGACCCACGGTGTGTGGAACATGATGAATCATCCCGAGCTCTGGCACACCCTGCGCGCTCGCCCCGAGTTGATGGACAAGGCGGTGGAAGAAGTGCTGCGGACCAGCTCGGTCACCATGCACTTCCGCCGCACCGCCACCGCCGACATCGAGATGCGCGGCAAGCAGATCAAGGCCGGCGACAAGGTCGCGATGTGGTTCAACTCGGCCAATCACGACGAGGACGGGTTCGACAATCCGTTCCGATTCGACATGGATCGTGAACGCAACGATCACATGGCGTTCGGTCGCAACGGCCCGCACCTGTGCCTCGGGGCCTGGCTCGCCCGTATGGAGGTCCGTCTCGTGTTCGAAGAGCTGATGAAGCGCATCGACCATCTCGAACCGAACGGTGAGATCGATCATCTGCGGTCCAACTTCATCGCCGGCATCAAACGCATGCCCGTGAAAGTCGTCGCATGAGCGAAAGGGAGACTGTCTGATGGGGGAGATCGTTGGCGCGGCCGTCGTGTCGCACGTGCCGCCGCTCGTCCTTCCGCTCGAGGTTCGGTTGGAGTTGAACGAGGGGAAGGACACCTCTCTCTTCCAGGGCCTGCACGACATGCGGGCCGAGAAGTTGGGCCCCATCGAGGCCGACACTGTCGTGGTGATCGACTCGCACTGGTTCACCACGATCGAACATGTGGTCTCGTCGGCCGACCGTCGGCACGGCTTGTACACCTCGGAGGAACTGCCGCGAGGTATGTGTCAGATGCCCTTCGACATGCGCGGCGACCGCGAGCTGGCCGAGGCATGGGGCGCGCTGTCCGAGGACCGCGACGACACGTGGATCACGCCGATCGACGACCCGTACCTGCCGGTCAACTATCCCACGATCAACCTGCTTCCGTTCCTGCAGGGCGATGAGGCGTGGATCTCCGCCGGCATCGTGCAGACCGGAGAGGCCGACGACTTCCTGCTCTTCGGTGAACTGCTCGCTGAGGCGGTTGCCCAAGTCGACCGTCGCGTGGTGATCCTGGCCAGTGGCGGCCTCAGCCATCGGTTCTGGCCGTTGCGGCAGTTTCGTGATCACGAAGCCTCTGATCCCGACCTTCATCTCCGCACACCGGAAGCGTGCGCCGCCGACCGTCAGGTCATCGCCTGGATGAAGGACGGCAACCACGCGGCCATCCTCGACTTCGTGCCGGAGTACATGACGCACGCACCGGAGGGTCGATTCGGTCACTACCTCACGATGGTCGGCGCACTCGGCGGTGCGGCCTGCACTGCCAAGGGAACACAATTCGGTGAGTACGAAGCGGTGTCGGGAACCGGCCAGGCTCACGTATGGTTTGACGTGTGACCGAGCACCAACCCCGAGCACTCGTGCTCGCCCATGAACCCGATGGCGTCGGCGGCCAGGTGGAGATGGCACTACGCAAGCGCGGCTACGCGGTCGACACGCACGTCATCACGCTCGAGTACGGCCAACCCGACGTCGCGCAGCCGTGGCCGCAGAACTGGCGCGATTACGACGTGATCGTTCCGATGGGCTCCGTTCGGTCGCTCACCAACAAAGACGAGATCGCATCGTGGATCCATGATGAGCTCGAACTGCTGCGTGAGGCCCACGAGGCCGATATCCCGATGCTCGGTGTGTGCTTCGGTGGTCAGTTGCTCGCCGATGCACTCGGCGGCTCTGTCGAATCAGCTCCCGTCACCGAGATCGGCTGGTACGAGTTGTCGGCCGTGGGCGGACGCGAGAACCCGGTCGGCCCCGGTCCATGGCTCGAATGGCACCACGACCGTTTCCATCCGCCGGCGGAGGCGGAGATCCTGGCGGTCACCGACAACGCCACCCAGCTGTTTCGCATGGGTCGCACGGTGGGAACCCAGTTCCATCCCGAAGTCGACGTGCCGCACCTGGCCGGCTTCCTCGAGGGTGCCACTGATGAGTACCTCGCCGAGTGGGGGGTCGAGCGTGCCGACATGGTCGCCGAGGGTCACTTCCACGAAGAGCGCAACAAGAAGCAGTGCCATGCGCTTGTCGACTGGTTCCTCGACGAGGTCGTTGCCGTTCCGTCGTGATCGGCGTCCCGGCGGCGGAGTCGTCGCGCGAGAACTTCGTCGACCTGGATGTCGGCACACGATGGTGGATCGGCCTGGCCGTTGCGGTTGTCGCCATGCTTGCCGTCGATCTTTATCGGCATCGTGATGACCACGAGCCGACGGCCCGGAGTGCGGCGCTCGAGTCCGCGGCTTGGGTGGCGTGCGGGCTGATCTTCGGGGTCGTGATCCTGATCGGCTTCGGCGGTGCCGCGTTCGGCGAATACATCTCGGGCTACCTGATCGAGAAATCGCTCAGTGTCGACAATGTCTTCGTCTGGTCGATCCTCTTCTCCACGATGGCCGTGCCGGTGCGCTATCAGCACCGGGTGTTGTTCTGGGGCATCTTCGGTGCGCTCACGCTGCGCCTCGTGTTCATCCTGATCGGGTCGGCATTGATCGAACGGTTCTCGATCGTGCTGGTCGGGTTCGGGGTCTTCCTGGTCGTCACGGGTCTCCGCGTCATCCGCCACCGTGAGGACGAGGGTGAGAACGAGGCTGCGACCGGGCTCAGTCTGCTGAAGCGAATCATGCCCGTGAGTGATGAATACGACGGGCACAAGTTCCTGACGGTTCGGGGCGGTGTACGTATGGCCACACCGCTCCTGGCCGCGCTGGTGGTTGTGGAAGTGACCGATGTGATCTTCGCGGTCGACTCCGTGCCGGCTGTGCTCGCCGTCTCCAATGAGCCCTACCTGGTCTTCGCATCGAATGCCTTCGCCATCCTCGGTCTCCGCGCGATGTACTTCCTGCTCGCCGACGCCCGGCAACGCTTCCACTACCTGTCCCACGCCCTCGGCGGGATTCTCGTGTTCGTCGGCCTCAAGATGGCGGCGAGCGAGTGGTACCACCTCGACACCTACGTGTCCCTTGGCGTCATCCTCGCGATCATGGTTGCCGCCATCGTCTTCAGCGAACGCCGCACCCGCCAGGAAGCCCGCCTCTAACGCACACTGGGGACAGACCCCAGTGTGCGTTAGGAACTGCTGTTGGTCAGGGTGAAGGCCGACTCGGCGTGGGGTTGGCCGGCGATCTGGAGATCGACCTGGTGGATGCCCGCGTTGTAGCGGCGCGTCGATGCGGTGGCGATCTTGCGGCGCTTGCTCAGGGTCACGGTCTCCGCCGGGGCGAGCTCGATCGTGGTCCACTTGAAGACCTTTGGAGATGTGGCACCGTTGGCGTTCACGTGATGGATGACGAAGTCGACGATGAGACGTTGAGCCGTTGATGCGGTCGACGTCACGGTGGCGGTGAGATCGACGGTCTCTCCGAGGCAGATTTCACCGGGCGAAACGGAGAACTCAGCGATCTCCACTTCGGCTTTCGTGGTGAAGCCGAGCGCTGCCATGGCCCCGGGGTGACCCTTCTTGACGAGACCGCGCAGCGAGTGGCGAATCATCTGTGGATCGGTCTCGGCCTCTGCCGCCCAGGCCGCGGCGATCTTGGCGACCCGGTCGCCATGGTTGCGGGCGATGTCATTGAGATGGTTGGCGACGGAGCGGCGGACCACCTCGTCGACGTCATGGCGCAGTTCGGTGATGAGCGCGATCCCGATTTCGGGATCGTCGATCAGCGATTTCACCTTCGGCCCCCACGGCAGGTATGGGCGGGTGCCCTCGGACGGAAGTCGGCGCACCGTCGCTTCGGGATGGGTGAGCCAGCGCCGGCAGGCAGCGAGCGTCTGATCCAGGTGGTGCTCGAGGAAGGGACGAATGGCGAACTCGCACGAGAAGTGCTGGGTCAGCTGCTCCATTGCCGCGAGCGAGTCGGTGGGGTGGTCCACACCGTGGCGCTCGACGACCGAACACAAGGGCCAACCCTCCATGCCGGATGGGCCGCGGATCTCCGGCGCCATCTCGACCACGTGGCCAACTGCGGTGGGGTAGTCCTGCGGGAGTCCCTCTCGAAGGGCATCGGCGAGCAGGTTGATCCGATCCTTCAGTTCGAGATCGGGGAAGGCGGTCAACGTGCGGCGCGTGAAAGAATCACGGTCGAAATCGGGGTATGTGGCGCGGGCTGCTGTGGCGAAGAGCTCGACCAGGGGTTCGTCGAAATGGTTCTTCAGCAGCTCGGCCATGAGGGCAAGCTACTCACCCTTCGGCGCCGTGGTTGGGTACGGTCGCGGCGTGCATGTGCTGCTCGTTCATCCCGAGATCGCCCCCAACACGGGCGCCATCGTTCGGCTCTGCGCGAACACGGGAGCCGCACTGCACCTCGTCGAGCCACTGGGCTTCGTGTTGGATGACGCGCGCATGCGCCGGGGTGGCCTCGACTACCACGAGGCTGCGTCGATGACGGTCCACGCATCGCTTGCGGAGGCGCAAGCGGCCCTGCCCGGCCGATGGTTCGGATTTTCCTCACGATCACCGACGTCGTACGTCGATGTCGAGTTCGACGATGACGATGTCTTGGTCTTCGGTGCGGAACGTGCCGGCCTCACCGACGAGGCGACGGTGGCGATCCCTCCCGGGCAGATGCTGACGATCCCGATGCGTCCCGGCAATCGCAGCATCAATCTGGCCAATGCCGTATCGATCGTGGTCTACGAGGCGTGGCGGCAACGAGGGTTCGAGGGTGCTGGGCCAAACAGCGACGGGCTCACCAGCGAGACTCTGCTCACCGCCGACTTCGATTCCTAGGTCAGCCGGCTGCTCACGAGGCAATGGGTTTGCGGCGGGGCATGGCGGGTTGGCCATCGGCTGAGTTCTACCGTCGAGTTCATGAGATTCAAGGCGGCAATAGTGGCAACGGCGTTCCTTGCGGCGAGTTGTGGTGGCGACAGTGGCGGTTCGGTGCTCGAGGAGGCCGAGCAGCACGCCGACGCAACGTGCGGGTGTAGCGACTTCGACTGCACGACCGAGCACATCGCGTGGTTCAACCGGGTGTCGATCTCAGAGGAGGACCGACTCGACGAACTCTCTGATGCCGACCGGGCCGCGTACCTCGAGCACAGCCTGCGTGCCGCGGACTGCCAGGACGAGTTGCGCTGATGCGCGACGACCAGGGTCAGGCCTTGGTCAGGGCTCCGCGAAGGATCGACCGGCCTGAATGAGCGGCGTTTCCATCTCGGGGTTCAACGCTGATGTCGACGACGAAGAACACTTCTGGATCGAAGCCATCCGGAACATCGAAGGTGCCGGGTGCCGACGGGTCGATGCGTCCAAGCGATACCAGATCTGCCGGATTACCGTCGGCATCGGGTTGGATGAGCCATAGCTCCAGATCGGCAGTTTCGGCGTCGACGTCAGGCAGCTCGCTTTCGTCAACGGACAAGCGGAAAGTGCCGTCGGCATCGTGCAGCGACACGACCGCGTCGGCGTCGGCGCCGAGCACATCGAAGGCGGCAGGGTCGTAGTCGAGGTTGGCCACGGCCACTTCAGGTCCCAGTGAGTCGCTCCCGGTGACGGCCATGATGCCGACGACGGCAACCACCGCGGCCGCGGCGGAGGCCAGGGTCACCATGGTTCGGCGCCGACGGCGATCGGCGAGATCAACCACGGTGGCGAGAGGTGCGTCATCGGATGTTCGCGAGGAGCCGAAGACTTCGGCCTCGATTACGGACCAGAGATCTGCGGGAGGAACGGTCAGGACCTGGTCATCCGCGGTCATCTCTCGAAGCCGCGCCTCGAGTTCAGAAATGGATCCAGCGGCTCCGTGGGGAGTCAGCTCGTCAGACATGTGACGTCTCCATGTGCCGTCGGACCTTCTCGAGCCCTCGTCGAATGTCGCTCTTGACTGTGCCCAGCGCCATACCGGTTCTCTGGGCAATTTCAGGGTGGGTGAGGCCTTCGAAGTAGGCCAACTTGATCACCTTGCGGCTCCGCTCCGGAACCGTCTCCAGGGCGGCGGCCACCAACATCTGATCGGCGATCCGCTCGACCTCGGGCTCGACCGGTCGGTCGGCCGCTTCGACTTCGGATCGGCGGCTGGCGTGGCGCTGCTCGGATCGGACGTTGTCGATGATCCGGTTCTTGGTGATGCCAACCAGCCAACCGGCAAGGCTTCCTCGAGATGGATCGAACCGCTCTCGTGCTCTCCAGGCGCTGACGAAGACTTCCTGGGTCACGTCCTTGGCCCGATCCTCTGGGAGGCTCCGAAGGCAGATCGAATACACGAGCGAACCGTGGGCGTCGTACGCCTCACGAAGCGCCATGTTGTCACCGTCGGCGAACCGTGTTGCTACCTCGTCGGTAAGCGGAGTCTCTGCCGTTGGCACGAGACGAGGGTACTGCTGTGTCGGCATCTCGGCGACGTAGGGGGCGAGGGCGCACGCAGTCATGGATCCGGTCCGGGGTAGGCCGCTACCGGGCCGAAGCTGGTGGAGGGTCCAGCTTCGGCCCGGCGGGGTCGATCAGCTCGGCGGCAGGAGGACCGAGTCGATGACGTGGATGATGCCGTTGGAGGCGGCGACGTCGACGATGATGACGTTGGCGTCGTTCACCTGGACGGCGTCGCCGTTGACGGTGATGGTGACTTCGGCGCCGTTGACGGTTGCTGCGCTTTGTCCGTCCATGGTCACGACGGTGCTGGCGGGTACTTCGCCGGCGATGACGTGGTAGGTGAGGACGGCGGTGAGCAGGTCGGTGTCGGCGAGGAGTTCCTCGGCGGTGATGCCGAGGTCGTCGAGGAGGGCTGCGAAGGCGTCGTCGGTGGGGGCGAAGACGGTGAACGGTCCGTCGCCGGAAAGGGTTTCGACGAGGCCTGCGGCCTGGACGGCGGCGACGAGGGTGGTGAAGCTGCCGTTGGCTACGGCGACGTCGACGATGGTGCCGGGCTCGTCCATGGCGTCTTCAGCCACATCGTCTTCAGCGGTGTCAGCAGCAGCTGCCGTTGAGGATTCGATCGGGTCGTCGTCGCCACATGCTGCGGCGATGAGAGAAAGGGCAAGGAGAGCGGCGAGCACTCTGATCATTCGTGATTCCATTGGGGGTATCTCCAGTGTTGGTAGGTCTGAATGAGCTACGCAGTGGGGACCACCGATGGATGCACAAATTCTGAGATTTGCTCACTTCCTGCTCTGTACGCCGATCCAGTCGTCCATGGCTTGCCAGTGACGGTCGATCTCGATGAGTTGTTCAGCAGGGTCCTCGCCGAATATCGAGCGAGGCACGCGCCACATACGGGAGGTCACCGGATTCTGAAACGGGATGTTCGCGAAGATCTCGCGCCCCGTGCCGAACGGTTCGAAGCCGACATGGCCGACAAAGATGACGTCGGCTTCGGGTGCCCCACGCATCAACGCGAGAAGGCCGCCCGGTCTCGGGGGCAGCGTGTTGTCGAGATCGAGGCGCCGCGCTCGGTCCGGGTCACTGAGGGCGAGCTTCGCCATGATTCGGTTGGGTTCGACGGCGGACCGAAACGTGCCCTCGGGGAAGATGACGAGGGTCTCGTCGGGGTCCGAGGTGGCGGCCAGCAGCTCGAGTTTGGTCAGTTCGGTCGCCGACGACTTCGGATGTCGATCGATGAAGTGGTTCGGCCGGCGATGACCGAAGATGCCGAGACAAGGATCCCAGGAGAGTTCACGCTTCAGCACGTGACGGGTGCGTGCGTGCGGGTTCTGGTGCAGGAGTTCCGACGGGAGGAGGGCATCGATGAAGCTCGCATGATGGGCCGCAAGGATTGCCTGGCCTCCTTCGAGGGCGGCGCGGCCCTCCACCTGAATCCGGAGTCGGAGCCATCGCTGTGCTGCGGTGAAGAGCGAGTGGCCCCACCAGCGCTGGATGCGGGCATGGGCAGCTTGGGACCATCCCCGTTGCGTGGCCAGGCCGAAACCGGTGGCGATCCACAGGCCGAAAGCGGTGAGCAGGCCGATCCATTCGAGAACCAGATAGTTGATTGCCATCGCCGAGATCCGGCCTCTGGCCATCCGTGAGCGATCCGTGGCGAGGTCGGCGAGCGCGGCCACCGCAACGATGAACGGCGACAGTACAAGTGCGACAGGGGCGATGACGAAGAGCATCGCGGCGACAGCCAGTCGGGCCGCATGCCTACGTCGGGTTCCATGGGCCACGCCAGTACTACGGATGCGATGCCCTCTTTGGATGCGGTCGTCCACGAGTGTAAAGGTCGTCTGCGGGCGCCGGTCGTTGCGGCTACCGCGTGACCCCGACAGGATGACCGGATGCCGAGCTTCGATCCTGCGCTTCTTCAAGCTGTCCGCGACCGCTTCCATCATGTCGACTCGTGCCCCTTCCAGGGGCCCCGAGCGTTTTTCGAGAATGCCGGAGGTTCACTCACCCTGAAGGCATGTGTGGAGCGGACAGCCGAGTTGATGGCGATCCCCGACAACCAGGGCCGCACCAATGCGGCCTCGGTGGCGATGATGGAGATCATCGAGCAGGGTCGCGCCGACATGAAGCTGCTGCTCGGCACATCGAGCGGTGAGGTGTTCATCGGCGAGTCGGGCACTGAACTGCTCGGACGACTGATCCGCAACGCGATTTTCGCGTCGGGAGGATCAACGGTGATCGGGAGTCACCTCGAGCACCCGGCGACCTATTCGGCGTGTCGCCGGTGGGCACCGATTGCGGGGATGACGTACGAGCAGGTCGACTTCGATCCGGTGACCACAGTGGTGGGTGTCGATCACTACGCGCCGGCAATCACGCCCGACCTGGCGGTGGCCACGATCATCCATGCGAGTCCGGTGACCGGCATGCATGTGGATGTGGCAGCGATCGCGGCCGAGATCCGTCGGGTGGCGCCCGAGTGCTTCATCATCGTCGACGGCATTCAGCACGCCGCCCACGGGCGAGTCGACATAGATCGCTACGACATCGACGGCTATGTGGTGAGCGGCTACAAGCTGTTCTCCCGCCACAATTTCGGCGTGGCGTGGGTATCGGATCGGTTGGCGACTGTGCCGCACGACCAGCTCGCCGGTGCGCCGGAGAACGTGTGGGAGCTCGGGACTCGAGATACGTCGGCCTATGCCGCCTTCTCCGAAGTGGTGCGATATCTCGAGTGGCTGGGAGCCGAAGTCTCTCCCGGCGGCTCGCCGCGGGAGCTGATCGAGGCGGCCGCCGCGGCGATTCGTGGTCAAGAGCAGGATCTGGTCGACGCCATGATGTGGGGGACCGGGGGACTGCTCGGGCTCGGACAGCTTGATGCGGTGACGGTGGTCGGGCCCGACACGAGCGAGCACCGGTCGGGGATGATCTCGTTCACGATCGAGGGAATCGATGGCCCATCGGCGGTCGATGCGCTGAATGCCGACGGCGTACGCACCCACGCTCGCAAGGCCGACTACTACTCCGCCGGTGTGCTCGAGCCGCTCGGCATCGATAGCTGTGTGCGGGTGTCAACCAGCCACTACAACTCGCGTGCCGAGGTCGAACGCTTCCTGGCGACCGTCAACGGGCTGGCGGGCGCGTAGCTCAGGAGCTGGGCAACGTCTCCGCGCATCCGCGACGTTCACTGACCGATGCGGGCGAGGAACTGCTCGAGACCGTCGGCGTCGAACTGGGCAGTGAGGTTGCCCTCGTCGTCTCGGCCGAGATCGAGCGCCGGGCAGAAGAAGTCGTAGCGGTCGTTGATCCAGAAGTGGGGTGAACCGCTGACACCTCTGGCCGTGCCGACGGCGTAGTCGGCCTGGACCGTCGGGCTGGGCTCTGCATCCGGTGACGGGAGCCCGAACTCGGCGGCCATGTCGGCGAGCACGCTCGGATCGTC
>JAJCXZ010000066.1 GCA_029263175.1 Acidimicrobiales bacterium | reverse complement strand
CGTCAGTGCGTACAAACTCATGGTAGGTACCCAAACGGCGGGAACAGCCCAAGAACGCAAGGAGTCTTGACCGGATTTCGAAAACGGCTTGTTTCATTATGACACACGCCGACAACGCGCCGATTTCTTCGAAGAAGAGGTCGGTCTGGAGACAACACTGAAGCGCCCGATCATCAACACTCGCGACGAGCCTCACGCCGATGCCCGCAAGTACCGACGTCTTCATGTCATCGTCGGCGACGCCAACCCCTCACAGGTGTCGACCTTCCTCAAGGTCGGCACCACTGCACTTGTTCTCGCCTTGATCGAGGACGATGCGTTTCCCAGAGAGATCGAGTTCGCCGCGCCGGTTGCCTCGATGCGTCACGTCTCCCACGACATGACACTGCGTGAGGCGCTCCCGCTCGCCGACGGGACCACGATCACCGCCTTGGAGGTGCAGTGGGAGCTCTTTGATCTGGCCCGCAAATGGGTCGAGGAAAAGGGCACCGATCTTGTGGGCGGACCTGTGGCTGACATGGTTCTCCAGCGTTGGGAGCAGGTCCTCGCCACCCTGGAGCGTGATCCCATGGAACTCGCCGATCAACTCGACTGGGTGGCGAAGTACCGCCTGCTCGATGGCTACCGCGAACGCCACGGGTTGGATTGGAATGACGCACGCCTGCGCGCCATGGACATTCAGTACGCGGACATGCGCCCGGGCAAGGGGCTGGCGTGGCGAGTCGGGCTGGAGGAGTTGGTGAGCGACGACGAGGCCCGGTTGGCCATGACTGAACCTCCCCACGACACCAGAGCGTTCTTCCGCGGCAAGTGCATCAAACACTTCCCCGAGCAGGTCGTGGCGGCGAACTGGGACTCATTGGTCTTCGACGTCGGCGCCGAAAGCTTGCGTAGGGTGCCAATGATGGAACCGATGCGCGGTACGGCCGCACACGTAGGTACGTTGTTCGACGAGTGCGACTCAGCAGTGGAGCTCCTCCGCCGACTGGGGAGCTAGGAAGCGAGAATCGGAGACACCAATGGCTGAACGAGAGCAAGTTCGCAAGCCCGCTCCAGCGGAACGTGAGTCCGAAGCAACCGAGGCGCCCGCCGCGTCGGAGCGAGGCGAAGAGATCAAGGCCGAACTCGACGATCTGCTCGACGAGATCGACGAGGTCCTCGAGACAAACGCCGAAGACTTCGTGAAGAGCTACATCCAGAAAGGTGGACAGTAGGCGTATGAACCTGCCGCTGTTCCGTGCCCAGGATGATCCGGGGCCACGATTCACCGAGTTGCTGCGCCGCAGCGGCTTCGACGAGATGGTCACCGTCGACGGCTCAGTGCCGGTGGAGGACTATCGCCACGGCACGACCTGTGTGGCCATTCGATATGCCGATGGGGTACTTCTCGCCGGCGACCGGCGGGCAACCTCGGGCCATCTGATCAGCCATCGCTCGATCGAGAAGGTCTTTCCTGCCGACCGACACAGCGGCGTCGCCATAGCCGGCGCCGCCGGCCCGGCCGTCGAGATGGTGCGCCTCTTCCAGCTACAGCTCGAGCACTACGAAAAGGTGGAGGGCACGAGCCTCAGCCTGGAAGGCAAGGCCAACCAGCTCAGCCAGATGATCCGCAGCAATCTGCCCGCCGCGATGCAGGGCATGGCCGTTGTGCCGATCTTCGCCGGGTTCGATCTGAAGCGTGAAGAAGGTCGACTCTTCGAATACGACATCACCGGTGGCCGCTACGAAGAGACCGATCACGCCAGTACCGGCTCCGGCAGCCTTCACGCCGGCACGGTCGTGAAGCTCGGCTACGCCCACGACATGGATGCCGCCACCGTCACCGACCTTGCCATCCACGCCTTGTTCGAGGCCGCCGACGAAGACTCCGCCACGGGTGGCCCCGACCCCATCCGAGGCATCTACCCCGTGATCGCCACGATCTCGGCCGACGGCTACAACCGCATCGATGATGACGACCTCGCTCAGCGCACGCAGGCGCTGATCACCGGTCGGCGCAAGGACTGAAGCTCGCCATGAACATGCCCTTCTACGTCGCTCCCGAGCAGGTCATGAAGGACCGCGCCGACTATGCGCGCAAAGGCATCGCCCGCGGCCGCAGCCTGATCGCCTTCCGTTTCGACAATGGCATCGCCATCTGTGCGGAGAACACGTCCAGCACCCTGCGCAAGATCAGCGAGATCTATGACCGCATCGCCTTCGCCGGCGTCGGCAAGTACAACGAATTCGACCAACTCCGTATCGCGGGCGTCCGCCATGCCGACATGAAGGGCTACTCCTTCAGCCGCGAAGACGTCGATGCCCGAAGCCTGGCCAATCAGTACGCCCAGAGCCTCGGCCAGGTCTTCACCCACGAGATGAAGCCGATGGAGGTCGAGATCCTGGTGGCCGAGATCGGTCACGCCGAGGACGGCAGCGAGGACCAGCTGTTCCACATCCTCTACGACGGCACCGTGATGGACGAAGACATGTCGGTCGTGCTCGGTGGCGAGACCGACACAATCAGCGATCGATTCGGTGATCTGGAAGACTCGCCGACGCTGCAGGAGGGCCTCCAACTGGCCGTCAACGCCCTGGCCGGCGACGAGCGCGACCTCGCCGCTGACTCACTCGAGGTGGCGGTTCTGGAGCGTGGCAACGGGCGTCGTGCGTTCCGTCGCCTGCCCGACGAGGAGATAACCGAACTCGTTGGATGACCCTGGCCCGACGAGGCCGTCTCGTTCGGCTCGACCGCGACAAAGGGACAACTAGGTCACGCTGGGGACAGGCTCCGGCGTGACTTGTTTCCGGCGGCCTGGGGAACCCTGACCCATCTAAGGGCCGACGGCCGTTAGGTTGTCGGCGTGCAGCGACGCATCTTCGGAATCGAGAACGAGTACGGGGTCACGTGCACACTGCGCGGCCAGCGTCGACTCAGCCCCGATGAGGTCGCGCGCTACCTGTTCCGGCGCGTTGTGTCGTGGGGCCGCAGCAGCAATGTCTTCCTTCAGAACGGCGCCCGGCTCTATCTCGACGTCGGTTCACACCCGGAATACGCCACCCCGGAGTGTGACTCGGTCTATGACCTTGTCGTCCACGACAAAGCGGGGGAGCGGATTCTCGAACAGCTTCTCACCAGTGCCGAGGAGCGGCTTGGCGACGAAGGTGTCCACGGCGACATCTATCTGTTCAAGAACAACACCGACTCCGCCGGCAATAGTTACGGCTGTCACGAGAACTACTGCACAACCCGGCGCGACGACTTCAGCTCCTACGCCGAGGTTCTGATTCCGTTCCTCGTCAGCCGCCAGATCTACGCCGGAGCGGGAAAGGTCCTGCAGACCGCCCGGGGTGCCATGTACTGCGTCAGCCAGCGAGCCGAGCACATCTGGGAGGGTGTGTCCTCGGCAACCACCCGCAGCCGCCCGATCATCAACACCCGCGACGAACCTCACGCCGACGCCGAGCGCTACCGCCGACTCCACGTGATCGTGGGCGACTCCAACATGAGCGAGTACACCAATTTCTTGAAGGTCGGCGCGGCATCGCTCATGCTGCGAATGCTCGAAGAGCCCCAAGTCGTCTTGCGCGACATGACCCTCGAGAATCCGATTCGGGCCATCCGCGAGATCTCCCACGACACAACCTGCACTCGACGGGTGCGGCTGGCGAACGGACGCGAGGTCTCCGCCCTCGACATCCAAACCGAGTACCTCAACCGGGCGATCCGGTTCGCTGAGCATCACGAGCTTTCGCCCGAAGAGAAGCAGGCTCTCGACATGTGGGAACACTGCCTGACCGCAATCGAGGACGACCCGCTCAAACTCGACAAGGAAATCGACTGGGTCATCAAACACAAGCTGATCGAGAGCTATCGCGAGCGGCACGGGCTGACCCTGTCCGACGCACGCGTGGCGCTCGTCGACCTTCAGTACCACGACGTCAACCGGGAGCGAGGACTCTTCTATCGAATGCAGAAACGCGGCATGGTCGAACGAATCGTCACCGACGCGGAGATCTCCCATGCCGTGGAGAACCCTCCAGAGACCACCCGGGCTCGGCTCCGCGGCGAGTTCATCAAGCGAGCCAAAGAACGCAAGCGCGACTACACAGTCGACTGGGTCCATCTCAAGCTCAACGATCAGGCACAGCGCACCGTGCTCTGCAAGGACCCGTTCAAATCGCACGACGAGCGCGTCGAGAAGCTCATCGCATCCCTCTAGGCAGTACGACGATGGACAAGCTCGAACGACTGTTGAATCTGACCGCTGCTCTGCTCGACACGGAGACGCCGCTCACCGCCGACGAGATCTGGGACCGTGTTGGGGGCTATCCCGATGCGAAGGCGTCCTTCCGCCGGGCATTTGAACGCGACAAGGACGAACTGCGAGCCATGGGCATGCCGATCGAGGTCGCAGCCGTTCCCGGCGCCGATCCTCCGATCGACGGATATGTGATCGACCGTTCCGACTATGCGGGCGACGAGTTGCGGTTCGAACCGGACGAACTGGCAGCGCTTCACCTCGCCACCAACCTGGTGCGCCTCGATGGCAACGACACCGGACTCATGAAGCTCGGCGGTGCCGGAGGCCCCAGCGTCGCTGATCAGGTCGGCAGCGTGCCGTTTGATGATGCTCTGGCGACACTCATTTCAGCCGCCGCTGACCGCAAGGCCGTGGCCTTTCGGTACTCCGACACCGATCGTATCGTCGAGCCCTGGCGGCTCTCGTTCTCGAGAGGGCACTGGTACCTCGCCGGTTGGGACCGCGTTCGAGGCGACGAGAGGCTTTTTCGAGTCGACCGCCTCCAGGGGTCGGTCGAGGTTGCCGGCCCGGCAGAGGAAGCAGTCGGTACCGTGTCCGATCCGCTCGATCTACGAGGCTGGGAACTCGGCGACGGGATGCCAACCGAGGCAAAGGTCTTCATCGACGCCGACCAAGCAAGCTGGGCGCGCCACATGCTCGGTGATGTCGATGTCGTCGACGGGGGAGTGGTCGCCACTCTGCAGGTTCGCAATGTGGAAGCGTTCCGATCGTTTGTCCTGAGCTTCCTGGATCACGCCGAAGTCCTCGAGCCGCCAGCGTTTCGCGACGACATGGTCACGTGGCTCGGAGCCATGCGATGAGCAACCGCCTCACCGCCCGAGACCGGCTCACCCGTCTTCTCTCGGTCATCCCCTGGGTGGCCCGCCAAGACGAGGGCGCCCTGATCGAAGACATCGTCGACCGCTTCGACTATCCGAGAGCACAACTCCTCGACGACCTGCAAGAGGTCGTGTTCTTCGTCGGAGTGCATCCGTTCACCCCCGACTCGCTGATCGAGGTCGAGATCGGCGACGAGCGAGTCCATATTCGCTACGCCGATTGGTTCAGTCGTCCGTTGCGGCTCACGCCGGAAGAAGGCGCGCGCCTGCTCACAGCGGGGCGATCGGTTCTCCCGCTCACCGAATCGGACGACGACGACAGCGCTGGACCACTCCTGCGAGCGCTCACCAAGTTGGGCACCGCCCTGGGCGAAGGAGCAGCCGACGCGGTCGAGGTCCGGCTCGGCCATGCACCGAGCGACACCCTCGCGATCCTGCGCGAAGCCGTGGCCCTTCAGCGTCAGGTCGACATCGAGTACTACACCTACGGACGAGACGAACTCACCCAACGGCGAGTCGATGCCAAGAGGCTGTTCAGTGATCAGGGCAACTGGTACCTCAGTGGATGGTGTCATCGTGCCGATGGGGAGCGCGTGTTTCGTGTTGACCGCATCCGCACCGTGGCGCTCAGTGATGAGCCCAACACCGACGTCGCACCAACAATCGCGTCCGCCTTCTCACCGGGAGGCGATGACCCCCGCGTGGTTCTTCGACTGACGCAATCCGCTCGCTGGGTTGTCGAGCAATATCCGGTCGAGCAGGTCGTCGAGGATGGTGACCACATCGACGTCACCATGGCCGTCACGGCAACTGCATGGCTCGAACGTCTTCTCCTGCGACTCGGACCCGCCGCCGAGATGCTCAGCGTGGACACAACCGTGCCAGCCGACCTTCGGCGCGACGCTGCAGCCCGAGTGTTGGCGAGATACCAGTGAGCCGCTCTGCCGCTGCCCTCGAACATCTCACGGATAGGGTCCTCCCGTGACTGACGACAGTTTGGGCCTCACGTCCGGCCCCCCTCCCCGCGCCGGCGCCGGCAAGATCGACATGCCGTCTGCGCCTGAACCACCACCGCCCGACGGACTTGATGCCGAGGAACCCGTCAGCGAAACCGCGTTTTGGGCGGAGGGCGAGACACAGATCGCAGTACCGCGCAAGAAGCGCGGCCTCGAGTCCACGCTACGAACAGTGGTCGAGTGGATCGCAGTCGCGGTCGGTGCTCTCGCCGTCGCGCTCCTGATCAAGGGTTTCCTGCTCCAGGCGTTCTACATCCCTTCGGAGTCGATGGTGAACACGCTTCACATCGACGACCGCGTGCTCGTCAACAAGCTGAGTTATCGCTTTGGCGACATCGAGCGAGGCGACGTCGTCGTCTTTGAGCGTCCCCCCGGTGCTGGCGGTGAGATCGACGACTTCATCAAGCGGGTGATCGCGCTACCCGGAGAAACCGTCACGCTGGTGAACGGCCAAGTGTTCATCGATGGCGTCCTGCTCGACGAGCCGTATGTCGAAGGGGTACAGACAATCCCGCTCACGTCCGCGATCATCAGTCGCGGCTGCACCAACACGCCCGGACCCGATCGTTGCACGCTGGCCGACGGCTGGTACTTCGTCATGGGCGACAATCGCAATAGCAGCGTCGACAGCCGTTCATTCGGCCCGATCGATGAGGACACGGTTGTAGGGCGAGCGTTCCTGAAAGTCTGGCCGCTCGGCGATCTCGGCTTCCTCTAGTCCGCGTATTCGCGGGCCACAGCTGCCATGCGGTCGCTGTAATCGCTGTACACCGCGTCGATCCCCATGTCGATGAGGCCTGCGAGCTGACGTTCGTGCTGAGCATCCCAGGCGAAGCACAAGACTTCAAAGCGGTGGAACAAGGTGGTGAGCCCACCGGTCCATTGATGCTCGCGTAGGTTCACCGCGTCGATGCGTGCGGCGGAAAGCTCCGCGGCGCGCCGCTCGGGGCCGCGCTCCAGCCGCTCCAGTGCCGTCGAGTTCACCAACCGTGCGTCAGGGGCTCGATCACGCCAGTCCTGCAACAGCGAAAGGTCGGGGTGGCAGATCCACAAGCGATCGATTGCGTCGTGTTCACGAGCGATGGCGACGATCGGGTCGAAGGTGTCGGGGTTCTTCAGATCGACGCTGATCGGATGAGCGGTACCGACGGCCGCGTACAGCTCGGCAAGCGATGGGATCTGCGGGCTGAGACGACTCCGGTCGACATCGGCGATCCAGCGGCGCGGGAAGCGCCGTTGCCAGCCGTCGTGATCGAGCACGACCTGTCCGTCATGGGTCAGCCACGCATCGGTTTCCAAACCGGTGGCGCCGAGGCGGATCGCCAGCTCGAACGCCTCGATCGTGTTCTCGGGAGCATGCGCTTTTGCGCCCCGATGCGCAAAGAGCACGGGCGGTTGCCAGAGCGCGGGAATCCGTGTGGGCATCGCTTCATGGTGGCACTTCTGTCCGCTCTGGGCACACCTGGCCGGAAGCAACATGCCAGTGGGCCGAAAGAACCAGGGAAACCAGGCCTGGGGGCCCTCAAATGAAGCGGTGACCATGCCGATGGATGCAAGCACACGGGCAGAGACAAACGAGGTCGATTTCCAACCATGGCTACCATTCGTGCAAGTTGCGAAACATGCGGCGATGTCGAACTCACGACGGCGGATGTACGCGTTCGTGTCTGTATCAACGACAACAGGGGCGAGTACTCGTTCCGGTGTCCAGACTGCGAGATGACGGTCGTCAAGGCCGCCGAGCCCCGCACCATTGATCTTCTTGTCGCCTCCGGTGTCGCGATGGATACATGGAGTCTCCCTGCCGAGCTGGATGAAACCAAGATCGGTCGCCCGATCAATCACGATGATCTGCTCGAGTTCCACGACAAGCTTCATGACAACAGCTCGTGGAACGAAGCGCTTGCGCACCTGCTCGACGGGTGACTCGCGGTAGCGTCGCGGCGTGTCCTGGACGCTCCTCCTCCCTGCCGGTGCCATCGGCCTTGCGGTCGTTGCGTTGACCCTCGGAATGCGCATGGTTGAGCGGGAGTTGATCTTGTTGCGGGCCTCGCTTCGCCGGTCGGGAACCACCGCAGTGGCCGCAAACGATCTCCAACGAAGCGCCTCCCGTGTCCGAGCGCGCGGAGCAGAGATGAATCTCGACGCACACCGCCGTGTGCTCCGCCCATGGCGATCTCGGTCTCGTCGCCACGATCGGTAGGATTCGTCGCCATGGGAAACATCGGAGCGCCTGAAGTACTCGTGATCTTCATCGTTGCGCTCATCGTCCTGGGCCCGAACAAGCTCCCCGACGCTGCCCGCCAGGCCGGAAAGGCCATGGCGGAGCTCCGTCGTATGTCGAGCGGCTTCCAGCGCGAGCTGAAAGACGCGATGGAAGACCCGTTGGCCGAGGAGCGTGCCCGCGAGGCCGGCCGCAAGGAAGTCGCCGAGGGCCAGAAGAAGACCCACCCGATGGCCAATCGGCCTCCACGAGGGGGAACTCCTGCACCGGCTGTGAAGCCCGCGCCCGAGGCCGACGAAGAAGCCGATCTCGACGCGACTCCCGAGACCGACGCTGAACCCACCGACACCTAGTTCATGGCCGACACCGCACACGCGTCCCAGATGACGTTGATCGAGCACCTCACCGAGCTCCGCAAACGACTGATGATCTCGTTCGTTTCAATCGCGGTCGGCGCCGTTGTCTGCTGGATCCTCTACGACCAGATTCTCGAGATCCTGCTGCGTCCGTACTGCAACTCGGTCAAGCCCGGTGAGGATTGCGACCTCATCGTCACCAGCCCGCTCGAGCCTTTCAACGTCAAACTCACGGTGGCGGGCTACGGCGGCCTCACGCTCGCCATCCCGGTGGTGCTTTGGCAGATCTGGCGGTTCATTTCACCTGGGTTGTATCGCCACGAGAAGCGCTATGCGGTCCCCTTCATCGTCAGCGGGATCGGCCTGTTCATCATGGGCAGCTGGCTCGCGTACTGGAGTATCCCGAAAGCCTTGGAGTTCCTGGCGAGCATGGGTGGGGAGAACTTCATCGAGTTCTACAAGCCGACCGAATACATCGGCTTCGTGATCAAGATGATCGTTGCCTTCGGCGTCGCATTCGAGTTCCCGATCCTGCTGATCTTTCTCCAGATACTCGGCATTATCAACAACGAGACGCTGCGCAAAGGCCGGCAGTACGCCATGGTCGGGATCGTGGTAGTCGTCGCAGTGATCACCCCCAGCGGTGATCCCTTCACCTTGATGGTGCTCTCCGTGCCGATGTATCTCTTCTACGAAATCTCCATCCTGTTCGGACGAATCAGAGCAAGACGCCAGGAGAAGGCGCTCGACCAGTCCGAAACCGTCGAAGCCGACACGTGAGCGACCCGGCCGGCCGACTCTTCGAATACGACCGGTTCCAACTCGAAGCGTTCAATCACATCGACGCCGGGCGGTCGGTGATCGTCGCCGCTCCGACCGGAAGCGGCAAGACGACCGTCGCCGAGCACGCGATCGACCGAGCTCTCGGACTGCGAAGACGAGCGTTCTACACCGCACCCATCAAGGCGCTGAGCAACCAGAAGTTCCGCGACCTCACCGAGCGAATCGGTGCCTCACGAGTTGGCCTCCTGACGGGCGACAACGCCATCAACCCTGACGCGGATGTCGTGGTCATGACCACCGAGGTACTCCGCAACATGTTGTACGAGGGCCGCGACCTCGGCGATCTCGACGTCGTGGTGCTCGACGAGGTCCACTATCTCGAGGATTCCTTCCGCGGCCCGGTTTGGGAAGAAGTGATCCTCCAACTCCCCGAGCATGTCGCGCTGGTGTGCCTTTCCGCCACCGTCTCCAATACCGATGAGGTGCGGGGCTGGATGGAATCCGTGCGGGGTGAAACCGCGGTTGTGGTCGAGACCACTCGACCCGTCGCCCTGAGCAACATGTATGTCGTCGGCGACAAACGGGGCCATCGCCTCCATGCCATCGACACCCTGGTCGACGGCCGGCCCAATCCCGAGGGTCCACGATTCGACCCCGACCCCCGGAGGGGGAGAGGTGATCGACGCGATCGTCCCAAAGCGCCGTGGACCATTCCCAGCCGGTTGGAAGTCGTTGATCTCCTGGAGGCTCGCGATCTGCTGCCCGTGATTTGGTTCGTGTTCAGCCGAAAGGGTTGCGACGAGGCCGCCATCATGCTGGAGCGGGCGGGTGCTCGGTTCACCAACGACCAGGAAGCAACCCGGATCCGGGCGATCGCCAGAGAGAAGCTCTCGGGCCTCCCATCCGCCGATCTGGCCGTGCTCGACACCGATGCGTTCGTGCGTCGCCTCCAACGAGGGATCGCCAGCCATCACGCCGGTCTCGTCCCCGCCGTGAAGGAAGCGGTCGAAGTGTGCTTCGCCGAAGGCCTCGTACGAGTGGTGTTCGCCACCGAGACCCTCGCCCTCGGCGTCAACCTCCCGGCTCGCAGTGTCGTCATCGACAAGCTCACGAAGTTCACGGGCGAAGGCCACGAATCGCTCACCCCGTCACAGTTCACCCAGCTGACGGGCCGAGCCGGACGCCGTGGCATCGACACCCACGGTGTCGCCGTCGTGCCATGGTCCCCCTTCTCCCAGTTCGAACAGGTTTCGTCGCTCGCGGGATCAAGCTCATTTCGACTTCGCTCGGCGTTTCGACCGACCTACAACATGTCGGTCAATCTGCTCGAGCGCCACGGAGCCGAAAACGCACGAGCGCTCCTGGCGCGATCGTTCGCCCAATACCAGGCCGACGCCAATGTCTCTCTGCTCGAGAATCGACTGGCTCGTGAGCGCCGTCGCGTCGCCGAGTTGGAGGAGACCGTCGCCCAGCTGCCACCGGCGTCGGATTTCGATGTCGCCGAGGACGACGCCGACGCCATTTCGGATGCGGTCAGCCGGCTGCGCCCCGGCGACGTCATTCTCGATGACGACGGCGACCGAGTGGCCGTTCTCGGCGTGAGCTGGCGCAAGGGCGGCCGGGCTCGTATCCGCCTGGTCGGGGAGAACTCCCGGGAGCAGCGGTGGGATCTGGGGGAACTCGAGCGGGCACCCATCACCGTCGGCCACATCGAGCTGCCGTTTCCGATGGCGCCCGAGCGTGCCGACTTCCGCTCCGACGTCGCTACTCGGCTCAAGCGCAGCGGAGGCAAGACCAACAAGCGAGCCAGACGTCGTCGTGGCGACGACCCCCGAGCCAACCTCGAGCGGGCCAGGCAAGAGGTCGAGGCGCTCGAACGACGCGCCCGACGCGACAGCGCATCGATCGCTCGTCGATTCGACGCGGTCTGCGCCGTGCTGCGTGATCGAAAGCATCTGGCGGACTGGACCGTCACCGAGTCGGGCCAACTGCTTCGGCGGGTGTACCACGAGCTCGATCTGCTGGTAGCGGAGTCGATCAATGCCGGGATCTTCGACGACCTGGGGTCGGCCGAGCTTGCATCAGTGGCCAGCTGTCTGACCTACGAGCACCGCAGCTCGAGCCCACCACCCGAGCCTCGATTCCCGAGCAAGGCGGCGTTCACGCGACACCGCGACATGGATCGCCTTGCCCGTGACATCGGCCGGGTGGAGCGCCGCCACGGCGTCCCTGAATCCCGCCTGCCTGACCCCGGCTTTGCCGCGATCGCCCACAGCTGGGCAGCGGGGGAGAACCTCGGTGTCATCCTCGGGGCGGTCGACGACCTCACCGCCGGTGACTTCGTCCGCAACGTGAAGCAGTTGATCGACCTCCTTCGACAAATTGGCATGTGTGCGCCGACTCCTGCCACCGCGAGCGCCGCCCGGGCGGCCGCGGACAGCATCCATCGCGGGGTGGTTGCCCTTTCCGGCTCTGTCACTTCGCCGTGAGCGTGGAGAAGAACCAGGACTGGGGCGAGATCGGCGAGGTGC
>JAJCXZ010000065.1 GCA_029263175.1 Acidimicrobiales bacterium | reverse complement strand
GAGATCATGGCTTCGGCGTATTCACGCAAGGTCAGGGTGTCGCCGTCGTCGAGTTGGAACACCTGACCGGCGGGGTTGCTGCGCAGATCGGCGCGCACCGCGAGCGGTTCGTCCCAGTCGGCGCTGCCCTGTTGGATCTGGTGGGCGAGCTCGGCGAGGACCCACAGTTTGAAGACCGACCCGATGGCCATGGGTTGGTCGCCGTTGTGTTCGTGGATGGCATCACAGCTGCCGTTGGTGACGTCGTAGATCCCGAGGCCCGTTTGGGGAGCGAAGGCGGCCATGTCCGCATCGAGTTGGGTGAGCGTGTATCCCGCGGGCAGGGGCATGTCTGCGGGTTGGAGGAGCAGGCCTTCGATCTGGTGGGGTTCGGTGCTGGCGAGCGCCAGGGTGATCGTGAGTCGGGTGCCGTCGGCTGATTCGACGGTGATCTCGGCCACTCGGTCGTCGCGGTTGTCGTCGAGGATTCGCCATGGGGCGCTGCCGGACGGAGCGATCTGGCCGAGCGGGGCGTTCAACGCGGCGACCGGGACTTGGGCGAGGAAGGAAGCGTCGAAGCGTTCGGTCACTTCGGCCGAGTCGAACTCGCCGGCGTCGAGGACACCGATCAGCCAACCGATGTGACCCTCCATCGTGAATACGGCAGCCTCGGGCGCGTCGTCTGAGGCAGCCGCTGTCGGTGCGGTGTCGACGACAACTGTCGGTTCAGGTGGTGCCGCGACGTCGGTGGATCCGCATCCCGCGCAGAACAGTGCAGCGCACACGGCGGCGGCCGGAAGCGGCCACCGCCCGGTCACGGCTGTGGGGTCGGGTTCGGCGTTCGGGTGGCGAGGTCGAACGCCGAGCCCAGGACTGCGAACAGGGCGACGGGCCACGCGCCGAGCCAGAAGAACATCACCGCGATCCCGGCGATCGCGATGGTGGCAGCGTTGGCGATGACGGGCGAGACCGGTCGAGCGAGGCCGGCAGCGAGTAGCACGACGCCGAGACCGGCGATGATGAGCGCGGCGAACACGCTGGCGACAGGCCTGCCGACTTCTTCGGCGTAACTGTCGAGCCCGCTTAAGAATCGCTGCTCAGCGAGGGAGGTGTTGCCCAGCATGTAGGCAGCGAACACGAAGTGGAATACCGCCAGCGTCACTGCAGCCAACGATGTGAGCGACAGTACCGACATCCGGACGAGAGTCCGCGTCTGGCAGTGGCCGGTCACAAGTTCGTGGCGCCATCTCAGGTCGGCGGTCATGCCACCGACAAGACGGCGGATACGCTCTCTCGTGATCCGTGAGGGGGCCCAGCCGTCGAGTTCACGGCACTGGGCGTGTTCGGCCAGGTCGCTGTCGATTTCCGCCCGACGCGACACGCACTCGTTGCCGGGCAGTCCGGCCGTGTAGCGCTGAACCCACCACCGCGCGACCTGCATCGAACGGGCATCGCCTCGGCTGTTCATGTCGCGAACCCCGGATGTGCTCGGGAGAATGCGGCGGTGTCGGTCGGGGCCGCGTCGGCTCGGGCTTTGGCCAACGCGGTCGCTCCGGCACCGGTGATGCGGTAGCTGCGGCGGCGTGGTCGGCCGGCGTCGGCGGCGTCGTTGGGATCTTCCCACCAACTCTCGACCAGACCGGCAGCGTCGAGGCGATGCAGAGCCCGGTACATCGTGCCGGTTGCGGTCAACTCACGCGAGTCGCCGGCATCCGCGATGGCCTTGGCCAAAGCGAAACCATGCGAACCGGACTCTCCGGCGTCGAGGCACGACGCCAGTATCCCAACTTCGAGAGGCAGCAGCGATCCTGGTCGTCGACGAGGCATATTTGATTATGATCAGATATCTGAAAATAAGTCAACAGGGTCCTCGCGCCCAAGTCGGCCAATGGTCGCAGGATCATGACGAGGTCGCGGGGCCGCGTCCATGAGCGGCCTCGGCGATGGCCCTAGCCACGCGAGGAATGTCGCGATCCAGGGAGCCGAGGCTGACGCGGATGTGCTGATCGGCGCTGGGGTTTACGCGGAAGGGCGCTCCGGGCGCGACGCCGATGCTGTGGGCCGCGAGGGCGACCACGGCGCGGAGTTCGTTCTCGACGGGAATCCACATGTTGAGGCCCACCCCATCTGCAGGGGTGATCCCGTGGCGGCCGAGAAGGTCACAAAGTTCGACTCGGCGCTGCCCGTAGGTATCTGCTGCGATGGCGATGAGCTCCTCAGTGGCAGGATCGATGAGCATCGTGAGCAGGATCTCCTGCAGCAGGCGGCTCGTCCACGATGGCCCGAGTTGGCGACGCCGAACGATGCTGTCGATGACCTTGCTGGGTCCTGCGAGGGCGGCAACGCGAAGATCGGGCCCGTGCGACTTCGAGAAGCTGTGGATGTGGATGGTGTTTTCGGGGGCATACTCGCCCGCGCTGTGGATCTCGACGCCGGTGGTTCCTGCTGAGTGGTCGTCCTCCACGATCATCGTGCGGGTCCCCTGCACCAGTTCGGCGACGGCCCTCACGCGACGAGCGGACGAGTGCACGCCGGTCGGGTTGTTCGCCCGCGGTTGGATGAAGATCGCCGCTGGGTCGGCAGTCATCGCGGCGCGAATAGTCGCAAGTGCCGGCCCTTCTGGGTCGAGGGGGACACCGATGACACGCGCTCCCGCCAACTCCAGCATGTCAAGCATCGGGGGAAAGGTTGGATCTTCGACGATCACGGTGTCGCCGACCCTGATGAGCTCCTTGATCACCCTGTCGAGTGCGTCCTGAGCTCCATCGACGACGGTGATCGCCTCTTGGTCGAATGGCCATCGACGGCGAAGCTCATCCTCCAACGCCACGAGTAGGGGTGGGTCGATATATGACGTGACCGAAACGTTGGCGTGCATTCGGTGAAGAACCGGACCTATCGGAGGCAACAGGCTGCGGTCGGGAGTACCGGTGCTCAGGTCGAGCTTGATGGTGCCCGGAGCGACCGGCACCTGCCAGTAGCGACCGCTGGGCCCGACTCGCGTGGCTCGTACTGTGGTGCCTCGGCGTCGATCGGTGGTGATCGTGCCGTGATTCCGGAGGATTTGCCACGCATCGGACACCATGCTGGCGCTGACGCCGAGACGCAGTGCAAGGGCTCTGATCGTGGGCAACTTGGTGCCCGGTGTGATCCGGCCGTCGTTGATCAGAGAACCGATCGCAATTGCGATGCCCTGAGCCGAGCGCTCCTCGAGTCGCGTTTCGATCCATGACTCCACGAGAACTTATGTATACAACAAAGAGGCACTTGTAAAGGTGGTGCGAGTTCAAATACTGTCCAAAACGCAGGGGGTGTGATCTCACCTGCAGTCACCGATCCCGAGCCCAGGAGCCCCCATGTCCGATGTCGTGAAGGCAGCAATTCTGCAGACAGCGTGGACCGGCGATATGGAGTCGATGATCGAGCTCCACGAGAAGTACGTGGCCGAGGCTGCTGCAGCCGGTACTCAGGTCATGTGCTTCCAGGAACTCTTCTACGGCCCCTATTTCTGCCAGGTCCAGGACGCGAAGTTCTACAGCTACGCCGAGGCCATCCCCGATGGCCCCACCACCAAACGCTTCCAGGAAATCGCCGAGAAGTACGGCATGGTGCTCGTGCTGCCAATGTACGAAGAGGAACAACCCGGCGTCCTCTACAACACCGCTGCGGTGATCGACGCCGATGGGAGCTACCTCGGCAAGTACCGCAAGATTCACATTCCCCAAGTCCACGGCTTCTGGGAGAAGTTCTATTTCCGGCCCGGAAACCTCGGCTATCCCGTGTTCGAAACAGCGGTGGGTCGGGTAGCCGTCAACATCTGCTATGACCGTCACTTCCCCGAAGGTTGGCGTGCCCTTGGCCTCAACGGCGCCCAGATCGTGTTCAACCCATCGGCCACCAGTCGCGGCCTGTCGGCCTACCTCTGGCAGCTGGAGCAGACCTCGTCCGCCGCCGCCAATATGTACTTCGTCGGTGCGATCAATCGTGTCGGTGTCGAGGATCTCGGCGACAACGATTTCTACGGCACGTCCTACTTCGCCAACCCGAGGGGCCAGTTCGTCGACGGCACTGCGTCGGATACCGCAGAGGAGTTGGTCATTCGAGATCTCGACCTCGGCTTGGTCGACGAGGTCCGCGCTCAGTGGGCCTTCTACCGGGACCGCCGGCCAGACATGTACGGCGTCATCACGGATTCGTGATGGGCACCAACGCAGACCTCCTCAAGCGCTACGAAGCTGTCCTCCCCGGCTTTGTGAAGCCGCTCTATGCGGAGCCGATCTCGATCGATCGGGGTGAAGGGGGATATATCTGGGATCTGGAGGGTGATCGCTACCTCGACTTCTTCGGCGGCGTGCTCACCACCATGATCGGCCACAGCAACCCGGAGGTGGTGGCGGCGGTGCAGGCCCAGGCGGCCAAGGTGATGCACACGTCCACCCTCTATCTCTGCGAGCCGATGATCGAATTGGCGGAGGAGATTGCCGCTGCGTCGGGAATTCCCGATGCCCGGGTGTTCTTCACCACCTCGGGCAGCGAGGCCAACGACACCGCCATCTTATTGGCCACCAGCTTTCGCAAGTCCAACCAGGTGTTGGCGATGCGCAACAGCTACCACGGTCGCTCGTTCACGGCCCAAGCCATCACGTCTCATTCGTCGTGGTCGTCCACAAGCCTGTCCGGCTTGTCGGTCAACTTCGTGCAGGGCGCGTACCGCCTACGGAGCCCATTCCGCAGCATGGACGACGCCGAATTCACCGAAGCATGCGTCGACGATCTCCAACAGGTGATCGACATGATGACCGCCGGCGATGTGGCCTGCCTCATCGCCGAACCGATCCAGGGTGTCGGCGGGTTCGCCACTCCACCCGACGGGTTCTTCGGCAGTCTCCAGAAGGTTCTGTCCAACCACGGCATCCTGTTCGTGAGCGACGAGGTCCAGACCGGCTGGGGCCGCACCGGTGAACATTTCTGGGGCTATCAGGCTCACGACATCATTCCGGACATTCTCACCTTCGCCAAGGGAGTCGGCAACGGGATCACCCTCGCCGGCATCGTGGCGCGAGCCGAGATCACCGACACCATCACCGCCCACTCGTTCAGCACGTTCGGAGGCAACCCGCTGTCGGCCTCGGCCGGTCTCGCCACGCTGCGTTACGTGAAGGCCAACGATCTACAGGGCAACGCGCTCGCGATGGGACGAAGGCTCGTCGCCGGCCTCCAGCCTGCAGTCGACCGCACGGAGTGGATCGCGGAGCTTCGGGGCAAAGGCCTGATGCAGGCCATCGAGATGGTCCAGCCCGGCACCACCGAGCCCGACCCGGGTCGGGCGGGCGCGGTCCTCGAAGGATGCAAGGATCGGGGCCTGCTCGTCGGCAAGGGTGGGCTCTACGGCAATGTCATACGCATCACGCCGATGCTCGATGTGAGCGCTGACGAGATCGACGAAGGCATCGCCGCCCTCGTCGGCACGATCGACTCGATCCACTAGGAGGTCATCATGACAACCCTTATCAAGAATGGCACGGTTATCCCGTCGACGGGTGCTGATGGGGCCAATGGGTTGATTGATGGTGAGCAGATTGTTGCGGTTCTTCAGCCTGGTTCTGATGTTGCTGTG
>JAJCXZ010000064.1 GCA_029263175.1 Acidimicrobiales bacterium | reverse complement strand
CCAGTCGAAGTCGTCGGCCGCGTAGCCGGTGCCACGGACACCGATCTGGACAACTCGATCGCAGTCGAGCAGGCCTTCCTCGACCGCCCGCCGGAACGGGGTGCCGTGGGCGATCTTCTCGCCGAACATGTCGTCGTTGATGTCGGTGTGCGCATCGATGTGCACCATGCCGACTGGGCCATGGACCTTGTTCATCGCTCGCAGCAGCGGGAGCGCGAGTGTGTGGTCGCCGCCGATGGCCACGGTCTTCAGCCCGTGGCCGAGCAGGTTGTCGGCGAAGGCCTCGATCCGAGCGATCGAGTCGTCCTTGTTGAACGCGTTGGTGGCGACGTCGCCGAGGTCATCGATGCGTAGCGAGTCGAACGGCGCGGCCCGGGTGGCCATGTTGTAGGGCCGGATCATGACCGACTCCTCGCGGATCCCGCGAGGACCGAAGCGGGCGCCGGGCCGGTTCGACGTGCCGAGGTCGAATGGCACGCCGAAGATCCCGACATCGAGATCGGCAGGCTCTGATCGGTTGGGCAACCGCATGAACGTGGTGATCCCACCGAATCGGGGCATGTCGTTGCCACCGAGCGGCTGCGGGTTGCCCGATGACGAGGCCGCGGGCCCGCCCGGCATCAGATTGACCCGCCGGTGGACGTCGCCAACTCCCAGGCGGCTTCAATGGAATCAGGACCGCCGAGCACATTGACCGCGATCTCATCGCAGCCCGCCGCGCGGTACTCGTCGAGGCCGGCACGGATGGCGGCGGGATCCCCGGCCAAGATCAGCTCGCCGGGGTTGGCCATACCTTCATGATCGAGCATCGCTCGGTAGGACGGAAGCTGACCGTAGACAGCGAGCATCTCGTTGCCGCGCTCACGTGCGGCCGCAGGATCATCGGTCACCCAGACCGACACACCGGCGACGATCTGTCCGTCGCCGAGGCCTGGACGGATGTGCGAGGCGATCGTCTTCGGCCCGGTCATCCACGTAATCGTGCCGGCCGTGCGGTCGGCAGCCAGCTTCAGCATCTTCGGTCCAAGCGCCGCAAGCACTACCTCGGGAGCAGGCCCAGGCACGTTGATCTTGGCGTGAGTGGTGACGAATTCACCCACCGAGGAGACCTTCTGGTCGGTGATCAGAGGCATGAGCGAGTCCAGGTACTGCGTCATGTGGGTGAACGGCCGATCCCACTTGATCCCGTGTCCGCGCTCCATCGCCGGTTGGTGACTGGCTCCGAGACCAAGTGTGAATCGTCCGCCGGAAACCTGATTGATGGTGCGGGACTGGATTGCCAGCGTCTTGGCGAAGGTGGTCTGCATCGCCACAACAGACGTGCCGAGACCGATGTCGGGGATCTCACGGCCCACGATGCCGAGCACGACCATCGGATCTGCGTTCGACGTCTGGTTGGCCCAGTAGCGGTGGAGGCCTCCGACTCGAGCTCGCTCGGCGTTGACCAGCGCGCCGTCAACCGTTGTCGGTGAATCGAACCAGGAGATCTTCGTCATCTCGCCAGTCTGGCCGACGGATTCACATTCGGTCGAGAAGCTCCCGCTTCTTGGCCTGGAATTCTTCCTCGGTCACCACACCCTGGCGGCGGAGCTGATCGAGTTTCTCGATCTGCTCCGGGATCGACAGCTCCGCGGGACTGGCCGCTGAACCACCGGCAGCTGCTCGGCCGAGACGCTGGAGACGGCGGTCCTCCAGCCCTTCGACCTGGCGGTAGATCTCGTTCTGCACGATGTTGGGCTTACGGATGTCGGAGAACTGCTGACGCCCGCCCTCCCCCGCCGACTCGATGCCAAGGTCACCGGCACCGATCATGCGTTCGAAAATCGACTGGTTGAAGAACACCGTGTTGATCCGGTCGAGCGGGATCTCGATGCCGGTCTTGCTCACCACGCCGGTCCGGGAGATGACCCGCTCGTTGGTGACCACGAAGTTGGTAGTGGACCACTTCATGTAGTTCGCCACGAAATAGAGCAAGGCCCCGATCCACAGAATGCCGATCACGTAGTCGACCGGCCCCCACCAGCTCGTGGCCAGAGCAACCACACCGACAACTGTGGCGAGCAACAACAATGATGCCGGCGGCGCGATCTGCCACCAATGCGGCCGAAGATCGAGAACCAGATCCTCGTCGTCAGTCAGGAGATGTCGCGGGAAGGTCATACGGCGAGCGTAGTTGGACCAGCGACGCGACTCGACCCGGAGACGTGCAGCGTCGAAATCAGACTGGCGGAAGTCCGCTGCCGTCGAACGGAACGAACAGTGCGGTGACAGCCTGGTCGTAGATGTACATCAGACCACCGGCGCGGAAGAGGCCGATCTTGCTGCCTCACCGGCGACAAACTGGTTGCCGGCAGCAACCGGAATGTTTCCGTCGTCGTCATCCCCTGCCCGTAGGTGCGGACTCCGGAAGCCTCGTCGTCAGGGCAGCGGCGACGGCGAGTGCCGCCGCCGACCCCCAGAGCGCCACCTCGAGCCCTCCCCACAGGTACAGGACCCCAGACAGGAGAGTTCCTGCGAGTCGGCCAGCGGCATTGGCCGAGTAGTAGAACCCGACGTCGAGGCTGACGTCATTCTCGCCTGCATAGGCGAGTATCAGGTACGAGTGCAGGCTCGAGTTCACGGCGAACACCACGCCGAACACGATCAATCCACCGACCACTGCAATCGTTTGGAGCTCCTCGATCTCGGCGCCGATCGCAATCGCTCCTGAGATCGTCGCCAACGCGGCTGCCCATCGGAATGCGGCCGCGACCTCAGCCGCGAGCCCGCCCGCCGTGGCGCGGCGCAGCAAGCGTGGCGCCAACGACTGAACGACGCCGTAGCCGATCACCCAGGCCGCGAGGAATGCGCCGATGCCTTCGAACGACCAGCTGAGTTCCTCGGACAAGAAGACCGGCAGTGCCACGACGAACCAGATGTCGCGCGACGCAAACAGGAAGAAGCGGGCGGCCGAGAGTCGATTGATCGCCGTCGACTTCGAGACGATCGAGCCAAGTGGCGCCTCCTTCTTCGATCTCCCGATGTCCTCGTCGAGCAAGGCGGCGACCAGAACGAGCGCTACGACGATCGCTGCTGCCATCCACAACAACGCGGCCTTGTATCCAACCCAGCCGAGCAAGGCAGCCCCGAGGAAGAAGCCGACTCCCTTCAGCGCATTCTTCGAACCGGTGAGCACCGCGACCAGACGAAAGAGCTGCCCTTCCCCTGCCACGAACTTCACGGCACTCTTGGAGCTCATCTTGGTGAGGTCCTTGGCCACGCCCGACAGCGCTTGCGCCCCCATCACGTAGGCAACTGACAACCATTCGGTCCACCCGGCCGAGTAACCGGCGAGCAGCACCAGCGCCACGACCTGCAAGCCGAGGCCGGCCAGCAGAGTGCGGTTCAAGCCGGATCGGGCACCGACCCACCCGCCGATCAGATTGGTGACGATGCCCATGAATTCGTACAGCAGAAAGAGGAACGCAAGCGAGACCGGCGAGTAGCCCAGGTCGTGAAAGTGCAACAGCACGAGCATGCGTAGGGCGCCGTCGGTCAGCGTGAACGCCCAGTACCCCGCCGTCACGAGGACGTAGTTCTTGAGCTTCACAGGCTCGCTGCGACCTTCGCTGCCAGCTCGGCCATGCGGTGCACGTAGCCGTATTCGTTGTCGTACCAGACGACGACCTTCACCATCCGGTCGTCTACAACCATGGTGGCGGGGCCATCGACGATCCCGGATCGCGTGTCGTTGGTGTAGTCCACCGACACCAGCGGACGAGTCTCGAAGCCGAGAATCCCGGCGAGGTCGCCGGCTGCGGCGTCACGAAAGAGGCCGTTGATCTCGTCGGTGGTCACGTCACGGGCCAGATCAAAGACGCAGTCGGTCAGAGACGCATTGAGGAGGGGTACCCGCACGGCCATGCCGTTGAGCTTTCCCGAAAGCTCCGGGTAGATCATCGTGATCGCCGTGGCCGAGCCGGTCGATGTCGGGATCAACGAGTTCAACGCCGACCGGGCGCGGCGAAGATCCTTGTGCGGTGCATCGACCACGACCTGGGTGTTGGTGACGTCGTGGATCGTGGTGATCACACCGCGCTCGATCCCGACCTGCTCGTGCAGCACTTTCACCACCGGGGCCAGACAGTTGGTCGTGCAGCTGGCGGCAGTGATCAGGTGGTGCACCGCCGGATCGTAGAGTTCGTCGTTGCAGCCCATCACCACGTTGAGAACACCGTCGCCCGTCACGGGCGCGGCCACGATCACTTTCGGAACCCGCGCGTCGAAGTACGGCCGGAGGGCCTCCGTAGTGCAGAAGGCACCGGTGCACTCGAGCACGATGTCGACGCCGAGATCGGCCCAGGGAACCGCGCCGGGTTGATCATCTCGTGTGTAGGTGACCCGCTCATTGTTGATGTCGAGGTCGTCACCAACGACCGACACGTCACCATCGAAGCGGCCATGGACCGAATCGAACTCGAGCAGATGCGCGGCCGTGACGACATCACCATGGAGTTCGTTGATGTGCACGAGGTGCAGCTCCGGGTGAAAGCGCAGAGCACGCACGACGAGTCGACCCATACGTCCGAAACCGTTGATAGCGATGCGGGCTGGCATTCGTGACCTCAACCGTTGGCGGGAGTCGACGGACGCCAATATCGATAGGCATCGACTCGTTGGAAACCGATGCGTTCATACCATTCACGCGCCCGCATATTGCTTCGTTCGACCTGAAGCCAGAGGTTGTTCACTCCCTGTTCACCGGCAGCGCGGACAAGGGCGGCGAGCACTCGGGTTCCGACGCCTTGGCCCCACGCGTCGACCGCTGTGCGCATGGCAAAGATGCCGGCGGCTTCACCATCGACAACCGCCATCCCGCAGCCGACAGACAAACCGGCATCGTCGCCGGCGACCGCAACCAGTCGAGGGAGCGGCGCGGCCGTGATCTCCGAGACGCGATCACGATCTCCGACCAATGAATGGAATGCCGGAGGAATACGACGATGTACAACGGCCGTACCGGGCTCGCCGATGCGCACCCCTTCGACGGATGCCCAGTACACCTCGGTGGGCTCGCTGGCTGCGTAGCCACGAGTCGTGAGCTCGTCGTCCAGATCGTCCGCAGATTCGAAGACCTGAAAGATTGCGCCACGCCCTCGTTCGTCATACCAGGACTCGACCGCCCGGATCGCTGGGCCGATTCCGAGACCAGGGTCACCGATGGGAAGCGCGCTGTTGGCGCGCCCCGTGCAGCCCAGCGCGGACCGCAAGATCCAATCGCGAAGATTTCCCCGCTCGAAGCCCGGCATCGAGCGATCGGCCAACACGATCAGTTCCGCCGCGGTCAACACGTCAACCCCATCCCCATGCGTGCAGAGAGTCATCATCAATCCCGAAATGATGGGCAACCTCGTGGACAACAGTGACACCGATCTCTTCGATCAGCTCGTCCAGGTCGCGGACCACGGCACACAACGGCCGCCGGTAGAGGGTGATGACATCGGGCATGACGAGGCCGCCGTAGTCGTCACGCTCGGTCAACGGCACACCCTCGTAGAGACCGAGCAGGTCTTCGGTCGGATGACTGTCCGCAACCACGATGGCGACGTTGTCCATCAGCCGGCCGAGCTCGGGTGGCAGCGAATCCAACGCGTCGCCGACGATGCGCTCGAAGCGGCGCTGATCGATCATCTCCACCGTCGCGACCTTACCGGCGCAGGCGGCGACGACCCGGCGCGGGCGGCACGACATCGCGATCGCTCGGTAGGGTCGCAGCGTGCCTGGCCGGGTTGACGACAACATGCGCGGTGATGCTGCCGCACTCATCGCTGACCTCACCGACGAGCAACGCGACGCCGTGACCACCTCGGCGTCGCCGCTTTGCATCGTTGCCGGCGCCGGATCCGGCAAGACCCGTGTACTCACGCGGCGAATCGCATGGCAAGCCGCGACCGGCAACATCGATCCGCGCCATGTTTTGGCACTCACCTTCACTCGGCGGGCTGCGGGCGAGCTTCGGCGTCGCACCCGTTCGCTGGGGCTTCGAGACGAGGTGGCCGCCGGCACATTTCACGGCGTCGCCCTCGCCGTTCTTCGCAGCCATTGGGAGGCCAAGGGCCACAAACCCCCTGAGCTCTTGCAGCGCAGGATGGCGTTTCTGGCCAAGGCCAACCCGAAGCTCGACCGCTCCGCGGTTGCCGACCTCGACGCAGAGATCGGTTGGTCACGAGCGCGGATGGTCACCCCTGACCGCTATTCCCAAGCCGCAGCCGACGCCAAGCGGCGCCCACCACTCGGTGCGTCGTTCACCGCTGATGCCTATGCCGCCTACAACGAAGCCAAGCGCAAACGCCGCCTGATCGATTTCGACGACATCCTCGCTCTCGCCCACGACGCGATGACCAACGACGAGTCCTTTGCCGCTGCGCAGCGCTGGCGTCATCGCCACTTGCTGGTGGACGAATTCCAGGACGTCAACCCGCTTCAGTTCGCCGTGCTCAAATCTTGGCTGGGCCCGGCGTCGACACTGCTCGTGGTCGGCGATCCGAACCAGGCGATCTACGGCTGGAACGGAGCCGAGCCCGAGCTTCTCCGCAACATCGACCAGCACATCCCGGGCATTGCGGTGCAGCATCTCCGTACGAACTTCCGGTCGAGCCCGGAGATTCTCGCCGCGGCGGGCCGAGTGCTCGGTGAACCACCTCAGCCGTCGGCGCGACCACCTGGCGACGAACCGACCGTCCGCGCCCTCGAAGGTGACGAGGAGGCCGTCGCAACTGCCCGTGCGGTACGGGGCCGCCACCGTCCCGGCGCACCATGGCGTCATCAGGCGATTCTTGTGCGCACAAATGCTCAGCTCCCGCCCTTGCGATCAGCTCTCGAAGCTGCGGGGATACCGACGCGTAGCCGCGGGGAGGGAGCTCTGCTCCGCCGACCCGAGATCATGGATCTCCTCGATGAATGGCACGCCAATCGCCCGCTCAAGATGGCGATCGCCGACACGACTGAGATCGATCCCGACCTCTCACCGGAACGAGTGGCGATGGTCGAGTCGTTCCTGGAGCTCGCTCACGATCACCTGGCCCTCGAGAAGAACGCAACCGTTGAAGACTTCCTGACCTCCCTCCGGTCCGACGATCGCGGCAACGCTGCGAACGATGGCGTCGAACTCACCACCTTTCATGGCGCAAAGGGCCTCGAGTGGCCGATCGTGCATCTACTCGGTCTCGAAGACGGCCTCGTACCAATTGCCTTCGCCAACAGCCGGGCCGCGTTCCAAGAGGAGCAGCGACTTCTCTATGTCGCGGTCACGCGAGCCGAGCGCGAACTTCACGTGTCCTGGTGTCGGCATCGAGTGATCGGCAACAAGGTTCTGGCGCGGCCGCCCTCTCCATGGCTCTCGGCCTTCACCGCCGAAGCGCCGGAGCTCCCCGATGACCGGCCGTCATTCGCCAACATCCGCGCCAAGATCGCGGCCCACGCCGACATCGACCTGACCGAGCCCGATGCGCTGCAGCGGCAAGTCGTGTTCGACGGAATTGTGCGGTGGAGAGAGCAGCATGCCAAGGCGGCCCGAGTCGCACCCACCGCTGTTCTCAGCGACCGGGCCACCCGCCTCCTGGCCGCCGAGCGTCCGTGCTCGATCGATGAGCTCGCCGAGATGGAAGGGGTCGGGCCCGGGCGTGCCCGTCGCTTCGGTCTCGAGATCCTCGAGATCACCTGCCTCGACGAATAGATCCCCGAACTCGTGCAACCTCGTCACGAGAAATGGGACGAGCGTGCACGAGTTCAAGAACTCTGGGTGCGCAACCTCGGCTGGGCGACGACAACAACCGTGGCGTCGGAACGGTCGAGAACGGTCTCGACGGTGTGACCGATGAAGGGCCGCCCGTCGACATTGCGCAGCTGAGCGCCCAGCACGACGAGGTCGGCGGACTCGGCAATCGCCGACTGGACAAGAACCTCACCAGCCGAATGCCCTTCGGCCATCAGCGTGCGGGGTTCGATGCCTCCATCGACGGCCCGGCCCGCAGCAAGAGCCATCATCTCATCCGCGGCGCTGTGCACGGGATCAAGGACCTCACGCCGGCGGGCGAAGATGCGTGGCAGCGGACTCGCCGCTCGATTGATCACGTGAGTGAGCACCACCTCGGTGCCGAGCTGACCGGCGACGGCGAACGCCACCTCCTGGGCCGAGCGAGATGACGGCGTGCCGGTAACGGGCACGATCACCCGGCTGAACGCCGGCGCCAGCGGACGGTCGAGCCCACGCGCCCGTCGCACGATGACCACAGGGATCGTCGCGTTGAGTAACAACTCGTCGACCATGGGCGAATACAGCACACCCTCATGGCGGGCGGCCACACCCACCGCGATGACGCCATACCCGAGCTTGGACTCGGCGACGATCGACGCCGAGATGTCGTCGTCACGAACCTGGCGGGTGTCGACTTCTCGCTCGTCGAGCACATTGCGCAAGACATCGACGTCGGGGTATTCGCCGTTCGACCGGATCGACATAATGGTGGTCGGCGCCTCCTTGGGCCAGGCGAACTGGATCAACTGCGCTGCCGCGATCGATGCCGGTTCGCCTTGAGAAGGCAAGAGGATGCGCGACGACTTGACCACGAGGTTCTTGCTGAGCGCCTCTTCGCGCTCGAGACGATCCTGCTCCTCGGGCGAGCCGAGCCAATCGCGCACGGCGATACGTAGCGCCACCGCGGCAAAGACCGACGTCACGAGCGGCACGATGATGATGACGGTGTAGGCGGTCTCGGTGAAGACCCCGAGAGACAGACCAACCGACGCGATCACGATCTCGAGCGCACCGCGAGCGTTGAGACCGGCACCGAGCGCGGCGGAAGCTCGTGAGCTCTGCCCCGCAAGCCGGCCGCCGATGTAGGCACCGGCGAACTTGGCCACGATGGCAACTGCGATGACGACCAACGCCCACGCCAGCGCCTCGCCCTTCAGCAACCCGAGGTCAACTCGAAGACCGGCAGTGGCAAAGAAGATCGGCGCCAGGAACGTGCCGGTCAGCGACTCGATGTGATGCAGCACTTCATGCTGCTGAAACCGCGACCGGTGAAGCACCACACCGGCGACGAATGCGCCGAGAACGGCCTCGATCCCGAGAGCCTGGGTGGCGACGCCGTAGACGAGCATCGTGAAGACGACCACAGTCATGGCACCCTCCACGTTGGGCCCATCGCGACGCACCCATCGCAGTGCTCGATCGACGACTCGTTGTCCGAGAGTCATGGCGAGGGCGAGGAAGATCGCGAGACCGATGATGGTCCTGAGAACGTTCTGGACCGACACCTCACCGGAAACGGCGAAGCCGGCGAAGACGGCGAGCATCACCCAACCAACGACATCGTTCGCCATGCCGGCAGCAACGGTGATCTGACCGAAGTCGCGCCGCATCAATCCGAGTTCGCTCAGGATCTTGGCGATGACCGCGAGAGCGGAGACCGAGAGTGCCGCCGCCACGAACAGCGCAAAAACCGTCCGGTCGCTCTCGATGCCGATGAAGGATTCGGGCAGGGAGAAGCCGACGATCAGTCCGCCGATCAGCGGAACCACCAGGGAGAAGCCGGTGACGAGCATCGCGGCTCGACCCAGCCGACGAATCAACCCGAGGTCGGTCTCGAACCCTGCTGTGACCAACAGCAGCGCCACGCCGACCCAGCTGACGGCGAGTAGCGCGCCCGATGAGATCTCGTAGTCGGGCAGGAACCAATGGAAACCGCTCGGCCAGACGCGGCCGAAGATCGATGGTCCGAGGATCACGCCCGCTGCAAGTTGACCGATCACCGATGGGAGGTTGATCCTCCGCATGATTTCGCCGCACAACCTGGCAAAAACAAGAAGAACGAGTAGCTGGGTCCAGAAAACGAGCAGCTGGTGCTCATCAAGAGGCGTCAACATCGGGTCAGTGTCGCGTAGATCGGCTCGACACGCTCAGCGCGCCAGCTCAAGTAGTACCGGGGCATGGTCGCTCGGCGGATCGTCCTTCGGCCCCTTGCGTTCGTTGCGGTCGACCACGACGAGTCGGGAGTCATCGGCCACTGAGCGAGTCGTCATCAGGAGGTCGATCCTCATGCCTTGCTTCTTGTGGAAGGCGCCACCGCGGTAATCCCACCACGAATAGAGGCCGGCATCGTCGTGGTGTTCGCGAAAGACATCGACCAGACCCCACTGTTCGAGGGCGCCGAGTCGATCACGCTCGGGCGGGCTCACATGAGTCTGCCCTTCGAGCTTCGCCGCGCTCCAGACATCGCGGTCGTCGGGGGCGATGTTGTAGTCGCCACAGACCACGACGTCATCGCTGGGGTTGCACTGGCCGTCGAGATCACCGAGCAACCGGTCGAGCCAACGAAGCTTGTATTGATAGTGATCGTCGTCGAGCGAGCGACCGTTGGGGACATAGCAGCTGGCCACGCGGACGCCGCCGCACGTTGCCCATGCGATGCGGGCATCGGTGTCGGGATCGGCGCCGTCACCAAAGCCGCCGATCGGGTCTTCGATCCCGACCCGGCTCAAGATGGCGACGCCATTCCAACGACCCTCACCGTGATGCAGCGACTCATAGCCCATTGCCTCGAAGGTCAGGGCCGGGAACGCATCGTCGGCCAGCTTGGTCTCCTGAAGGCACAAGACGTCGGGTTCGAAGGCTTCGAGCCATCGCTCGACTCGTCCCACGCGGGCATTCAGGGAGTTGACGTTCCAGGTGGCGATCCGCACGGCGGCGACCTTACTGAATCGCACCGGGGTTCATACATGCGGAACTCCAAACGGACGGGCCGAGGCCTTCTATGCTGGGCGGCGATGACAAACTCTGGTTCTGCTGGAGACCTCGGGCCCAACGCCTGGATGGTCGATGAAATGCGGACGCAGTGGGAGACCGATCCCAACTCGGTCGATCCCACCTGGCGTGCGATGTTCGAGGTTGAGCCTCCGGCAGCAAATGGTGCGGTCGTGCCCGCGGCGACCGAGAGTCCAACGATTGAGGCCGTTTCGGTGGTGGTGCCGCCGCAGCCCGCGACGACCCCTCCTCCTCCTCCTCCTCCTTCCGCCCCTCCTCCTGCCGCTCCTCCGGCGCCGACACCCGCAGCACCGGCACCGGCCGTCGAACTGCCGCCTGACACGCACGAGCCGATACGTGGAGCGAGCGCCCGCATCGTCATCAACATGGAAGCAAGCCTCGAGGTCCCCACGGCCACCAGCTTCCGCCAGATTCCCGCCAAGCTGCTCGAGGTCAACCGCAAGATCATCAACGGTTACCTCGGTCGCAAGCAGGGCGGCAAGGTCTCGTTCACGCACCTCATCGGTTACGCGGTCATACGCGCCATCGCCGACTCGATTCCGGCGATGAACAACACGTACACCACCGACGAAGAGGGCAAGCCCGTCCTCATTCGCAACGAGCACGTCGGTCTTGGTATCGCCGTCGATCTTCAAAAGAGCGATGGTTCGCGCACGCTCATGGTGCCGTGCATCAAGGAAGCCGACATGCTCGACTTCCGTGAATTCGTCGCCCGCTACGAGCAACTGATCGGCAAGGTCCGCCGCGGCGACCTCAGCCCCGACGACTTCTCCGGTACCACGGTCAGCCTCACCAACCCCGGCACGATCGGCACCCTCCAGTCAGTGCCTCGACTCATGCAGGGCCAAGGCCTGATTGTCGGCGTCGGCTCGATCGCGTTTCCCGCCGAGTACCAGGCCGCCGACCCCGAGATGCTCGCCAACCTCGGCATCTCGAAGGTGATCAGCGTCACCTCGACCTACGACCACCGGATCATTCAGGGCGCCGAATCCGGCATGTTCTTGAAGAAAGTTCACGAGCTGCTGCTCGGCGAGGACGATTTCTACGTCGACATCTTCCGTGCCATGGGCGTGCCGTACGAGGCCGTGAAATGGCGTCGCGACGTCAACCCGGTCGACCGCGAAGCCTCGCTGATGGAGAAGCAGGCCAAGGTCAACCAGCTGATCAACATGCACCGGGTGCGTGGTCACCTGATTGCTGATCTCGATCCGCTACAGGTCAAAGAACCAAAGATGCACGCCGAGCTCGACCCTGCCACCTACGGCCTCACGATCTGGGATCTCGACCGCGAATTCCTCACCGGCAGCGAGAGTGGCATCTATGCGCAGGTTGCCGGCAGGGCCAAGATGCCGCTGGGCGACATGCTCGGCGTGCTCCGCGACGCGTACTGCCGCACCGTCGGCGTCGAATACATGCACATCCAGGAGCCGGCAGAAAAGCGCTGGATGCAAGAGCAACTCGAAGGCGCCGATCGCACGATCACATCTGACGAACAACTGCATGTCCTCGGTCGCCTCAACGCGGCCGAAGCGCTCGAGACGTTCCTCGGCACCAAATACGTCGGGCAGAAACGGTTCGGTATCGAGGGATGCGAATCCACGATTCCCTTGCTCGACGCGCTGCTCGCAGCGGCGGCCGACGCCGGCATGGCCGAAGCCGTCATGGGTATGGCCCATCGCGGTCGTCTGAACGTGCTCGTCAACATCGTCGGCAAAACGCACGCTCAGCTCTTCGATGAGTTCGAGGGCGGCACCATCTCGGAGATGACCCAGGGCTCCGGGGATGTGAAGTACCACCTCGGTCAGACCGGCACCTTCACCAGTCGCACCGGCAGCGAACTGCCACTCGAGTTGGCCGCAAACCCGTCGCACCTCGAAGCGGTCAATCCGGTCGTGCTTGGCATGGTTCGCGCCCGTATGGACGCCATCGATCCCCAAAGGGGCCTCGGCCCCTACCCGGTCTTGCCGCTCCTCCTCCATGGAGACGCGGCGTTCGCCGGTCAAGGCGTTGTGGCCGAGACACTCAACCTGTCGCAGATCCGCGGCTACCGCGTCGGCGGCACCGTGCACGTCATCATCAACAACCAGGTGGGGTTCACCAGCACACCAGACGTCGCCCGCTCGTCGGAGTACTCCACCGACGTGGCCAAGATGATCCAGGCCCCGATCTTCCACGTCAATGGTGATGACCCCGAGGCGTGCGTTCGTGTCGCCCGCCTGGCCTTCGAATACCGCCAGACGTTCAACAAGGACGTGGTGATCGACATGATCGGCTACCGCCGTCACGGTCACAACGAGGGCGACGACCCGAGCTACACCCTGCCGGAGATGTATCGCCGTATCGATGCTCGCCCATCGGTTCGGGCGCAATACACGGCGGCGCTGGTCAAGCGAGGCGACATCACCCCGGAAGAAGAAGAGGACGCACTCGCCGACTTCAAGTCCCGGCTTCAGCTCGCGCTGGACGAGACCCGCGGCACAACCGACGATCCCGAGGGTCGCGCTCTTCCACCGGTGGAGAGTGTCGGCGTCCGGCCCCATCTGCGCACCGGCATCGACGAGGCCACTGTCGCCCGTGTCTACGAGGCACTCTCGTCGCGGCCCGAAGGCTTCGTCATGCATCCGAAGCTGGCCCAGCAGTTCGAGACGCGAGACAAGATGTTCGAGGCGGGCGAGATCGACTGGGCGCTCGGCGAAGCGATGGCATTTGGCTCACTGCTGCTGGAAGGCACCTCGATTCGACTCGCGGGCCAGGACTCCCGTCGCGGCACCTTCAGCCATCGTCACTCCACCCTCGTGAACTACGACACCGGTGCCGAGTTCCAGCCACTCGGCACACTTGCCGACGGTGACACGAACCTCTGGATCTACGACTCGCTGCTGTCTGAATATGCCGCGCTTGGTTTCGAGTACGGCTACTCCATCGTCAACAAGGAAGCCCTCGTCCTCTGGGAGGCCCAGTTCGGCGACTTCGCCAACGGCGCTCAGATCATCATCGATCAGTTCCTCGTCGCGGCCCATGACAAGTGGCACCAGGAGTGCGGCCTCACTCTGCTCCTACCGCACGGCTTCGAGGGTCAGGGTCCCGAGCACTCGTCCGCCCGGATCGAACGGTTCCTGCTCCTCGCGGCGGAGGACAACATGCAGGTGGTGAACGCCACGACGGCTGCCCAGTTCTTCCACGTTCTCCGGCGTCAGACAATGCAGTCGACACAATCGCCCCTGATCGTCTTCACCCCGAAGTCGTTGTTGCGGGCGAAGCAATCGCGGTCGTTCGTGACCGACTTGTTGTCGGGGACGTTCGAAGAGCTGTTGAGCGATCGCAACCCACCGCCGGCCGGTGAGGTCCAGCGAGTGATCCTCTGCTCGGGGAAGGTGTCGTTCGACCTGATGGCCGAGCGCGATTCGCGGGGCGTCCCAGCGGCCATCGCGCGAGTCGAGCAGCTCTACCCCTGGCCGTTCGCCGCGGTGGCGACTGAGCTGGCCAAGTACCCCAACGCTCGCGAAATCATGTGGGTCCAAGAGGAGCCCGAGAACATGGGCCCCTGGAACTCGATCAAGGGTCGGCTCTATGAGTCGCACGAAACCACTCACTCAATCCGGCGCGCAAGTCGCTTCGAATCGGGTTCCCCGGCCTGCGGCAGCGGCCGCGTTCACGCTCAAGAGCACGCGCAGCTCATGGACGAGGCCCTCAGCTTCTAACGCACGCTGGGGTCTGTCCCCAGTGTGCGTTAGACGGCCTTCGTCATCAACGCAACGGAATGCCGAGATCCGCTTCGAGCTCGGCGAGCGCGGCAGCCGGATCCACAACCTTGATCGTTCGCATTCCCATGGCCTTGGCCGGTTTCAGGTTGATGCCCAGGTCATCGAGGAAGACACACTCTTCAGGCTGAACGCCGAGCCGTTCGCACGCGATCTCGTAGAACCGACGTTCCGGCTTGCGTACGCCCACCACACTCGACTCGATGATCTCATCGAACAGGGCGTGTACCGCCTCCAGATCGGCACCGTCCGCATCGGTCATCGCCTTGGTTGCACGCTCGCCGTCAGGCGCGACGAAGTTGTTCGTCAACATCGCCGTACGGAACTCGGCTGCACACCGACGAACGGCCTCGACCATCGCGGGGCGCAATCGACCACGAAGCGATCCGACAACGCGAGAAGCGTCGACGTCGAAGCCGACGGCCCTGGCCTCGTCTTCGAATGCCGCGATGAACTCCGCCGTGGAGTATTCGCCGCGCTCGAAATGAGCCCAGGCATTCGTATCGGGGTTGGTCGAATTGATGGTGCGGATGAGGTCCCGGGGCAAACCCGCCTCTTCCTCATAGACGTTGAACGCCTCGAAAGGGCTGGTGAGGATCACTCCTCCGAAATCGAACAGAACGGCACGAATCACCGAGGCAGCGTAGACAACATGGTTGACTGAACCTCATGGCCAAGAAGCACGCCGTAGTCGACGGTTCCAACATCGCAACAGAGGGACGTTCGGATCCGAGTTTCGCCCAGCTCAACGAGGCAGTGGCATCCTTCGACACGGACCACACGTTCTCGCTGATCACCGTGATCGTGGACGCGTCGTTCGAGCACCGAGTCGCCACGTCCGAGCGCAATGCCGTGCGCAAGGCGATCGATGCCAACAAGATCATCACTCCCCCGGCCGGCGTGATCGGACGCGGCGACACATTCATCCTCGAAGTCGCCAACCGTGCCGACGCCGTCGTGTTGTCCAACGACTCGTTCCAAGAGTTCCACGGCACGTACGACTGGCTCTTCGAAGAAGGTCGGCTGATCGGCGGCAAGCCCATCCCGGGCATCGGCTGGATCTTCGTTCCCCGGCTTCCGGTTCGGGGCCCTGTGAGTCGTAAAGCCACACGCGGTTCCAAGACGGAGAAGACCACCGAGCCAATTGCCGAGGTTGCGGAAGCCGAACCGAACGCCGACAAACCCAAGGCAACCAGGCGCGGACGCGGGCGCAAGGCCGCGGCAGCCCACCCAGCGGCCCAGGCGAAGCCGAAGACGAAGACGAGGCAGGAACCAAAGACGAAGCAGGAACCGAAGGCGCCACGTCCCGCCAAGGCGGCGGCCAAAAAGACACGGCGCGGAGGTCGCAACGACGGCAACGCCGACAAGTCATGGAACGCCTTTCGACGGGCGAACCCGGTCGGCTCCTCGGTGCGAGCAACTGTCGAGAAGTTCTCATCGCATGGCGCGTACGCCCGCGCCGAGGGGATCGAGGTCTACCTCCCGCTCCGGCTGATGGCGGATCCGGCACCTCGGCGCGCCCGCGATGCGGTGTCGGTTGGACAGACCCGTGACTTCATTATCCATCGCTACGACACCGACCGGCGCGGCGTTGACGCTGGCATCATCCCCACGGCCACCTTGAGCGGCCAAACTATGGCAGCCATTCAGGCGGCGGATACCTCTGCCGGTGGCGCATCCAACCACAATTCCGGAAAGCGGACGAAGGGACGCACCATGGCAGCAAAAAAGGCAGCCAAGAAACCATCGAAGAAGGCAGCCAAGAAGGCACCCGCCAGAAAGGCCGCGCCAAAGAAAGCAGCCAAGAAGGCACCCTCCAACAATCCCGCACCAAAGAAAGCAGCCAAGAAGGCAACCTCCAGAAACGCCGCAC